>JBLMYA010000093.1:0-5565 GCA_050258035.1 Verrucomicrobiota bacterium
CGTCCCGCACCCAGAGCCGCCAGCCGCCGATCTTGTGCCAGCCGACGCGGTTGATCGTTCCGTTCGCGACCGCCACGACCGGGGCGCCGAGCGGGGCGAAGATGTCGTCCCCGTGGTGCCATTTCCCGCGAACGTCGCCTCGGAACGCGCCATAGGAGTCGCCAAAGCTCGAGACACCGACGACCGGAAAGACGTACGCGCCTCGACCGAGCGGCGGTGTGACGCGGAGCGGCTTCGAGACTCGGTGCCGATGCCTTCTGCGCTGCGGATGCGCTGATCGCACGCTCCTGGAGGGCGTATCGGACACGCTCGCCCCATGAGGGAGAGCGCCTGTGCGAGTCGCCCTCCGAGGCGGTGACGAGGCGGTGGTCGTCGACGTCGGCGCCGCCGCCGTCGCCGCCGCCGTCGTGGTCTCGGCAGAGGCAGTCGTGGTTGCCATCGTCGGCGGCGTCACCGTCGTCGTGGTGGTCGCGGTCGTCGTCGTCGTCGTGGTCGTGGTGGTCGTCGTCGCCGTGGTGGTGGTGGTGATGGCCGTGGTGGTCGGCTCGGTCACTGTGGGCGGAGGATCGCCAAGAGCCGCCGCCGCAACTCCGGCCCCGAAGAGGAGCACGGTCCCGAGCGTCGCCATCAGCTTTCCCAGGACCATGACACGGGATTATCGGTACTTCAGGTGCGCCGACGACCGCCGAGCCCGCACCTCAATAACCATGCGGAATTCCGAAGAGCCCTCTTACGGACTCGAACCGTCGGCCCCTCCTTACCCTGAACGTGAGGAGGGGTCGATTCCTGCGGCTTTGCGTGAGGCGCGGGTTTACGCGCGCCGGGAGTAGTCGCGTTTGGTCGCGTTTTGCATGGGCGTGGGACCCTGGTGCGACCCCCGCCGACAGCTGCGTGTTCTCGTCCGAGCTCAGGCGGAAGGAAGCGCGCGCATGCGAGCTTCGCGACTCAGCCTCCGGAGCGGCGCCTGGGGCGAGGACGACCGTGCCGTAGCGTGGTACGGGGAAAGGTGTCCGCTACTCCAGCGTCGCTCAAAGGTGGTTGGCGACCGCCCTGCTGAGCGCGATCAGCGGAGCGGGTGTGGTCAGGGGTTTGCCGGTCGGCGTCGCGAGCGTGATCAGTACGAGGTAGCCGCGGATCACGAAGGTGACGCCGTCCGATGTCCCCCCGTTGGCCAGGCCGCTCTCCCGCGACCAGCTGCCGATCCCCACCGACTTCCCGCTCGCATGACTCGCTTTCATCGCAGCAAGGAGCGTGGGATTCGAGACCTTCCAGACGCCGACGCTCAGACGCGGCCCAACGACCGCGGTCGCGGGACCCCAGACCGCCGTCCAGAGCGTGCCCCCGGAGTTCTTCACGGTCTTCTGCTGCTTGCACTTCAGCTTGACGTGGACCGCGGCAGCCTGCTTGGCCGCGACCATGCTGCAGACGTTGCCAGAGAAGGCGGTTCCGGCGGCGGAAGCGGACGCTGCGACGATTGCTGCGACGGACACGGCAGCGAAAGTGACGACTGCTACGCGAACGTTCATTCGGCGTCCTTTCAAGGAGTTCTCTCTTTCATTCGGGCCGGGCTAACGACGCTCGGCGAGGCTTGATCTTCGTTACTCGAACGCTTCTGCTCGGCGGCCCGCCCGAGGCTCTGCAATCGGACGCCGGACTCTAGACCGTTAGCGCCGACGACCCTAGCACCGCTCGTGCGGCACGAGCATGCCTCACCGGGGGGACATCGCTGCACGCTGGCGCATCCGAGCGCGCGGCTCCTAGACCGGTGCGGTTGCTTCCAGGCTAGGGGTGGAACCGTTTCCATTGCCCCTTGGAGATGACGTCGACGATGCCGTCAAGACTCAGCTCGCCGCGTGCGCGACGAGCCTGAGCATGAGTTCGACTGCGTCGTCGTTGGTGAGCTCCTGCTGGCGAGTGAGCGAGCGCCAGGTCTGGAACGCGAGTGCGTGGCCGATCGCAGCGCCGGCGTAACGGGCCTGTCTGCCTCGGAGGCCGCGCCCGGCTGCGAGGTCGTCCTGGACGGCGTCGAGATAGCCGTAGAAGTCGCGCAGTCGGCGCTGGACGGCGGGGACGAGCGCCTCGTCGCGCAGCAGGCTGACGTACATGGCTTCGGTTCGACTGTAGAACGCGTACAACTCGCGGAGGGCGGTGCGCGTTCGCTCGGCGGGATCCCGGATCGGGGTCCACGTGCGCGGGTCAGGCGGTGGATTCGCCGTGCGCCAGTGCGCCGAGCAGGCGGCAAAGAGCGCCTCCTCGTCGGGAAAGTGGCGGTAGACGGTCGAGCGGCGGACGCCTGCGCGTGCGGCGATCGCGCTGATCGAAGCATGCGCGGGCCCGACCTCCTCGTGCAGGGCGACGGCGCTTTCGGTGATCCGCCGCCGCGTCAGCTCCTCGAGCTCGGCCCGGCGCTTCATCCGATACGGGCGCTTTTCGTCAGACATTGCTGTCCGATCATATTGACAGGACGGGCGCCGGTGCTCTATTTTTGCGCGACATCACTGTCCAATGAAAGGAGCGACCGGTGGAGACCGCAGTCGTAGGCGTGAAGGTCGTCAGCCCGGACGACGGGCGTGAGGGATTTCTCGGGAGCATCGGCGTCCGCTTCCTGCTCGACGGTGTCGACGCCGACGAGCGCTTCTCGCTCGTCGAGCATCCGATGTCGCCGCGTGCGCTCGCGGCGCCGCTGCACCGCCACACGCGTGAGGACGAGTACAGCTTCGTGCTGCAGGGGCGGATGGGCGCGCTGCTGGGCGACGACGTCGTCGAGGCGGGGCCGGGCGACCTCGTGTTCAAGCCGCGCGGGCAGTGGCACACGTTCTGGAATGTCGGCGACGAGCCGTGCCGCATCCTCGAGCTCATCTCGCCGGCAGGCTTTGAACGCTTCTTTCAGGAGCTTTCCGACCTCGGCGGCGCGGTCGCGGCCGACCCGGAGGCGGTCGCAGACCTCAGCCGCCGTTACGGCCTCGAGATGCGGCCCGAGACGGTTCCCGAGCTGCTCGAGCGCTTCGGGCTGCAGCTGGGCCACCCGCTCCGCGGCGGCTGGAGGCCGTGATCTGCAGCGGCTGCCGCCGACGCACCCCGAGCTGCCGTCGCGGCTCGCCCTCGGCCAGCGTTTCACGACGTCCCGCAAGCGCCTTCGCGGTTCGACCGCGAGCGCGATGCGTCAGCGGTACGGCTGCTTGAGGAGGGCGACTACGAGCTCGCGCCGGCTCCGGATACCCGTCTTGGTGAAGATCGATTTGAGGTGATCCTGGACCGTGTTCGTGGTCACGCGGAGCCGCGCGCCGATCTCCACCGTCGACAGGCCCTGGCAGACGAGAGTAGTCACTCGCCTCTCTTGCCTGGTGAGGCCGTAGGCAGCAACGAGCAGCGGTAGGACCTCCGTCGGCTCGGCCGGCTCGATGATCACGGCGGCTGAGCGCGTCGGAGGTTCGCCGAGCCAGGACGCATGCAGGACGGCCCAGCGGCCGGCTCGCGTGCGGACACGCAGCCGCGGTGGCTGATTGCTCGTGCCATCGGTGTCGCGCAGACGGGAGCTTACGGCGAGCACCTCGAGCGGGACGCCGCCCCGGTCCGAGGGCACGCCGAGCTCCTCGAGCCACTGCTCGCCGGCCGCGTTCGTGGCAGAGATCGAGCCATCGTCGGCGACGAGGACGAGCCCGGGCGACATGATCCCTCCCTCCCGAACAGTGCCGATGAGCGTCGCCAGGCGAAAACCCACCGCCAGGTGCGGAGCGATCCTCTCGACGAACCGGGCCTCCTGCTCGGAGAAGCCGCGCGGTCCTTCGCGATGGATGCAGAGATAGCCCCAGCACTCGCCGCCTGCCCGAAGGACCGCACGCAACTCGTCCCCGAGCCCGAGCGGCCGGAAGATGTCGCGGTAACGCGGGCTCTCTTCCATTCTGCCGCCCGTGGCTTCCAGCAACGTCCGAACACCCCGCCGGTCCCGTGCGAGCACGGACCACCTGTTCACGTCGTCTGCGAGGAACTCGTTGGCGACGAAGTACGGACCTGTCTCTGCCGGGATCTCTTCCCGATGAGGGCGGGTGAACAGCAGCGTCGTAGGATCCGCCGCCGCCCACCAGAGCGCGTCCACGGGAACACCCCGCCGGATCGAAGGCAACACGCGCCGGCGCAGGTCATCGAGATCGAGCCCGGCACGGCAGGTCTCGGCGACCACCGCGACCGCGTCGTCGAGCGTGGACGCGCCGGTCATCGGTCGCGATTCCGACTCATCGGCCGATGCTAGTCCCTTCACCGCGGGATCAGATGCGCACGACGACCTCCCAGCGTCCACGCTCGACCAGCTCGATCCCTGTTGCCGCGACGGTGCTCGCTCGACTCTGCTCCGCGTTGCGATCGGTCTCGGCGGCCGCCTCGTCGCTCTCCCACAACGTCAGCGTCAGGCCCGCGCCGTTCTCGCGGTCGACCAGGAACACGGCGCCGACGTTGCCGGGGAGCGTGGCGACGAACGGCTTTACCTGCTTCTCCGCGTGTTCTGCCCAACGCTCCAGTGTCTCGGGCGATCCCGTCCAGCTCGATGTACGCGCGACCACGTTCTCCTCCTTTGTCCGGAACGACCTTGTGCCGTCCCGCCGCCCCGGAGGCTGCCGCTCCCGCGCCGCAACCGCTATCCCAGCAATCTGGGAATGGCGAACGCAGCTCGGCGCCCTGTTCGCGATACAAGGGCGACACGATCAACCACGACCTCGGGAGAGGAATTCGATTGTCCCGGCACGCCTCGCGACCGCCCCACCCGCATATGGTGATTGCGGGCCCACGCCTGCACGACCCCGTCCGTCGGCGCCGGCGTGCGGCGCGAGCCCGTGTTATCCGCGGATGCGGCCGGGGCGAAGGGGGCGTGCATGCGCGCTCACCTTCTGAAGCGCGCGAGTCAGCCCCGCGACGTCGGCGTCGGTTAGGTGCTGTGAGAAGTGTCGCTCGATTCCGTCGCGGTGGTAGCGGCGAGCCTCCTCCATGGTTTCGATGCCCTTGTCGGTGAGGACGATGAGGATCGAGCGGCGATCATGTTCGGGGCGAACGCGACGAACGAGTCCTTCCTCCTCCATGCGGTCGACGACACGAGTGAAGCCGCTCTTGCTGTAAAGGATCCGCTCCGCGAGCTCGTTCATGGGAATGCCGGCGGGTGACTCCTCGAGATGGACGAGGACGTCGTACCAACGCTGCGAGATGCCCACAGCCTGCTCGAGCTCGGCGTCGAGCACGTCCCCAAGCGCGAGGGCGCTCTCGAAGAAGAGTCGCCACGCGCGGAGCCGCTCCGGCGACGGGCTTGACAGGTTCTGTTCCATCTGAGATAGTCCTCTCTACAATTATCTATCAACGGACAGTTGGAGATCATACCAACGGAGGGGAAGTGCGCATGGCGACCATCGCTCCAGATCGAGCTCAGCTCGGATACGTACTCGACGGCAACGAGGGCGAGGCGTTCTGGCTGCTCGGAATGCTGCAAACGATCAAGATCGGCAGGGACGACACGGCAGGGCAGTACGGTCTGATCGAGATCGTTGTGCCCGCGGGCATCGGTTCTCCGTGGCACGTCCACCC
>JBLMYA010000094.1:0-26179 GCA_050258035.1 Verrucomicrobiota bacterium
CTCGACCCGAAGGGTCGAGGCCGCGGACGGCGAGGTACAAGCATTTCATCGCTGCCTGCTCGGTGGGGAAGTGGCCGCGGCCGCGGACGCTGCGCCTCGACGGCCCCCGTCTCCCCGACCTGACCGTAGGCGGGGGGCCGAGGCGGCAAGAAGGTCAGGCCAGCGCGCGGCGGCGGAGGAGCGCCGGGGCGTCGCGTGCGTAGTCGAGCCCGGAGATCCACGTCAGGACGACCGCGACCAGGAGGCCCCACCAGGCGACGGAGGTGCCCCAGGCGCCGGCGGACGCGAACCCACCGAGCGCGGCGGCGACCGTCTGCGACCAGGTCTTGAGCTTGCCGAGGTCGCGCGCCTGGAGGACGACGCCCCGCTCGGCGGCGGCGAGGCGCAGCCCCGAGACGAGCAGCTCACGGGCGACGATCGCGGCCACCATCCAGCCCGGGAGCGCTCCCTCGCCGACGAGGACGACCATCGTCGCGAGCACGAGCACCTTGTCCGCGACCGGGTCGAGAAGCGACCCCAGGGGCGTCGTCCGACCCTGCCTCCGCGCCAGCCAGCCGTCGATCTGATCGGTCGCCATCGCCGCCAGGAAGACCGCCGTCGCCCAGTAGGCGTGCCCCGGGAAATCCCAGATGTAGAGGATCACGACGAGCGGCGTCGCCGCGATCCGGGCAACCGTCAGCTGGTCGGCCAGGCCCATCGCCAGGGAGGATACGTTGCCGGTGAGCGTGTTCTCCAAAGTCCTCGTGGCCAACCGTGGCGAGATCGCCGTTCGCGTCTTCCGGACGCTCCGCGAGCTCGGGATCGCGTCCGTGGCCGTCTACTCCGAGGCCGACCGCGGCTCGATGCACGTTCACGCCGCGGACGAGGCTTGGCTGGTCGGCGCCGGCCCGCCGGCCGAGAGCTACCTGCACCAGGAGAGGATCGTCGAGAGGGCGCTCCAGGCGGGCGCGGAAGCGGTTCACCCGGGCTACGGCTTCCTCGCCGAGAACGCGGCGTTCGCCCGGGCGGTCGAGAAGGCCGGGCTCGTCTGGATCGGCCCGCCGCCCGAGGCGATCGAGGCGATGGGATCGAAGACGGAGGCGCGGGAGCGGATGAAGGCGGCCGGCGTGCCGATCATCCCGGGCACGACGGAGCCGGTCGAGTCGGCGGACGAGGTCGAGCGGCTCGGCGACGAGATCGGCTGGCCGCTTGCGATCAAGGCGTCGGCCGGGGGAGGCGGCAAGGGCTTCCGCGTCGTCCGCAAGGGGGACGACGTCGGCCGCGCGCTCGAGACCGTGAGACGCGAGGGCGAGGCGTACTTCTCGGATCCGGCGGTCTACGTCGAGCGCTACCTGGAGGACCCACGGCACGTCGAGGTGCAGGTCCTCGCCGACGCGCACGGCAACGCGATCCACCTGGGCGAGCGCGACTGCACGATCCAGCGCCGCCACCAGAAGCTCGTCGAGGAGACGCCGTCGCCGGCAGTCGACGCCGAGTTGCGCGCGCGGATCGGGGCGATCGCGGTCGAGGCGGCGCGGGCGGTCGGCTACCGCTCCGCCGGGACGATCGAGGGTTTGCTGGATCGGGACGGCGCCTACTACTTCATGGAGATGAACACCCGCATCCAGGTCGAGCACACGGTCACCGAGATGGCGACGGGCCTCGACCTCGTGCGCGAGCAGGTGCTGATCGCGGCCGGCGAGCCGCTGTCCCTCCGCCAGGAGGACGTCCGGTTGAACGGACACGCCCTCGAGTGCAGGATCAACGCGGAGGATCCATCCGCCGGGTTCCGGCCCGCGCCCGGGCTGATCACGGGCTACCGGGAGCCCGGAGGGCCTGGCGTCCGGGTGGATTCGGGCGTGGAGGACGGCTCGGAGGTCTCGCCGCTCTACGACCCGATGATCGCGAAGCTGATCGTCCACGGGGTCGACCGCGAACACGCCAGGCGGCGGATGCTCCGCGCTCTCGAGGAGTTCCGGATCGGCGGCGTCACGACGCTGCTCGGCTTCCATCGCGCGCTCCTGCGCCATCCGTGCTTCGTGGACGGCGCGACGTGCCACGGCGTGGTCGAGTCGGAGCAGCTGGCCGAGGAGGCGCGGCGACTGACCGAGCAGGCGGAGGGGCAGCTGCTCCCTCCGGCACCGACGGGGGCGCCTTCGGACGGCAGGGTCAGGGAGCGGGTGACGGCCGTCGAACTCGACGGCCGCCGCTTCGACGTGCGGGTGCTGGCGCCGGAGCCGCCGTGGGCGGAGCTCGCCGAGCGGAGGCGGCGGCGGGCGGCGGCGGGCGGCGGCGGGGCGGGCGGTCGCGACGCGATCGTCAGTCCGATGCAGGGGACGGTTCTCTCCGTTCGGGTCGCCGACGGCGACCCGGTCGCGGCCGGGCAGGTGATCTGCATCGTCGAGGCGATGAAGATGGAGAACGAGGTGCATGCGCTCCGGGACGGGATCGTCGCCGAGCTCTCGGTTCGGCCGGGCGAGCCGGTCGGCACGGGCCAGGTGATCTGCCTCGTCGTGCCGGAGCAGGAGCCGGATGCCGGAGCGTAGGGGGGCGTTCTGCTCCGAGGTCTCGCTCCAGAATGCCGAGTCGCTGGCCGGGACCGCCAGCCGGGTCGACCACTGGATCCTCGTCGAGTACCGCGGCCTGTGGGGCCACGACGCCCTGCCGGCCAGCGGTCTGTCGGACGAGGTGAAGGGACGCCTGCGCGAGCAACGCGACGCGAGGCCGAACACGAAGCTGCTCTTCGTCCGCCGCCCCCACCGCCGTGAGCACCCCGTCCTGGCCCTGTTCTGGGGCAGCTCGCCGGGGCGCGGAGGCGAGCTCTTCCGTGCCGAGGTCGAGCAGTACGACGACCTGCTCGGGCTCGACCTGACCGGCCGCGGCGCACCGCTCGACCATCCGCTGCTTCTCGTCTGCACCCACGGCAAGCACGACCGGTGCTGCGCCCGCCACGGGAGGCCGCTCTACCAGGCGCTGGAGGAGCAGGCGGAGGACGGGTGGGTCTGGCAGGCGTCGCACCTCGGCGGTGATCGCTTTGCCGGGAACGTCGTCGTCCTGCCCGACGGCCTCTACTTCGGGCGCGTCGCTCCGGCCGATGCCTGGTCGGTGCTGGACGAGTATCTCGCCGGCCGGATCGATCTCGACCACTACCGCGGCCGCTCGGCGCACACGTTCGCCGAGCAGGCAGCCGAGATCGAGCTTCGGCGCACGGCCGACCTACGGGGTCTGGGCGACCTCGAACTGGTCGAGAACGACGGGGCGGACATCAGTTTCCGCGCCGGCTCTCGCATCTTCGACCTCCGCGTCGCGCACGAGCCCGGCGAGCTGACCTACCTCACCTGCAGTGCGGAGACGCTCAGGCACCCGCGGCACTACGCCGCAGAAATCCTTCGCGAATCAGTCGCCTGACCAGCACGAGCCGACCCTCGTCGTCGAGGCCGGCAGGCAGATCGGCGGCGATGAAGGGCGCGTCCGACTCGAAGATCGCCTTGACCTGATCGCGGGCGGAATCGGGGAAGTCGACGTGCTTTCCCTCGAACGAGAGCGTTGCTCCGTCGAGGTCGGCGATCACGGTCGGGCGGCGCTCGAGCGGCGTCTCGACGGTGACGGACTCGAGCCCGCGAACCTCCTCGAGGTGTCCGTCGAGAATCGGGCGGCGGCTGTCGACGAACGCGGCCCGTGCCCGGCGGCCCACGGCCTTCGGCCCCAGCCGCTCGGCGAGCCGTCCGACGAGGTCGACCGCCGCTTCTCCGTCGTCCGGTACGGACCGCCGGAACTCGACGTCGTGCTCGCACTCGGCGAGAGCGGCCCGGAACGCGTCCACCCACGTGTGCACGTTGACGCCGACCGTGACGTGGAGCGAGTCCGTCTCGGACGTGAGGGCATCGTGCAGCCAGCCGCGCGGGAGGTAGAGGGTGTCGCCCGCGCGAAGCGTCAGCTCCAGGACGGTCGGTCCGGGCTCGCCGAGCGAGGAAGACCAGCGCTGGGCCTTCAGCGGTAGCTCCAGCAGAGGCTCGTACACCCGCCAGTGCTTCTCGCCGGCGACCTGGAGGACGAAGACGTCGTGCGTATCGTGGTGGACTGCGAACCCCTGCGAGCGCCGGGGCGTGTAGTACGAGTTCGCCTGGACGCCGCTTCCAAGCTCCTGCTCGAGCGCGCGGCAGAATCGTGCGAGGGGCGGCCATGTGTGATGAAGCGCCTGGAGGACGATGGTCGCTCCGTCCGCGAACGCCGCCGCCACGCGGTCCGGGTCGGCGACGCCGAGGAACGGCTTCGGCCGCCACGAGATGTCGGTCGTGTACGACGACTCCGCGATCGTGCCGCCCTCCTTGACGAGCCGGAGGCCGGGCGTGCGGAGCCCGCCGGCGGAGACCAGCCGCTCGACGTCCGCCACCGAGAGGAGGTCGTCGAAGCGACCTTCCGCGGCTCTCGGAACGGCGAGCGGCTGCTGCTCCCAGTAGTCGGCGAGGAACTCCGCGGCGTCGATCGGCTCGACGCAGCGGACGAGAGCGTCGCTAGCTGTCCGCTCCGTCGGCGTCCGCGTCGCTGCCATCGCCGTCCGTCCCGTCGGTGCCGTCGCCGTCGGTGCCGTCCGCGTCGGTGCCGTCCGCGTCGCCGTCGGTTCCGTCGGCGTCGCCCTCGACCTCCATCACGACCGTGCCGCCGGTCTCGATCTCGGCGTCGGTCAGGGTCTGCACGTCCATGCCAGCCTCCTTCGATAGCGGGGTCGGAGGGAGTATTCCCTAGAGCGTCCGCTCGTACGCGCGGAAGCACCACGTCGCGAATGCGGCCGTGAGCGCGGAGAGAACGAGCAGGAACACGAGGTACAGCCCGACCGTGGCCCAGGACGTGCCCGGCAGCACCACCTCGCGGGCCGCGCGAACGCCCCAGTCCATCGGGTTCGCGTGCGCGGCCACGCGCATCCAGGGCGGCATCTGCGCGCGCGCGATCAGCGTGGTGGAGACGAACAGGAGCGGCAGCCCGATGAAGTTCGCGAGCGCGATCATCGTCGCCTCCCGGCGGGTGAGGAGCGCGATGCCCTGCGAGAGGCCGGAGAAGGCGCTGTTCACGAGGATCGCGGCGATGATGATGATGATCCAGCCGCCTGCGCCGGAGTGCACGTGCACGCCGAGCGCGACCGCGACGACGAGGATGATCACCGCCTGGATCGCGGCCGTGATCGCCGAGCGCACGATCTGGGAGAGGACGATCGCGAACCGGCTCGCGGGTGTGGCGAGGAAGCGCTCGACCACCTTGTGGTCGAGGTCGTTGATCATCCCCATCCCGCTCCACGTCGCGCCGAAGAACGAGTTCATGACCACGATCGCGGGGGCCAGGAACGTCACGTACGAGGTCGTGCCGAAGCCGCCGAGCCGGGTGGCGTTGTGGAAGAGTTGGCTGTAGAGGACGAGCCAGACCATCGGCTGGACGAGCAGCAGGGCGATCCAGATCGGCTCGCGCATGAGGTTGCGCGCCTGGCGCACGACCATGAACCAGGTGTCGGAGAGGACCTTCATGCCTACGCTTCTCCCCGGTCCTCGGCAGCGAAGTCGCGGCCCGTGTAGTGGAGGTAGACGTCGTCGAGCGAGGGGCGTGAGACGCCGACCGACTCCACGGCGATCCCTTTCTGGTCGAGCGCGGAGAGGATGCCCGGCAGGGCCCGGTTGCCGTTCTCGACCCGCGCGACCAGCGTCCGGCCGTCGGTCACGTTCTCGGGCGTCGCGCCGAGACGCTCGACGATGCGGCGCGCGTCGTCGATCCGACCGTCCGACAGCACGAGGTGCACCGCGTCGCCGCGCAGCATCGCCTTGAGCTGGGGCGGCGTGCCTTCGACGACGATCTGGCCGCGGCTGACGATCGCCAGGCGGTCGGCGAGCTCGTCCGCCTCCTCCAGGTAGTGGGTGGTGAGCAGGATCGTCAGGTTTTCCTGGTGGGCCAGGCGTCCGACCTCCGTCCACATCTGGACCCGGGCCTCCGGGTCGAGACCGGTTGTCGGCTCGTCGAGGAAGAGCACCTTCGGGCGGTGGACGAGCCCGAGCGCGATGTCCAGCCGGCGGCGCATCCCTCCCGAGTACGTCTTGACGATCCGGTCGGCGGCGTCGGCGATGCCGACCAGGTCCAGGAGCTCGGCCACGCGGCGCTTGAGCTCGATGCCGCCCATCCCCTGGACGTGACCCTGGAGCATCAGGTTCTCGCGTCCGGTGCCGTACTGGTCGACACCGGAGTCCTGCGGGACGTAGCCGATCGAGCGACGGACGGAGCCTGCCTCGCGGCGGACGTCGTGTCCGGCGACCTCGGCCCGGCCGGCGTCCGGCCTGGTCAGCGTGGCGAGGATCCGGACGGTGGTCGACTTGCCGGCGCCGTTCGGCCCGAGCAGGCCGAAGACCTCTCCCTCGCGGACGGCGAAGGACACGCCGCCGAGCGCCCGCACCGCCTTGTACCGCTTCTCCAGGCTCTCGACCACGATCGCGTCCACTGCTCGAGCCTAGCGTCCGTGGCTAGGGTGATGGCCGTGCGCGCAACCGTGAAGGGAACGTTCTCGATCGTCGCCGCCGACGTGCCCGCCGGGGAGGTCGGCTGCGCGGTCCAGTCGCGCTACTTCTCTGTCGGCTCGGTCGTGCCGTGGGCGAAGGCGGGCGTGGGCGCGGTCGCGACCCAGGCCGCCGGCGTCGCTGCGCACGGGCCGAGAATTCTCTCGTTCCTCGAGGCGGGGCTCGACCCGGCGGCCGCGCTCGATCGGGCGCTCGCGGAAGACCCCGGCCGCGAGTCGCGGCAGCTCGGCGTGGTCACGGCCGACGGCCGGGCTGCGGCGCACACAGGCTCCGAGTGCCTCGCCTGGGCCGGGCACCGCGTCGGCGCCGGCTACGCGGCCCAGGGGAACATCCTCGCCGGCGAGGCCGTCGTCACCGAGATGGAGCGGGCGTTCCTGGAGACGAGCGGCTCGCTCGCCGAGCGTCTCGTCTCCGCGCTCGAAGCGGCGCAGGCGGCCGGCGGCGATGCGCGCGGGCAGCAGTCCTCGGCCCTGGTCGTCGAGCGGACGGGCGCCGCGGCCGAGTCGCGGGAGGGGATCGACCGTGTCTGCGAGCTGCGGGTCGAGGATCATCCGGAGCCGATCGTCGAGCTCAGGCGGCTGCTCGGCATCCACCAGGTCTGGGACGCGCTCCGGCGCGCGAGCTTCTTCCACGAGCCGGGCAGGTACGGCGACGGTGCCGCGATCCTCCGCGACGCGCTCGCCCGGCGCGGGGACGACCCGGTGCTGCTGTACGACCTGGCCTGCTTCGAGTCGCTCTCCGGGGAGACCGAGGAGGCGCTCGCACACGTCACCCGCTCGCTCGAGCTCGACCCGCAGCTCCGGCCGGGCGCCGCGGTCGACTCCGACTTCGAGGCGCTCAGGCAGGACCCCCGCTTCCAGGGCATCGTCAGGTAGCCTCGCCGCGGCGTGGATCTCTACGAGTACCAGGGCAAGGAGCTCTTCCGCCGCGCGGGCATCCCCGTCTCCGACGGGAGGCTCGCCCTCACGTCCGCCGAGGCACGGACGGCTGGCGAGGAGCTCGGCGGCCCGGTCGTCGTCAAGGCGCAGGTGCTGACGGGAGGCCGCGGCAAGGCCGGCGGTATCAAGCTCGCCGCCGATCCCGGCGAGGCCGAGTCACGGGCGAAGGAGATCCTCGGCCTCGACATCCGGGGTCACGTCGTCCGCAAGCTCTGGATCGAGAAGGCCTCCGACATCGCGAAGGAGTACTACCTTTCCGTCACCTTCGACCGGGGGGCGAAGAAGCCGCTGCTGATGTTCACGACCCGGGGCGGCGTGGACATCGAGGAGGTGGCCGCGACGTCGCCCGAGGCGCTCGTCAGGCTGCACGTCGACCCCTTCGAGGGCTTCCAGCCCTGGCACGCGCGGGCGCTCGTCCACGGCGGCGGCGTCGACGACCCGGACGAGCAGAAGCAGATCGCCGCGATCGCCGCGAACCTCTACGACGCCTTCGTCGGGTTCGACGCGATGCTCTGCGAGATCAATCCGCTGATCGTCACCCCCGGCGGCGAGGTGAAGGCGCTCGACTCGAAGTTCACCGTCGACGACAACGCGCTGTTCCGGCACGCCGATGTGGGCGAGATGCGCGACCCGGAGGCGTATCCGCCCGAGGAGCGCGCCGCCCGGCAGAAAGGCGTCACCTACGTGAAGCTGGACGGCGAGGTCGGCATCCTCGGCAACGGTGCCGGGCTCGTGATGTCGACGCTCGACGTGATCGTGCTCGTCGGCGGACGCCCTGCGAACTTCTGCGATCTCGGCGGCGGCGGAGATGCGCAGGGCGTCGTCGACGCGCTCGAGATCATCACCGGGGACCCGCAGGTGAAGGCGATCCTCTTCAACATCTTCGGCGGCATCACCCGCTGCGACGAGGTGGCGCGCGGGATTCTCCAGGCGCTCGGGCAGATGGAGATCCCGCACCCGATCGTCGTGCGGCTGGACGGCACGAATGCCGCGGAGGGACGTGCGCTGCTCGAGGAGGCTGCACCGGCGAACCTGCACGTGGAGACGACGATGCTGTCCGGGGCGAAGCGGGCCGTGGAGCTGGCGCGATGAGAGACGAAGCCGCCGACGTCTGGTCGGAGCGCGCCCAGGCGTACCGCGACAGTCCTGCCCATCGCGAAGGCCCGGACCTCGACCTGATCGTCGAGTGGTCGACGGGCGCGACGACCGCGCTCGACGTCGGGACCGGCGGTGGTCACGTGGCCAGGCGGCTGCGCGAGGCGGGCATCTCGGTCGTCACGACAGACCCGGCGCCGGGGATGCAGCCCGATGTCGTCAGCCGGAGCGAGGAGCTTCCGTTCGCCGACGGGAGCTTCGACGTCGTCGTCTCCCGGCTGGCCGCCCACCACTTCGAGGACGTGGCGGCGGCGCTGTGCGAGATGGCGCGCGTCGCCGGGCGGATGGTGATCGTGGTCGACAACACGTTCGGCGGCGACGCGCTCGAGGAGGCGGAGCGCCTGCGGGATCCCTCTCACGTCCGCTGCTACTCGGTCGACGAGTGGCACGAGCTCTTCGAGGGTGCCGGTCTCGTGCTCGCCGAGCGGCGGTCGCTGCCGCAACGGGTCGAGATCGAGCCGTGGCTCGAACGCGCCGGCTGCACGGGTGCCGACGCCGAGCGGGTGCGCGGGCTGATCGCGGCGCGCAGCGCCGGCGACTGGGTGACGCTCGACCGTACCGCGCTCAAGGGAGTGAAGTAGTGGCGATCGTCGTCGACCGCGACACGAAGCTCGTCGTCCAGGGCCTGACCGGCCGCGAGGGGACGTTCCACGGCCTGCGCAACCGCGCCTACGGGACGCAGGTCGTCGCCGGCGTCACGCCCGGCAAGGGCGGCCAGGACGTCGACGGCGTGCCGGTGTTCGACACCGTCGCCGACGCGGTCGCCGAGACAGGTGCGAACACGACGATGATCTTCGTCCCCGCCCGCTTCGCCACCGACGCGATCTACGAGGCGGTCGACGCGGGGATCGGCACCGTGGTCTGCATCGCGGAGGGACTCCCGGCGCACGACATGCTGCGCGTCTACACCTACATTCGCCCGCGCGGTGTGACGATGCTCGGGCCCAACTGTCCGGGCGCGCTCTCCCCCGGGAAGGCCAACGTCGGGATCATCCCGGCGGAGATCTTCAGCCCGGGGGCGATCGGCCTCGTCTCCCGCTCGGGCACGCTGACCTACCAGATCGGTCACGAGCTGACCGGGCTCGGCCTGGGGAACTCCACCATCGTCGGGATCGGGGGCGATCCGATCGTCGGCTCCTCGTTCATCGACGTGCTCCGGCAGTTCGAGACCGATCCGGAGACGGAGATCGTCGTCATGGTCGGCGAGATCGGCGGCGACGAGGAGGAGAAGGCGGCCCGGTTCATCGCCACCGAGATGTCGAAGCCGGTCGTCGCGTACATCGCAGGGTTCAGCGCTCCGCCCGGCAAGACGATGGGCCACGCGGGCGCGATCATCACCGGCTCGTCCGGGACGGCGCAGGCGAAGAAGGAGGCGCTCGAGGCGAACGGTGTCCGGGTGGGCACCTCGCCGACGGAGGCGGCCCAGATCGCCGCCGACGTGCTGCGCGGGAGCTAGGCCCGGGCGCCGCGGCGCCGAACATCCGGCGCACAATCGGCACACACGGGTGCTGCGAGAGCGGCTAGCGTCGCCGGCAGGGGAAAGGGGTCAGCCCCCACCCTGGGTGGGGGTATGCGCGAACCCGCGGAGGCCGCGTGCGAGTCAGGTGAGCGCGAGTCGGCCCCGTTGGCGATCTGAGAGTGCTCGTTGCCCGCGGTCGCCGTCGCCTCGTCGGTCGCGGCGGACGCAGGGTGGCGTCCACGGCGCCGAGTGTAGTGTGAGGGCGTGGCCGTGATCTCCTTCGCGCGCGGCGTCCCCGCGCCGGAATGCCTGCCAGTCGAGGAGCTCGCCGACTGCGCACGCGCGGCGGTCGAGCGCGACGGAAAGACGATCCTCAACTACGGGCCGGTCGCCGGCTACGAGCCGCTCCGCGAGTGGGTCGCGGCCCGGCACGGGGTAGGGACGTCGCAGGTCCTGATCACCAACGGCTCGCTGCAGGGTCTTTCCCTGATCGCGGAGCTCCTGGTCGAGCCCGGCATGCGCGTGCTCGTCGAGGGGCCGACCTACGACCGCGCGCTGCACATCACCGCCCGCCGGCGCGGCGAGGCGAGCGTCGTGCCGATGGACGAGGACGGTCTCGACCCCGACGGGCTGGAGCTTCCCGCCGCCTTCCTCTACACGATCCCGACCTTCCAGAACCCGAGCGGCCGGACGCTCTCGCTGGAGCGCCGGCGCGCCCTTGCCGAGCTCGCACGGGACGGCCGGGTGCTCGTCCTGGAGGACGATCCCTACTCGCTCGTCCGCTACGAGGGAGAGCCCCTGCCGAGCGTGCACGAGCTCGCCGGGGGCAACGGCGTCGTCTACTCGTTTTCTTTCTCGAAGATCGTTGGTCCCGGCCTGCGCGTCGGATACCTGATCGCCCCCGCCGAGCTGATCGCGAGGCTCGAGGCGCTGGCGGTGCAGACCTATCTCACGCCCGCCCTGCTGCCGCAGGCGGCCATTCACGAGTTCGTCGGCCGTGGCCTCCTCGACGGGAACATCGAGCGGGTCGTCGGCCTCCTCCGCGAGCGGCGTGACGCGATCCTGGAGGCGTTCGAGCGCGAGCTGCCGGAGGGCGCGTCGTGGAGCCGTCCCCAGGGCGGCTACTTCACGTGGCTCGACTTTCCGGAGGGGACGGACGCGGCGGCGCTCCTCGACGCGGCGACCGCGGCCGGCATCACCTTCGTGAAGGGGAGCGACTTCTATCCGGCCGGCCGAGGCGGGCAGGCGTCAGCGCGACTTGCCTTCAGCTTCGTCTCGCCCGCCGACATCTCGGCGGGCATCGCGCGGCTTGCGGCCCTTCTTGGCGAGTTGCGCGCGGCGCCGGTGGCGGTGTAGCTGCGAGAGCAGCACGCCGCCGACGAGTCCGACCGCGAACAGCAGGAGCATCGCCCAGAGCTGGTTGACCCTCGCCGTCCCGAGGACGAAATGGACGTTGATCTGCTTGTTGTTCTCGACGACGAAGGCGATCCCCCAGACGATCAGGATGAGGAGCAGTCCGATCTTGATGTAGAGCCACGGCTGCCACGTCGACGGGCGGTCCTCGCCGAGGTCGCCCTCCCTCGGCCGCGGCGCGGCCGGAGTCGTCCCGGCGGGGCTCGCCTCGGGGGCCGGGGGTGCGCCGGTTGACGTCGAATCGGGGAGGCCGGGCGGTTGCGGGGTGCTCACGCCGGCGATCCTACGCCGTCGCGACCTCTCGGGCGAAGGCGCTCACCGGCCGCGGGACGAGCTGCGGCTGCTGCGGCGGCACGAGGACGCCCCGCTCCGTGCTCCGGAAGGTCGGACAGGGCGACTCGAGCATCAGCGCGCACAGACCCGCCTTGTGGAAGTAGCAGTCCTCGCAGGTCACTTCACGCTTGCCCAAGGCAGTCCCTTCTCGCGCTCCCGGTGGTCAACGAACCGACAGCGATCATAGGGCGGTCTCGCCGGGGCACAAGAGGGTGCGGCCGCGAAAAACGTGCTCTTTGCGGACGATTCGAACTCGGCAGTTTGCAGCGGTTTTACCGCTTGGGAGGCAGCGTTGCCAGTGCCTGCAACGCCTGTCGAAAACTCTCCACAGGGATGACCCGGACCGGCCCCGCGTACTTGCGGGCCTCTTTCGCGTTATCCCCAGCAGGCACAAGGAAGACGTCCACGCCCGCACGGCGCACGCCGATCGTCTTCTGCTTCACGCCGCCGATCGGCAGGACGGAGCCGTCGGGCTCGATCTGGCCGGTGGCCGCAACCTTGTGGCCGCGCGTCACGTCGTGGCCGAGCTCCTCGAGCACGTCGAGGGCGAACGCGAGCCCGGCCGACGGCCCGCCGATCGAGCCCGCGTCGATCCTGACCGGGAACGGCAGCTTCGCCTGGGTCGCCTGGAGGACGAACACGCCGATCACCGGTCGCCCGGGCCTCGCCGGGTCGGCGGCCGTCTTCACGGGCACGGTGCGGAGCCGCTCGGCGTTGCGTACCCCGAGGCGCACGGTGTCACCGGGTTTGTGCATGGAGAGGAGGCGGCGGAGGTCTCCGGGGGTCCGCACCGGCTTTCCGTCGACCGAGACGATCGTCTCGGTCGGCTCGATGCCGGCCTTGGCCGCGGGCGATCCCGCGAGGACGTCGTCGACGAGTGCCCCCCTGGAGTCGAGCTTGACGTCGTAACCCAGGTACTCGAGTGCGACGGCGGCGGCGATGTCCTGCGAGCGCGCCATCTCCCGCAGGTTCTCGGCGCGCGTCTGGCTGTCGCTGGCTCCCGGCGGGTTGACGGCACTCGCCGGGACGAGCGTCTCGCCCTTGTGCACGAAGTGGAACAGCTCCTCGAAGAGCTTGGCGCGGCGGACGATGACCGCGTCGTAGTAGACGCCGCCGGCGCCGGTCGGATCCTTCCCTCCCTTGACCTGGACGAGCGGCGCGACCGGGCGGGCGGTATCGGGGAGGAAGAGATAGCTGTCCGATGGGACGATCCACATGATCGCGACTGTCAGTCCGATCAGCAGCGCGCCGACGAGCGCGACCGTGCCGAAGCGGATGCGGTGTCCGGTCAGAGGAGGTTGCGCGTGAGGCCGCCGTCGACCGGGACGACCGCTCCGGTGACGTAGCCCGCGCGGTCGGAGGCGAGGAAGCAGGCGACGGACGCGATCTCCGCCGGATCGCCGATGCGGCCGAGTGGGATCTGCGAGACGTCCCTGACGCCGGGGACGGCCCGGAGGCGCTCGGTGTCGATCATGCCCGGCGCGATCGTGTTCACGGTGATCCCCTTCGACCCGACCTCGCGCGCCAGCGTCTTCATCCAGCCGACCACGCCCGGCCGGAGCGCGTTCGACAACGCCAGGTTGTCGATCGGCGCCCGGACGGAGCTCGACTCGATGTTGACGATGCGTCCGTGCCCGCCTGCCTCCAGGTACGGCAGGCAGAGGTTGGTCAGGCGGATCGCCGAGAGCAGCAGCAGCTCGACGGCCCCCTCGACCGCCTCGTCGGCGACGCCGGCGGCCGGGCCTGGAGGAGGGCCGCCGCCGTTGTTGACGAGCACGTCGATGCCGCCGAATGCGCCCGCGGTCGTCTCCACGAGCCGCGCCAGGTCCTTCGGCATGGTCAGGTCGCCGCGGACGGCCAGCGCGCCGATGCGGTCGGCCTCGCGCTCGACCAGGTCGCGGCGGCGGGCGAACATCACGACGTTCGCGCCCTCGGCGGCGAGCGCCTCGGCGATCGCGAGCCCCATGCCGGAAGACGCGCCGCAGACGATCGCCGTCCTGCCGCCAAGCCCGAGGTCCATTGTCGTCAGCTTAGAGGCGCTTCCAGCCGCCTCGTCGTGCCTCTTACCTCTTCTTCAGGACGCCGACGACCTCGCGGACGGCCGCCGCCGACTCCTTGAACATCCGCTTCTCGTCCGCGGTCAGCTTCAGCCGGACGATCTCCTCGACACCGCCTGCGCCGAGCTTCACCGGCACGCCCATGTAGAGGCCGCGGACCCCGTACTCGCCCTCCAGGTAGGCGGTGCAGGGAAGCACGCGCTTCTCGTCCAGCATTATCGCGTCGACCATCTGCGCCGCCGCTGCGCCGGGCGCGTACCAGGCGGACGTGCCGAGCAGCTCGACGATCTCGCCACCCCCCTTCCGAGTGCGCTCGACCATCTTCGCGATCCGCCCCCTGGGGACGAGCTGGTCGAGTGGGACGCCGCCGACGGTGGTCGCCGAGACGACCGGCACCATCTGGTCGCCGTGCCCGCCCAGCACCATGGCGGTGACGTCCTTCACCGAGCAGCCGGTCTCCCAGGAGATGAACGCCGAGAAGCGCGCGGTGTCGAGGATGCCGGCCATGCCGACCACGCGGTTCTTCTTGAAGCGGGACACCGCCTTAGCGACGTGGCACATCGCGTCGAGCGGGTTGGAGACGACGACGATGGTCGCGTCCCGCGACCGGCTCACCACCTCGCGCGTGACCGAGCCGACGATCGCCTCGTTCGTCGTCACCAGGTCGTCGCGGCTCATGCCCGGTGACCGTGGCTTGCCGGCCGTGATCACGATCACGTCGGAGCCCTCCGACTCGTCGTACCCGTTGGTCCCGGTGATGGTCGGCTCGTAGCCGAGCACCGAGCCGGCCTGGTTCATGTCCAGCGCCTTTCCCTGCGGGAAGTCGGGGATGATGTCGACGAGCACGACGTCCGCGTAGTCGCGGCGCGCGAGCTCGAGCGCGCAGGTGGCGCCGACGTTCCCCGCTCCGACGACGGTGACCTTGCGCCTGCCGCCGGTCGGCCTGAACTCGTGCCGGCCTCGTTGCAGTTGGGCCATCAGACCTTCACTCCCAGCTTGTCGATGATCGCGTCCGCGACCTCGCTCGTCCCGACGGCGGTCGGGTCGTCGCGGGTCGGCTTCATGTCGTAGGTGAGGCTCTTCCCTTCGCGGATCACGTCCGCGATGGCGCCCTCCAGCCGGTCGGCCGCCTCCGGCTCGTCCAGGTGGCGGAGCATCAGCACGCCCGAGAGCAGCTGGGCCATGGGGTTCACCTTGTTCTGGCCGGCGTACTTGGGCGCCGAGCCGTGCGTCGGCTCGAAGACGGCGACGTGCTCCCCGTAGTTCGCGCCGGGCGCCATCCCGAGCCCGCCGATCATCCCCGCGCAGAGGTCGGAGAGGACGTCGCCGTACAGGTTCGGGAGCACGAGCATGTCGTACTCCTCCGGCCGCTGCACGAGCTGCATGCACATGTTGTCCACGATCCGGTCGTCGAACTCGATGTCGCCGTTCTCGGCCGCGACCTCGCGCGCGACGCGCAGCCAGAGGCCGTCGGAGAACTTCATGATGTTCGCCTTGTGGACGGCCGTGAGCTTCCGACGGCCGTTTCGGCGCGCGTAGTCGAACGCGAACTCGAAGATCCGTCGCGTCCCGGTCACCGAGATCGGCTTGATCGAGATGCCCGCGTCGCTCCAGCGCAGCCGGCTGCCTTTCGACTCGATCCAGGCGATCAGCTCCCGAGCGTCCGGCGTGCCCTGCTCGAACTCGACGCCGACGTAGAGATCCTCGGTGTTCTCCCGGACGATGATCAGGTCGACGTCGTCGAAGCGGGTGCGAACGCCCTGGTAGGACTTGCACGGCCGCACCTGCGCGTACATGTCGAGCTCCTTGCGAAGCCCGACGTTGACGGAGCGGAAGCCACCGCCGATCGGGGTCGTGATCGGCCCTTTCAGGGCGACGCCGTTGGCCCGGATCGACTCCAGGGTCGCGGGCGGCAGCGGGTTGCCGTCGTTCTCCTCCATCACGTCCGTGCCCGCGTGCTGGACGTCCCAGTCGAAAGCGACGCCGGTCGCCTCGAGGACACGGCGTGTGGCCTCGGTCAGCTCGGGACCCGTGCCGTCGCCGGGAATCAATGTCACGCGGTGCGCCACGGGCCTTGACTCTACCGGCGTATCGGTGTTCCCGGTCCGGGTACATTCCAGCCCGATGAACGAGTTCAAGCCCGGACTCGAAGGGGTCGTCGCGGTCGAGACCGAGATCGCCGAGCCCGACAGGGAAGGCGGGGTTCTCCGCTACCGCGGGGTCGACATCGAAGAGCTCGTCGGCCACGTCCCCTACGAGCGCGTGTGGGGGCTGCTCGTCGACAACGAGCTCGACTCGGTGATGCCGGAGCCGGAGCCGTACGAGCCCGTCGGCCTGACCGGCAACGCCCCGGCCGACCTCCAGGCCGAGACCGCCCGGATGGCGGCGCTCTGGAAGCTCGGCAAGCTGAACGAGATCTCGGACGACCAGGCGCGCGAGGATCTCGGCCGCCTTTCCGCCCAGATGATGGGGATCGTCGCCCGCTCGGCCCGCGTCGCGGACGGCCACGCCGACCAGATCCCGGCTGAGGTCGTCGCAGCGGGGAAGACGGCAGCCGAGAGGTTCCTGCTCCAGTGGCGCGGCGAGGCCGACCCGAAGGCTGCCCGCGCGATCGACACGTACTGGATCTGCACCGCCGAGCATGGGCTGAACGCCTCCACCTTCACCGCCCGCGTCGTCGCCTCCACCGGCGCCGACTGCGGCGCCGCGCTCTCCGCGGCGGTCGGGGCGCTCTCGGGGCCCCTGCACGGCGGCGCACCGGCCTATGTGAAGCCGATGCTCGAGGAGGTCGCGCGGACGGGCGATCCGGAGAGGTGGGTCAAGGACGCCCTCGACTCCGGTAAGCGGATCATGGGCTTCGGCCACCGCATCTACCGCGCCGAGGACCCACGTTCGCGGATCCTGAAGGAGACGGCGCGCGAGCTGGGCTCGCCGCAGATCGAGATCGCAGAGCGCCTCGAACAGGCGGCGCTCGAGGAGCTCGAGCGGCGTCACCCCGAGCGGCCGCTGAAGACCAACGTCGAGTACTACTCGGCGATCGTCCTCGACATCGCCGAGATTCCGCCGCCCCTCGCGCCGGCGATGTTCGCGTGCTCGCGGGTCGCGGGCTGGTCGGCGCACATCCTCGAGCAGAAGCGCACGGGCAAGCTGTTCCGCCCGAACGCGCGCTACGTCGGGCCTGCTCCGCGCTCCCTCGAGCCGGCTTGACCCTCGCCGAGGCGGCGGCCCAGGCGGACGCCCTCGCCGGCGAAGGCAAGGAGCGCGAGCTCGCGGACCTGCGCCGCGAGTGGGAGGACGAGGTCGAGGGCGCGGCGCGGAGCGCCGACTACCGAGAGCGTGCGGTCGCGTACCGCGCGCTCGGCCAGTTCCGCTTCCGGCAGAAGATCGAGCTGCTCGCGCGGGGGCTCGACGACGAGAGCCCTGCCTGCCGCGGCTCGGCGCTGATCTCCCTCGAGCTGCTGTCTCGGGACGCACCGGGCGCAGTCAACTCGGTGCGGTCTGCCCTCCACCGGTTGGCGACCGCCGACGACAACCAGGCCGTGCGCCGGCTGGCGATCGTCTGCCTGAAGAACGGCTCCGCGCACCGCGACACGATCGCGCTTCTCGAGGGGCTGGCGAACGACGACCGGCAGGAGCGCGACCTGGCCGAGACGGCCGCGAAGGTCGCAGCCGGACTCAAGCGGAAGAGCCGCTAGCTCGTTCCCCGACGGCGTGCGTGCGGGTGCGCCTGGAAGTAGGCCTCGCGCCGCCGCCGGTCGGAGACGTGCGTGTAGATCTGCGTGGTCGCGAGATCGGCGTGACCGAGCATCTCCTGCACCGAGCGCAGGTCGGCACCGCCCTCCAGGAGGTGCGTCGCGAAGGAGTGGCGGAGGAGATGAGGGTGAACGCGCTCCGGGTCGAGGCCCGCCTTCTCTGCGAGCCGCCGGATGATCAAGAAGGCGCCCGCCCGCGTCAGCGGGCCACCGCGGGCGTTGAGGAAGAGCTCCGGACGAAGACGCCGGTCGAGGTAGGGCCGGCCGCGCGCGAGGTACCGGCGGAGCGCTTCGGCGGCCGAGCGCCCGATCGGGACGATGCGCTCCTTGTTCCCCTTGCCGACGCAACGGACGAGCCGCTCGTCGAGGTCGACGGCATGCCGCTCGAGCCCCACCGCCTCGCTCACGCGCAGGCCCCCGCCGTACAGGAGCTCGACCAGCGCGGCGTCCCGGAGGGCACGCGGGCCGGTGCCGGCGGCCGCTTCGATCAGCCGCTCGGTCTCGCGGGCGGAGAGCGTCCGTGGCAGCCTGGGACGACGCCGCGGCGATTCGAGCTCGGCGGCGGGGTTGTCGCCGCGGGCTCCGAGCAGCACCTGGTGGGCGAAGAACGCCCGTGCAGCGGAAACCCGGCGCGAAAGGGTCGCAGCCGAGAGCCCCTCGGCCCGAAGTTGCGCGAGGTAGAGGCGGAGGTCGTCAGTGGTGGCAGCGGCGACAGGCTTCCGGAGGCGGCGGGAGATGTCGGTGAGATCGCGCCGGTATGCCTCGACCGTCCGAGTCGCACGCCTCGTCGCGAGCAGCGCGAGGAAGCCTTCGAGCTCGCGATCTGCGGTCATGACCGTGGGTGGGCCCTGTCGTAGACGCGGCGAAGCCGGCGGCCGTCGACGTGGCTGTAGATCTGGGTGGTCGAGAGCGAGCTGTGTCCGAGCAGCTCCTGGATCACCCGCAGGTCGGCGCCGCCCTCCAGCAGGTGGGTCGCGAACGCGTGACGCAGCCGGTGGGGGTTGGGCGTCAGCCGGCGGAGGGTGCTCGTGTCGAGCCGGCGCCCGCGCGCCGAGAGGAAGACGGCGTTCCCGGCACCCCGTGCGAGGTGCGGGCGGCCGTCGCGCAGATACCGGGCGAGCCGGAGGGCGGCCTCCTCGCCGAGCGGCACGGTCCGCTCCTTCCCGCCCTTCCCGCGGACGTGGACGAGCTCCTGGTCGAAGTCGACGTCCTCGAGGTCGAGGCCGACCGCCTCGGCGCTGCGCAGTCCGGCCGAGTAGACGAGCTCGACCAGCGCGCGGTCGCGCAGCCCGAGGGGCCCGCCGCGCTCCAGGCCGTCGAGCTGGCTGTCGACCTCGTCCGGCTTGGGTGCGGACGGCAGCCGCCTGGGACGCCTCGGGCCGAGCGAGGCGTCGGGAACTCGCGCGGGGCCGAGCGCCGAGCGGAGCAAGGCGCGCACGGCGGACAGCTTGCGTCCGATCGTGGCCGGCGCGAGCTTCGGTCTCCGGCGTCCCAGGTCGGCGACGTAGTCGGAGAGGACGCGGACGTCGACCTCCTCGAGCTCGAGCCGCCGCGAGCGCAGCCACGCCTCGAACTGCTCGAGATCGGTGCGGTACGCGCGCCGAGTCGACTCGGCGAGCGCCGGGCTGGAGAGCAGGCGGTCGATCTCTTCCATGCCGAAGAGTTCGAGCCGGCCGCGGTGACCCCTACGGCGAGGCTCGTAACACTGTGTTACTTGCCTCGAGAACGGCTGCGCGGGCCGGCTCCGCTGACTCGTAACACTGTGTTACTTGGAGGGACTCGCCGTTACCGGCCGGTGTCGGCGGCGTGGTAGGGGTCGAACGGGGTTCCGGGGCACGCGCCCCACAGCCCCCGGCGGGCGGCGCGGGCGGCCCGACCGGCCGAGAGCAGCTGCCCGGCGTAGCGGCCGCGGTCGTGGTCGTAGAACCAGACCGTCGCCGCCCCTTCGCGGACGAGCTCGAGGTTGAGGTTCAGCGGCCCGCGGAGGACGTACCGGAGCAGACGGCCGTAACGGTCGACCCGGTCGAGACGCGGATCGGACTCGACGCGGACGGTCGTGCCCGGCGGGAGGAGACGCCGGAGCACGCTGCGGGCCCGGGCGCCGTAGCACTCCCGCTCCTGTACCTCCGGAGCGTCGATCTGGACGAGTCGGACATGCTCCCCGTTTGCGAGCACGACCGTGTCACCGTCGATCACGTACTGGATCCGGGCGAACTGCGATCGAGACGCCGAGGCCGGCATAGCGAGCACGAGGGCGAGGCCGAACAGGACGAGTCCCAGCCGCACGGGTACAGCATGCCCCGACCGTCGGGCGGGCGCGGACCGACCCGCCGGTGCCGGGGCAGGGATAGTAGGCTCGCGCGCGGATGAGGCTCGAGCACATCTTCGACCTCGACCTGCGGTACGAGGGGGAGTACGTCGTCGTGCGGCCGTACGGAGGCCTCGACGGAACCGGCTACGCCGCCGGGACGGGACGTGCGACGGGGCCGCGGGTCGAGGGGTCGGTTCGGTTCTCGAACAACCCGCGGATCCGCGGGGACGGCGTCCTGCTCGCCGATCTCGCGGGTGCGATCGCCACGGACGACGGAGCCCGGATCGTCTTCTCGGTCACCGGCATCGGCCGCAGGAGCGAGAACGGCCGCAGCTTCGACGTCGCGCTGGCGATGACTCTGGAGTCCGACGACGAACGGTACGGGTGGGCGAACGAGGCACTCTGCATCGCCGGCGCCACCGTCGTCGGCCGGCACGTGAAGATGCAGGTTCACCGTTTACTCGTCGAAGGCACGTAGGATTCGGATCCGAGGAGAGCTGCGATCGCGATCACGACACAGAGTCCGCTCGGCGTGAACGGGTTGAATCCCGAGGGCCGCGTCTACCGCCAGCCGACGGCGGCGCTGCTCTACACGCACGCGCTGGCGCGGGGTGAGGGGCGCCTGGCGGAGGGCGGGCCGCTGTGCGTCGACACCGGCCGGTTCACCGGCCGTTCGCCCGAGGACAAGTTCGTGGTCCAGGAGCCTGGATCCGAAAGCCGGATCTGGTGGGGAAAGGTCAACCAGCCGCTCTCGGAGACCCACTTCGAGGGCCTGCGCGAAAAGGTGGTCGCCCACCTCGGCACCCACGACCTCTACGTCGTCGACGCGTTCGCGGGCGCGGACGAGGCGCACCGCATCTCGGTCCGGGTGGTCACCGACCGGGCGTACCACGCGCTGTTCGCGAAGACGATGTTCATCGAGCCGACCACCGAGGAGCTCGAGGACTTCGAGCCCGAGGCGCTCGTTCTCCACGCGCCGGCGGTCGAGGCCGATCCGGCCGGAGACGGCACGCGCAGCGGCACGTTCATCGTCCTCCATCCCGGTCGCACCGAGGTGCTGATCGGCGGCACGTTCTACGCCGGCGAGATCAAGAAGTCGATCTTCACGGTGATGAACGACAGGCTCCCGCTCGAGGGCGTCTTCCCGATGCACTGCTCCGCGAACGTGGACGGCCACGGCCGGGTTGCGATCTTCTTCGGGCTCTCCGGAACCGGCAAGACGACGCTCTCGGCCGACCCGGAGCGATCGCTGATCGGCGACGACGAGCACGGCTGGGGCGACAGCGGCATCTTCAACGTCGAGGGCGGCTGCTACGCGAAGGTGATCCGGCTCTCCCCCGAGGCGGAGCCGGCGATCTACCGGACGACGCGGACCTTCGGGACGATCCTCGAGAACGTCGTCGTCGACGAGAACGGCGTTCTCGACCTCGACGACGCCTCGAAGACCGAGAACACGCGCGCCGCGTACAGGCTGGAGCAGATCGCGAACGCGCTGCCTTCGAAGCAGGCGGGCCATCCGAGCGCCGTGATCATGCTCACCGCCGATGCGTTCGGGATCCTGCCGCCGATCGCCCGGCTCACCCGCGCACAGGCGATGTTCTACTTCCTGTCCGGCTACACGGCGAAGGTGGCCGGGACCGAGATCGGAGTCACCGAGCCGCAGGCGACCTTCTCGGCCTGCTTCGGCGCGCCGTTCCTGCCGCAGGAGCCCGCGGTCTACGCGCACATGCTGGGTGAGAAGCTCGATTCCCATCCGCACGCAACGGTCTGGCTGGTGAACACGGGCTGGACGGGCGGGCCGTTCGGCGAGGGGCACCGGATGCCGATCTCGGCCACACGCGCACTTCTCCGGGCGGCGCTCGACGAGGGGCTGCGGAGCGTCGAGTACCGCACCGACCCCGTGTTCGGGTTCGAGGTGCCGGTCTCCGCGCCGGGGATGGACGACGCGTTGCTCGACCCGCGCTCGACGTGGAGCGACCCCGCCGCCTACGACCGCAAGGCCCGCGGGCTCGCCCGGATGTTCCGCGACAACTTCGAGCAGTTCGCCGAATCGGCGGGAGCGGCCGTAACTGCGGCCGGGCCGCGCGCTTGACGCGGGGATCTACCGAGGCGTCGACGCTGCTCCGAACCTAGCTTCGACACGTGGCCGTACAAATCGCTCCGGCGGGCGGGCTGGTCACCACGTCGCGACGCGACCGGTGGTGGGTGCCGCCGCTGGTCACGGGCGCGGGGCTGGCGATCTTCGGTCTCTATGCCCTCGTGGTCGTCCTCATCGGCTCGGACTACCTGTACACGGGGGGAGGCGCGCACTACCTCTCGCCGTTCTACTCCCCTGACCTCGAGAGCATCTTCGGGTTCGACGTGCCGTTCTCCCCGGCGATCCTGGTCGCCTGGGCGCCCCTGGGTCTGCGGGCCACCTGTTACTACTACCGAAAGACCTACTACCGCTCGTACTTCCTCGCGCCGCCCGCATGCGCGGTGGCCGGGCCGAGGCGAGGCTCGTACAGCGGCGAGACGAAGGCCCCGCTCGCACTCCAGAGCGCGCACCGCTACTTCTTCTACCTCGCGACCGTGGTGCTCGGGTTCCTCTGCTACGACGCGATCCGCGCCTTCTTCTTCCGCGGGTCCGACGGCTCGCTCCACCTCGGAGTGGGCGTGGGCACGATCGTCCTGGTGGTGAACGTCCTCCTGCTGACGTCCTTCACGTTCGGCTGCAACTCGCTCCGCCACCTGATCGGCGGCCGGCTGGACTGCTTCACGTGCTCCGCGCGAGCGAGGAGTCGGCACAGGCTCTGGCTCGGCGTCACGGTCCTGAACCTGCGCCACGGGGAGTGGGCCTGGCTGAGTCTCGCCTGGGTCTGCTTCGCCGACCTCTACATCCGGCTCGCCTCGGCCGGTGTCTTCCACGATCCGAGGATCTTCTAGTGGAGCGCCACGACTACGACGTGCTCGTGATCGGCGCGGGTGGGGCGGGACTCCGCGCCGCGATCGCCGCCTCCGAGGGCGGAGCCCGCACGGCAGTGGTCTGCAAGTCGCTCCTCGGCAAGGCGCACACGGTGATGGCCGAGGGCGGGATCGCCGCCTCGTTCGGAAACGTCGCCCCCGAGGACGACTGGAAGACCCATTTCCAGGACACGATGTTCGGCGGGAAGTACCTGAACAACTGGACGATGGCGGAACTGCACGCGAAGGAGGCGCCGGACCGGGTGCGCGAGCTCGAGCAGTGGGGTGCGGTCTTCGACCGTACGCCGGACCGGAAGATGAACCAGCGGCCGTTCGGCGGGCACACCTTCCCGCGCCTCGTCCACATCGGCGACCGAACCGGCCTCGAACTGCTGCGGACGCTCCAGGACAAGGCGGTCCACAGCGACATCGACGTCTACATGGAATACATCGTCACCCGTCTGCTCAAGGACGGCGACCGGGTCGCCGGTGCTTTCGCCTACTGCCGCCTCGACGGCGCCTACCACGTCTTCTCGGCCAAGGCGGTCGTAATGGCGACCGGCGGCGCGGCCAAGGCCTGGCGCATCAACTCGAACTCGTGGGAGTCGACCGGGGACGGTCACGTCCTCGGCTACGAGGCGGGCGCCGACCTCGTCGACATGGAGTTCGTCCAGTTCCACCCGACCGGCATGGTCTGGCCGCCCGGCGTGGTCGGCCTGCTCGTCACGGAGGCCGTTCGCGGCGAGGGGGGGATCCTCCGCAACAAGGACGGTGAGCGATTCATGGAGCGCTACGACCCCAAGCGGCTCGAGCTGTCGACGCGCGACGTGGTCGCACGCGCGATCTACACCGAGGTGAAGGAGGGCCGCGGCTCGCCCCACGGCGGCGTGTTCCTCGACGTCTCGCACCTCCCCGACGCGACGGTCAGGAAGAGGCTTCCGGGCATGTACGCGCAGTTCCTGGAGCTCGCGGGCGTGGACATCACGAAGGAGCCGATGGAGGTGGGGCCGACCTGCCACTACTTCATGGGCGGCCTCGCCGTCGAGCCGGAGACCGGCTCGACCACGGTGCCCGGGCTCTTCGGCGCCGGCGAGTGCACCGGCGGCATGAACGGCGCGAACAGGCTCGGCGGCAACTCGCTCTCGGACATCGTCGTCTTCGGCAAGCGCGCGGGTGAGCACGCGTGCGCGGAAGCGGCCTCCGTCCATGCCTCGAGGCCGTCCGACGACGACGTCGCCGCCGCTGCGGGCGAGATGGACGCCTTCCTCGAAGGGCCGGGCGAGGACCCGTTCGAGATCCAGACCGACCTGCAACAGACGACGCAGGATCTCGTCGGCATCTTCCGCGATGCCGAAGGGCTGTCGGAAGCGATCGAGAAGCTCGCCGAGTTCGAGCAGCGGGCGGCCCGCGCGCGCGCGCCGATGCCGGGCAGGAGCTGGAACCCGGGCTGGCACCTCTGCCGCGACCTCCGGAACATGCTCACGGTCGCCGAGGCGGTCGCTCGGGCGGCTCTGCTCCGCGAGGAGAGCCGCGGTGCGCACAGCCGCATCGACTTCCCGGAGTACGACGACACGTGGGGCGCGCAGAACATCGTCGTGCGCAGGCGCCCGGACGGCACCATGGAGCTCGAGCCACGCCCCGTCCGCTCGCGCCCGGACCTCACGGCGCTCGTCGAGGAGCGGAAGGCGCAGGAGGCCGGCATCGAGGTGGTGGCGGAGTGACCCCGTGTTCGAATCGGCGACGCGGTGGCGCGGCGTGAGCGCCCGGGTGTTCAGCATCTGGCGCGGCGACTCGAGCGGCGGGGGCTTCGAGCAGTACGAGCTCTCCGAGGGGACGGGGATGGTCGTCCTGGACGCCGTCCTCGAGATCCAGCGGACCCAGGCCAAGGATCTCGCAGTGCGCTGGAACTGCAAGGCCGCACACTGCGGCTGCTGCTCCGCCGAGGTCAACGGGAGACCGAGGCTGATGTGCAAGACGCGGGTCGACTCCCTGCCGGAGGGCGAGCCGATCACCGTCGAGCCGATGCGGACGTTCCCGATCGTCCGCGACCTCGTCACCGACGTCTCCTGGAACTACGAGGTCAACAGGCGCATCCCGCCCTTCACTCCGAAGCGGGACGCCGATTGGTCGATCGGCCAGGAGGACGTCGACCGGATGGGCGAGTTTCGCAAGTGCATCGAATGCTTCCTGTGCCAGGACGTCTGCCACGTGCTCCGTGATCACGATCTGAAGTCACGGTACTTCGGGCCTCGCTTCATGATCAGGCTCGCCAGTCTGGAGATGCACCCCCTCGACGATCTCGACCGGATGGAGCTCGTCACCGCCGAGGGCGGCCTCGCCCTCTGCAACATCACGAAGTGCTGCGGCGACGTCTGCCCGCAGGACATCCACATCACGGACAACGCGATCATCCCGCTGAAGGAACGCGCGGCCGACCGGCGCGATCCGGTCGTGCGGTTCGTCGGAAGGCTCACCCGCCGAGTTCGATAGCGTCCGAGCTGTGGAGGCCAAGCACGACGTCCTCGTCGTCGGCGCCGGGCTAGCCGGCATGCGCGCTGCGGTCGAGGCATTCGACATCGGTGCGGACGTCGGCGTCATCTCGAAGATCCATCCAGTGCGCAGCCACTCGGCTGCAGCCGAGGGCGGGATCAACGCCGCGCTCGGAAACGCATCAGAGGACAGCCCCGAAGAGCACGCATTCGACACCGTCAAGGGGTCGGACTACCTGGGCGACCAGGACGCGATCGAGGTCCTCTGCAACGAGGCTCCGGGCGACGTCTACCAGCTCGAGAACTGGGGCGCCGTCTTCTCGCGGACGCCGGATGGCAAGATCGCGCAGCGGCCGTTCGGCGCCGCAGGCGAGCCGCGCACCGCATACGCCGCGGACATCACCGGCCACGTCCTCGTGGGGGTGATGTACGAGCAGATGATGAAGCGCGATGTCCGCGTCTACGAGGAGTGGTTCGCGTGGAAGCTCGTCGTCGACGACGGCCGCTGCCAGGGCGTGATCTGCTGGGACCTGCTCAACGGCGGCGTGAAGACGATCGGCGCCAAGACCGTGATCCTCTGCACGGGCGGCGCGGGACGCCTGTACGTCGGCACCACCAATGCGTATTCCTGCACCGGCGACGGGATGGCGATCGCCCTGCGTGCCGGTGTGCCGCTGAAGGACATGGAGATGATGCAGTTCCATCCGACGACGCTCGCGCCGTCCGGCGTGCTGATCACGGAGGGGTGCCGCGGCGAGGGCGCGTACCTGCTCAACTCGGAAGGCGAGCGGTTCCTGAA
>JBLMYA010000095.1:0-25470 GCA_050258035.1 Verrucomicrobiota bacterium
CCGGCCGACCGGCCGGGTGTGCGGCGCCTCGTGGACGAGGCCGGGCTCCGTCGCCGCCTCCCGGACGATCGCCAGCATGGCGTCGCAGAACTCGTCCAGGCGCTCCTTCGGCTCGGTCTCCGTCGGCTCGATCATCAGTGCCTCGGGGACGACGAGCGGGAAGTAGATCGTCGGCGGGTGGAACCCGTAGTCCATCAGCCGCTTCGCCACGTCGAGCGCGGTGACGCCGTGGTCGCGCTTGAGCCGGCGCGCCGAGAGCACGAACTCGTGCATGCACCGGCGGTCGTACGGGAGGTCGTACGCCCCTCGCAGCCGCCCGAGCAGGTAGTTGGCGTTTAGCACCGCCGTCTCGGACATCTCGCGCAGCTGCGGGCCGTAGGTGCGGATGTAGGCGTACGAGCGGACGAAGACCCCGAACGGCCCGGCGAAGCCGCGCACCTTCCCGATCGACTTCGGCCGGTCGTAGTCACGCCCGAAGCTGCCGTCCTCGCGACGGACGATGGCCGGGACGGGCAGGAACGGCTCCAGCGCGGCCGAGACCGCGATCGGCCCCCCGCCCGGGCCGCCGCCGCCGTGGGGCTGCGAGAACGTCTTGTGCAGGTTGATGTGGACGACGTCGAACCCCAAGTCGCCCCGTCGCGAGATACCGCATACGGCGTTCAGGTTGGCTCCGTCGTAGTACATGAGCGCGCCGGCGCCGTGGAAGATCCGCTCGATCTCCTCGATGTTCTCGTCGAAGAGGCCGAGCGTGGAAGGATTGGTCAGCATCAGACCCGCCGTCTGTGGTCCGACCTTCCCGCGCAGGTCCTCGACGTCGACGTTACCCCGCTCGTCCGTCTTCACGCCGACGAGCTGGAAGCCCGCCATCGTGACGCTGGCCGGGTTCGTCCCGTGCGCCGTGTCCGGGATGACGATCTCGCGCCGCTCGGCGAGCTCTCCCCGGTCGGCGAAACAGGCGCGGAAGAGCATCAGGCCGGTCAGCTCGCCCTGACTGCCCGCCGCCGGCTGGAGCGACACCGCCGGCAGTCCCGAGACCTCGGCGAGGATCTCCTGGAGCCGCCACATCAGCTCGAGAGCCCCCTGCGCCGCCTCTTCCTCCTGAAGCGGGTGCAGATCGCGGAACCCGGGGATACCGACCAGCCGCTCGTTGACGCGCGGGTTGTGCTTCATCGTGCACGACCCGAGCGGGTAGAAGCCGGTGTCGATCCCGAAGTTCCGGGTCGAGAGCTCCGTGAAGTGGCGGACGAGCTCGGGCTCGGACACCTCGGGGAGGCGCGGCGGCCGCTTCCGGGCCAGCTCGGACGGCACGTCCGCGGGCGGAAGGTCGTGGCGCGGCAGGGTCGACGCGCGGCGGTCCGCCTTCGAGCGCTCGTAGATCAGCTTCGTCATGCCAGCACCTCCGCGACCACCTCGGCCAGCCGATCGATCTCGGCCGGCGTCCGCTTCTCGGTCACCGCGACCAGCAGCGCGCCGTCGATCCCCTCGTAGTCGCGGCCGAGCGGATAGCCGGGATGGACGCCGCGGGCACGGGCCTCGTGCACCACCTCTCCTGCGTTCCGTCCGACCAGGACTGCAAACTCCTTGAATGTTGCCTTGCCGGGAAACAGGAGCTCCGCGCCGGCGGCGGCGAGTCGTTCCTTCGCGTACTCGGCGAGGGCCGTGCAGGTCTCCCCCACCTCTCTGAGACCCTGCGGGCCCAGCCAGGTCAGGTGCACGAGCCCGGCGAGGGCGAGCAGCGTCTGGTTCGTAGTGATGTTGGACGTGGCCTTCTCGCGGCGGATGTGCTGCTCCCGGGTCTGGAGGGTGAGGACATAGCCGCGTCTGCCTCCGACGTCAGTGGTCTCGCCGACGATCCTGCCCGGCATCCGGCGGGTGTGCTCGGCGCGGGCGGCGATGAAGCCGTAGTGAGGGCCGCCGAACGACTGGAAATTGCCCGCGCTCTGTCCCTCGCCGATGGCGATCGCGCACCCGTAGTTGCCGGGCGCCTCCAGCACGCCGAGCGAGACGGGGTCGACGTGCGCGACCGCGAGCGCCCCGCCGTCGGTCGCGGCGGCGGCGAGCGCCGGCGCTGCTTCCAGGCAGCCGAAGAAGTTCGGCTGCTGGAAGATCGCGCACGCGGCGTCACGGGCGGCCGCGCCGAACTCGTCCGGGTCGGTCGTTCCCTCCCGCTGCGGTACCTCGACCACCTCGAGCCCGAACCCGGGCGCGTAGGTCTTCACGACCTGGCGCACCTGCGGATTGACCGACTCGGCGACCACGACCCTGGTCCTGCCCGTTGCGTGCTTGGCGATGAAGCAGGCGTCGGCGGCGACCGTGGTGCCGTCGTACCCCGACGCGTTCGAGACGTCCATCCCGGTGAGCTCGCAGATGGCGGTCTGGTACTCGAAGATCGTCTGGAGCACGCCCTGGCTCATCTCGGGCTGGTACGGGGTGTAGGCGGTGAGGAACTCACCGCGCTGGAGCACGGCGTCGACCACGGCGGGCACGTAGTGGTCGTACACCCCCGCTCCCAGGAAGGAGATCTCCGCGCCGGTGTGCACGTTCCGGGACGCGAGCTCCTCCAGGTGGGCGACGAGCTCCGGCTCGCTCAGGGGCGGCTCCAGGTCGAGGCGGCCCTTGAACCTGACCCCCTCGGGAATGTCGTCGAAGAGATCCTCGATCGACGAGACCCCGATCGTCGCGAGCATCTCCTCCCGGTCGGCGTCGGTCAGCGACAGATGGCTCATACGCCCGTTCAGAGCGAGGCGAGGTGGGCCGTGTACGCCTGCGCGTCCATCAGCGCGTCGGCTTCGGACGGGTCGGCGATCCGGATGCGGACGAGCCACCCCTCGCCGTACGGGTCCTCGTTCACCGTCTCGGGCGCGTCGACGACCTTCTCGTTCACCTCGAGCACCTCGCCCGAGAGCGGTGCGATCAGGTCCGACACGGCCTTCACCGACTCGACCTCGCCATAGGCGCCGTCCTTCGAGAGCGTGGCGCCGACGTCGGGCGGCTCGTAGTGCACGAGCTCGCCGAGCGCGTCCTGGCCGTACCAGGTGATGCCCAGCGTGGCGGTGTCGCCCTCGATCCGGGCCCAGTCGTGCTCGGGGTGGTACCTGAGATCTTCCGGGTAGCTCTCCTCCGCCACGTCCTCACTCCCCTCTTCTGTAGATGGGCTTCTCGACGGTGCGCGCCCGGCGGGGCCGTCCGCGGACGTCGATCGTCAACTCGGTTCCCGGCTGCGCGAGCTCGGCGGACACGTAGCCCATGCCGATGCCCAGGTCGAGCATCGGGGAGTGGGTGCCGGACGTGACCTCGCCGCCCTCGAGGATCGGCATCCCCTGACGGGGCACGGCGCGCTCCTCCATCACGAACGCGGCGAGACGACGGTTCGGACCCGTCTCCTCGATCCCGCGGAGCTCCTCCACGCCCGTGAACTCCTTGTCGAGCGCGCACACCCAGCCGAGACCGGCCGAGATCGCGTCCGTGTCGGGTCCGATGTCGTTGCCGTGCAGGGGGTAGCAGACCTCGATCCTGAGGCTGTCCCGTGCGCCGAGGCCGCACGGGGTCACTCCTCGGTCGAGCACGGCGTCCCAGAGCACGCCTGCGTCCTCCTCCATCACCATCAGCTCCACCCCGTCCTCGCCGGTGTAGCCGGTGCGGTTGACCATGCAGGTCACGCCGGCGACCTCGCCCTCGGCAAACGTGAATGCGGGTGCACGGGGAAGCTCCAGCCGGTCGAGCGCCCGCGGCCCCTGAACGGCGATCAGGCCGTACTCGTCCGACACGTCCCGGACGTCGGAGCCGGGCACCTCGCGGTCCTTCAGCCACGTGAAGTCCTCGGCGCGGTTCGAGGCGTTCACGATCAGCAGGTACCGGAACGGGTCGAGCTCGTAGGCGATGAGGTCGTCGACGACTCCGCCACGCTCGTTCGTCAGCAGCGTGTACTGCGCCCGTCCCGGCTGCAGCCGGTCGAGGTCGTTCGACAGGAGCGACTGGAGGAGCCCCTGCGCCCGCGGCCCCTCGACCTCGATCTGTCCCATGTGCGAGACGTCGAAGGCGCCGGCGTTCTCGCGCACCGCGCGGTGCTCCTGGATCACGCCCTCGTACTGCACCGGCATCTCCCAGCCGGCGAAGGGCACCATCCGCGCCCCGAGGGCGACATGGCGGTCGTGCAGCGGCGTGCGGCGGAGCGTCTCCTGCACCGGGGCGGATGCTACTCCACCCCGGCGGCACCTCTTCGGGTCTAGCCGTCGCGCAGGAACGACGGCACGTCGAGCACCTGCGACGGGACGTCGAAGCCCTGCTCCGGCTCGCGCGTGACCGGCGCTTCCGGCACGGGCGCACGCTCGCGCCCCTGCCTGCGACCGCGCCGGCGCTGCTGGCCGAATCCCGTGGCGATGACCGTCACGCGCACCTCGTCCCCCATCGAGGCGTCGATGACGGCGCCGAAGATCACGTTGGCGTCGGGGTCCGCCGCTGCGGTGACGACCTCCGCCGCCTCGTTGACCTCGAAGAGGCCGACGTCCGGGCCGGCGGTGACGTTGAGCAGGATTCCGGTCGCCCCTTCGATCGAGGACTCGAGCAGCGGGGAGGAGACGGCGATCCGCGCAGCCTCTGCCGCCCGGTTCTCGCCGGCCGCGCTGCCGATGCCCATCAGGGCGGAGCCGGCCTCGCGCATGATCGTGCGCACGTCGGCGAAGTCGAGGTTGACCAGCCCGGGCACCGTGATCAGGTCGGTGATGCCCTGCACACCCTGGCGGAGAACGTCGTCCGCGAGCCGGAACGACTCGAGCACGGACGTGTTCTTCTCGATCACCTGGAGCAGGCGGTCGTTCTCGATCACGATCAGCGTGTCGACGTATTCGCGGAGCTCGTTGATGCCGACCTCACTGCGCTCCGAGCGCACCCGTCCCTCGAACGCGAAGGGCTTCGTGACGACGCCGACCGTCAGAGCGCCGAGCTCCTGCCCGAGCGCCGCGACCGTTGGGGCAGCGCCGGTGCCCGTCCCGCCGCCCTCTCCCGCTGTGACGAAGATCATGTCGGCGCCCTTGAGCGCGTCCTTCAGCTCGTCGCGCGACTCGTGCGCGGCCGCCTTGCCGACCTCCGGGTCGGCACCGGCGCCCAGGCCACGGGTGACCTTCGATCCGATGTGGATCTTCACGTCCGCGTCGCTCATCAGCAACGCCTGCGCGTCGGTGTTGACCGCGATGAACTCGCAGCCGGTCAGACCGGCTTCGATCATCCGATTGACGGCGTTCGTCCCACCCCCGCCGACGCCGATCACCTTCAGGACGGCGAGGTAGCTACCGGCTTGATCTCTACTGCTCATGATTGCGTCCCGTCTCTCGCTCTCAATGTCTACTTCAGGATTGGGGCTGGCAACCCTGATCGGTCCCCGCAGGGTAGGCACTGCATTCCCGCTTGTCAATGCGATTTGCAGGGTGAAACACTCGACCTCAACCTCCGAGTCGAGGGTTGTATCCCGCGACCGGGCGCTCCGGAACGCTGACGTCCACGTAGGCCGCGCCGTGGGTCAGAGGCAGGATCCGTCTCGCGATCGCGAGCTTCAGGCGGAGATCGCCGGTGTCTCCGAGGCGGAGCTTCGTGCCCGATGAGAGCACCAGCGTCAACTCGCCGTCCCCCGTCACCACTTGACGCACACCTGCTCCGAGGCTGAGCGTGCGGAGAGGCGCCACCGCTGCGACCCCCATCGCACCCGTGCCGCTGAGCGTCGCGTTCACCGAGACGTCGGCCGAGGCCGGCAACCAGATCCGAGGCAGGCGCGGGTACGGGCGCTTCAGCGGCTCGAGCACCCGCGCTGTCGACGAGACCAGCCACGCGTCGCTTCCCCGCCGCAGCACCGCGACCGGCCGCTCCAGCCGCACACGGACCCTGAGCGTGTGCGGGAAGTCCCGGTCGAAATGCGCGCCGGCGACCTCGGGCACGGCGGCGAGACGGCGCTCGGCGTCGCGTCGGTCGAAGCGCACGAGGCTCCGGCCGACGTAGGGTCGGAGCGCTGCGCGGATCCTGACGGCGGTCGCACGCGAAGCGCCGTCGACGTCGATGCGGTCGAGGGCGAACACGCCGGTCTCGCGGGCTCCGACGTAGGCGCCGACACCCGAGCCGACCAGCACGAGCGTGACGACCGCGACCAGCAGCGGCCGGAACGCGGTCCGCGACGGCGCGGTGCGCGGGGTGCTGGGTGTGTGCGGTTCGGTCCGCGGGTTGCTCGGGCGGCTCGTCGGCATGCCAGCTTCGGGTTCGCCGCGAAGCGCCCGGGTCCTTGCCGCGCGTCGGTCAGACGCGGTCGAGCTCGGGCAGCTCGATCTCGCCGAGAAACTCGACCTCGCGCTCCAGCACCACGCCGAAGTTCTCGAGCACCCGACGCCGCGTCTCCGCCATCAGCTCGATCGCATCCCGCGCGGTTGCACCGCCCGCGTTCTCGATGAAGTTCGCATGCCGCGGGGAGACGAGGGCACCACCGATTCGAAAGCCCTTCAGGCCACACCGCTCGATCATCCGCCCCGCCCCGAGTTCGTGGTCGGGGTTCTTGAACACGCTCCCGAACGTGCGCTTGTTGGTCGGCTGCGTCTCCTTCCGTCGGGCCTGCATCGCGGCGATCGTCTCCTTGATCTCGGCGGCGGGGCGCGGGGCGAGCCGGAACTCGACCCGAGCGACGACCTGGCCGGAAGCGAGTGCAGAGTGCCGGTACGAGAGCTCGAGCTCCTCGACGGACAGCCACCGAGAACGCTCTGCGTCGACGACCAGCGCGCGCTCCAGGATCGTCCGCCAGTCGCTCCCGTACGCGCCCGCGTTCATCCGGACGCCCCCGCCGGCCGTGCCGGGGATCGCGCACGCGAACTCGAACCCACCGAGCCCGGCCGCGCGCGCCCGGTGGAGGCAGACCGCATTCGCGGCCCCACCGCCGGCGATGAGCAGATCGCCGCGCACCTCCACCGACGCGAGCTCGCCCTCCAGGCGGACGACGAGCGCGTCGACCCCCTCGTCGGCAGCGAGGACGTTCGATCCGAGCCCGATCGGCCGCACTCCGAGCTTCCGCTGCGCAGCCCACCGGAGAGCCTCCTCCAGCCCGGTCGACGTCCGGGGCCGGGCCAGGGCGCGGGCGGGGCCGCCGATCCCGACGGTGGTCAACCGGGCGAGCGGAAACCCTGCCTCGATCGTGGACGGGGTGTTCACGTGGCCCTTTCGGCCGGGTTCTCGTCGGGACACCTTTGGGAGCGCCCCACCTCCCCGTCCCATGGCGCGAGCCTATCCGGCATGTCTGCGCAAGTGGGTGACGCAACCGTGCCGACTCTGTCACACCGGCTGCCGGTGAGACCGCCGCTCATGACAGCTCCTCCAGGATCTTCCTCGCCGCTCGGTCGACGTCTCCGGCGCCGACCGTCAGCACGACGTCGCCCGCGCGCGCGCGACGGGACAGGAAGCGGGCGCCGTCCTCCAACCGGGGCGTCCACCCGGGCGCCAGCCCTGGTCTCGCATCGCTCAGGGCGTCCACGACCAGCTTCCCCGTGACCCCGGGTACCGGCTGCTCGCGCGCCGGGTAGATCTCCGTCACCGCTGCCACGTCGGCGGCCGCGAGCTCCCGGCCGAGCTCTGTCGCGAGATGCAGCGTGCGCGAATAGAGGTGGGGCTGAAAGAGCGCCAGCACGCGCCCGCGTTCGCCGGCCCGTTCTCTCGCTGTCGCGAGCGCGGCCCGCAGCTTCTCCGGGTTGTGCGCGTAGTCGTCGATGATCTCCACGCCGCGCGCTTCGCCGACGAGCTCGAAGCGGCGGCCCACGCCCCGGAACGATGCGAGCGCGGCGACCGCGTCGGCCCGCGGCATCCCGACCAGCTCAAGCGCCGCCGCTGCGGCGGCGGCATTCCGCCTGTTGTGCTCGCCGGGGATCGCGAGCTCGACGTCGAGCGGTTCGAGCTCCCACCCGCGCACGACCTCCGGCACATGTGCCAGCCACCGGTCGAGGAGGTCCTCCAACTCGGCACGCGAGCCGAATTCCGAGTGGTGGTCGAGATCCACGTTGAGGACCACCGCGACCCGCGGACGCAGCGAGGCGACCGAGCGATCGGACTCGTCACCCTCCACGACGAGCCAGCCGTCCCCCGCGCCCGCGTTCGAGCCCAGCTGCGGCACTTCGCCACCGACGATCCAGCTCGGATCCCGGCCGGTCTCGCGCAGGGCGAAGGCGATCATCGCCGCCGTCGTCGTCTTGCCGTGCGCGCCGGCGACGACGATCGACGGCTTTGCCGCGACCAGCTCGGCCAGCAGTTCGGCCCGCGGGCGGCCGCCCACCCCGGGGTATGCGCTGGAGACGAAAAGCTCCCACCCGTCGGGTGCCTCGGGCTCCGCCGAGACGCGCACCTCGATGCCTGCCGCGCGGACCGGGCCGAGGTACGGCGTGTCGTTCCGGTCCCAGCCGCCGACCGTCGCTCCCCAGCTGCGCGCGAGCAGTGCGTAGCCCGACATGCCTGCGCCGCCGATCCCGACGAGCCAGATATGCCGCCCGTCAAGCGGACGCAAGTGAGATCAGCTCCTCTGCGATCTCGTCCGCAGCGTCGGGCTTCGCGGCACGCTGCATCGCCGCGCCCATCCGCGCCAGCCGTGCCTCGTCGGCGAGCAGGCCGAAAACGATCTCGGGCACGCGGGAGATCTCCGGCTCGGGGACGACGACTGCGCCCCCCACCCGCTCGAAGTGGCGCGCGTTCTTCGTCTGGTGGTCGGCTGTGACGTTGGGCGACGGGACGAGAACGGCCGCCTTGCCGGCCGCTGCCACCTCCCATACCGATCCACCCGCGCGGGCCAGCACGAGATCCGACGCGTCGAGCGCGGCGCCGAAATCGTCGGTCCACGCCAGCAGGCGGTAGTCGGGCCGCGACACCCGTCCTGCAAGCCCGGCGAGGTAGCGCTCGCCGCACAGGTGGAGGACGGCCGGCCCTGCAGCCGCGAATTCGCTCAGCGTGATCTCGTTCAGGGCGGCGGCGCCCTGGCTGCCCCCGAAGACCAACAGCACCGGTCCATCCACCGGAAGCTCGAACCGGCGGCGGGCTTCTTCGCGCAGGAGCCTTCCCCGGGCCGGCACCGGGCGGCCGACGACCCGGTACTTCGCCCCGACCCGACCCGCGACCGGATACGCCAGGAACACCCGGCGCGCAAAGGGCGCCGCCATCCGGTTCGCAAGCCCGAAGTGGGCGTCCGCCTCGGCAAGCGCGGCCGGGATCCGCTTGTGCCAGGCCGCGTAGACCATCGGGCCGGCGACGTACCCGCCTCCACCGAACACGACGTCTGGTTGTCGGACGGCGAGGATCCGGGCGCAGGCGCGCGGTGCTCCGCCTGCGAGCAGGACCGCACGGAGCTGCGCAGCCCCCGGTCGCCGAGGCAGCCCGCTGATCCGGAACGTGTCGAGCCCGTATCCCGCCTCCGGCACGAGGCGCGCCTCGATCCGTTCAGGCGAGCCGGCGAAGCTCACGCTCACGCCGCGGGCGCTGAGCGCCTGTGCGACGGCGAGCGACGGCATCACGTGACCGGCTGTTCCGCCGGCCGCGATCACGCACGAGAGCTCTGGCTTCGACGCCATCGTTCCGGGCGATGTTAAGGAGGATGCCGACGGACGCGAGCATGACCACGAGGCTGGTCCCTCCATACGACACCAGGGGGAGCGTGATGCCGGTGAGGGGGGCGACGCCGACGACGGCGGCGAGATTCAGCGCCGCCTGTCCGCAGACGAGCGTCGTGATCCCGACGGCGAGCGCCTTCCCGAAGGGGTCGGCGCACCGAAGCGCGATCCGCAGGCCCGCCCAGGCGAACGCGGCGTACGCCGCGATCACCAGGGTCACCCCGACCAGGCCGAGCTCCTCGCCGATGATCGAGAAGATCATGTCCGTGTGCGCCTCGGGCAGGTAGAAGATCTTCTCGACGCTCTGGCCGAGGCCCTTGCCAAAGAGACCGCCGGAGCCGATCCCGATCATCGAGTTGACGATCTGGTAGCCGGCGCCCTGCGAGTCGTGCCACGGGTTGACGAAGCTGAAGAATCGCGAACGGCGGTACGGCTCGAACCAGATTGCGACCAGCACGATCGTGCCGACGATCGCGGAGGCGGCGCCGAGCGTCCGCAAGGGAGCGCCGGCCACCACCAGCATCGCCGCCACGATCAGGCAGATCGCGATCACCGTGCCGAGGTCGGGCTCGGCGATGATGAGCGCGCAGAAGACCGCGAGCAGGAGCCCGAGCGGCTTCGTCAGCTCCCCGAGAGTCGCGGGCACGGGGCGCTTCGACAGGTAGAGGGCGACCCACACGATGACCGCGAGCTTCGCGATCTCCGAGGGCTGGAAGGTCGCGCCGCCGAGGTCGATCCAGCGCCGGGCGCCGTTGACGTTCTGGCCGCCGACCAGGGCGACCGCCAGCAGCAGCAGGCTGCCGCCGACGAGGATCGGCGCCGAGTGGCGCAGCGAGCGATAGCTCCAGCGCCGCGCCACGACGAGGGCGACGAGGCCGATGCAGGCGAAGATCGCCTGGCGCTTCAGGTAGTAGGCCGGGTTGCCGCCGCCGATCGTCGCCGACGCCGACGTCGCGCTGTACACCATCACCATCCCGAAGGCGACGAGTGCAAGGGTGACGAGGACGAGGACGTTCGACTCCGGGTGACCGCGCTTCACCCGGAAAGGTTCTGCACGAGCCGCCTGAACTCCTCGCCGCGGTGCTCGAAGTCGCGGAACTGGTCGTAGCTCGCGCACGCGGGCGAGAGCAGGACGACCTCGCCGGGCCGCGCGGCTTCGGCGGCGACGGCGACCGCGGCCGGGAGGTCGCCGCAGGCGACGTACGGCACGCCCGCCCGGTCGAGCGCCTCCGCGAGCTCCCCCGCGGTCTCCCCGATCAGGTAGGCGCGGCCGTGGACCTCGCGGGCGAGCTCGTCGAAGCTCTCCCCCTTCCGTGAACCGCCGAGGATGACGTGCAGCGGGACGTCGTACGAGCTCAGCGCCCGCCGCGCAGCGGCGGCGTTGGTCGCCTTGGAGTCGTTCACGTAGCGCACTCCGCCCAGCTCGGCGACGGCCTCGAGCCGGTGCGGGACGCCGGGGAACGTGCGCAACGCCTCGGCGATCGCATCGTCCGGGATCCCCGCGGCCCGGGCAGCGGCGGTCGCCGCGGCCGCGTTCTCCCGGTTGTGGCCTCCGGGCAGGCCCGGCTCGGCCGGCAGGTCGTCGTCGGCCGAGAATTCGATCCGCGTCGCCGCGCCGGGCACGGAGTCGAGACCCCGGGGCACGACCGCCGCGTCTTCCGCCAGCTGGTTTTCGAAGATCCGCAGCTTTGCGTCACGGTAGACCTCGAAGGTTCCGTGACGGTCCAGGTGATCCGGCTCGAGGTTGAGGAGGACGGCCACTCGCGGACGGAAGTCGTGGACGTCCTCGAGCTGGAAGCTGGACAGCTCGCAGACGATCCACGCGTCCACGGGGGCATCGACCCCGGACAGCGCCGTGCCGACGTTGCCTGCGACAGCGACAGCGCGGCCCGCCGCCCGGAACATCGCGCCCAGCCACTCGGTGGTCGTCGTCTTCCCGTTCGTGCCCGTGACCCCGAGGATCGGGTTCGGCAGCAGCCGATAGCCGAGCTCGACCTCGCTCCAGATCGGAAGGCCAGCGCTCTCGGCGGCGACGACGAGAGCGTTCTCGCGCGGAACGCCCGGGCTCTTGACGAGAAGGTCGGCGCCGTCGAGCACACTCGCGTCGCCGTCGTTGCCGATGGCGCGGTCGACGAGGACGACCTCGACGCTGTGCCGGTCGAGGAGTGCGGCGGCGGCCCGACCCGAACGAGCGGCGCCGAGTACGACCGCTCGCTTGAGAGTGATAGTGATTCTCATTCCGCCCGCAGCACGCGGCCGAGTTCGGGCTCCACTCCCGTGCCGAGGGCCGAGTCGACCGAGTCGTCGGGCAACGGCAGGACCTGCGGATCGCCGATCAGGTAGAAGACGCGTGGGTCCGCCGCCTCGAGCTCGAGCCGCTCCAGCTCGGCGGCCGAGTGCTCGACGACGATCACGTCCTCGTCCCCGGCCTGCACCAGAGCCTCGCCCAGTCGCGCGCCGTCCAGGACCAGGACGGTCATCCGCCGCGGAAGAACCGGAAGTAGTAGCGGTAGTAGAGGGCGAAGCCGCAGGCGCAGAGGATCGCGGTCAGGATCCAGAAGCGCACCATGATCTTCGTCTCCGACCACGCCTTCATCTCGAAGTGGTGCTGGATCGGCGCCATCAGGAAGACGCGTCGGTGGAAGTACTTGAACGAGAAGACCTGGATCATCACCGACAGCGCCGCGATCAGGAAGATCCCGCCGACGAAGAGGAGGAGGACCTCGGTCTTCGTCATGATCGCGAAACCGGCGAGCGCACCGCCGATCGCCATCGACCCGGTATCGCCCATGAAGACCTCGGCGGGGAAGGCGTTGTACCAGAGGAAGCCGACCAGCCCGCCGATCAGCGCCGCGCCGACGATCGACAGGTCGAGCAGACGGATCTCGCGGTGCCCGGGCGGACCGGAACGGATGAACGCGATCACGGTCATCGCGGTGAACGTGAACACCGCGATGATCCCGGTGCCGGCGGCGAGGCCGTCGATCCCGTCGGTCAGGTTCGCGCCGTTCGCCGCCCCGGCGATGATGAGGAACAGGAAGGGGTACCAGGCCCAGGAGAGCGGGATCTTGAACCCGGGCAGGTAGATGTCGGTCGAGAAGTCGCGGTGGTAGGCGACCCACGCGACGACCGCCGTGATCAGCGCGAGCCCCAGCAGCTTCCAGCGCCCGTTGAGGCCGAGCGAGCGCCTGTGCGTCACCTTGATGTAGTCGTCGAGGAAGCCGATCGCACCGCAGCCGACCGCGCAGAAGCAGACGGTGAGGGCGGGCGTCGAGTAGTTCGAGAGGATCAGGTACGGGACGGCGGCCGAGAACAGGATCAGGAGGCCGCCCATCGTGGGCGTGCCCTGCTTCTCGACGTGCCGCGCAGGCCCCTCCTCGCGGATCGGCTGGCCGTACTCGCGCAGCCGGAGGAAGTTGATGAAGTGCGGTCCGGCGACGATCGAGATCACCATCGCGACGATGCCTGCGATGAGGACGTCGACCACTAGGCGTGTACCGTCGTCAGGGCCTCGGCGACACGCTCGAGGCCCATCGCCCGAGCTCCCTTGACCAGGACGCAGTCGCCCGGGCGTATGACGTCCTCCAGGACCGCCAGTGCCTGCTCGACCGTCTCGACGTGACGGCCGCCGTACGCCGCCGCCAGCGGCCCGATCGCCACCACCTCGTCGATCGAGAGCTCCTCGACCGCGCGCCCGACCTCGCGGTGCCCTTCGTCGCTGTACGCGCCCAGCTCGGCCATGTCGCCGAGCACGGCGACGGTCCGACGGTCGCCGGCGAGCTCTACGAGGTGCTCGAGCGCCGCGAGCATCGACACCGGGTTGGCGTTCCAGGCGTCGTTGATCAGTACTCCTCCGCCGGACAGCGGCAGCTCCTGGTTGCGCCATTCGGTGAAGTCGACGTGGAGCTCGCCGGGGATCGCGAGCCCCAGCGCCCGGGCGGTGGCGAGCGCGGTGAGGGCGTTGACGGCGAGGTGTCGTGCCGTGAAGTCGACCTCGACCGCGCCGAGCGAGGTGCGCATCAGCGGCGGGTCGAACGCCTCCAGCACGACGTCGGTTCCCACGCGCACGACGTCGACGTCGCAGCGCTCGATCGGGAAGCCGTCCGGGACGACCGCGGTCCCCCCCTGTGGAAGCGCGGCGACGAGCTCGCTCTTCGCGCGGATCACGCCGTCGAGATCGCCGACCTTCTCCAGGTGCACGGGGCCGACGTTGATGATCACGCCGACCTGAGGCCGCGCGAAGTTGCACAGCTCCGAGATCTGCCCGAAGCCCCGCATCGCCAGCTCGAGGATGCAGAGCTCGGTGTCCGTCTCCACGCGGCCGATCGTCAGCGGCACGCCGATCTCGGCGTTGTAGCTCCGCTCTGCGGCGACGGTACGGCGTTGCGGCTCGCAGATCGCAGCCAGGATGTCCTTCGTCGAGGTCTTCCCCATCGACCCCGTGATCGCGACGAACCGCGCGCCGCTGAGCTCGCGGACGCGGCCGGCAACTGCTCCGAGGGCCTGGAAGGCATGGTCGGGGACGAGGGTGGCGGCCGCTCCCCGAGCGAACGCGTGCTTGACGAAGGCGGCGCCTCCGCCGACCGCGACGAAGAGATCGCCTTCTGCGACGCGACGCGAGTCCGTCTGCAGGCCTGTGACCCCGGTCGCCCACGGTGCGACCTCGAGTCGCCCGGGAGCGAGCTTCCGGACCTCGTCCAGCGGGAGCGGGATCATGCCGTCGTTTTCAGCGCGCGCAGCGCTTCGCCTGCCACCTCGACGTCGTCGAATGGAGTGACGACACCGGCCACCTCCTGCCCGCGCTCGTTGCCCTTTCCGGCGATCACGACCACGTCCCCCGCCCGCGCGAGCTCGAGCGCCCGCTCGATCGCCGCCGCCCGGTCGGGCTCGACGATCTGCTCGCCGTCCATTCCCGCGACCACCTGGTGGATGATCGCGAGCGGGTCCTCGCTGCGTGGGTTGTCCGAAGTGACGATCGCGACGTCGGCGAACGCCGAGGCGATGCGCCCCATCATCGGCCGCTTGCCGCGGTCGCGGTCTCCTCCGCAGCCGAACACGCAGATGACGTGCCCCGACGCGAGCTCACGGGCAGCTCGGAGGACGTTCTCGAGCGCGTCGGGCTTGTGCGAGTAGTCGACGACGACGGTGAAGTCCTGGCCCTCCTCGACCGTCTGGAAGCGTCCCGGGACGCCGGCCAGAGAAGCGATGCCGCGCGCGATCGCCTCGTCGTCCGTTCCGAGGAGCCGCGCTGCCGCAACCGCCGCGAGGACGTTCTCGACGTTGAACCGCCCGCGCAGCCGCGGACGCAGCACCAGGCCGCCGACCGTCAACGGATCGGCGACGTCCCCCGAGTCCGGGCGGATCTCGGCGTCGCCGGCGAGGCCGTACGTGAGCACGCGGCCGCCGCGCTCCCGTAGCTCTGCCGCCAAGCGGCGCCCGTGAGGATCGCCGACGTTGACGGCCGCAGGAGGCATCGGATCGGCAAGGAAGAGGCGCCGCTTCGCGTCGAAGTAGTCCTCCATGTCCCGATGGAAGTCGAGGTGGTCCCGGCTCAGGTTGGTGAAGACGAGGACCGCGAAGCGCACGCGGTCGAGACGCCTGAGCGCCGAGCCGTGCGAGGTCGCCTCCATCGCACAGCTCCGGTCGCCGGCGTCGAGCATCTCGCGGAACAGCCGCTGCAGGTCGATCGCCTCGGCGGTCGTGCGCGTCGCTGGACGTCGCTCGCCGTCGACGCGCGACTCGATCGTCCCGAGGAGCCCGGGCCGCCGACCCGCCGCGGCCAGCACGGCGTAGAGGAGGAAAGCAGTCGTCGTCTTGCCGGCCGTGCCGGTGACCCCCGCGACCGCCAGCTCCTCCGTCGGCCGGCCGAAGAACTCGTCTGCGGCGACCGCCATCGCAGCACGCGAATCCGCGACGACGAGTTGCGCCACCGGCAGGTCGAGGGTGCGCTGGACGACCAGCGCGACTGCACCGTTGGAGATCGCCTCGGCGGCGAACTCGTGGCCGTCCGCTCGCTGGCCCGGAACGCAGAAGAAGAGCGACCCCGGGCGGACAGCGCGCGCGTCGTACGCCAGGTCGTGGATCGCCGTGTCCGCCTGCCCGACGACCTCCGCCGGCGCGAGCACGGCGATCAGCCGCTCCAGGTCCACGACGAGCGAGTCTAACAGCGGCGCCTGCCGCCCCTCGGCGCCCCAATCGTCACCGAAGTGGCCCAAATGCTGGCCTTTTCGTGCAGGTCGAAGCCTACCCAGACCCCTTCTGGCTGTGGCCGTTGCCCGCGCGGAGGGCGAGCGAGCGGCCGGGCTCCGCCCGGCCTGCGAAGCGACCGAGCCGGCTCAGCCGAGCGGCGCACCGGCGGCGTTCTTCAGCGAAGCCGGGTCGTCCGGCGGGACGTCGAGGTACTGCAGCGCGAAGCGGGCGATGTCCCGGAAGGCGGGCGCGGCGACGACACCCCCGAAGATCTGGCCGCGCGGCTCGTCGATCGAGACGAGCACGACGACGCGCGGCGCGCTCGCTGGGACGATCCCCACGAACGATGCCACGTAGTTCGTGTCCGAATAGCCCCCGTGGGGATCGGGCTTCGCAGCGGTGCCGGTCTTGCCGGCGACCAGGTATCCCGGCACGGCCGCCTCGCCCCCCGTGCCCTGCGAGGACACGACGCCCTGGAGCATCCCCATCAGCTCGCGCGCGATCACCGGCGACACGACGCGCCGGCGCGCGACCCGCACCGGCGTTCGGCCGCGCACGTGGTCGACGAGGTGCGGCCGCAGCCAGATTCCCCTGTTCGCGAGGGCGGCGTACGCCGATGCCATCTGGATCGGGGTGACCGCGATTCCCTGTCCGATCGGCACGTTGCCGATCGTCGAACCGGACCACCGCTCGAGCGGGAGCGTGATCCCCTGGCTCTCGCCCGGGAAGTCGATGCCCGTCTTCTTGCCGAACCCGAACCGCTCGATCCAGCTGGCGAGGCGGCGCGACCCGAGAAGCTCCGCGACGGTGATCGTCCCGACGTTCGACGACCGTGCGAGCATCTCGGCCACCGTCATCGTCTCGGTCGGACGCGGCTCTGCGTCGCTGATCGTCCGGTCGGCGACGTGGATCGACGGCTGGAGCGTGAACGTCGTGTTCGGGGTGACGACCTTGTCGGTCAGCGCCGCCGCGTAGGTCACGACCTTGAACGTCGAGCCTGGCTCGTACGTGTCCGTGACGGCGCGGTTCCGCTGGAGGCTGCTCGGCACGCTCGCGAAGTTGTTGGCGTCGAAGCCGGGCGCGCTCGCCATCGCCAGCACACCTCCGGTGCGGGGATCGAGGACGACCGCCGTGCCGCCGGCCGCATGCCACTTCTCGACCGTCGACCGGAGCACCGACTCGACCTTCGCCTGGATGGTGTGATCGAGCGTCAGGAAGACGTCGCGACCGGGTCGCTCCGGCGTCGAGCTGAGCACGTCGATCGTCCGTCCGAACGGGTCACGCACGATCGTCTCCTTGCCGGGCGTCCCCGCCAGGGAGCGCTCGAGGCCGAGCTCGAGACCGGCGATGCCGGTGTTGTCGACCCCTGCGTACCCGAGGACCTGGGACGCGACCGTGTGCTGGGGGTAGCTCCGGCGTTCCTCCGGGTAGAAGTCGAGCCCGGCGAGACCGCGGCGCTCGAGCGCCGCCGCCCGTTCGGGATCGGCCTTTCGCTGCACGTAGACGAAGCTCCGCTTCTTGTCGAGGAGCAGCGGGTAGAGCCTGTTCGGATCGACATCGAGCGCGTGCCCGGCGTCGACCGCGACCAGACGCGCGTTCCGCACCTGACGCGGATCGGCGTACACGGTGGTCGCCTCCTCCCCGATCGCCAGCGGCGAACCGGTCCGGTCGTAGATCGTGCCGCGGCCCGCCGGCGTGGTGATCGTCTCCCGATGCTGCTGCGCGGCCAGCCGCTCGAGCTTGGGCGCGCGCACGACCTGGAGCCAGAACGCCCGCGCGAACGTGACCGCGAAGGCGAGCGCGAGCACGGCGAGGAGCAGGCGGATCCTGCGGTTCGCCAGACGCGACGACATCGCCTTACGGTTTCAGCCTGATGTAGGTCGTTTCCTGCGCGAGCGCCGGCTGGACACCGAGCTTCTTCTGGGCCAGCGCCTGGATGCGGGCCGCCGCCTGCGCGCTCGAGAGCTGCGACGCGAGCTCCGCGTTGTCGGCGCGCAGGCGAGCCCGGTCGCGCCCGACCTGGTCGAGCCGGATGTTCAGGCGAAGAACGGCGACGTTCATGAACACCACCCCGGCGAGCAGCACGCCGATCACCGCGATCCAGACCACACCGCCGGCGACGCGCGGGCGCCCCTCGGGCCGTGGACGCGGCCGCGGCCTGGGGGGCAGCGTCGCGTCGACGGCGGGAGCGTGGGCCGTCCGCGCCCGCGGCTCCGGAGCGACCGCCGCCATTACTCGACCTTCTCGGCGACGCGGAGTCGGGCCGACGCCGCACGCGGGTTCAGCGCTGCCTCGCGGGCGCTCGGCCGCACCGGCCGCGGCGTCAGCACACGGAGCACCGGCTCGTGCCCGCAGACGCACACGGGAAAGTCCGGTGGGCAGGTGCAGCCGCGTGCCTCCTCGCGGAAGAAGTGCTTGACGATCCGGTCCTCGAGCGAGTGGAACGCGATCACGGCGATGCGGCCACCCGGCCGAAGCATCTCGACCGCGGCAGGAAGCGCGTCGTCGAGGGCGTCGAGCTCCTCGTTCACTGCGATACGGAGCGCCTGGAAGACGCGCTTGGCCGGGTGACCCTCGCCGAAGCGGGCAGGTGCGGGAATGGCGGCCTTGATCGTGTCGACGAGCTCGCCGGTGCGCTCGAACGGCTGCTTGCGCCGCCGGCGGCCGATCGCGCGTGCGATCTGGCGCGCGTACCGCTCTTCACCGTACCGCCGGAAGATCCGTTCGAGCTCCCGCTCGGAGCCCTCGTTGACGAGCTCCCGGGCCGAGTAGTCGGACGAGGGGTCCATCCGCATGTCGAGGGGCGCGTCGGACGCGTACGAGAAGCCGCGCTCCGGCCGGTCGAGCTGCATGCTCGAGACGCCGAGGTCGAACAGGATCGCGTCGGCCCGCACGCCGTTCTCGGCCAGCTGGGTGAGCACGATCGAGTAGTCGCCGCGGAGGAAACGGCTGGAGACGCCGGCGGTGCGGCGGAAGCGCTCGAAGTACGGCCGCACCGTCGGGTCGCGGTCGATTGCGATCACCTTGCCGTCGCCGTGCAGGTCGCGGGCCAGGAGCGTCGCATGGCCGCCCGAGCCGAAGGTGGCGTCGACCAGCGTGTGCCCGGGCTCGAGCGCGAGCAGCGCGCGCACCTCGTCCGCGAGAACCGGGACGTGGTCAGTCGTGTTGGGCTGCAAGACGTTCGGCAACATGCTCTGCACTTCCCATGACCTCCTTGATCTGCGCACGCCAGGCGGCGCGATCCCAGATCTCCATTCGCCCGCGCATGCCGACGACGACCACCTCGCGGCCGAGCGAGGCGTGCTCGATCAGCGGCTGCGGCACCATCACCCGACCCTGCTTGTCGGGCTGCGCCTCGACCGCCCCGGTGTAGTAGAAGCGCTCGAGGACGCGGGTCTCGCGGCTGAGCGTGTCGAGGCCGGCCAGCCGTTTCTCGACCAGCGCGGTCCAGTCGGCGGCCGGGTACGCCTCGACGCAGGAGTCGAGGCCCCGGGTGAGAACGATGCCTCCTGCCGTCGCCGCACGGAACTTCGCCGGCAGCGTGAGGCGGTTCTTCTCGTCCAGAGTGTGCTCGTATTCGCCCAGGAACATCGGTCCACGCTGCCCCACTGTATCCCACTGCAACCCACAATTCAACCCTGACGGCCCAAATCACCCGCACGAGTGAGCGACCGGCTCGCGGGCGAGAACGGGAGAGCCGGCGAATCTAGGAGCGCCTGGGGCTCGCGCCTGCAGCCGCGACGATCTCGGCGACGACCGGCGCCGCGACGAACGTCGCTGCGCGGCCGCGGTCGAGCGTGGCGGTGAACTCGTCGACCAGCCTCGACGCCTCGGCGTAGGCGGCGGCCGCCGCCTCGTCGTCGCCGAGTGAGTACGCCACCCGGCCGAGCACACCACGCGCGTGCACACGTGCCGGTGGACCGACGAGCTCGTCGGCGATCGAGACCGCGCTCCGCAGCTCGGCGAGCGCCTGCTCACGCCGGCCGAGGTGCGCCAGCGCCTCGCCGAGGATGGATCGTCCGCGCGCCTGGTACTTCCGCCGCCGTGTCCGGATCGTGATCTCGAGCGACCGCTCGGCCCACTCGACCGCCACCTCGGGCGTCTCCGCGTGCAGCGCGATCTCCGCCCGGGCGACGGCCAGTCGTCCGTAGATCAACCACCTCGTCCAGGCGGTCGCATGCTCCGCGTCGCTCCACATCTGGGGCCACGCCGCCTGCGCGGCTCCGACGTCCCCGGCGAGGAGGTCGGTGAAGATCAGATCCGAGCGCGCGAACGACCTGGGCATGCTGAAGGCCAGCCCGCCGGAGCGCTCGAGCGCCTCCTCGCTCCGGCGACGGGCTTCGCCGAGGTCGTGCAACTCGCGAAATGCCAGCGACGAGTAGTTGAGCAGCACGCGGGTGTTGCGACCCAGCTGCTCCGCGACCTCGAACATCTCCTCCCAGACCGAGAGCGCCTCCTCGAACCGACCGAGCCCGGCCAGTACCAGCGCCTGCCCGCCCCCGTTGCGGAGGACCATCTCGGCGCCACGGATGTCGCTGGCCACGGCGCGCCCCGCCTGCGAGACCGCTGCCGAGCGCTCGTAATCCCCTGTCCAGTAGGTCAGATCGTGGAAGAGGTTGAGAGCCTCGGCATGATCGGCGGGACGCGCCCCGGGCACCCACGTGGCCAGCGCCCACTCGCCGAGCTCGAGCGCCCGAGGGATGTCTCCCTCGTCCCCTCGCATCTGAAGGCCCTGCGAGAGTAGCGCCACGGCAGCCGGTGTCCCCTCGGGGTCGCCGAGCTCCTCGGCGAGCGCCACCGCCTGCTCCGCGGTGGCAATCGTCTCCAGGTCGAGCTCCGACCAGTGGCTCGCGCGACCGCGCGCGAGCAGGGCGTCGAGACGATCTGCACCGTCCAGCTCGGGCAGGAGCTCGTCGACCGCCTTCATCGCCGGCTCGAAGTCCCCCAGCTCGACGAGCGCGAGCACGCGCCGGAGGGCAATCTGCCTGCGGACCTGATCCGTGTCGGCGAGCTCCAGCGCCTTGGTGTACAGGTCGACGGCCGCGTCCTTCGCCCAGCTGCGCTGGGCCGAGGCCGCCGCGGTGAGCAGGTATCCGATCGCCTTCTGCGGCTCACCGGCCTCCCGCCAGTGGTAGGCGAGCACCCAGGCAAGCGTCTCGATCGCCCCTTCGATCGCCCCCTCGATGTGTCGGGCGACCGCGGCGTGCCGCTCGCGCCGAATCGCCCGCGGGAGAGTGGCGTACGCCACCTCGCGGATCAGGATGTGCTTGAAGGTGAACTGGAAGTCGCCGGCGATCTGGCTGGTCGGCTCCCTGCGGACGAGATCTCGCCGCTCGAGGAGCGTCAGCGCAGCATCGAGGTCGTCGAGCCCGCCCATGCTCTGGAGGGCTCCCCGCCAGAACGTCTTGCCGACGACGGCTGCGGCGAGCAAGGCGGTCCGGGCCTCGGCCGGCATCGCGTCGATGCGCGCGGCGATCGCCGACTTGACGGTCACCGGGAGGTCGTCGTCCGCGTCGAGCTCCAGGACGGAGGCGGCGAGCTCCTCGAGGAAGAGCGGGTTGCCTTCGGCCACCTCGACCACGCGGTTCACGTCCGGCTCCGCGTCGCCCCTCGCTCCGAGCAGGTGGATCGCGAGCTGCCGCGCATCCTCGGAGGTAAGTGGCTCGAGCGGGATCGTCGTCTGCGCGACGAGGCCACGACCCCAGGTGGGATGCGTGTCGAGCAGCTCCGGCCGGGCCAGCGCGATCATCGCGACCGCCGTGTCCCGGACGTGCTGGCCGAGATACTCGAGCAGCTCGAGCTCGCTCGGCTTCGCCCAGTGGATGTCTTCGACGACGACCAGCGTCGGCTGGGCGAGTCCCAGGCACTCGACGAACCGCCGCGCGGCGAAGAAGAGGAACGTCGCGTCCTCGACCCTCGCCTCGCCGCTGACGCCCAGAAGCAGTGCGAGGTAGTGCGCCGTGTCGGCGGCCTCGGCGGCCGGCAGCAGGTCGGCGACGGCTCGTCCGAGCTTCTCCCTCGCGGTCGGGGCCGAGTCCGATTCGAGGATGCCACTCGCCTGCTTGACGAGGGCCGAGAACGCCTGGTAGCCGGTCTGCTCCTCGTATGGAAGGCAGCGGCCGCGGACGATCCGGCCGCCGGTCTCGTCGACGAAGCGTGAGATCTCCCGGCAGAGGCGCGACTTGCCGATTCCCGGCGGGCCGAGAACCGTGACGAGGTGCGGCCGCTGTTCGGAGACCGCCGCCGTCCAGGCAGAACGCAACACCTCCAGCTCACGGTCGCGACCGACGATCGGAGTGGCGACGATCGGCCGCTCGGCCGGGGCGACCGCCGGCTCGACGGCCAACCAGGCACGCAGAGGCTCCGACTTGCCCTTTGCCTCGACAGGCGCGACCGCCTCGTACCGAACGGCATGCCGCGTCGCACGGTGCGTCTCCTCGCCGACGACCAACCTACCCGGCGGGGCCGCCGACTGCAGTCGCGACGCGGTGTTGACGACGTCGCCCATCGCCAGGGCCTCGCCGGGATTCGCGCCGACTGCGACCACGGCCTCACCGGTGTTGACCGCACCCCGCGCTGCCAGCTCGAGATTGTGGTCCCCGTTCAGCTCGTCGATCCGCTCGAGCACCCGTAGTCCCGCTCGCACAGCTCGCTCCGCGTCGTCGCCGTGTGCGACCGGGGCGCCGAACACCGCCATGACGGCGTCGCCGATGAACTTCTCGACGGTGCCGCCGTACTGCTCGATCGTCGCCTTGGCCTGAGCGTGGTAGAGCTGGAGCGCGTCGCGAACGTCCTCGGGATCAGCTCGATCGGACTGCGAGGTGAACCCCACGAGATCGACGAACAGCACGGAGACGAGCTTGCGCTCCTCCTCGGGCGCCCGGAAGGCGAGCTCCGCTCCACAGCTGTTGCAGAAGCGGGCTCCTTGCGGGTTGCCGGCGCCGCAGCGGCCGCACGGTACAACGTCCGTCGACATCGCCGTAGTGTGCTGTTCGACACGAATGCCCGCAAGCAGTGGCCGCGACCTCACACAGCGGCAGCCGTCTGCGTTTCCCTCGATGATGGAGGCGATGGCGATCCCCCCGTTCGAGCGCTTCTACGAGGAGCACGGCGACGAGGTGTACGGGCTGCTCGTGCGGCGGCTCGGACGCCAGCGGGCCGAGGACGCCTTCCAGGAGACCTTCCTGCGGGCGCTCCGCGCGTATCCCGCCCTCCGGAACGCCGACCACCTGCGCGCGTGGGTGCTGACGATCGCCCGCAACGTCTCGATCGACGCGTTCCGGCGCGAGCCCCCCGAGATCGAGCTCGAGGCGCCGGTCGAGCTCCCGCGCCGCCCCGCGTACGCGGAGCTCGAGCATCTGACCGACGACCTGCCGCCCACCGAACGCACCGCCGTCGTCCTCCGGTACGCCTACGACCTGCCGTACGCCGCGATCGGCGCCGCGCTCGGGTCGTCCGAGGACGCGGCCCGCCAGGCCGCGTCCGCCGGCGTCCGGCGCCTGCGCAGAAAGGAGACCAGATGACCGTCCCGACCGCTCTCGACCACCGTTTCCGCGACGCCGCCGACCGCGAAGGTCTCGTCGACGTCGCCTACGACCTGGCAGATTCGCCGGTCGGCGAGCTGCTGCTCGCCGTCACGGACCGCGGACTGTGCCGGATCGCGTACCGGCCCGACGCCGCCCTCGACGAGCTCGCCGGCGACTTCGGTGTCCGCGTCCTCCGCGTCCCGCGCCGGGTCGAGCCGATCCGCCGCGAGCTGGACGAGTACTTCGAAGGAAGCCGCCGGGAGTTCGACCTCGAGCTCGACCTCGGGCCGGTGGCCGGATTCAACCGCCTTGCCCTCGGCGAGCTCGCACGCGTCCCGTACGGCCAGATGACGACGTACGGCGCACTGGCGGCCAGGCTCGGCAAGCCGAACGCCGCCCGCGCGGTCGGCGGTGCGATGAACCGAAACCCGATCCCGATCGTTCTCCCCTGCCACCGGGTGGTCGGCGCCGGCGGGTCGCTGGTCGGCTACGCCGGCGGGCTGGAGCGCAAGGAGACGCTCCTGCGGCTCGAAGGCGCTCTGCTGTGAGTGAGCTGAATCGCAGCGGGACCGGGCAAAGCCCGGCCCCGCGCTCGCGCTCCGCGCGGGAACTGCCACTGCCAGAAGAGGCCTGACTGGAGTCTCCGCCGAGAGCGTCGAGAACAGCGGCATCGCGTGGAGCCTCTCCGGGGAAACCGGCACGTCGGCGAGGCCAACGCACGAATGCGCGCCTGCAGCGCCGATCACCGAATCGTCACCGGGTGGCCTCGTCTCGTTCACCGGGCGTCCGCGTGGTTGACTGCGCGGGGTGTCTGTTTCGTCGGCGGCTTCGGTAGCGGCGTCGGTGCGGCTGCAGCCGTACGTGCCGCGACTGGTGATCGAGTGGCTCCGGGAGTCGCCCGAGCGGTGCTATCGGCAGGTCGAGGGGTCGCTCGCGTTCGTCGATGTCTCCGGGTTCACCAGCCTGACCGAGCGGCTCTCACGGCGGGGCAAGGTCGGAGCCGAGGAGATGAACCAGATCCTGAACGAGTGCTTCACCGAGTGCCTCTCCAGCGCGTACGAGTTCGGCGCCGGGGTGATCAAGTGGGGCGGCGATGCCGTGCTCCTGCTCTTCGAGGGGGATCGGCACGAACGCCGCGCCTGCCGCGCCGCGTTCGAGATGCAACGGACGATGCGCCGCGTCGGGCGCATCCGCACGGACTCGGGATCGGTCACCCTCCGGATGTCGATCGGCGTCCACAGCGGCTCGCTCGACTTCTTCCTCGTCGGCGACCTCCACCGGGAGCTGGTCGTCACCGGCCCCGCCGCCACCCGCACGGTCGCGATCGAGGCGATCGCCGACGCCGGCGAGATCGCGATCAGCCCCCAGACCGCGGCCGCCCTCGATCCCCGCGACCTCGGACGCGAGAAGGACACGGCGATCCTGCTCCGGCGCGGGCCGGACGTCGAAGGCGAACGCGGCGAAGCGATCGAAGACGCGGAAACGCTCGACCTCGTCTCCTGCATCCCAGTCTCCGTCCGCGGACACCTCCTCGCAGGCGCCACCGAGCCCGAGCACCGACTGATGACCGCCGCGTTCATCCACGTCATGGGCGCCGACGACCGCCTCGCCCGAGACGGCCCCGATGCGCTCTCCGCCGCGCTCGCCGCCACGCTCGACGCGATCGAAGGCACAGCGCTCGACCACGGCGTCTCCTTCTTCGACACCGACATCTATCTCGGCGGCGCGAAGGCGATGCTGATGGCGGGAGCCCCCGTCAGCACCGGAGCCGACGAGGAGCGGATGCTTCGGGCCATGCGGGCGGTGCTCGACTCCGACCTCCCCCTCCCCCTCCGCGTCGGCGTCACCCGCGGCCGTATCTTCGTCGGCGACTTCGGCCCCGCCTACCGCCGCACGTACACCGTCACCGGCGACTCCGTCAACCTCGCCGCACGGCTCATGTCCAGAGCTGAGCCCGGACAGATCCTCGTCGAGAACGAGGTCGTCGAGCGCTCCCGAACGCGCTTCGAGATCGCGGCCCTGGAGCCGTTCACGGTCAAGGGGAAGAACGAGCCGGTTCGTGCACATGCGCTCGGGCGCGCGCTGGGGACGACCGCCGGCGACACCGCGCAGACCCCGTTGGTCGGACGCGACCGGGAGCTGGC
>JBLMYA010000096.1:0-37514 GCA_050258035.1 Verrucomicrobiota bacterium
TTCGACCCCGTCCTCGCCTGGCACAACCCCGATCCCCCGTACATGCGCGAGCCGGTCGAGGGCTTCGTGAACGTCATGGAGGCGCCCTGGGCCGACGTCTACCGCTCGGACTCGAACCAGCGCTGGCGGCAGGGCTGCCCGCACGAGGAGCTCGCTGCCGCCGGGTTCGAGCGGCTGCAGCTTCTCACCCACCCCGAGATCTGGGTCTACCCCGGCGACACGATGCGCGAGACGATGCTGGCGATGCTCGACGCCGAGCGTGGGCGCCGACTCGAGCAGCTTGCTGCCGACCGGATCGACCTCTCGTGAGAGCCGAAGCCGGGTACAAGCCCGAAAGCGCGGCTGTCGAGGTTCGTACGAGGCGACGTCGTGGCGCGCGAGGCGCCGGCCCGTCAACCGTGCCAGGCACGGTCAAGGGACGTCGATTGTGAGCCTGAGGCCGATCACCGTCCTCGTCTCGGCCTGCGGCGCGCCCGGCACGGCGGCGCTGATGCGCGCGCTCCGCGAGAACGGCGAGCGCGACGTGCGGATCGTGGGCGCCGACATGGGAGAGCTCGCGATCGGACGCCATCTCGCCGACGCATTCCACCGCGTGCCGGCGGGCTCGGACCCCCACTTCGCCGACGCGATGCTGAAGGTCTGCCGGACCGAAGGCGTGGACGCCATCCTGCCACAGTCCTCGTTCGATCTCCTCGGCCTGGCGGAAGCGAAGGAACGGTTCGAGGGGATCGCCGTCCTCGTCTCCTCGCCGGACGCGATCCACCGCTCGAACGACAAGGCCGAGTCGTACGCGATGCTCGACCGGATCGGCGTCCGGGGGCCGGCGTGGCGGCGGGTGTCGGGGGCCGAGGCGGTCGCCGCCGCCGCCGGCGAGCTCGGCTACCCCGGTGTGGACGTCTGCATGAAGCCGGTGTTCTCGTCCGGGTCACGCGGGTTCCGGGTGCTCTCGGCGTCGGCCGACCGTCACGAGCAGCTGCTCTCGAACCGCCCCGGCGTCGCGGAGGCGCTGCGGCTCGAGGACCTGCTGGAGCTGCTCGGCGACGATCCGACCGAGCTCCTGGTGATGGAGCTCGCGACCGGCAGGGAGAGGACGATCGACGGAATCGCGGTCGAGGGCCGGATCGCCCTCGGACACCCGAAGACCCGCGAGGCGATGCGTGCCGGACTGGCGATGTACTTCGAGACGCTCGACGACGCCGTGCTGATGGACGTCGCGCGCAGGATCGTCGCAGAGCTCTCCCTCGACCATTTCTTCAACATCCAGCTCGTCGGCGAGTGCGTGATCGAGATCAACCCGCGGATCTCGACCATCGTCTACCAGGAGGACCTGAATTTGCCCTACCTCGGGGTCAAGCACGCGCTCGGCGAGATCTCCGAGGACGAGCTCGGCGCGCTGGCATCGAGAATCAGGCCGACCCGCCGGGCCTTGCGGTACTTCGACCAGGTCGAGTGGGACTCCGAGTAACGCACTGCCCGGTCAACACGGCAGGCGTGCCGTGGCAGAACGTGCTCGCCCTCCGGCGGAAGGGGATCGACGCGAGGCTGATCGTCTTCGAGCGCTACAAGCTGCACCCGGAGGCCGACGAGTCGCTCGACCGCCGCGGCGGATTCCTCCACCAGCAGCTGGCGCAGTGGCGCGCGTTCACGCGGCTCCTCCGCCACACCGACGTGTTCCACTTCTACTTCGGGCTCACGCTCGTGCCGAAATCCCTGCAATTCCGCCTTCTACGGGCAACACGGAAGCGGTCCGTGATGCACTTCCTCGGCTCCGACATCCGCGGCAAGGCCCCGTCCGAGCTCGCCTGGGCCCGGCACGCCGACGCCCGGATCGTCGGCTCCTACGACGCGGTCCGGTGGGTGCCGGACGCCGAGGTCGTCCCACCCGGAATCGACCTCCGCGAGTACGAGCCGCGCCCGCCGACGGACCGCAAGCGTCCGATCGTCGTCCACGCCCCGTCGAGCCGGCGCCGCAAGGGCACCGAGCACGTGGTCGCCGCCTGCGCCGGGCTCCCGGTCGACCTCCACATCGTCGAGGGCCTCCGCCACGACGAGGCGCGCAGGCGGTACGAGGAGGCCGACATCGTCGTCGACCAGCTGAACGCCGGCTGGTACGGCCTGTTCGCGATCGAGGCGATGGCGCTCGGCAAGCCCGTCGTCACCTTCCTCCACGAGGAGGCGGTCGCCCGGACCGAGGACGCCTTCGGGACGACGGTGCCGATCGTCTCCGCCACCGCCGAGACGCTGGCGACGCACCTTCGGCCCCTCGCCGAGGACGCCGGCTACCGGCGACGGGTCGGCGCGGCCGGCCGCGACTACGTCGAGCGGGTCCACGACGCCGACGTGGTCGCCGACCGCCTGCTCGACATCTACGCTCGGTTGTAGCGATGCCCCTAGGCGCGGAGGTCAAGCGGCTCGGCAGGCACACCGCCGTCTACGGCCTGGGCGGGCTCGTCTCGCGCATCCTCGCCGTCCTCCTCCTGCCCCTCTACACGCACTACCTCGGCCCGAAGGGCTTCGGGAAGATCGAGACGATCGTCGCCCTGACGACGGTGCTCGTGATCGTGCTGCGGATGGGCATCTCGAGCGCCTTCTTCCGCTTCTACTTCGACACGAAGGACGAGGCGCACCGGACGCTCGTCGTCCGCACGTCCTTCTGGTTCACGTTGACGATGGCGACCGCCGGCCTGATCGTCGGCTGGATCCTGGCGACGCCGATCGCCCATGCGCTGAACCTCGGCGACGATCCCTGGCTGGTGCGCGCGGGGTTCGTGGGGCTCTGGGCGCAGATGAACTACGAGCAGCTGACGTCGCTGTTCCGTGTCGAGGAGCGCTCCACCCAGTTCGTCCTCGCGAGCATCGCGAACGTCCTGATCACCGTCGGGATGACGGTGCTGCTCGTCGTGGGGCTGCACAGGGGCGCGACCGGCGCCGTGGTCGGCAACTTCGTCGGGACGCTCTGCGTGTACGCCGTCCTGCTCGCATACCGTCGCTACCAGCTCGGGCTCCAGTTCTCGCGGTCGCTGCTGCGCGAGATGAACCGCTTCGGGATGCCGCTCGTCCCGTCCGCGCTGGCGCTGTGGGCGATCAACTTCATCGACCGCATCTTCATCGCCCAGTACAAGGGGCAGGCCGAGGTCGGCGTCTACTCGGTCGCAGTGCGCATCTCCTCCGCGGTCGTCTTCCAGATGATCGCCTTCCGGCTCGCCTGGCCGGCGTTCGCCTACTCGATCGAGGACGACCGGGAGGCGAAGCGGACGTACGCGTACGTGCTCACGTATCTGCTGTTCCTGTGCTCCTGGATCTCGATCGCCCTCGGCGTCCTCGCTCCCTGGCTCGTCCACGTGCTCGCCCGTGGCCCCGGCTTCGCCCGCGCCGCCGACGCCGTCGCGCTGCTCTCGTTCGCCGCCACCGCGTACGCCGGCTACACCGTGGTCGCGATCGGCATCGGCCGTGCACGTCAGACCCAGTTCAACTGGGTCGTGAGCGGGATCGCCGCCGCGGTCAACATCGGCCTCAACGTCGCGCTGATCCCGCCCTACGGGATGATGGGCGCGGCGATCGCGACCCTCGCCGCCTACCTGGCGCTGTTCTTCCTGATGGTGCTGAACTCGAGCCGCGTCTTCCCCGTCGACTACCAGTGGCGACGGGTGGGGACGCTCGTCGCGGTCGCGGTCGCGCTGACCGTCGCCGGCAGCGTCCCCGACGTGCCGCTCGCGGTCGCGATCGTCATCGCGCTGGCCTACCCGGTCGTGCTGCTACCGCTGGGCTTCTACCTGCCCGCCGAGCGCCGCCGTCTGCGCCGCCTCGTCGGAGCCACCTGAGCTCCTCCGGTCGTCGACCCGGTGGACGACCGAGTTCCCGAGCACGAGCAGGTCCATCCGCGTCTTCTGGAACGTCTCGACCGCCTGCTCCGGGGTCATCACGATCGGCTCGTTCTCGTTGAACGAGGTGTTGAGCAGGATCGGCACCCCCGTGGCCCGCTCGAACGCCTCGATCAGGCGGTAGAAGCGCGGGCTCGCCTCCTCGGTCACGGTCTGGAGGCGACCGGTGTCGTCGACGTGGTTGACGGCCGGGATCAGTTCCCGCTTGTCGATTCGCGTCTTGTAGACGAGCACCATGTACGGCGAGGTGTAGTCCTGCTCGAACCACTCGCCGGTCGCGCCCGCGAGGACCGAGGGCGCGAACGGCCGGAAGGGCTCCCGGTGCTTGATCCGCGCGTTGAGCACGTCCTTCATGTCGGCCCGGCGCGGGTCGGCCACGATCGACCGGTGCCCGAGCGCACGGGGGCCGAACTCCATCCGGCCCTGGAACCAGCCGACGACGTCGCCCTCGGCGATGCGCTGCGCGACGTACTCGAAGAGCGCCGTGTCGTCGAGCTGCTCGCCGTGCAGGCCGGCAGCGGCGAGCGCGGCCGAGCACTCCGCCTCCGCGTACTCCGGACCCCAGTAGGCGTGCGCCATCGTGAAGCCCCGGGGACGACCGAGCTCCTGGTGCCAGACGTACAGGGCGGCGCCGACGGCGGTCCCGGAGTCCCCGGCGGCGGGCTGGACGAAGACGTCCTCGAAGGGCGTCTCCGGGCGGATGCGGCCGTTGGCGACCGCATTCAGGGCGACGCCGCCCGCGAGGCAGATCCGGGGGATCCTCGTGCGCTCCCAGAGCGCCTCGACGAGGTGCAGGTAGCTCTCCTCGAGGACGGCCTGGAGCGATGCCGCCACGTCCTCGTGCAGCGCGGTCAGCTCGGCTCCCGGCTCGCGCGCCTGCCCGAGGACCTCCTCCACCCGCTCCGAGAAGAGCCTGCCGATCGTCGGAGTGCCCTCGTCCCACGTCATGTCGACGCCTTCCCGGTGATGGCGGAAGTAGTCGAGCTCCAGCTCGAAGACGTCCCCCTTCGGCCGCACCATCTGCCGCATCTCGTCGAGGAAGCGGGGCGACCCGTAGGGGGCGAGCCCCATCACCTTGCCCTCGTCGCCGTACCTCGGGAAGCCGAGCCACTGGGTGACGGCCGCGTAGAGGATCCCGAGCGAGTGCGGGAAGAGGACGCGCTCGAGCAGGGTGAACGACGCGCCGCGTCCCTGGGCCAGCATCGTCGACGCGAAGTCTCCGAACCCGTCCACCGAGAGGATCGCGGCGTCCTCGAACGGTGACGGGAAGAACGCGCTGGCGACGTGCGCCTGGTGGTGCTCCACGTGATGGAGCTCCGCGGTGATCTCGGCTCCGAGCGCGGCCTCGAGCTCGGCCTCGACGTCGCGCACCCTGGCGGCGTTCTCGAGTCTCGCCTTCAGGAACCGCGGGCTGGCGCCGTGGGTGAGCGTGCGCATCACCTTTGCGCCGAGGTTCGCCTTCGGATTGCGGCCGATCGCGACGTGATCGAGATCCTCGGCTGACAGTCCCGCAGAGGCGAGGCACCACGCCGCTGCGCGGCTCGGGAAGCCGGCGCAGTGCTTGACCCTGCTGAAGCGCTCCTCCTCGGCCGCGCACACGAGCTCGCCGTCGACGACGAGCGCGGCGGCCGCGTCGCCGTGGTACGCGTTCAAACCGAGGATCGCAGTCAAGCCGAACAGTCTAGGCGGCACTCTTACCCGGCTCTCATGTTCCTCTCAGAGACCACTCATGTGCGACAGGTCTCCTTCCGAGGGTATTCGGTACAAAGGAAAGGACCACATGACCCGCATCTTCGCCATCAGCGCCTCCATCCTCGCCGCCGTGGCCGTCGGGATCGCGTCGTACGTCGCCGTCACGCACGACGGCTCGAGGACCGTCGTGCGCGAGGTGACCGTCTCCGGCGGGACGCCGACCGCCGCGACGTCGTCCGGCGGCGCGTCGGCGGCGAGCGTCTACCAGAGCGCCTACAAGGGCGTCGTCGAGATCACGGTCGCGACGAGCAGCTCTCCGTACGGCGGCCAGGCGCAGGCCCAGGGCTCCGGCTTCGTCTACGACGGCGCCGGCCACATCATCACCAACGAGCACGTCGTCGAGGGCGCGAACGCGATCTCGGTGCGGTTCTGGAACGGCGCCACGTACAAGGCGAGCGTCGTCGGCACCGACCCGTCCACGGACGTCGCCGTGATCAAGGTGAACGCCCCCGCGTCCATGCTCCACCCGATCGCGCTCGGCGACTCGGGCGCGCTCCAGGTCGGCCAGACCGTGGTCGCGATCGGCAGCCCCTACGGCCTCGAGGAGACCGTCACGGAGGGGATCGTCAGCGCCCTCCACCGTGAGATGACGGCGCCGAACAACTTCACGATCTCAGACTCGATCCAGACCGACGCGGCGATCAACCACGGCAACTCCGGCGGCCCGCTCCTCGACCTCTCCGGTCGCGTGATCGGGATCAACTCGCAGATCAAGAGCGACACCGGCGAGAACACCGGGATCGGGTTCGCGGTTCCGTCGAACACGGTCAGGTCGATCGTCTCGCAGCTCTTGACCAGCGGGAACGTCCAGCACGCCTATCTCGGCGTCGGCATCGCGAGCGTGCCGAACGGCGTGCAGATCACCCAGGTCCGCCCCGGCACGCCTGCGTCCGAAGCCGGGCTCAGGACGGGCGACGTGATCACCCGCCTCGACGGGCGCAAGGTCACGAACGCCGGCGAGCTCGGCCAGGCTGTCGACGCCAAGCGGCCCGGCCAGACCGTCACGCTCACCTACACCCGCAACGGCTCGACCCACACGGCCAGCGTCAAGCTCGCCGTGCGGCCCTCCTAGTCCCGGCTCGCAGCCGGGCTAGCCCACTCCCTCCTCCTGCGAAGCGGCCTCTCCGGGGGCCGCTTCGCGCCTCAGCCTGCGCTTGTCCTTCTGCTCCTTCGCCTGGACCTTGGCGTCCTCGTACGACTTGCGGACGAGCTGGGAGCCTCCGCTCCAGCCGAAGACGATGCAGACCAGCACGACCGCGAAGATCACGTTGAAGGCCGACGTGATCAGCTGTTGCGAGATCGAGTAGGCGGTCGCGGTCGCCGAGTCCGTGTAGCTCGACAGCGCGAACGAGTTGAACGCCTGGTTGACGCCGACCCCCCCGGGCGTCACCGAGAGGATGTTGGCGAGCTGGTTCGAGCCCAGCACGGACATCACCGACCCGAACGTGATCGGGATGCTGTACGCGGCGAGGAAGACGACGATCACGATCACCTTCGAGACGTAGCCGAGCACCTGGGGGAGCAGCACCGTCTTCAGGTACGCGTGCAGGTCGCCCAGGATCGCCGCGCCCTCCTTCGCCTTCGCCCACATCTTCTTGAACCACGCCCAGAAGGACCGCAGCAGCACGTAGATCAGGAAGCCGCTCCCCACCACGAGCACGATGATCAGGACCCAGTGGCCCGAGATCGCGTCGCGGATCCCGCCGAACTGGAAGCTGAACGATCCGGCGACCTCCGCGAAGAGGTAGACGTAGATCAACGTACCGATCAGGAAGTAGAAGATCTTCTGGACGACGTAGCCGGCGAGCACGCCGGGGAACGTCGCCCGCTCGATGATCGCGACGTACATCAGCAGCGTCACGAGCGTGCCGATGTTCGCCGGCAGGAAGTTGTTCAGCGCGACCCCGGCCGCGTACGAGGCGAGCACAGGCATGAACGTCACCTGGCCGCGGTAGGCGTACTTGAGGATCCCGTACCAGCCGAGCGCCGTGAAGACCGTCTGGAGACCCTGGAAGATGCAGCCGAGGACGACGTACGCGGCCGAGATCTCCGTGACCGTGTCCCAGAGCTGCTGGAGCCAGCCCCAGACGTCGACGCCGCAGACCCGCAGGAACGCAAGAACGACGACGACCCCGATGATCCAGGCGGCGATCCGCTCGATACGGCGACGGCCCGATTCGTGTTCCGGCGGAGCAGCGACCTCCGGGGTGGACGCGGTCATGGGCGGACGTTACTGCGGTGGGCTGACACGAGCGTAGTCTTGCGTCCGCCGCGGCGGACGACAACTGCGAGGTCCCTCTGGCTCGCGACGAGTCCCACCTCTCGGCCGCGTCCCGCAGGGAGGCTCTGACCTCGACCTGCCTCCCGTGCCCTCTGCGTGCGAATGCCTCGCGGCACTCGTGGCCTGAACATTCCGAACTCTCGCGCATCTGAACTGCGGCCGAGGGAGATGAAAAGGCCCAGGCGTCACGAGACAGCGGCGACTCCCACTCGCCAACGATCTGAAGTCCTCACCCGTGGTGCTGCGTCTAATCGAACGCGCTTCCGAACGCGACGCCATCGGCGTTCAACATCGGGGACAGATAGGATCGCGCGCTGAGCACTCAAGCAAGGAGGGGAGTACGGATGCATGCTCGCGTAAGCACACTTTTCGGTTCGCCGGAGCAAGCCGAAGCAGGAATCACCGACTTTCAGGAGAACGTCGCACCTTGGATCAAGGAACACGGCGGGCGTGGCGGCATCTTGCTCATCGATCGGGAGACGGGCAAAGCCATGGCGATAACGCTCTGGGCTGACGAGGAGAACATGCGCCAGAGCGAGGAAGCGGCGAACGAGCATCGCCGCAGGGTGTCCGACGAGATGAAGAGCGGTCAGGCCGCAACAGTCGAGCACTACGAAGTAGCGGTATTCGACGCCTAGCGAGAGCGGTCAGTCCGTGCCGGAGCGGGCGGCTCGTTGCGTAGTCGCCGCGTGGCCGGGGTGGGCGGTTGATAGGGGCGGCGTTGTGCAGATCAGAAGGGGACCCTTGTCGAAACAATGCGTGGACAAGCCCTCTCTCTCTTACGCGACGACGCGGTACACCTGGAAGACCTCGGCGTACTCGCGGTTCACGTTGATCCCGTGCGTGCGGGCGACGTTCCAGATGTACTCCGGGTCGGCGTACCGGCGATGCTGCTGCGAGGCGTACTTCGACAGCGCCGCCGCCTTCTTCTCGATGTGGGACCGCTCGAGCGCCGAGTACCACTGGTACTCGAAGTCGAAGTTGTTCCACGGGATCTCGTAGCCGAGAATCGTCGTCCGCTTGAAGGCGCGCAGGCCCTCGGCCGCGACGACCTGGTGGTCCTGGTGGACGTCGTGCAGGCTCGGCTGGAACACGGCGTCGGGGCGCCACTCCTCCCAGAGCGCGATCAGGAGCTCGAGGATGTCCTGCCGGCGCTCGGGGAACGTCCGCACCTCCAAGTCGTGGACGGTCAGGTTGGCGTCCGGGATCCCGAGCTCGGCGATCGCCTCGCGGACCTCTCGCGCGAGTGTGTCGGGGGCGAAGCCCTCGGGCAGCGACTTGGTGGCGATCGAGAACGCGACGTACCGGACGTCGGCTCCGGTCTCGACCAGCCGGGCCATCGTCCCCCCGCACCCGAACTCGCCGTCGTCGGTGTGCGGGGCGAGGACGAGCACGCGCTTCCAAGCCTCGATCACGCGGTCACCTTGGCCTTCGGCTCGGACGGCTCCGGCGCGACCGGCGCCGACGCGGCCTCCCGGCGGAGCGGCAGGCGCGCGCAGAGCGCGGTCAGCGCCAGCAGCCCCCAGAACATCGGGTCCTCGAACAGCGCGTTGTAGAAGAGGCTGTGCACGCCGATCGCCGCCACCGCCGCGGCGATCGCGAGGCAGGCGCGGCCCTTGAACGCGGACCCCGCCCGCCGGATCGTCACGAACAGCGCCATGAAGACGATCCAGCCGAGGAGGACGAGCCCGGGGATACCGGTCTCGGCGGCGACGGTGACGGCCGTGTTGTGCGACGCCGCCTTCTTCGGCTCCTTCCCCTTGAGGCCGACCCGGTCGGCATAGGCCCGCTTGAACCCGCCGATCCCGACGCCCTGAACCGGGTGGTAGACGGCGATCCGGATCCCCTGCGTGACGAGCTTCGCGCGCCCGCTGGAGGCCTTGTTCAGGCCCGAGCCGGACTCGCGCAGCAGCGAGTGCCTGATGTGCGGCGTGCCGAGCGCGACTGCGGCGATCAGCGCGGCGGCAACCCCGAGGGCGACCACGGCCCGCCAGCGCCAGCGGAAGCCGGCGACGACGGCGGTACCCACCATCAGCGCAGCGAAGCTCGACTGGGAGAACGAGAAGAGCAGGCCGGGCCAGATCAGGACGACCGCCGCGGCCGAGGCGTACGCCTGTCGCCGGTCGCGGTCGTAGAGCGCGAGGACGAGCGCAGCCAGGATCGCGACCACGAGGAAGCGCCCGTAGACGGAGGGGTCGTAGAAGACCGAGTTGACGCGGTAGAACGGCGCGTACGCGTTCCCGACGATCACCTTCGGGTTCCAGAAGACGTCGCGCGTCGCGTACTGGTAGACGCCGATCCAGGCGAAGGCGAGCGCCATCCCGATCAGCTCGAGGTAGATGAACGAGAGCCAGCGGCGGCTCCACGCCAGCCGGGAGAGCGACACCGCGAGCAGTCCGAACGCCAGCCAGAAGAAGAGGAGCGTTACCGCTCCCTCGTGCAGGTCCTCCGTCCAGGCCAGGCTGAGCCCGCTCCAGGCGATGAGCAGCGCGAGTGGCCAGGCGAGCGGTCCCAGCTCCCGTGAGCGGGAGTCGCCCAGGGCGAGCTCCCAGGCGAGGAGCGCGGCGGCTCCGGCGATGACCGCGTACAGCGGGACGAGCAGGTTCGAGTCGGTCGAGCCGACGTGCACCGGAATTCGGGCCGGCGCGCACGCTAGCGCCGAGACCGCGATCAACCACGGCCACCGCCGGAAGAGAGCGGCGATCGCGATCGCACCGATCGCACCGACCACGGCCGCGACCGCGTACACCTTGCCGTGCCCGCGCGGCGCCAGGTAGACGGCGAGACCCGCACAGCCGACCGCCCACGCGACCAGGCCGCCGAGACGGAGGTCGCGGCGGGTGGCGACGATCAGGAGCGCGAGACCTGCCGCTGCGACCGGGCCTCCGGCGTGGGCGAGGTCCGCGCTCACCGACCGCTCACGATCACGCTGGCGCGGGCCGAGTGGTCGCCGACGCTGACCACGAGCCGGTATCGGCCTGGCTTCGCCGGGGCGTGGAGCACCATCAGCCCGGGCGCAGCCGTCCCGCTCCGCGTACTGAGGCGCCACTGCACCCGGGCGTCGGCCGAGACGCGCACACCGAACCGTGTCCTCGCCTTCGCCTCGATCCTCGGCCGTGCGAGCTCGACGTAGCGGACCCGCACCGTCCCGGCCCGGACCGGGATCGAGACGTTGCCGGCCGGATCCTGGGCGGAGAGTCGGAGGACGTACATGCCGGGTCGCACCGGCCTGCGGTCGACCTTTCCATTCCAGACGACGGCGCCCGCCGGAAGCTGGCGCCGCGTGAACACCAACCGCCTGGCGCCGACGAAGAGGATCGCGTGCGCCCGCTCCGACAGCGCGTACCTGACCATCACCCGGTCGGCACGGCCGTCGCCGTCGGGCGAGATCACGGCTGGCGCCACCGACTTGACGGTCACCCTGGGCGCGGTCGTGTCGACACGCATCTCGTTCGGCAGGTCGATCGTCCGGTGCTGGTCGGCCAGGTGGACGCGCGGCTTGTAGACGCCCTGTGCGACGAACCGCCCGGCGTCGTCGCGGCCGTTCCAGGTGTAGCTGACCGTCCCGCGGCGCAGGCGCCTGCCGGGGACGAGCGTCCGAACGACGTCGCCGCTTCCGTCGACGATCTGGACCCGGACGCGGTCGGGCTTGCGCAGCCTGAACCGGATCGACGCAGCGCGGGTCGCGCAGTCGCACGTCGGCGAGAACACCTTCGCGATCCGCGGAGCGGTGATCGGGCTCGGCTCGTTCTTCAGACCCTGCGTGACCGCGAACGCCGCCGCCGTGCCCCCCAGCAACGCGATCACCAGCACGGTCGAGAGGAAGCGAGGCACGGGCCCAGCGAGTCTAGACGGCAGCACGAAGCGGGTGCCCGCTGAAATACTTTTCGAAATGAAGCGAATCGAGCGCCGCGCGGATCCGTACCGCGACACGACCGTCATCGACTCCCGGGCACCGCGGTTCAACCAGCTCGTCGTCGGAGTTCTCTCCGTGGTCGCGGTGGCCACGGGGTGGTGGTGGCTGTTCGCCGCTCTGGCGGCGCAGCTGGCGGTCGGTCTCGCGTTCGGCCGCCGCTTCTGCCTCCCGTGCCTTGCCTACTTCGAGCTCGTCCAGCCGATCGCCGGCGAGGGCCGGCTCGAGGACTCCCGCCCACCGAGATTCGCGAACATGGTCGGCTGCGGCTTCCTCTCGGCCGCGGCCGTGACCTGGGCCGCGGGCCTCGAGACCACGGGAATGGTCCTCGGCGGCCTCGTCGCCGGGCTCGCGCTCCTCGCGGCGGCCACCCGGCTGTGTGCCGGGTGCGAGGCGTACAAGCTCGGCTGCCTGCTGCGGGGACACCCGTTCGTCGCGTGCCCGCTCCCGCCGCTCCCGTCGGGCGGGCGAGCCGGAGCCCGCTAGCCTGGCACGCTCTCTATGCCTCGCCGGCCGGGGCGAGCAGCTTCTCGCCGCGTGCCCGCAGGCGGCGCCGGGTCTGGACCACGGCCACGAGGCCGGCGACGACCGATGCCCCGAGCGCGATCGCGAGGTAGACGTTCGGCACCTGGACGAGCTTGAGCCCGCTGATCGCAAGCACGTCGGCGAGCGCCAGCCGCAACCAGGCCTCGGGGATCCGGACCGAGTAGTGGCTGCCGATCAGCACGCCGGGAATCGACCCGATCAGGAGCCAGCCGACGGCGTGCATGTCCACGTTCCCGGCGATGAAATGGCCGAAGCCGGCGACGTAGAGCAGCGCGGCCGCGTGGAGGATGTCCGTCCCGACGATCTTGTGCGCGCCGAGCGGGAACACGAACAGCATCGTCAGGGCGAAGAACGTGCCGCTGCCGACCGAGGTGAGGCCGACGATGAATCCGCCGAACATGCCGATCGCGACCGCCGCCAGCCGGTCGCGCCACACCATGTCGAAGCGGTCGTCGTCCCCGACCACCTTCTTCCGGACGAAGCTCTTCAGCACCAGTCCCGTCGCGCCGAAGAGCAGTGCGCCGCCGAGCACGTAGCCCATCACGGACGTCGCGCCGTCGCCGTACCTGTGGGTCAGGCGTGTTCCGAGCACCACGCCGAGCAGGGACATCGGAGCGCTGCCCATGAACATCCACCCGGACAGCTGCGCGTGCACCGTGCCCAGCTGCCGGTGCCGGATCGCCCCGACGGTCTTGAAGATCGCCCCGTGGAGGATGTCCGTCCCGACCGCCAGCGTCGGCTTGAACCCGAAGACGATCACCAGGATCGGCGTCATCAGCGAGCCGCCCCCCATCCCGGTCATCCCGACCAGGGTGCCGATCAGCAGGCCGGTGAGGACGAACTGCCAGGTCATGCGTCACGGGGGAACCCGTGGTTCCCCCGTGGACACCCTCCTTCTCGGCACGTCATCGCTCGCGGCGCTTGCGCTCCGGCGAGACGCGGTCTCGCCTCCGCTCGCAGATGCCGTCTCACCAAGGACGTCACCACCTCAATTGCGGTACGCCTCTATCAGCACCTCGGCGACCTCGGGTCGCGAGAACTCGGCCGGAGGCAGCTCACCGCCTTCCAACATCTCACGCACCTTCGTCCCCGACAGGAAGACGTGGTCGTCGGACGGATGGGGGCACGTCTTCGCGCTCGCCATCGAGCCGCACGTCTTGCACCAGAACGAGTGCTCGAAGAACATCGGCTCGATGTCGAGCTCGTGCGCCTCGAACTCGTCGAAGATCAGCTGCGCGTCATACGTGCCGTAGTAGCTGCCGACGCCGGCGTGGTCGCGGCCGACGATGAAGTGCGAGCAGCCGTAGTTCTTCCGGCAGATGGCGTGCCAGACCGCCTCCCGCGGCCCGGCGTACCGCATCGCCGCCGGGAAGGCCGAGACGACCACCCGTTCGGCCGGGTAGTAGCCGTCGACGAGCACGCGGTAGCACTCGACGCGCGTCGCGGCGGGAACGTCGTCGGACTTGGTCTCTCCGATGAGCGGGTGGATGAGCAGGCCGTCGACGGTCTCGAGCGCGACCTTCGTCAGGTACTCGTGGGCCCGGTGGATCGGATTGCGCGTCTGGAACCCGACGACTCGCTTCCAGCCGCGCTCCGCGAACGAGGCGCGCGTGTCGGCCGGGTCGAGCGCGAGCTCGGGGAAGGCGGGCGGGACCCGGTCGAACACCGTGACGCGGCCCGACAGGTAGAGGGGGTGCTGCTCGAAGAGGCGGGCCACGCCGGGATGGTCGGTGTCGGTGGTGCGGAAGCAGCGCTCGGCCTCCCGCTCCTCGTCGTAGTCGTAGACCTCCCCGACGTCGAGCACGGCCAGCAGGCGTCCCGACCCGTCGGCCAGGGCGACCCGGTCGCCCGTCGGCGCGGCCGGAACGGCGAGGCAGACGGGGAGCGCCCAGGCGAGCCCGCTCGCCAGCCGCATGTGCTCGACCACGCTCTCGTAGTCTTCGCGGCCCATGAAGCCCTCGAGCGGCGAGAGAGCTCCGGTCGCGAGCATGTCGAGGTCGGAGACCTCCCGGGGGGTCAGGGTCAGGGTCTCGAGCGTCTCGACGCCGTCGGGCCGCTCACCGAGCCGGTCGACGAGCGTTCCCCCGTGAGGCTTGATCAGGCGGTCGGTCGCCGCTGCCGTGGTGGTCACGCCGTCACCTGCGCCGGAACGAGCCCGAGCTCCTCGAGCTTCGCGATCACGACCTCGGCCGACTCCTCGGGTGTCCTGCCCTCGGTCTCCACGATCACCTCGGGGCTCTCGGGCGGCTCGTACGGGTCGTCGACGCCGGTGAAGCCCTTGATCTCGCCGGCGAACGCCTTCCTGTACAGGCCGTTCACGTCCCGGCGCGCGCACTCCTCGAGCGAGGTGGCGACGTAGACCTCGACGAACCGGCCGAACTCCTCGACCATCTCGCGCGCCTTCGCGCGGGTCTCCCGGTACGGGGAGATCGCGGCCGCGATCACGGCGCCGCCCTGGCGCGTGAGCCGCGACGCGACCCAGCCGATCCGCTCGATGTTGGTGTCACGGTCCTCCTTCGAGAAGCCGAGGCCCTTCGAGAGGTGCTGGCGCACCGAGTCGCCGTCGAGGTACTCGACGACCAGGCCACGGCGGTCGAGCTCGGGACCGATCACGTGGGCGATCGTCGACTTCCCCGACCCGGAGAGGCCGGTGAACCAGAGGGTGAAGCCGCCCTCGCGCACCCGCTCGGATTCCGGATGCTCGTGGGCGTGGATGTTCTCAGGCATTCGTTCCTTTCATCGGTGCGTGGATGCCGCACTCGAGCTTGTCGGAGCCGGCCCAGCGGCCTGCGCGCTCCTCCTCCTCCGGCGTCGTCGGCCGGGTGCAGGGGATGCAGCCAATCGAGCGGTAGCCGGTCTCGTGCAGCGGGTTGTAGGGGATCTCGTTGATGTGGATGTAGGCCCAGACACGCTTCTCGTCCCAGTCGGCGAGCGGGTGGAGCTTCCAGACGCCGTAGCGCTCCGACCACTCCACCTTCCGGGTGCCGGCCCGGCTCGGGGACTGGTCGCGGCGGATGCCGGACGCCCACGCGTCGTAGGGCTCGAGCGCGCGGACGAGCGGCTCGACCTTGCGTATCTCGCAGCAGCGGTCGGGGTCGCGCTCCCACAGGTTCGGCCCCTCGCGGCGGTGCTGCTCGGCGACGGTGATCACCTCCGGGCGCACGAGGTTCAGGTCGTAGCGCTCGACGAGCCGGTCCCGGGTCTCGTAGCTCTCGCGGAAGAAGAGCTGCGTGTCGAGCTCGACCACGTCGATCGGCAGCCCGAGCTCGGAGACCATGTGCACGAGCACGGACGACTGCTTCTGCCACGAGCAGGTGAGGCAGAGCCGGTCGCCGAACTGCTCGTAGCCCCAGGCGAGCAGGTCCTCGGCCGAGATCGTGTCCGCGGGGAGTTCGAGAGTCGGGACGGCCATCTAGCTTCCCCCTCCCGGGCCGACAGGCCGGAAGGAGGAGGGAGCTCGCGGAGGAACCAGGGGCTCCCCCGCGAGAAGCACCTCCTTGAGCGTGTCGCCGCGCAGGCCGAGCCGCAGGGTCTCGAGCGGGATGACCTCCTCCGGCGGGATGTTTCCGAGGTTGACTTCGGGCCCGAAGTGCTTGATGAACCACGCCTGCGACGACTTCGTCGGCGCCTCCCAGACGAGGTCGTGGAAGTCGACCGAGTGGGCGATCTCGTCCACGAGGCCCGTGCGCATCTCGCCGCTCGGCCGGAAGATCCCGGCCGTCCCGCCCTCGCGCGACTCCGTGATCACCTTCCAGGCGCCCGCTTCAAGCTCCTCCTGGATCCACTGCACCCACTCGTACGGGGCGAAGACGACCTCCGAGTCCTTCGAGCCGACCTCGGAGAGGACGGTGAAGTCCTGCGCGAACTCGGCGATCAGCTCGAGCTTGCGGTCACGCGGGATCTCGACCGTGCCGTCGGAGATCTCGACGTGGGTGAGGCCGTGCTTCGTCAGCCAGCGCTTGTACTCCTCGAGCTTGTCGCGTGCGTAGACGACCTCGAAGAACGTGCCGCCGATGACGACCGGCTTCTCGCGGAGCACCTCCAGCTTCCGTTCCAGGTTCCCCGTCACCCACGCGGTGCCCCACCCGAGCTTGACGATGTCGATGTACTCGCCGGCCGTCTCGAGGACGTCCTCCCACGCGCGCGGGCCGAGGCCCTTGTCGAGGACGTGCGTGAGGCCGCCGTCGCGATGGATACCGAGGTCAAAGTCGCGCATAGAGCTCCTTCAGCTTCTCCTGGGCCGCCGCCTGGACGTCGTGGTAGAGGGAGTTGCCGTGGGCGTCGATGCCGACCGTGAGCGGGCCGAAGTCCTTTACCCGGAACTTCCAGAGGCACTCCGGCATCAGCTCCTCCCAGGCCACCTCCTCGATCTCCTCGATCTGCGTCGTCTCCAGCGCGGCGGCGCCGCCGACGATCGCGAAGTAGACCATCCCGTGGCGGCGCATCGGCTCGATCGCCTCGTCCGGGAACCCGCCCTTGCCGCAGATCGCGCGCACGCCGTACTGCTCGCCGAGCGGCTCGGTGAAGCGGACCATCCGCGCGGAGGTCGTCGTCCCGATGCAGAGCTTCTCGTAGCGGCCTGGCCCGAGCTTGCGCACGTTCGGGGCGGTGTGCAGCAGGAACGCGCCGGTCAGGTCCATCGGCGGCTCGATCCCCTGGTCGAAGATCCGGATCTGCGTACGGTCGCGGATCCCGATGATGTGCCCCTGGACGACCACCTCGTCGCCCGCCCGGAGCTCGAGGATCTCGGCCTCGTCCCGGATGGGGAAGGTGACCTCGTGCGTGGCCATCAGAGCCGTGTCCTTCCTCGTGACGTTTCCAACCCAGTCTCTGAGACCGGGGTTGGGACGTTTGTGTGACGATTTGTCCACAGGGGTCCGGGCATCGCTAGGCCTCCCGGTCGAAGTCGGTCGTCCCGTCGGCCGCGATGTGCGCGGTCGCGCGGCGGGCGGCCCAGCACTGGTAGTTGACCGCGACGGGGTTGAGGGTCATGTGCGTGTCGGCGTGCTCGACGTGGCAGTTGAGGACGGTGACGTCGCCGCCGAGCCCCATCGGCCCGATCCCCGTCTCGTTGAGCAGCTGGAAGAGTTCCTCTTCCAACTGGGCCACTACCGGATCAGCGTTCCGTGTCCCGATAGGACGGGCAATGGCTTCCTTCGCGAGGTACATCGCATAGTCGGCCGAGCCGCCGAGGCCGACGCCGACGATCCCCGGCGGGCACGGCTTGCCGCCCGCGCCGACGATCGACTCGAGCACGAACTGCTTGATCCCCTTCACGCCGTCGGCGGGGACGCACATCTTCAGGAAGCTCATGTTCTCGGAGCCGGATCCCTTCGGCACGCACTTCACGTCGAGCCCGTCCCAGTCGGCGATGAACTCCCAGTGGACGATCGGCAGCCGGTAGCCGGTGTTCGGCCCCGTGTTCTCGCGCGTGATCGTGTGGACGGCGTTCGAGCGCAACGGATGCTCGAGTGTCGCGCGCTCGGTGCCGGCCTTCAGCGCCTGATAGATCCGCACCGGGTGCAGGGGGAAGTGTTCGCCGACCCTGCAGGTGTAGACGGCGATGCCGGTGTCCTGGCATACCAGGTTGCGGACTTCGTCCGCAACCTGCACGTTCTTCAGAATCGTCGACAGGACCCGTTGACCCGGGACGGATGTCTCGCGAGCCGCAGCATCCGCGAGCGCGTCACGGAGGTCCTGCGGAATGTCCTTAAGCGCCCACACGTACAGATGCGCGGCCGCGTCCTCGACGGCGCCCTGGAGATCGGTGTCGATCGTGGTACTCAGCTCTCGCTCCTTTCGGCTGCCGCCCGCCCGGCCCTGCGTCCGAAGACGCAGCACTCGAGCAGCGAGTTGCCCATCATCCGGTTGCGACCGTGCGTGCCGCCCGCGATCTCGCCGCATGCGAAGAGACCCTCGAGCGTCGTCTCGCCCTCGGTGTCGATCACCAGGCCGCCGTTCTGGTAGTGGAGGACAGGGTAGGTGAGGATCGGCTCCGACAAGGGATCGATTCCCGCCGCCCGGTAGCGCCGCAGCATGTACGGCAGAGAGACCTCGGCGTCTGCCTCCGCGATCCGGGTCGTGTCCAGCAGCACCGCGGGACGTCCATCCGGCGTCTCGACCCCGTTCCCCTTCTCGACCTCGTCGAAGATCGCCTGCGAGACCGCGTCGCGCGGCCCCAACGAGTCCGTGAACTCATCGCCCTTCTTGTTGAGGAGCACCGCTCCGTAGGCACGCGTCGTCTCCGGGATCGAGTAGCCCTGCATGTTCGCCGGCCACGCGCCGCCGTTCGGGTGGTACTGGAGTGCGTCGAGGTCGCGCGCCTGTGCGCCGAGGCCGAGGGCGATCTGCGTGACCTCGCCGGTCGCGCCGGGGTGGTTCGTCGACAGCTCACCGCGGTCGGCCGCCTCCTTGTAGCAGCGGCCGCCGGCGGCCAGGACGACGGCGGCCGCCTCGACCTCGTGGTCGCCGACCCGCGCTCGCCATCCGTTCGCCCCGGGCTCGAGCGACGTCAGCGGGCTCTTCGCGAGGGTCGTCCCCGTGCCCGCCTCCCAGGTCTGGCGCAATCCCGTCGTGATCGCATGCCCCGTGCGGTCGCCGACCTGGAGCAGCCGCTTCCGCGTCGCGCCGCCGCACCGCGCCAGCCGGTAGCCGCCGTTGTCGCGGGTGAACTCGACGCCGAGATCCTCGAGCCAGTGGATCGCCGACTGAGCGTCGCCGGTCAGCACCTCGACGAGCCGGCGGTCGGCGGTCTCGTGCGAGCTCTTCCAGACGTCCTCGGCGTGGATCTCGGGCGAGTCGTCCTCGCCGAACGACGCCTGGATCCCGCCCTGCGCCTTCGCCGAGTTGCACGACTGGAGGGAGCCTTTCGTCGCGACGGCCACTCGAGCCCCCGCCCGCTCGGCCGACACGGCAGCCGCGAGCCCCGAAGCCCCGCTGCCGATCACGAGCACGTCGAAGGAGGCCCGGTCAGGCATCCCGCCACCCTACCTAATCCGATGCATTACGGCAACTTATGCAAGCCAGGAGCGTAGACTCACCTCGATGGACTGGAGGATCTTCCACGGGCTCAACCATCAGCTTGCCGGTGAGCCGACCGCCCAGGACGCCGTCCGAGAATTCAACCACTACGCCATCTTCGTGCTCGCGGCCGCCGCAGTCGTTCTGTGGCTGCTCGCGCGACCCGGCGGGTCGCCGACCTTCAAGCTGGCGACCGCGGGAGCAACCGGGTCGGCCGTGCTCGCCATCGTGGCCAACGCCGTCCTCGGCAAGGTCTGGTATCAGGACCGGCCGTTCGTCGACCACCCGAGCCAGACCGTCCTGGTCTCGCGCCACGGGGCCGACAACGCCTTCCCGAGCGACCACGCGAGCGTTGCCTTCGCGATCGCGTTCGCCGTCCTCCTGGTGTCGTGGCGGGTCGGCATCTGGTTCCTGGTCTTCGCCTTCGCGATCGGGATCGGCCGGATCTTCGAGGGCGTCCACTACCCGAGCGACATCGTGGCCAGCTTCTTCGTCGGGCTCGGGTCGGCGCTCGTCGTGGTCGTCCTCCTCCGCCGCCCGCTGGAATGGGTGGTGGCGAAGCTGAGCCGCGTCACCGACCCCGTGGTCGCGGCGGCCGGGCGCCGCCGGCTACCAGACGGACCGTAGGAGCTGGACGGCCTCGGCGGCGCTCACCGGTCGCGGGTTCGCCTGCGCGCCCGGCCGTGATGCCGCCCGCGCGCCCAGCTCGTCGAGATCCGCTTCCGGCACGCCGAAGTCGCGGAGGCGCTCGAAGCCTCCCAGCCGCGCGAGCTCCTCGACCCGCTCGACCGGGACGGCGGTCATCGCATCGGGCACGACGGGCGCGTTGAACCGCATCGCCGGCGGGAGGCAGATCGCGTTCATCGCGCCGTGGGGCAGGCCGTAGGCGCCCCCGACCGCCTGCGCCATCGCGTGCGCGAGGTAGAGGCCCCGCCGGGCGAGAGACCGGCCCGCGTCGCTCGCCGCCTCCAGCAGGCCGGTCCGCGCCTCCAGGTCTGCTCCGTCCTCCAGCACCCGCAGGAGCCACCGGTCGATCCCGGCGGCGCCGCGCCGGGCCTCGTCGAGGTCGCCGGGGTACAGCGCCTCGACGCAGTGCGCCAGCGCGTTCATCGCCGTGCCGGCGCTCACCGGGCGGGACAGGCCGAGCGTCAGCTCGGGGTCGTAGACGATCCCCGCGGGTCGCGCGCCGCCGCCGCCTCCGACCTGGAGCCGATCCGGCGTGCGGACGCCGAAGAAGTCGGTCCACTCGGCGCCGGAGTACGTGGTCGGAACGGACACGAGCGGTAGCGCCGAGGCAGCCGAGGCCGCCTTCGCCGTGTCGATCGCGCTGCCGCCGCCGACGGCGAGGATTCCGTCGACGCCGGCCGGGACGGAGATCCGGTCCGACGGGATCTCGCTCCACCGCGCGGCAGCGGGTATCGAGAGCTCGTCCCACCGCGGGCCCGCCACGAGCAGCGGCCGCTCGACGCCGACGTCGCCGAGGACGCCGGGCAGCTCCTCCAGGCCCCAGCGGACGATCACGCGTTCAGCTGCTCCCGCGCGAACGCGACGAAGGCCTGCGCGGCGCTCGAGCCGGCCCGGCCGGCCGCCCGCGCGACGTAGATGTCACGCTCGAGGTCGAGCCCGCGCACGCGTGCCTCGGCAAGCGTGCCCGCCCTCAATTCGGTCTCGACCGCGCGGCGCGAGATGAACCCGACCCCGAACCCTCCCTGGACGGCGCTCCGCACCGACTCCTGGAGACCGAGCTCGAGCGGCGCGTCGAGGTCTCGGAGGCGCCGGCCGCTCTTCCGCAGCTCGTCCTCGACCATCTGCCGGACCCCGGCGCCCTGCTGCATCAGGATCAGCGGCCCCTCTCGCAGCTCGTCGAGGTCGACGGCGCGGCCGGCGAACGGATGCCCGGGCGGGCAGGCGAGGATCACCTCGTCGCGGAAGAACGGCTCGAACGTCACGCTCCGGTGCCGGCGTGCCGCTCCGACGATCCCCACTTCGAGGCGTCGGTCGGCGACGAGCTCGACCACCGACTGCGTGTCCGACACCGAGAGGTGGACGCGGAGCTCGACGTTCTCGCGCTGGAACCGGCAGAGGAGAAGCGGCAGCGCGATCGCAGCCGGCCCCGTGGAGGCCCCGATCTCGAGCGTGCCTCGCAACGGGGCATCCGGCTGCGCCAGGTCGTCGAGCAGCTGCTCCTCGAACGCGAGCATCCGCTGGGCGCCGCGGTAGAGCCGGAGCCCCGCATCGGTCGGCTCGACCCGCCGCCCGGAGCGGTCGAGCAGCTGGGTGCCGAGCCGCTGCTCCAGCGCCCGCACCTGCTGGGACACTGCCGGCTGGGTGACGCCGAGCCGCACCGCCGCCTCGGAGAAGCTGCGGCGCTCGACCACCTCGCAGAACGCTGCCAGCTGGCGCGTATCCATAAGCGAAGCTTATCCAGCTAGAGTCAGCCGGATGCGCGTCTGGGTGGACGTGACCAACTCGCCACACGTGCTCGTCTTCCGGCCGCTGATCGCGCTGCTCCGCGAACGCGGCCATGAGGTCGAGGTCACCGCCCGCGAGTACGCCCAGACGACCGAGCTGCTCGAGCTGCACGGGATCGAGGCGACGGCGGTCGGAAGCCACGGCGGAGCATCCACCGCCGGCAAGGCGCGTGCCGAGCTCTCACGCCTCTCGGCGCTGAGACGCTGGGCGAAGCCTCGCCGGTTCGACCTCGCCCTCGCGCACGGCTCCCACGACCTGACCCTGACCGCGCGGTCACTCGGCATCTCGAGCGCGACCACGTTCGACTACGAGTTCGCCCGGCTCCAGCACCAGCTCGGCTGCCGGGCCGCGACCCGGGTCGTCGTCCCGGAGGCGATCCCGGCGGAGCGGCTCGCACCGTACGGCGCAAGGCCGCCGAAGCTGCGCCGCTATCCCGGCCTGAAGGAGGAGTACTACCTCGCCGACTTCGAGCCGGAGCCGGTCGACGTGCCCGACGGCAAGCACCTCGTCGTCGTCCGCACGCCGCCCGAGGTCTCGCTCTACCACCGGCACGGCAACCCGCTCTTCCGGGACGTTCTCTCCCGTCTCGGCCGCGACGAGCAGGCCCACGCCGTGGTGCTGCCGCGTACCGCCGAGCAGCGCGAGGCGATCCGCGCCCTCGGTCTTCCGTCGCTGGTCGTCCCCGACCGGGCCGTCGACGCGCAGAGCCTGATCGTCGCGGCCGCCGTGGTCGTCTCGGCCGGAGGGACCATGAACCGCGAGGCCGTGGCGCTCGGGACGCCCGTCTACACGACGTTCGGGGGCCGGCTCGGCGCCGTGGACGAAGGGCTGATCCGGGACGGCCGGCTCGTCCGGCTACGGGACGCCGCCCAGCTCGACCTCGATGCGCTGCCGCCGCGGCGCGAGCGGCTACGACGCGATCCGAACGTCCTGCTCGACCTGCTCCTCGGCGAGGGCGGCTAGGACGTCCTCGCCGTAGCGGTCGAGCTTCTGTGGCCCGACACCCGGCACCGCGGCGAGCTCGGCAAGGCTCCGCGGCCTGCGTCCGGCGATCTCCGCCAGCGTCGAGTTGTGGAAGACGAGGTAGGCCGGGATCTCCTCGGCCCGAGCCCGCGCCAGACGCCACGCCTTCAGCGCCTCGAACCCGTCCGGCGGCTCTTCGGCCGGCCGCAACCCGCCCGTCAGTTCGCCGAGGAAGCGGCTCGGCTTCTTGACCCAGGTCACGACCAGGACACGCTTCGCCCGTGTCAGGCCGACGTAGAACAGGCGACGTTCCTCGGCGACGTCGTCCGGCGTCCGGGCCTGCTTGTGCGGCAGCTCCTTCTCCTCGACCCGCGGGAGCAGGACGACCTCGAACTCGAGGCCCTTCGCGCCGTGGTACGTGAGGAGATGGACGCCGCGCCTCGACTCGGTGCCGTCGCCGAACCGCCGCCCGAGCTCCGCCCCGAACTCCGCACCGGTGCCTCCGATCTCCTCCGCCAGCCGGACGAGCAGCGAGAGATCGGCCTGCCGGGCGAGCTCTCGATCTCCCAGCCCCGGCGCGGGCTTCGGCAGCCAGCCGTGGTCGAGGGCAACGGCCCGCACGGTCCCGGCGGCCGGCGCAGCCGGGTCGAGAGCACGCAGCACACGCCGGGCCGGCTCGCGCGCGAGCAGCGCCGAGCCCTGGTACGGGATCTTCGCCTCGTGCAGGACGGGCTCGAGCTCGGCCAGCCGGGCGTGCGTGCGGCCGAGGATCGCGATCTCCTCCAGCGGGCAGCCCGCGGCGTTGATCCGCTCGACGATGGAGGTGCCCTCCGCCTCGACGGTCGCGAACGGCCGCACCTCCGGCTCCGGTCCGTCCGACCGGGTCGCCCTCAACACTTTTTCCGCACCGCCGAGCATCGGCACCAGCCGGTTCGCGAGCGCGAGTACCTGCGGAGTCGAGCGGTAGTTGTCCTCGAGCCGAAAGACCTCGGCCCGCTCCTGGAAGGCGAGCAGGTACTGCGGCGTCGCGCCGGTGAAGCCGTAGATCGACTGATAGTCGTCGCCGACGACGCAGAGGTCGTCGCGCGGGCCGAGCCAGCGCTCGAGCAGCGTCTGCTGGAGCAGGTTGACGTCCTGGTATTCGTCCACGGTGAACGCCGCGTACCGGGCGCGGAACTCGGCGGTCACGTGCTCGTCGTCGTAGAGCTCGATCGCCCGCTCCAGCAGGTCCTCGAAGTCCATCAGGCTCTCGGCGCGCTTCTTCTCCTCGTAGCGCCGGTAGGTGCGGTGCATGAGGTCGGGCGGGATCGGCGGCGTGTGGCCACCGAGCGAGCCGAGGTACAGGTCGGGCGGAATCCTGCGGTTGTGCGCCCACTCGATCTCGGTCGCGAGGTCGCCGGCGGCGCGGAAACGGTAGGGCTTGGGCAGCGCGTTCATGAGGTTTCGCACGACCAGCGCCTTGGACGCCAGGATCCGCCCGACGGCGTCCGGGCGGAAGTAGCGGAGCTGCGACAGCGCCGCCGAGTGGAAGGTGGAGGCCCGGACGCCGGTCACGCCCAGACGCTCGAGCCGCGCGCGCATCTCCGCCGCGGCCTTGTCCGTGAACGTCACCGCCAGGATCTGCGACGGTTGGAACGTCCCGGTCGCGACCTGGTTGGCGATGCGGTGCGTGATCGTCGTCGTCTTGCCCGAGCCGGCTCCGGCGAGGATGCAGACGGGACCGCGGACGGCCTCGACCGCCCGCCGCTGATCGGCGTTCAAGTCCACCTGCCCATCGTACGGAGGCGGTCCGCCACCGCCGGTGACGGAACCGTGGCGGATCAGTCGCCGATTGCCACCGCCACGCGGCGCGGGGAGCGCACCGCGACCGCGAGCGGCGGATTCGCCAGCCGAACGGTCTTCGTCACCTGCTTCGTCGTCGGGTCGATGCGGATCACCTTCCGGCTCCGCCTGCTCAGCACCCAGACGTAGCCGGCGCCGGTCGCGATCGCGGACGGCTCGTCGTTCAGGCCGACCGTCTCGATCTTGTCGCCGACGAGGGGGACGCGGGTGATCGACCCGTTGCCCGCGTTCGCGACCCACGCCGCGCCGAACCCGACCGCGACCGCGACCGGGTCGTTCCCGACGACCTCCGTCCGGTAGATCCGCTTCGACACGGTGTTCGTCGCGACCAGGCGGTCGGTGTCGCCGTCGACCGTCCACACGAGGCCGGGGCTCCGAACGACCGACGGAGCGGCGAACCCGACCCCGGTCGGGTTCGCGATCGTCGCCATCGTCTTCGGGCTCAGCACCAGGACGGAGTTGGGCTCGACCCGCCTGGGGGAGCCCCCGAACTCGAACTGCAGGTCGAGTGCCGCCGCGACGAGCCCGGCGACGAAGATCAGCCCGATCGCGACGAAGAGCCGCTTCCGGGTCCAGCGCGTCGGCTGGCGGGGGATGGGGTCAGCCGACGACGTCTTCGACAACGGCGACGCCCGCGCGGCGCGGTTCCCTCATCATCGCCGCGAGCCTGGCGACGAGCTCGAGCGTCTCGCTCTCCGCGACCAGGCGCGCGAGCTCGGACAGCTCCTCGTCCAGCCACCTCGCGTCGATGGGCGGGCGGGTGACGGCGAGGATCTTCGGGTGCGGTGTCGCGCCGACTGTCTCGCCGGCGCCCCACAGCTCCTCGTGCAGCTTCTCCCCCGGCCGGACACCGGTGAACTCGATCGCGATGTCGCGCTCGGGCTCCTTGCCGGAGAGCCGGATCATGCTCCGGGCCAGCTCGAGGATCGAGACCGGCTCGCCCATGTCGAGCACGAAGACCTGCCCGTTCCGCCCGATCGAGCCCGCCTGGACGATCAGCGAGACCGCCTCCGGGATGGTCATGAAGAAGCGCGTCATCTCCGGATGCGTGACGCCGACGGGGCCGCCTCGCTCGATCTGGCGGCGGAAGATCGGGATCACGCTGCCGGAGGACCCGAGCACGTTCCCGAACCGCACGGCGACGAACCGCGTCGACACCTCGGGCCGCGCGCCGTAGCTCTCGACGATCCACTCGCAGAGGGCCTTCGACTGGCCCATCACCGTCTTCGGGTTCACGGCCTTGTCTGTCGATACCAGGACGAAGCGCTCGACGCCGAACTCGACCGCGACCTCTGCGATCACCTTCGTCGCCAGCGGGTTGTTGCGGACCGACTCCAGCGGGTTCGCCTCCATCAGCGGCACGTGCTTGTAGGCGGCCGCGTGGAAGACGACGGACGGCGTGTAGCGCTCGAACACGCGGCTCATGCGGGCCTGGTTGCCGGCGTCGGCGAGCACGGGCACGCTCGGGGCGAAACCGCGCTCGGAGACGAGCTCGCGCTCGATCTCGAACAGCGCCGTCTCGCCCTGCTCGACCAGGATCAGGCGCTTGCAGCCGATCCGTGCGATCTGGCGGCAGAGCTCGGAGCCGATCGACCCTCCCGCCCCGGTGACCAGGACGGTCGCGTCCGCGATGTACGCCGAGACCGCCCGGAGATCGACCTCGACCGGCTCGCGCCCGAGGACGTCCTCCACCTGGACTGCGCGGATCTGGCCGGCCAGGTCGACGTCACCCGAGATCAGCTCGTAGATCCCGGGGAGCGTCTTCACCGGCACGTGCGCCTCACGCGTGAAGTCGACGACGCGCTGGCGGACCTCGCCGGACGCGGACGGGATCGCGATCAGGACCTCGTCCGGACGGTTGTCGCCGAGGATCCTGGGCAGCTCGGCCGTGGTTCCGAGCACGCGGACGTTGTGGACGCGCAGGTTCTTCTTGCGCGGATCGTCGTCGACGAGGCCGATCGGCGTGTACCCGAGCGACGGGTTCTTCAGCATCTCCTTGACGATCACCTGCGCCGCGTCGCCGGCTCCGACGATGATCACCTCCTTGCCGCGGGCGACGATCCCGCGCCCGCTCGGGCGTTCCATCACCGTCCGGGCGAGCATCCGGGCACCGGCCACGAACGCGATCAACAGCAGCCAGTCCATCACCGCGACCGAGCGCGGAAGGCGCACCTGCGCCACCGGATCGGCGAAGTACACGACGATGCTGGAGACGAGACAGGCGACGGTCACGCCCCGCGCGGCGCCCCACATGTCGCGCGTCGAGACGTACCGCCACCAGCGGTTGTAGAAGCCGAAGAGGACGAAGACCGCGACCTGGATCAGGATCACGATCCAGATCGTCCGCTCGAACAGCGTCTGGTAGTACGGCGGGATGCTGGGGTCGAAGCGGAGGCGGAAGGCGAGGTACCAGGCGGCCGCGCACAGCCCCGCGTCGACGACGAGCTGCCAGAGGCGGTGCCGGTTGACGGGCAAGCTCACCTCGCCGCCCCTACCGCGACGGCGTCGCGGACGACGCTCACCACCCGTTCCTGCGTCCCCTCCTCGATCCCCGCCCACATCGGCAGCGCGAGGTTCTCGCGGGCCGCCCGCTCGGTCTCGGGCAGCGAGCCGGGCTGCCACCCGAGGAAGCGGAGCGCCGGCTGGAGGTGGAGGGGCGTGACGTAGTACGAGGCGCACGAGATCTCGGCCGCCGAGAGGGCCTCGGCGATCCGGTCGCGCTCCGCCGTCCGGACGACGTACATGTGGTACACGTGCCCGGCCTCGTCGAACGGAACCTCGCAGACCTCCCCGAGGCCGAGCTCCGAGTAACGCGCCGCCGCGTCCCGGCGCGCGGCGTTCCAGCCGTCGAGGCGAGGAAGGAAGAGGCGCAACGCGGCAGCCTGGAGCTCGTCGAGCCGAGAGTTGAAGCCGATCAGCTGGAAGTCCTGCTTGTCGCGTGAGCCGTGGAAGCGCAGCATCCGCACACGCTCCCCGACCCCGGGGTCGGTGACGGCGACGAGACCGCCGTCGCCGAGCGCGAACAGGTTCTTGGTCGGGAAGAAGCTGAAGGTGGAGGCGACGCCTGTTGCCGCGACGCCCCGCGCGCCGAACGCCTGCGCGGCGTCCTCGACGATCGGAACGCCGAGCTCGGCGAGCGCCTCGAGCGACGCCGGCCGGCCGAACAGGTGGACCGGCATGATCGCCTTCGTGCGCGGTGTGATCCGGACGGCGACGTCCTCGGGGTCGAGGTTGAGCGTCGCCGGGTCGATGTCCGCGAAGACGGGAGTGGCACCCGACTGGACGATCGCCTCCGCGGTCGCGTAGAAGGTGAAGGCCGGACAGATCACCTCGTCGCCTGCGCCGATTCCCATCGCCCGCAGGACGAGCACGATCGCGTCGGTGCCGTTCGCGACGCCGACGGTCGCGGGCACGCCGAGGTAGCCCGCCGCCTCGTCCTCGAAGGCGGCCACGTTGGGACCGAGGATGAAGCGGCCCGACTCGACGACCTCGGCGAGTCGTTCCATGAGCTCGGGGATCAGCGGCGCGTATTGCGCCTTGACGTCAACCAGCGGGATCATCGGCACCGGCACGTCTCCTGGAGAGGTGGCGGAACAGGAACCAGGCCGCGAGCAGACAGACCGCGACGACGACAGCGTAATCCACCCAACGGAAATCCTCGTGTACCCGTCGGTAACCCGTTCCGACACCCCACCCGACGCCGGCCCAGACAAAGCTCCAGATCGCCGAGCCGATCAGGGTGAGCACCGTGTACCGCCCGAACGGCGACCGGAAGACCCCGGCGGGGATCGAGATGAACGACCGGACGAGTGGTGTCACGCGGCCGATCAGCACGGCCGCGTCCCCGCGCTCCGCGAACCACCGCTCGGCACGAGTGAAGGTCTCGGGTCCGAGGTGCAGCCACCGGCCGTGCCCTTCGATCAGCGGCCTGCCGCCGTAGGCGCCGATCGCCCAGCCGACGATCGACCCGAGCAGGTACCCGAGCGTCCCGGCCAGCGAGACGACGACGAACCCCCAGAACGCGCTGTCGACCGTGTGCCCGAACAGGACGAGCTGGCTGCCGGGGATCGCGCCGGCGGCGAGCGCTCCGCCGTAGACCATCACGAGCTCGCTTGCCGCGGGCAGGACCGCGTCGATCGCCATCAGCACGAAGACGGCGTAGACGCCGTGGTTCCCGACGAACGTCGTGATGCTGTGCGTGAGCGAGGCGAGGAGCACGGGGGCCGAGGGGCGAGTCTACTCGGCGACCCTGAACACGATCGCCCGGTGCACGGTGAACGCGGTGCCGAGGCTGACGGCGCCGAGCTCGTTCGTCGCCGTCACCTCCGCGACGAAACGGCCGGAGTAGACGACCGCACCTCCGTCGGTCACGCCGTCCCACGCGACCCGCAGGTCGCCGGGGCCGGTCCGGACCTTCGGCAAGGTCCGGAGGAGGACGCCGGACGTTGTCTCGATCCGCGGCGTGATCGTCGCCGTACGGGTCACCTTGAACGTCGCCACGGCCCGCGGCCTCGGCCGCGGAACGGTCAGTATCGGCCCGACCGGGGTCGCGAAGCCGAGCGTGCGGTTCAGGACGAAGTCGCGCTCGCCGGACGAGGCGACACCCCCGTCGTCGGTCGCGTCGACCACCCAGCGCCACCGACCCTCCGGCTCGGGTGAGCCGTCCGCCGTCGTCCCGGACCAGTCCAGCGGAAAGGTACCCGCGGCAGCCGGTCCGGAGAAGCCGTAGCGCGACACCCCGTCCGGGCCGATCAGGTTGGCGCTGACCGTCGACGGGCGGACGAGCCTGTACGCCAGGCGCTGGCGATCGGAGACGCCGTCGCCGTTCGGCGAGAGGACGGACTCCTGCGGCAGCGGCACGTAGACGCCTCCGTAGGCGACCACCAGGGCGTCGCCCAGTGGACGCTCGGCCTGCGACGGCCGGCTGAGGAGCTTGCCGTCGAACGCCATGGCCGACGAGGAGCCTCCGTCGAGCGCCACGGCGGTGACCGCGCCGAGCCCGGCCATCTCCAGCGCGAGCTCGAAGTTCGTCGCCCCGGCGCTGTAGCCGGGCCGCGAGCCGTCGACGGTGACGAGCAGGATCCGGCCGTCGGCGAGCTGCCCGACGGCGCTGCGGGCGGTCCGCGGCAGCAGCTGGCCGGGCGTGAACTGCTCGTTCGCGCGGAAGATCGGCCTGCCGTTGCGGACGAGCACCGGGCCTCCTCCGAGCGCGTCGGCCATGGTCGACCACGCCGGCTTGAGGATCAGCCGGATCCGGACCTGCTGGCCCGGAGGCGCTTCCCTCTGCATGAAGGTCGCCGCCGTGCCGCGCGCGACCAGAACGGCGCCGCCGGGTGGAATCGGAGTTCCTCCGTTCGCCGACGCGCTGCTCACGGTCGCCTCGATCTCCGCATTCGGCCGGGCGGCCGGGAACGAGCCGAACGTGAGCTCGAACGATCCCGGCGAGGAGGGCGTGGCCGGGCCGTAAGCGGGGGTGAAGAGCGCGACGCCGTTGCCACCGGGAGGACCGTTCACGTCGTTGAGCGCCCGCCGCGGCCCCGCGCCCTGCCAGGTGGCGAGCATGGTCACGCGGGCGACGTTCAGTGTCCCCGACGTGTCGAAGCCGATGCTCGACCGGCCGGGTAGCGGGGGCTGGTCGAGCGCCCCGTTCCGCATGACGATCCCGCTCGGGGCGCCGCTCGCCGTCGTCAGGTCGCCGTTCACCCCGGCGACCGTGGCGGTGGTCGAGAGGCGGCGCTCGATCGCGGTCAGGCGCTCGGTGCCGACGATCGCCTCGTTCGAGAGCACCGGCCTCAGGCTCCAGAGCCCGCCGGGGCGCGGCGCGGTGAGGACGTCGACCACCACCGGCCCGCGCGGCGTGAACTCGATCTTCCGGTCGTGCGTCAGGCCGGGCATCAGCTCCCGGGGAGCGGCGCGACCCGGCCCGACCAGGACCAGCGCGAGCAGGCAGGCGATGACGGCGCGGGGGAGCACGACCCAGCGCTGAGGTTAGCCGCGAGTGCTGCTGCTCCTCTTCTCCTCGTTGGGACAGGCCCTCGGGGTCGGTTTCTACGGGACGAGCGCCGGAGGGCGCTCGGCGCGGCGGTACTCCACCGTGTAGCCGAGGCGCCGCGGGACCTCGAGGAGGCGCTCGAGGTCGAGGTCGATCCGGGCTCCGGCCTTCTCGGTGACCTCGTCCTCGATCGGCAGGTCGAAGTCGTCCGCGCCGAAGTCGAGCCCGCGGAACGCCTCCTCGTTCTGCGTCAGCACCGAGGTGCGGACGTGCTCCACGTTGTCGAGGAAGATCCGGCTGAGTCCGATCCACCGCTGGTACTCGTGCGCCGAGATCTCAGCACCACCCAGAGCCGTCCCGTACGGCTTGTACGTCCAGCAGAGGAACGAGAAGAGGCCCTCGCGGCCGTCGCGCAGGCACTCGTCCTGGAAGTCGCGCGTCCGCTGGAGGTGCTCGAGCCGCTCGCCGAGGGTCTCGTCGAAGCCGATCACCATCGTCGCGGTCGTCCGCATCCCGCTCTCGACGATCGCCCGCTGGGCCTCGAAATAGTCGGCGACCGTGTACTTCCACTTCGCATGCCGCCTGCGGAAGTCCTCGGTGAGGATCTCGCTCCCGCCGCCGGTGACCCAGTGCACGCCGGCGTCGCGCAGGCGGGCCGCCGCCTCCGCGTAGGAGATCCCCGCGCGGTCGGCGAGGAACACGAACTCGGCGACCGTGAGAGCGTAGAACTCGACGCGCTCGCCGTAGCGCTCGCGCACCGCCTGGAACAGATCGCAGTAGTAGTCGAGCGGGAGCTTCGGGTTGAAGCCTCCGTTGAAGCCGACCAGGTCGCCGCCGAGCTCGACCAGCTCGTCGATCTTCGCGAACACCTCGTCGCGGGAGAGGACGTAGCCGCCGTCCTGGTTGGGCAGGACGTAGAAGGCGCAGTAGTCGCACTGGGCGACACAGACGTTCGTGTAGTTGACGATCCGCATGACCATGTAGGTCGCGTGGCCGGGCCGGTGCCAGCGCGACCGCACGGCCTGCGCGCGTTCGATCAGCTCCTCGTCGCTCGCCTCGAGCCAGAGCCGCCGCGCCTCGTCGACGTCGATGCGGCTCATCGATCGATCTCGGTCTCTCGGGTTTCCGTCGCCGCGACCGACATGGCGGACGCGGCCGTGAGCGGTCCACGAGGTGCGCGCGTGGTCGGGGAAGGGGGCTCGTGGGGGACACCGGCCGTTTCCCCGGCGCTCAGCACATCCATGAACGAGCTGACGGAGAAGACGGCGTTCCCGGCGCCCGGTTCGCCGTACCCGGGCGGCGGCTGGAGACGGTGGCGCTCGAGCGCGTCGCGGTACGCCTCGAGCAGGCGGACGTGGTACTCGAGCGGCGCGCCCTCCGGGTTGTCCCTGCCGAGGGGGGTCGTCGGCTCCGGGCACCAGGTCGTGAAGCGCGGCGTGACCCCACGGCTCATGAAGAAGTCGAGCCCCTCGACCGTGCTCGCGATCGCTTCGTCGATCGTGACGAAGCCGAACGGCTTCGCCAGCTCGATCCCGGCGACGAAGTTCGGGATCACGTAGCGCGGCCCGAACACCTCGGCGGCGTCGAGGATCCGCCGGTGCCACTCCTCTCGGCCGACGTAGCGCTCCTTGCCCGGACAGATGATCGAGAACAGGCGCTCGTCCCAGACCTCGTAGTTCGGGTGGTAGATCCGGATCCCGTACTCGCGGTAGCGCTCGACCTCGCGCCGGGGCAGCGCCTGGGCGACGACCTTGCCGATCCACCGGCCCGGGAACCGCTCCTCGATCGCCTGCGCGTAGCGGCCGTAGAAGTCGGCCTCGGCCAGCCCGTCGACCTCGCTCGTCACCGAGCCGCCGGTCAGCGTGTACGCGTGCGAGGCACCGTCGTCGTGCTCGGCGATGATCGCGAGGGCCTCGAGCACGTCCTCGATCGGCTTGATCCCGGTGTACGGGCGGCCGGCCCGCTTGTGAGAACGCCAGTTGTGGTTGATGTCGCAGAACCGGCACTCCTCCTTGGCGCCGAAGTACTGGCAGAGCCGGAGCACCGTCAGGTAGATCAGGTAGCCCCACTGGATCGTCGGCGCCGTCTCCATCACCGTCTTGCCGTTCGCCAGGGTGTGCCGGTAGTAGGCGGGCATCGGCGGCAGCTCGACCTCGGCGACGGAGCGTCCCTCCAGCGTCAGCCGGTCGCCGACCACGCGCCACGGCGAGGCGGGGTTGACCCGGACGGAGACGATCGTCCGGCGCAGGCCGTACGGGCCGCCGGTCAGTGCGATCTCCTCCGGCGGGCGGCGCGCCGCGGCCTCGCCGAGCTCGGCCAGCGGACGCTGGTCGAACGAGAAGATGAAGTACGACTTCGGCTTGACCGTGCCGTCCAGGTTGTCGCTCAGCGCCGAGTCGTCGAAGGCGATGCCGGTGCGCAGCAGGTCCTCCTTGACGACGGCCTCGGCCGGCACGCCCGGGTAGCGCTCGATCAGCGACTCGACCAGCTCGGCGCGGGCCGTCATGCGGTCACCTCGTCGTGCACGAACCGGAGCTCCGGCACCTCCGCCAGCTCGCCGACGTCCCGCGCCATCTCCAGGAACGTGAACAGGCCGGCGCGCTCACGGGGGCCGAAGCGGTACCGGAGCTTCTCGAAGTAGCGGGCGAGGAAGCCGGCCGGGTAGCCGTAGCGCTCGCTCGCCTCGTAGGCGAGCTGCTCGGGCTCGGCGCGGGCACGGCGAACCGACGCGACCAGCGCGTCCTCCAGCGCCGGCATCCCGGGCGCCACCGGCTCGGGCGCGGCGAACACCGCGAAGACCATGGGCAGGCCGGTCCGCTCGAGCCAGAGGCGGCCCAGGTCGAAGTGCGGGGTCGGATCCTCGAAGGCGCTCTTCAGCGCCGCGTCGCCGATCAGGAGCTTTGCCTCGGCCTCCTCGCCGAGCGGCACGTGCTCGGCCTCCGGGATCAGCACCTTCGTCAAGACGACCGACGTGGCGCTCTCCGGCGTCACCGCCACGCGGCGCACCTGCTCGATCGGGACGCGTGAGACGAGCTGGATCGAGTCGACCGCGCCCTCCGACGAGACGCAGAGCCGGGGCAGGATCCGCAGCCGCTCGGCGTCGCGCGCCCAGGCGATCGACGAGATCGGCGCCAGGTCGAGATCGCCGCCGACGAGCAGGGCGTTGAGCTCGGTCGGGACCCCGGCCACCTCCTCGACCTCGTGGTCGAGCCGGTAGAAGACCGGCGCCATGTTCACGTACGAGATGCGTCCCAACCGAAGAACATGTTCCGCATCTTCGGCGGGTTGCCGGTGACCTCCCATCCGCTCCTCAGGACTCACGATGGACCACCAGGTGGGTGAGCGTCTCCAGCTCCTCGCGGTGGAGCTCCCCGTTCAGGCTTGCGCGGGCCCGGCGGGCGTAGTCGAGCGCCATCTCGCGCGCCCGGTCGAGCGCGCCCGTGGCCGCCACGCGGACGAGGGCCCCCTCGGTCGGCCCGCCCGCGAGCGCACGCCGGACGACCGCGTCCTCGCGGGCGGCGAGGATCAGTGGCAGCGTCGGCGTGCCCTCGCGCAGGTCGACACCGGCGACCTTCCCGGTCTCGATCGTCTCGCCGGCGCAGTCGAGGATGTCGTCGGTGATCTGGAAGGCGATCCCGAGCGCCAGCCCGAACGTGCCGAGGTGGCGCCAGCCGGGCCCGGCGCCGAGCAGGCAGGCGGCCTCGAAGAGCTTGCCGGTCTTCAGGCTGCAGCGCTCGAGGTAGTCCTCGACGGTCGTGTCGGGGTCGTGTGCCTGGCGGCGCTGCATCGCCTCGCCTCGGGCGAGACACAGAGCCGCGTCCGCGAGCAGCGTGGCCGCCTGCGGGTCGCCCGTCGCCGACAGCTCTGCGAAGGCACGCGCGAAGAGGTAGTCCCCGGTCGCCCGGGCGGCCTCCGGCCCGTACGCAGACCAGGCCGATGCCCGGCCGCGGCGGAACTCGGCGCCGTCGATCAGGTCGTCGTGGACGAGCGTCGCCATGTGCACGAGCTCGACGGCGACGCCGGCCGCGACCGACGGCGCCCGCCCGGCAGGCGCAGCGAAGAACACGAGCAGCGGCCGCAGCCGCTTCCCGCCCGCCCGCAGCGCGTCGCGGGAGACGTCGGCGACGATCCCGCGGTGCGAGCGGACGGTCGCCTGCAGGCGCTCCTCCAGCTCCTCGAGGTAGAGGTCGAGGCCCGGCGTCTCGCGGATCGTCGCCAGGGCACTCGTCATGCCGCCCTCCCCGTGTGCAGCGCGACGATCCCGCCCGCGAAGGTCCGGTACGTCACGTCGGCGAAGCCCGTCGCACGCAGCAGCTCGGCGAGCTCGTCCGGGCCTGGAAAGCGGCGGACGCTCGCGGGGAGGTACGTGTAGGCGGACCCGCCCTTCAGCAGCTTGCCGAGCAGCGGGACGATCCGGTCGAACCAAACGCGGTAGAAGGGCGCGAGGAGCCCGCGCGGCTGCGTGATCTCGAGGACCGCGACACGGCCGTTCGGCACGAGCACGCGCCGGAGCTCGGAGAGTCCCCCTTCCAGGTCGGCGACGTTGCGGACGCCGAAGCCGACCGTGGCCACCTCGAAGGAGCCGGCCTCGAACGGAAGCCGGAGCAGGTCGCCCTCCACCCAGGTCGCCGACGACAGCTTGCGCCGCGCCCGCTCGAGCATCCGGGGCGCGAAGTCGAGCCCCGTGACCGTGCCGCCGGCGTCGGCGGCGGCGACCGCGAGATCGCCGGTCCCGCAGCAGGCGTCGAGGACACGGTCGCCGGGGCGGACGACGGACCGGGCCGTGATCCGGCGCCAGCGCAGGTCGAGCCCCGCCGTCATCACCCGGTTCATCAGGTCGTAGACGGGCGCGATCCGGTCGAACATCGACCGCACCTCGTTCGCCGGCAGGGTCCCCGTGGAGCTCACGTCTCGCCCCACCTGCGAATCAGCGCGTTCTCCAGCCCGATCAGGTCGAGCGCTCGGCCGACGACGAAGTTCACGAGGTCGTCCACCGTCTCGGCGCCGTGGTAGAAGCCAGGCGCCAGGAACAGGATCGTCGCCCCGGCCTGACGGAGCGTGAGCATGTTCTGGAGGTGGATCGCCGACAGCGGCGTCTCGCGCGGCATCAGCACGAGCCGCCTCTCCTCCTTCAGGGCGACGGACGCGGCCCGGTGAATCAGGTTCGACATCGCCCCTGACGCCACCGTGCCCAGCGTCCCCATCGAGCACGGGCAGATGACGTAGGCGTCGACCTTCGCGGAACCGCTCGCGTACGGAGCCTGCCAGTCGTCCGGCTCGAAGACGGCCACCTGGCCGCGGGCGTGCTCGGCGAAGCGCGCGATCGTCTCGTCCCGCGAGAGGCGGGCGCTCCCGTACAGCTCGGTTGCGAGCACCTCGAGCCCGGCGGCCGAGACACACACGCCGACCTCGCATTCGGCGTCCGTCAGAGCTTCGAGGAGGCGGGCTGCGTAGGGAGCGCCGGAGGCGCCGGTTACGCCGAGGAAGACGCGCACAACGGCATCATTGCTACTTCCCACCCTTCGACGCTTCGAGGAAGATCGCGAGCTTCCGAAGGTTGGCGTCCCCGAGCTGCGCGAACGACGGCATCGGCGAGCCCGGCGTCACCGAGCCGGGGTCCTTCAGGTGCTTGATCTGGGTGTCGATCCCCAGGCCCTTGTTGCCGATCTCGCTCAGATCGGGAGCGCCCAGGTTGGACGAGCCGCTGCCGAGGTACGTGTGGCACGTGAGGCAGCCCGACTGGGCGAACAGCCTCGCTCCCGGAATCGCTGCCGGGGGCAGGTTGTTCTTCTTCACCCACCCGTCGACCAGACCGATGGTCTCGCTGCCGAGCGCCTCCTTCGCGGTCGCGCCCTTGTAGGTGAGCGTCCCCATCGCGATCACGGTGAGAATCGTGATCACCACCGCCACCGGCCGGTGGGACAGACGCCGCTCCTGCCTCCGATCCAGGAACGGCAGCGCGATCATCAGCACCATGATGATCGTCGGGATCCCGACCGTGCCCAGTATCACCGAGTCCGGCCACTTGAAGATCCGGAGCAGGTAGAAGAGGAAGTAGAAGTACCAGTCCGGCCGCGGCACGAAGCTGGTGGTACCGGGATCCGCCTCGTCGGTGTAGAGGGGTCCGAGCCAGCCGGCGCCCGTTCCCGTGTGATCACCGGGCGTCGTCCACTTCCAGATGCAGGCGAGCCCGATGATCACGAGGACGACCACGAGGCTCATGACCGTGTCGTGGAACATCGCGAACGGGAAGAACGGCTTCCCGCGCTTCTTGACGTCAGCCTTGTACCGGGCGAACTCGGCTCGGCGCGCCTGGAGGCTGGCGGACGGCTTCCGCCCCGAGATGCTCACGGCGTCGGCCGTCCGCGGGCAGTCGGTGCGACCAGGCCGGCGCGTCCCGGCGGCGCCTCCTCCTCCTCGGCCCAGTCGGCGCCGGCGGCCTCCTTCGACCACGGCGGGGACGAGACGCCGAGCCGGACGACGAGGTACAGGTGGAGGCCGATCAGGGCGAAGATCAGGCCCGGCGCGACCAGCATGTGCAGCGAGTAGAAACGCGAGAGCGTGTCGCCGCCGATCGCGGGCCCTCCCTGGAGCAACTGGGCCATGATCGTCCCGACGAACGGGCCGTTCGCGGTGATGTTCATGCCGACGACCGTCGCCCAGTAGGCGGTCTGGTCGAACGGGAGCAGGTAGCCGGTGAAGCCCTCGAACATCCCGAGGATCAGGAGCAGGACGCCGACGATCCAGTTCAGCTCGCGCGGGTACTTGTAGGCGCCGTACAGGAACACCCGCGCCATGTGGAAGAAGAGCAGGATGATGAAGACGCTCGCGCCCCAGCGGTGCATGCCGCGC
>JBLMYA010000097.1:0-19340 GCA_050258035.1 Verrucomicrobiota bacterium
GACTCGCTGTTCCCGAGACGTTGGGTAACAGCCCTCGGACTGCGGCAGAAGACTCTGTATGTTCGCGAGGTTGACGGCGGGGGCGACTTGCCAATTGGGTCAGTAGTCGCTCCTGCGAATCCGCTCGCCTAGATGTCTTCCTCGATTACGCGCCGCCGAGTTCCTCCGCTCCGGGTGAAGTAGCCGGGGCCTGCCCAACTCGACCAGAAGATGAGGGAAATGACGATCGCGATGACTCCGACGACGAGCAGGATGTAACCGACCGCGTGGATGTCGACACCGTTGGTGTCGACAACCACGGCCCAGGCGAGGATTGCACCCGCCGCGGTGAGAAGGATTCCGAGTCCAAGTCCCATCAGGCTCCTTCTCGGTGTCAGGCGGTTCGTCGAGTGAAGAATCCGATCGCGCCGATGATGAGGGCGACGATCAGGATCAGGAACAGGAATTTCGAGATCGCGATCCCGCCGACGATGCCGAAGAGCAGTAGCAAGAGTGCGACCAGCAACAGAATGCCCATGTGTGCCTCCGTTTCAGAGAAATGACGACCCGACACCTGCAGCGAAAAACTCGAGTCGTCTTGGGAGACCTGTTCTTCCCCTCTGGCGACCCGACCAAACGCCTCGTCGCGGAAACGCCGGTGGAAGCGGTTGCCGTTGTCCTGCTGCAGGGGCCTTTGAGCGCACGTGTTTCCACACGGGTTCGTCGGGTCGAGCGCCAACGCACGAGACCTCGGCCAGGAGGTTGTCAGGCCTGAGTGTTGGGTACGCAGCCGTGACCTATTCAACGGAGCAGGAGGGGGCGGCAGGCATGGCGGACGCACGTATCGGCGGTATCAGCCTCGGGGGCATTCTGGTGATCGTCGGCATCGTCTTGGCGATCTTGCTCGGCCATTGGTGGATCGGCCTCATCATCGCCGTGGTGGGGCTGGTCTTCTTCGGCGGTTTTGCGAAGGGCAAGTGGTACTGATGCGCCTCTTCCTGGGCTCCTGGCTCGTCCGTCGGTTGTTTCGGCTGGCGCGGACGCCCGGAGGCCGTAAGCTGCTCTTGCTCCTCTGGAGCGCCGCTATCCGTTCGCGTCGAAGAAAGAGAACGATCGCCGCGAGACCGTAGGCGCCGCTCTCGCCGCGTTCCCGCGGAATGCTCCACCTCCTCCTTCGCCCGGGAAGCCGGCGTCGCACGTCGGCCCGCACGCGCCTGCTCCGGACTCGAACCGGAAGGGCCCTCCAGGCGGCTGGACACGAAGCGTCTGTCGAAGTGCACGCACTCCGTGCTTGCCGCCCAGGTCCAGCCGGGTGGGGACATGGCTCGGCGGTGAGGCGGGGGAAGCGCTCGGCCGGCCGAAGAGAGTTCGACCCTGCGCCCGGCCTGGACGGTAAACACGTCGCAGACGACGAAAGAGGTCAGCCCGGGCCGGACGAGCGGCAGTTCATTGCGATCACGCTGTGGGACAGCCTGGAGGAACCGCTCGAGTGGACGGACACGAAGTTCGTCGAGGTTCTGCTCGGCACCTCGTTCGGCCTCGGCCCCTCCTGGGTCGATCCCGAATGGTCTCAGGCAGCTTGTCGTCCACGACGCGGCAGCCGTAGACTCCGAGACGTGCTGCAGTACACCTTCGTCACCACCGACGAGAACGGAAACCAGGTTCTCGTCGCACAGGGGGAGTACGACCCCGGCGGCGACACGTACGAGGTCGGCGACAGCGTCACCCTCCCGGGCGCAGACGGCGTGGACACGTCGTGGAAGATCGTCCGGATGGTCCCGACTCCGTATGCCGGAGTGAGCTTCTACGTCGAACCGGCCGACTAGCCGCCTGCTCGGGCCACCTCCATCTCGGCTGACCGGTCGATCAGACGTCTGACGGCCGCGCGCCCGAGACGAGCGTCGCCTTCATGCGGTCGAACTCGTCGTTCGTGATCGCGCCCTTGTCGTGGAGCACCGCGAGCCGCTCGAGCTGGCCGACGGCATCGCCCGCCGGCGCTGTGGCGATCGCCGGTGTGCGGCGCCAGGGCCAGTCCACGTCCTCCCAGCGCCGGCCTCCGTCCGGATGCTCCTCCTTGGCCCGGCGGCGAAGCGCCTCGGTGAGGCCGATGATCACCGCGAACGTGACGAGCCGGGAGACGAGCTTGTTCCAGTCGTCGATGGGTGCACCGATCAGGATCAGCAGGATCGCCAGCGCGTCGGCGCTCCAGGCGATCCAGGGGTGTCGCACGAGACCCGGTGCCGCGAAGGCGCGGAATCCGCGCGCAACCCGGGCCGGCCCGGCGAGGAAGGCGAGCGCGACCGTGATCGAGCCGACGGCGACCGCCGTCCAGGCGATGGCCACGAGCAGCTGGGTCAGGACCAGGTAGGCGATGCTGACCGCCGGACGCGCCGGGCGCTCGCCGACGAGAGCGTCGAGCAGCACACCCTGCAGGACATGGCGGATCACGAACAGGAGCAGCCCGACGGTCAACACCCCGATGCCGCAGCGCAGGATCGCCTCCCGCCGCCAGCCCCGCGCGAGCCAGATCGCGGCCGTGTACAGCGCCACGACGACCAGCAAGAGGAAGAGCGAAAGCGCTCGGACGACCTTCACGCTCTGCCGGACGGTGCTGATCGTTCCGTTCGAGTCGTCGAGCACGACGAACTGGCCCGCGTCGGGCGGCAGCCTCGCGGCTACCCGATCCTCGAGGCCGAGCCTGGCCGCCAGCTTGAGCACCACCGGCCGCAGCTGGAGATAAACCTTCTGCCCCGCACCCGGCTTGCCGTCGACGATTCGCAGGAACTCCGCGTGCGCCAGCCGGGTCGCCCTCTGCACCAGCTCGATCACCGCATCCGTGCCGAGCAGGCGCGTCGCAGCCCGCGTGCCGTAGTCGTTGAGCGCTGCCGAGGCCGGTCCCGCCAGCCCTTTCAAATTCCTCGGCAACTGCCTCTGCAGATCGGCCTTGACGTCGACGTTCTGGTAGATCTGATCGACCAGGAACGTCGCGAGCGCACTCTGCACCCTCGGGTTGCGCATCAACTCGGTCGTCGACGCCGTGAAGGTGTCCGTGTCCAGCACCTCACGCTTCACCCAGACCGTGAGGGCCGCGACGAGCAGGAGTACCGTCGACACGACGATCAGCAGCCAGACCACGACCTTGCGCCGGTGCGTGAGTGGCCCCGCAGCCCGTTCTGCCCCGGGCCGAGCCGGCGTCGTCGCCGGCGTCTGCTTGCGGAATCTCATCGGCTTCCTCGTCTCTCTCAGCTGAGATGAGCGACGAAGGGCGTCGCCGCGTCGTGGCACGTTGTGCGCGCCACTCGCAAGGTCCCGCGCGCCTCGTCCCGTGAGGCGAAGCGTCCTGTCAGACGGACAGTCGTCCCCGGCAACGACCGGGCGGGGTGTCCCGAGAATGCAAACGTGCCGGCCTGCGAAACCGTGAACGAGGGCAGCACCAGCTGGCCGGCACACGCCGTCCGGGCCGTGAAGCCCACGATCTTCCGTCCGTTCGGGGAAACCCGGAAGTTCCCGTTCCCCTCGAAGAAGACATAGCCGCCGTTCGAGATCGGCCGGACGGCCGTCATCGGCCGTTTCTTCGCCTGAGCCCGTCCAGCCGAGGTCTTTCGATCCCGAGCGGCGGTGGGCTTCGGCGCGGTCGATCGCGGCCGCACCGGTGAGGAGATGGTCGGCGTCGCAGCCCTCGCTCGTGGCGATGCCGCCACCACGCCGCGTGCGGTCGCGTGCGGCTCGTCGGTCGTCGGCGGAGGCGTCCGCTCACGCGTGGGGAAGGCTGCGGCCGGCGTCGGCGCAGGTGCCGTCAGCCGGCCGTGCGACGACACGGGCGAGGCAGGTGACCCCGATGTCGAGGAAGAAACCGCAAGCCGTCCGACCGTCACTCCGGCGCCGAAGATGAGGAGGGCGGACACCGCGATCACCGTGGCGGCCCCGACCGTCAGACGCCGCTTCACCTGTGCCGTGGTCGTCTGGGTGGAGAGCGGCATCGCCGCTGGTACCGGCGGTGCCGTCGGAGGCGGTTCGGCCGGTGCCGCCGGAAGCAGGGGTTCGGCCGGTGCCGCCTGAGGCAGGGGTTCGACCGGTGCCGCCGGAAGCTGAGGCTCGGCTGGTGCAGGCGCCACGGTCTGAGGGGCGACGTCCAGATGCGCGTGGGGCCGAGCATCAGGCCCCTCGGAGCGTGCGCGTTCCCTGAGATCGGGCGACACGAGGACGAGCTCTGGGCTGAGGGGCTGTTCGAGTTCGTGGTCGGGCACTGAAAGGGGGTTCTTCGGCCGGAGACGGGATTCCTGCCCTCTGGGGCGCGACCACGGGCACGCGAGGACGTCTCGGCCGGCGGGGTGGGAGACCGACAGAGCGCGTGTCGCGATCCTGCGTCCACGCCGGCGTCGCTGCCACGGCGCGAGGAAGGCGGGATGGTCCTAGCCGCGGCCGGCGTACGGCATCTTCGTCGCCATCACCGTCATGAACTGGACGTTGGCGTCGAGAGGCAGCGTCGCCATGTAGACGATCGCGCGCGCGACGTGCTCGACGTCGATCGTCGGCTCGGGGCGGGTCGTCCCGTCCGGCTGAAGGGCACCCGCCGTGCGAAACCGCTCGGTGAGGTCCGTTGCAGCGTTGCCGATGTCGATCTGGCCGCAGGCGATGTCGAATGCCCGTCCGTCGAGCGACGTCGCCTTCGTCAGCCCGGTGACGGCGTGCTTGGTGGCGGTGTAGGCAGCCGAGTTCGGGCGCGGGACGCTCGCGGAGATCGATCCGTTGTTGATGATCCGCCCGCCGCGAGGGCTCTGTCGCTTCATGATCCGGAACGCGTTCTGGGTGCAGAGGAACGCCCCCGTGAGGTTGGTGTCGACGGCGGCGCGCCAGTCTTCGAGGTCGAGCTCTTCCAGGAGGACACCTGGAGCACCGATCCCCGCATTGTTGAAGAGCAGGTCCAGACGGGCGAACCGTTCGTCGATCTCGTCGAAGAGTCTCGTGACCATCCCGGGATCGCGAACGTCGCAGGACACCGCGATCGCGCCGTTGGCCGCCACGGCTGCACCCTCCTCGAGGAGCTCCTTGCGGCGGCCGGCCAGAACGACGGTGAAGCCGGCGCCCGCCAGGGCCACGCTCGCTGCTCGGCCGATGCCGCTGCCGGCTCCGGTGACGAGGGCAATGCGAGTCACGGACGGACGCTACCGCAGCGGCTCGAGCCGATCCTGGAGAGGCGGGCGCCCGGAGTCCCCGGCCGTTCGGCAAGGCTGCCCGACGGCATCGGGCAGCCCGCCCCGGGCGAGTATCTCGAACCCGAACGACTACGTCCCGGGTTCCGCTGCGAATCGGCTGCCGCGCGGAGAGGACGTGAGAGCGGCACCGCCCGGCCGGTAATGGGAGGAGCCGGCCGGTCAATTCGCACCATGCGGTCGCATCCCGTCTCCGTCCGACCGGCGCGTCGACGAGCGGTTTCGACCCTCGGCCCTCCGCTACACTTCGCCGCCGGTATGGCCGGCGAACGGATTCGTCTGGAAGTCAAGGAGCGCGAGCGGAGCGGCTCGCGGGACTCGCGGCGCCTGCGGAAGGCGGGAATGATCCCCGGCGTCCTCTACGGACGGGGGCACAAGCCGCACGCGATCTCTGTATCCGAGCGCGAGCTCCGACACGTCCTCACGGGTTCAGCCGGGCTCCACGCGATCCTCGACGTCGTGCTCGAGGGGCAGAAGTCCACGCACTCGTCGATCCTCAAGGACTACCAGGTCGATCCGATCCGCGGGAAGATCGACCACTTCGACCTCCAGGAGGTACGGCTGGACCAGCCGATCCAGACGGCGGTCGTCGTCGAGCTGGTCGGCGAGAGCGTCGGCGCGAAGGCGGGAGGCGTCCTCTCCCAAGTGGCGCGCGAGGTCCGCATCGAGGCGCTTCCGCTCGAGGTTCCGGAGCGGCTGGAGCTCGACGTGACGCCGATGGAGATCGGCGATTCACTGCGTCTGTCCGATCTGTCCGTGCCCGAGGGTGTGTCCCTGCTCGACGATCCCGAGACCGTGCTCGCGACGGTGACCGTCCCGACACGTGTCGAGGAACCGGAAGAGGTCGCCGAGGAGGTCGAGGAGGGCGAGGAAGGCGAAGTGGAAGGCGAGGCCGCTCCGGAGGCCGAGGGCGAGGCGCCGCCGGCCGAGGGTGCTGCCGGCGAAGCCGGATCCGACGAAGAAGGCTGAGCCGTGCCGCTCTTCCGTCGAGGCGAGTCGGCCTCGACGCTCGATCTGCTCGTCGTCGGTCTCGGAAATCCCGGCCGCGAGTATGCATCCACCCGCCACAACGTCGGGTGGATGGTCGTCGACGAGCTTGCGCGGCGACACGGCGGGTCCTGGCGCTCGAAGTTCTCCGGCCAGCTCGGCGAGATCCGGCTGGACGAGGAGCGGATCGCTCTGGTCAAGCCCGAGACATACATGAACGAGTCGGGAAGATCGATCGCGGCCGCCGCGCGCTTCTTCAAGGTTCCCGTCGACGCGGTCCTCGTCGTCCACGACGACGTCGACCTCGAGGAGGGTCGGCTCCAGGCGCGGCTCGGGGGCGGGCTGGCGGGTCACAACGGCCTGCGCTCGATCGCGCAGGCGCTCGGCTCGCAGGAGTTCCTCCGGCTGCGGATCGGCGTGGGACGGCCTGGTCGCGGCGACCGGCGCTCGGTCGCGGACTACGTCCTGGCCCCGTTCGTGCCGGAGACCGACGTCGACGGCCTCGTCGGGCGGTCGGCCGACGCCGCCGAGGCAATCGTGCGCGACGGGCTCGACGCCGCGCAGCAGCGCTTCAACTAACCGGGCTTGCCGCCCATCGCCCAGACGGCGACGACGTAGACCGCGACGAGGGCAGCGGACAGCACCGTGCTCGCTCTGAGCAGGGCGACGCCGCCGCGGCACCCGCCCGCATGACGATTCAGGCTCCCGGCTCGAAGTTCGTGTCGAGGAGGAGCACGAAGACTGCCAGGGTCGCGAGATGAGCAGGGCGCCGGCCCGGGGCCTCGCAGCCGCGCGATCACCTCCTCCTCCGCGCCCTCGCCGCCGCGTTCGGCGAGCTGCCGGACCGCCGTGCACTACGAGCCTGTTCGCTGCGATCGCCCCGAGCAGCGGCCAGAGGACGATGCCGGAGACGGGAGCATCCCGTCGCGGCCGGGCCTTCCCGGAGGGCTAGACTCACCCCTCGCGGAACCGCCGATTCCGCCTTTCGTCTTGGACCAGCCAGACCGATCCACCGCACCCACGCTTCGTCCGCTCGCTTTCGAGCTGGCCGGGTCGGAGCGACTGGCCGCGTTCGCCGCCGACCTTCGAGGGGGGAGCGCACGGGTCTCCGAGCCCGGCCTGCCGCTGCTTCTCGCCGCGCTCCATCTGCACCTCGATCGCCCGCTCCTCGTGCTCCTCGCCGAGGACACGGATGCCCGCGACGCCGGCGAGGCCGCCGCCTGGTACCTCGGCGACGACCGTGTCGCGCTTTTCCCGAGCCGCGGCGTCGGCCGGGACTCCGGGCTCGAGCCGCCGCCGCACCTCGTCGGCGAGCGTTGCCGTGCGCTCGACGTGCTCGAGGGCGGCGGTTTGGTCTGCGCGTCCGCGGCGGCGCTCGCCGAGCGGATGCCGCCGCCGGAGGTACGGCCGCGCCGGCTGGAGCTCGCCGTCGGGGACGAGCCGGGAATCGACGCGCTCGCGGCGGGCCTCGCCCTCGCCGGCTACGAGCGGGTCGACCGCGTCGAGGAGCGCGGCCAGTTCGCCGTCCGCGGCGGGATCGTCGACGTGTACCCGACCACCGGCCGCGACCCGCTCCGGGTGGAGCTGTTCGGCGACGAAATCGAGGCCGTCCGTGCGTTCTCGCCCTTCACACAACGGGCGCTCCGGCCGCTCGAACGTGCCGTCGTCTACCCGGCGGCCGAGCGGCGTCGCGATCTCGTCGAGCTCGACCTGATGCGCGAGGAGGGCGAGCCGCCGGCGATGCCCGACGATCTCGTCCCACCCTTCGGCCGGGGGCCGGATCTCGTCTTCGAGCCCGAGGTGGTCGAGCAGGTCTGGGAGGAGGAGCAGCTCGACCCGGTGCCGCTCGACGGCACAGCACGGCTCGATCCGTTCCCGCGGGGGCAAATGCACGCCTTCGAGGCGCAGCGTCCGGCGGTCGCCGCACGGGGGCTCGCCGAAGCGGAGCAGGAGCTCGCTTCGTTCGTCCGCGCGGGCCAGCGGGTCGTGGTCGCCTTTCCCCACCGGGGGGACGCCCTCCGCACCGCCAATCTGATCCGGCGGCTTGAGGTCGGCTGGCTCGAGGAAGGCGACGAGCTTCCTGCGGACGAGGGGCTCTACTTCACGGTCTCTCCGGCGCGCCGCGGCTTCGTCTGGCGCGACCTCGGGCTCGTCCTCCTGCCCGACACTCAGATATTCCGGAAGCGGGCCCCGCGCGGCGACGCACGGCTCGGTCGTGCCCTGCAGTCCTTCGCCGATCTCCGCACCGGCGACTACGTCGTGCACGAGGACCACGGCATCGGCAGGCTGCTCGGCTACGAGACGAAGGAGGTCGCGGGCGTCACGCGCGACTACCTGTTCCTCGCCTTCCGCGGCGAGGACCGCCTGTACGTCCCGCACGAGCAGATCGGCAAGGTCTCGCGGTACATCGGGGCCGACGCAAAGGCGCCCGCGCTCTCCAAGCTCGGCGGCAAGGCGTGGCTGCTCCTGAAGGCACGGGCGCGCGAGTCGGTCCAGGAGCTCGCCGGGGAGCTGATCGCACTCTACGCCCGCCGGCAGACGTCGCCCGGCATGGCGTTCGACCTCTCGGGGGAGTGGCTCGAGCGGCTCGAGGCCGACTTCCCGTACCGGGAGACCCCCGACCAACGCGTGGCGATCGAGGCGGTCAAGGAGGACATGGAGGCGCCGTCTCCGATGGATCGCCTCGTCTGCGGCGACGTCGGCTTCGGAAAGACCGAAGTGGCGGTGCGGGCCGCGTTCGCGGTCGCGCTCAACAGCCGGCAGGCGCTGATGCTGGTGCCGACGACGGTGCTCGCGCAGCAGCACTGGAACACGTTCCGCGAGCGCTACCGCGACTTCCCCGTGCGGGTGGAGATGGTCTCACGGTTCCGCAGGACGGCGGATGCGAAGGCGGTGCTGCGGGACTTCGCCGACGGCAGGGTCGACGTTCTGATCGGGACGCACCGCATCCTCTCACGCGACGTCATCCCGAAGAACCTCGGGCTCGTGATCGTCGACGAGGAGCAGCGGTTCGGCGTCGCGCAGAAGGAGCTGCTGCGGTCGCTCAGGCTCGAGGTCGACGTCCTCGCCCTCACGGCGACGCCGATCCCGCGCACCCTGCACATGTCGCTCTCCGGGTTGCGCGACATCTCCGTGATCGAGACGCCGCCGGAGGGGCGCCGCCCGATCCGGACACACGTGGGCGAGTACGACGAGGAGCAGGTGAGGCTCGCACTCGAGCGCGAGCATGCGCGCGGAGGGCAGTCGTTCTATCTGCACAACCGGGTGGAGACGATCGAGGAGGCGGCGGCGAGGCTCGGCGAGCTCGTTCCAGGGCTGCGCGTCCTCGTCGCGCACGGGCAGATGAAGGAGCGCGAGCTCGAGGAGCGGATGATGCAGTTCCTCGCCGGCGACGCGGACGTGCTGGTCTCGACGACCATCATCGAATCCGGCCTCGACATACCGCAGGCGAACACGCTGATCGTCGAGCGTGCCGACATGCTCGGGCTCGCCCAGCTGTACCAGATCAGGGGGCGGGTCGGCCGCTCGGACGTCACCGCCTTCGCCCATCTCTTCTACCCGGACGCTGCGGAGCTGACATCGGAGGCGCGTGCTCGACTGGCGACCCTCGCGGACCACACCGAGCTCGGGGCAGGGTTCGCGATCGCGATGCGCGACCTCGAGATCCGCGGTGCGGGCGAGCTTCTCGGCGCCGAGCAGTCGGGGCACGTCGCCGCGGTCGGTTTCGAGCTCTACGTCGAGCTGTTGAACGAGGCGGTCGCGGAGCTGTCGGGCCAGAAGCGGATCGCCGTCCGCCCGGTGCGGATGGACGCCCGGGTTGACGCCTACGTGCCCGCCTCGTACATCGGCTCCGAGGCGCTGAAGATCGACCTCCACCGCCGCCTCGCGCTCGTCGAGGACGAAGACGAGCTGCGGGAGCTGCGCGCCTCGGTCGAGGACCGGTACGGCGAGCTGCCGGAGCCGGTCGAGAACCTGTTCGCGATCCAGGAGGCAAAGCTGAAGATCGCCCAGGTCGGCGCCGAGTATCTCGTCTTCCGCGGCGGGCGGATCACCGTCGGGCCGCTGGTGCTCGGCTCGGACGAGTTGCGCGAGCTGCGCGACCGGGCGGCGACCGCGGTCTACACGACCGGCAAGCACGAGGTGGCGATGCGCCAGGACGACTTCCGCGACGCCCTCCGTCTCGTCGACGCAATCGTCGAGGCCAGGCAGGCGGCGTGAGCGTGAGTGGCGCAAACGCGCCGGCCTGCTCCCGGGACGCCTGCCGGAACCCGCTGCTACCCTGGCACCGGCTCAATGCGGCGCTTTTTTTTGGTCCTGCTCCCGCTACCGCTCGTCCTGATCGCCGCCGCCTGCGGCGGGGGGAGCGGCAGTTCCTCCGTGTCCAGCGGCGACGCCGCGGTCGTCGACGGCACGCACATCACCCAGTCCGAGCTCGACCACCAGATGCAGGAGACCGCCTGCCGCTACAAGCTGCAGAAGAAAGCCTTTCCGAAGGCGGGGTCGACCTCGTACCAGGCCCTCCAGCAGCAGATCGTCCAGGTCCTCGTGCAGCGCGTGCAGCTCGACCAGCAGGCTCCGAGCCTGAAGGTCTCGGTCACCGACAGGCAGGTCGAGGACCAGCTGAAGAACATCAAGAAGCAGTACTTCGGCGGCAGCGAGAAGCGGTACCGGTCCGAGCTGACGAAGCAGTGCATCACCGACGCGGAGGTGCGCGACCAGATTCGCGCGGGGCTGGTGTCCGACGGGATCCGGAAGAAGCTGATCGCCGGCGTGACCGTGAAGCCCGCCGACGTCCGTGCGTACTACGACTCCCACCGGGAGACCTACACGACGCCGCAGACGCGCGTCGTCAGTCACATCCTCGTGAAGAACAAGGCGCTGGCGGACAAGCTCTATGCCCAGTTGAAGGGGGGCGCCGACTTCGCGACGCTCGCGAAGAAGTACTCGCTCGACCCCGGGTCGAAGGCGAACGGCGGCGAGCTGACGATCACCCGGGGCCAGACCGTGCCGCAGTTCGACAAGGTCGCGTTCGAGCTCCGGACCGGCCGGCTGTCCAAGCCGGTGCACACGCAGTACGGCTGGCACATCATCCACGCCGACAAACCCGCCACGCCGCACCGGTCGCAGCCGTTCTCCCAGGTCAAGGCGTCGATCGAGCAGCAGCTCCTCCAGGAGAAGCAGAACGCCGCGCTCCAGAAGTGGCTCGACGGGCTGAAGAAGCAGTACGCCGGCAAGATCTCGTACGCCACCGGGCTCGCGCCGCCGGCGACGACCACGGCGGCGACGACGACCGGCTGAGCCGGCGGTTGCCGGGCAACCTGCAGCAGGCCCTTCTCGAACTCCAGGAGCTGACCGAGCGCCTGCGGCGCGACTGCCCGTGGGACCGCGAGCAGACCGCGCGGACGATCGTTCCCCACACCGTGGAGGAGGCGTACGAGGTCGCGGACGCGGCGCTGGCCGACGATCCGCGGAAGCTCGTCGACGAGCTCGGCGACCTCCTGTTCCAGGTGTATTTCCTCGCACTTCTCCTCGCGGAGAAGGGCGAAGGGGATCTGACGGCCGTGGCCCGCGGTGTGCACGCGAAGCTTGTTCGCCGTCATCCGCATGTGTTCGGAGACGCCGATGCCCCCACCGCCGGTGCGGTGCGCCGACGGTGGGACCTGATCAAGCGCGAGCAGGAGGGGCGGGAGGGCGTCTTCCACGACGTCCCCGACGCCCTGCCCGCGCTGCTCCGCGCGCGCACGGTGCAGCGGCGGGCGGCATCCGTCGGCTTCGAGTACCCGGACGTCGAGGGAGCCCTGGACGACCTCGAGAGCGAGCTGGCCGAGCTGAAGGCCGAGCTGGCCGGCGGGTCGGACGTGCGCCGCGCCGCCGAGCTCGGCGACCTCCTCTTTGCATGCGTGAACGTCGCTCGTCGCCTGGACGCCGACCCGGAGCTCGAGCTCCGGCAGGCGACCGCCCGCTTCGTCGCCCGCGTCGAGGAGGCCGAGCGCCTTGCTGGACAGGTCGGCGAGGATTGGAGCAGCCTGCCGCTGGCCGAGCAGGATCGGTACTTCGACCTCGCCAAGGAGCAAGAGCGATGACAACGATCGAATCCGTCCACGCCCGCCAGATCTTCGACTCGCGGGGAAACCCCACCGTCGAGGTCGACGTCCGGCTCGCGTCGGGAGCGCTCGGCCGAGCCGCCGTCCCGTCCGGGGCGTCGACCGGGATTCACGAGGCGGTCGAGCTCCGCGACGGCGGAGAGGCATACGGCGGCAAGGGTGTGACGCAGGCGGTCGCGAACGTCATGGGCGAGATCGCCGTGGCGTTCCGAGGCCGGGATGCCGCCGACCAGGCCGGTCTCGACAGGGCCCTTGTCGAGCTCGACGGGACGCCGAACAAGGGCCGGCTCGGAGCGAACGCGATCCTCGGTGTCTCGCTCGCGGTGGCCAAGGCGGCCGCCGCCCAGGCCGGCGTGTCGCTCTTCCGCTACCTCGGCGGCGAGGAGGCCCACGTGCTGCCGGTGCCGATGATGAACGTGATCAACGGCGGTGTGCATGCCGACAACTCGATCGACCTCCAGGAGTTCATGGTCGTGCCCGCCGGGGCATCGAGCTTCGCCGAGGCGATGCAGATCGGAACCGAGGTCTACCAGTCGCTGAAGAAGGTGCTCCACGAGCGCGGCCTCTCGACCGCGGTCGGAGACGAAGGCGGCTTCGCACCCGACCTGGCGTCCTCCGAGGAGGCGATCGAGGCGATCCTCGAGGCGGCGGACCGCGCCGGCCACCGGGAGCGTGTGGCGATCGCGCTCGACCCGGCCTCGACCGAGTTCTTCGCCGACGGGGTCTACCGGTTCGAGAACCGCGAGGCGGACGGCGCCGCGATGGCCGACTTCTACGCCGGGCTCGCCGACCGGTACCCGATCGTCTCGATCGAGGACGGCCTGGCCGAGGACGACTGGAACGCGTGGCGCGTGCTGACCGAGCAGATCGGCGATCGGATCCAGCTCGTCGGCGACGACCTGTTCGTCACGAACGTCGAGCGGCTCCGCCGCGGGATCGACGAGGGGGTCGCAAACGCGATCCTCGTCAAGGTCAACCAGATCGGCACCCTCAGCGAGACGCTCGACACGATCGGCCTCGCCCGCTCGAGCGGGTACGAGGCCGTGATCTCGCACCGCTCCGGCGAGACCGAGGACACCACGATCGCCGACCTCGCGGTCGCCACGGGCGTCGGTCAGATCAAGACCGGGTCGCCCGCGAGGACCGATCGCGTCGCGAAGTACAATCAGCTGCTCCGGATCGAGGAGGCTCTCGGCTCCCGCGCCGAGTACCCGGGCTGGGCAGCGTTCTCGCGCGGGTCCTGAGCCGGCCCCGCGGGCCTCGCCGGAACGGCTGCCTCGCTAGATTGGCGTCATGGCCGCCGCTGCCCCCCGGCGCACGAAGATCCTCGCCACGATCGGGCCCGCCAGCGGCTCGCCCGAGCGCCTCGGCGAGCTGGTCGGGGCCGGGATGGACGGCGCCCGCCTCAACTTCTCGCACGGGTCGCACGACCAGCACCGCGAGCGAGCCGAGCTGGCGCGCGCCGCCGCAGCCGAGGCCGGAAGGCCGCTCGCGCTCGTCGCCGACCTGCAGGGGCCGAAGATCAGGCTGGGTGACCTGCCCGTTCCCCGGACGCTGACGCGAGGCGAGGAGGTGGTGGTCGCGCCGGAGGAAATCGTCGGCGACGGCGAGCTTCCGGTCTCTCCGGCCGTGATCGGCGACGTGCTGGCGCCGGGAAACGACGTCCTCATCGACGACGGGCTCGTCCACCTGAAGGTCGAAGAGGTTCACGGCGGCAAGGCACGCTGCGCCGTGCTGGTCGGCGGGCCGGTCAGCTCGCACAAGGGCGTCAACCTGCCCGGCGTTCCGCTGCCGATTCCGTCGCTGACGGCGAAGGACGTCGCAGATCTGGAGCTGGCGCTCTCCATCGGCGTGGACTACGTCGCCCTCTCGTTCGTCCGCTCCTCCGCCGACGTCCGGGACCTGCGTGTCTTGATCGAGCAGGCCGGCTCGCGCGCGGAGGTCATCGCGAAGATCGAGAAGGCGGAGGCGGTCGAGGCGCTCGACGAGATCCTCGCCGAGACCGACGCGATCATGGTCGCCCGTGGCGATCTCGGGGTCGAGATCGGGCCTGCCTCGGTGCCGCTGCTCCAGAAGCGGATCATCCTGCGCGCGCTCGATGCGGGAAAGCCCGTGATCACCGCGACCCAGATGCTCGAGTCGATGATCGAGCACGCCGAGCCGACGAGGGCCGAGGCGAGCGACGTCGCCAACGCCGTGCTCGACGGATCGTCGGCGCTGATGCTCTCCGGCGAGACCGCGGTGGGCGCATACCCGGTCGAATCTGTTTCCTACATGGATCGGATCGTGCGCGCGGTCGAGCCCAGCCTCGGGTACCGGCACGAGCTGCCGGAGGCGGACGAGGCCCCGGGCATCGGCCGCGCGATGTCGAACGCCGCCTGCGACCTGGCCGAGACGCTGCAGGCGTCGGCGATCCTGGTCCCGACAGCGACCGGCAGGACCGCCTCGGCCGTCGCCAGGCTCCGGCCGCGGCGACCGATCGTCGCGCTGACCCACAACCAGTTCGCGGTGCAGCAGATGGCGCTGGAGTGGGGGGTGATCCCGCTGCTCGTCAGCGAGGCGAGGGACGTCGAGGACCTCTGGAGGCTCTCGGTCGGCGCCGCGCGGGAGGCCGGGCTCGTGGCCGCGGGCGACCGCATCGTCCTGACCGCGGGGACGTCGGTGAACATCCCGGGCTCGACGAACGTGATCAAGGTCGACGTGGCCTAGGCAGGAAGCGCGCCGGCGGACGTCGAAGCGACGCTCCATGCTCCGGCCGCGCAGACGCCGGCGGTGGATGCGCCTGGTGGCGCTCGGCGTCGCCGTGCTCCTCGGGCTCCTCTACTACCGTCCCGTCGGCACGTACGTGAGCACCCGCCACACCCTGGAGGAACGCACGGCCGAGGTACACGCGCTCGCGGCGCGCAAGCACCTCCTCGAGGTGCGGCTCGCGCAGATCGAGCAGGGGTCGTCGCTCGTTCGCGGCGCCCGGCGCCTCGGGCTGGTGAAACCCGGCGAGCACCTCTTCATCGTCCAGGGCATCCAGCAGTGGCGGCGCGCTCACGCAAAGAACAAGTAACACAGTGTTACAAGCGCTTCGAACCGCTTGTCCAAGCGGTTGGTCGGACAAGTAACACGGTGTTACAAGGCGTACGACTACGCTCATCGGAATGGACGATCGTGCCGCCGTCGCGCGCCAGCTGGGGCGCGAGCCCCGCGCCTTCCGCAGGGTCGTGGTCCGCTGCCCGTTCGGCGCGCCGGCCGTGACCGAGCAGGAGCCGTACGACGAGACCGGCGATCCCTTCCCGACCACCTACTACCTGACGTGCCCTCAGCTGGTCGCCGCGGTCTCTCGGCTGGAGGCCGCGGGCGGCGTGGAGCGGTGGTCGCGGGCGGCCGCCGCCGACCCGGAGCTCGCCTCGAGCCGTGAACGGGCGAATGCCGAGCAGCGCGGGCTCAGGCGGCGACTGGCCGCGGATCGCCGGGGCTCCGACGAAGGGGCCTCGCTCGAGCTCGGCGTGGGCGGGGCGGCGAGGCACGGCAGCCTGAAGTGCCTGCACGCCCATGTCGCGTACGCCCTGGCCCGGCCCGGCTACGAGCTGGGCGAGCGGATCGTCGGCGAGCTCCGGCCGCTCTGGCCGCCGGACCGGTGCTGTACCGCGTGAGAGACGCCGCCGAGCAGGAAGGCGACAGCGAGGTTGTCGGCACTGGCGCGAGGCGATGTCGTGGCGCCGGAGGGGTCACGTAGCATCGCGCGCATGTCGACGGGCGTCGAGCTAGTTCGCCAGGAGTGGGCCGAGGGATACCGGCGGTTCGAGTCCGCGCGGGAGGAGCCGACGCGCTACCGCGCGCTCAATGTGCAGCTGGACTCGATCACCGAGCAGCTCCGCCGGCGCGTCGGCGCGAGCTTCCTGCTGGACGAGCTGGTCGCCGAGTACCGTCGATCCGACTCGTGGACGATCCAGCTCCTCGTCGATCTGCCGGACTACGCCCGATGGGCGCCCGGCCTGACGACCGCCACGGACGCCGCCTTCCACCTCTATGCGCGCGGGGCGCAGGACTACCGGCCCTGACGGAGGCGCCGACATGAGCACGCCGACGAGCGCGAGACCGGCACGCCGCGCGCGCAGGCCGAGGCCTCTCCTCCGCCTGCTCGTCGGGCTGGTCGTGATCGTCGCGGTGTTCGCCCTCGGGCTGGCGCTCGGAGAGGCGCTGCACGACAACCCGTCAGGTGGCGGGACGCAGACGCTCGTCCGCACCCTGAAGCCGCTCCCGCTGCCGCCGGCGCGGGTGACCGTGACGGTATCGCGCTAGAGGTCCTCTCCGGCCCGGATTAGGCCGGCGGCGATCACTGCGAGTGCCGAGCCGAGCGCGATCCAGAGACCGATCGACCGCCCGCTCGTCCCCGCGAACGTGTCGGGGATGGAGATCAGCCGGACGAGCACGAGGATCGTGCCGAGCGCGCCGAGCGCAATCGTCACCAGGCTCTCCGGAATCGACGGCGGAAGCTCGATCCCCGCCTCGCGCAGGATCGCGATCAGCACCAGAGCGAGGCCGAGGAAGAAGACGAGCTTGCCGATCGTCCCGGTGTGCCACCCGATCACCGAGAGCGTCGGCCCTTCGATCGAGTTGCCCGAGTACCAGGACATGAACGAGGAGAGCATCAGGATCAGCCCGGCGATCCAGGCGATGCGCCCGCCCGCCGACCAGATCCCGCCGCCCGGCCCGATCTGCGGCAATGCCGGGCGCGAAGAGCGCGGCGGCTGTTCGGGCTCGTCCAGCTCGGGATCGTCGAAGTCGAAGAGGTCGGGTTCGGATTCCACGGCGTGAGTATGACCGGGCCAGGAGGACTTGGCGACGCTGCTCGTCGCCGGGGTCAGATGCCGAAGATCCGGGCGATCTCGCTCCACACGGTGACGGCGACGACGGCGCAGGCGAGGAGGAGGAGGCCGAGGAACGCCCAGTAGCGGACGCGGGCCATCCGCGTCTCCCGCCGGTGCTCGACCTTGGCGTGCCGTTGCGCCCGGTAGAAGCGGTATGCACGGTCGACGGCATGTGGATCGACCGGAGGAGCGTCGACCCGGGCCCGTTGCCGCTGCGCGGGCTCCGCCATCGGTGCCAATTCTAGAGCCATCGACACGGGCGGACGCACTTCGGCGGCGGTCCCGGATACGTTTTCGCCGTGCATCTTCGCGCCGACGGCGGTCTGTTGCGTGTCGGCCACAGGGGCGCCGCCGCGCTCGAGCCCGAGAACACGCTCCGTTCGCTCGCGCGGGCGGTCGAGCTGGGATGCGACGTGGTCGAGTTCGACGTGATCGAACTGCACGACGGGACCCTCGTCGTGGCTCATTCGGACGACCTGCTCGAGGTGAGCCACGGAGCCGCTCCCGGACGGGTGACGACGAAGAGTCTCGCCGCTCTCCGCGACGTCGCCCCCGAGCTGCCGACCCTCGACGAGGCGCTCGAGCTGCTGGGCGGCTTCGACCCGATCGGCGTCCAGGTCGACCTCAAGGGAAGCGGCCACGAGGCGGCCGTCGCCGACGCGATCCGGCGCCACGGACTGATCGGGCGCTCGGTCGTGAGCACGTTCCACGCTCCGAGCCTGCTGCGGCTGATGGAGGTCGAACCCGGGCTCGCGCGTGGGCTGACGTATCCGGTCGACCGGCACCGTCTCGCCGAGCGCCGTCTGCTGGCTCCGGCGGTGGTGAGCACGGCCGCCGCGTTGCGGCGGACGCTTCCCCGGCGGATCGCGAGGATGCTTCACCGCGTCGAGGCCTCGGTGGCCATGCTCCACTTCTCGGTCGTGTCGTCTGCCGCGGTCGAGCGTGCGCACGCCCACGGTGCGGCCGTGTTCGCCTGGACGGTCGACGACGAGACGCTGCTGGCCCGCGTCGGGGCCGCAGGTGTCGACGGCGTGGTCACGAACGACCCTCGTATCTTCGCCTCCGCTGACTACACTCAAGTCCGGTGAAGCGCCCGTTCGCCATCGCCGTCAGCGCTCTCGCGCTCGCCGCCGCCGGCGTCCTCGCCGCGGTCGTTCCCGTGGGTTCGGCACAGCTGCCGCCGACGACCTCGACGGACACGGCGACGACCACCGAGAGCGGCACGGCGACCGAGACGACCGAGACGACCGAGACGACCGCGACCACCACGACGACCACGGCGACCACCACGACGACGCCGAAGCCCAAGCCGCGCCCGAAGCCGGCGCCGAAGGTGCTGCCCCAGGGGGTCACGATCGGCGGGATCCACGTGGGCGGGCTTGCTCCCAGGGCCGCCTACCTGGTCGTCCGCGCCGCGTTCAACTCGCCGCTCGTCCTCTCGGTCGGAGCGCACAAGGTCGAGGCGCCCCCGGCCCGGCTCGGCGCGGTCGCATATGCGAAGAACGCCGTGTCGCGGGCCAGGTTCGCGCCGCCGGGGACGGCGGTCCCGCTGGGGGTGAACGTCGACGGCTCGCGCGTGCGGCGGCTCGTGGCATCGCTGGGCAAGCGGTTCGACCGCGAGCCGGTCGACTCGAAACTCCTCCTCCGCGACCTGAAGCCGTACATCACGGACGGCGCGCCCGGGAAGCGGCTGGACGCCAGGGGTTCACGCGAGGCAGTCATCGGCGCGCTTCGCCAGAACCGGCGCACCGGCATCGTCCTTCCGTTCCGTGCCGTCCCGCAGAAGGTCACCCGAGGGGCGTTCGGCCCGGTGATCGTCATCCACCGCGGGGCGAACCAGCTCTACCTCTACAGGGGCATGAAACCGTGGCGCACGTTCACCGTCGCCACCGGCCAGGCGATCTACCCGACGCCGCTCGGGCGCTTCGACATCGTCGTCAAGTGGAAGGACCCGTGGTGGTATCCGCCGAATTCGCCGTGGGCGAAGGGCGCGAAGCCGATTCCGCCCGGGCCGGGCAACCCGCTCGGCACCCGCTGGATGGGCCTCTCGGCGCCCGGCGTCGGCATCCACGGGACGCCCGATCCGGCCTCGCTCGGCTACTCGGCGTCGCACGGCTGCATCCGGATGTACATCCCGTACGCCGAGTGGCTGTTCGACCACGTCGAGATCGGCACCCCGGTCTTCATCGTCCCGG
>JBLMYA010000098.1:0-18212 GCA_050258035.1 Verrucomicrobiota bacterium
GACGTCGCCGACGCTCTTCTGCGCGAAGACCTCGGGATGCTCCTTCGCCTCCTCGACCGTCTCCGGGTCGTCTGGCCAGCCGGGGGAGACCGCGGCGTAGCCCGCCTCCTCGAAGAGCGTCGCCCAGCGCTCCCAGCTCGAGGGCAGCAGCCACAGGCCGTGGACGAAGACGACCGGGGTCGCCGTGGATGCGTTCGCGCGGGCGACCTGCTCGGCCTCGTGGCCGGCGATCGGCGCGGAAACGGACGTCGTGGACATATGTCAGCCTCCTTCGTCGCTATCTGTACCGATCAGTACACGACAGCGATGGCGCGGGTGCGGGAATTCGACACCGAGGCGGCGCTCGACGCCGCGATGCTCGTCTTCTGGCGGCTGGGGTACGAGCGCGCGACGCTGGTCGAGCTGACGAGGGCGATGGGGATCAACCGGCCGTCCTTGTACGCCGCCTTCGGGAACAAGGAGCAGCTCTTCCGGCAGGCGCTCGAGCGCTACGCGTCCGGCCCGGAGGCCTGCGAGCACCGTGCCCTCGCCCTGCCCACGGCCCGCGAGGTCGCCTTCGGGCTCCTCCGGGGAGGTGCCGACCGGCAGACACGACCAGGAAAGCCGCACGGCTGCCTCGCCGTCCTCGGGACCCGGACGAACGGGGCGGACTCGTCTCCGATCGGGCAGATGCTGATCGAGGCACGTCTGGCCGGGGAGGAAGAGGTGCGCGAGCGGTTCGAGCGTGCGAAGGTGGAGGGCGACCTGCCTGCCGATGCCGATCCCGCGGAGCTGGCCGAGTACATCCGCACGGTCATGTACGGCATGACCGTGAAGGCCGCCTCCGGGGCCACGCGCGACGAGTTGGAGCGCGTGATCGAGGTCGCGATGCAGGCCTGGCCGGAGTGACGGCGGTCGAGCCCGGCGCGCACTAGGCTGTGGCGATGCTGGAGGCCGCGGGGCTCTCGCCGACCGAGATCGCCGACTGGGAACGGAGTGCGCCGTCCGGCGCAGCGGGGTTGGACGCAGCGGCGCACGCGTCGTCGGAGTACCTGGCCCGCGGAGAGGAGCTGCTCGGACGCCTCCCGGCCCGGCGCGACCGGACCGAGGCCGAGGCCGAGGCGGCCGCCGGGCTGAAGGCCGCGCTCGAGCGGGAGCGCATCCGTTTCCTGCGTGCACATGCCGAGGACGTCTACGTCGCGCTGACCGACGACCTCCGTCTCGCGATCCGCGACGAGGACCTCGTCTACCTGGCCGCCGAACGCTTCCCAGGACTCGTCCCGACGCGCGGGCAGGTGGCCGCCGAGCGGGAGCTGGCGCTTCCCGAGAAGGAGGGGTTCGAGATCGCGCAGGGCCTGTTCTTCGCCCATGTGCTCGCCTCGGAGCGCTGCGGCTCGCACCTCGTCTGGGCGATGCTCCGGCCGACGCCAGAGGCGCTCGAGCGGCTCGACGACTTCCGGTCGACGGGCGTCGCCGACCTCGGCGGCACGTACCTCGAGCGGCGCGACGGGGTCGCGTACCTCGAGATCCGCAACGACAGGTACCTGAACGCCGAGGATTCGCTGACGCTGCCGACCACCGAGGTCGCCGTCGACCTGGCGCTGCTCGACCCGGCCGTGGACGTCGGGGTGATCCGCGGCGCGGTCGTGTCCCATCCGCGGTACTCGGGCCGGCGGGTCTTCGGCGCGGGCGTGAACCTGACGCACCTCTACCACGGCCGCGTCGACTACATGTTCTTCGTCACCCGCGACCTCGGCTACGTGAACAAGCTCTTCCGCGGGCTGAGCTCGGCCGAGCACCGGCCGGACGACCCGGAGGAGACGACCGAGAAGCTGTGGGTCGCCGCCGTCGAGACGTTCGCGATCGGCGGTGCGTGCCAGATCCTGCACACCGTCGACCACGTGATCGCGACGCGAGGCGTCCGGCTATTCCTGCCGGCGCGAAAGGAGGGGATCCTCCCGGGTGCGTCCAACCTGCGGCTCCCGCGCTCCGTCGGGGATCGGCTGGCGCGGCGCGCGATCCTGTCCGGGATGGAGTTCGTGGCCGGGACCCCGGAGGGGGACCTGCTCATCGACGAGGTCGTGGAGTCGGACGAGGAGATGGACGCGGCGGTGGCGGCGCGGGTCGCGGCGCTGACCGACTCGGGCCTCGTCAACGCCGCGGGCAACCGGCGCGCGCTGCGTGTCGGCGCCGAGCCGCCCGATGTGTTCCGCCGATACATGTCGGTTTTCTGCCGCGAGCAGGCGTACTGCCACTTCAGTCCGGCCCTCCAGCGGAACCTCGAGCACCACTGGGGCGCACATGAGCGCAGCCTCTGAGGCACTGATCTGGGATCCGACCGAGCAGCTCCCGCGGGCGGAGCTGCGCGCCCTCCAGCTCGAGCGCCTCCGCTCGACGTTCGGGGTGGAGCTCGGGTCACTCGACGACGTCGCCTCCCTGCCCTTCGCCACGAAGTCGGACCTGCGGGAGGCGTACCCGTTCGGCCTCCTGCGGGTACCGGTGGACGCGCTCGCACGAGTGCACGCGTCGAGCGGCACGCATGGCAAGCCGACCGTGGTCGGATACACGCCGGCCGACCTGGAGGCGTGGACGGAGCTGATGGCGCGCTGCATGACGATGGCCGGCGTCCGGCCCGGGATGCTGATCCACAACGCGAACACGTACGGGCTCTTCACGGGCGGCCACGGTTTCCACCAGGGTGCGGAGCGGATCGGGTGTCCCGTGCTGCCCGTGTCGGGCGGCTTCACCGCGCGGCAGGCCCTCCTCCTGCACGACCTCGGCGCGCAGGTGCTGGTCGCGACGCCGTCGTACGCGCTGGTGATCGCACAGGCGGTGCAGGACGCCGGGATCGACCCGGCGGGGCTCAAGCTCGAGCTCGGCCTGTTCGGCGGCGAGCCGTGGACCGACGGCCTCCGCGAGCAGATCGAGCGTGGACTGCCCGGCCTGCGCGCGGTCAACTTCTACGGCCTCTCCGAGATGTGCGGACCCGGCGTCGCGACGGAGTGTCTGGAGGCGCGGGACGGGCTCCACGTCCACGAGGACCACTTCCTGGTCGAGGTGATCGACCCCGAATCCGGCGACCCGCGCGGGGAAGGCGCCGAGGGCGAGCTCGTGTTCTCGACGCTCGTGAAGGAGGCGATGCCGATACTGCGCTACCGCACCGCGGACATCGGCTCGCTCACCACCGAGCCGTGTGCCTGCGGTCGCACCACGGCCCGGATCCGGGGCCTCCGGGGCAGGCGCGACGACATGATCACGGTCCGCGGCGTGAACCTGTACCCCTCGAGCGTCGAGCACGTGCTGATGACGGTGCCCGACGTCGCGCCGCACTACCAGGTGGTCGTCGACCGGCTGGGCGCGATGGACGAGGTGACCGTCCACTGCGAGCCGCTCTCGCCAGAGGTCGACGCCGAGGTGCTGCAGACGACGGTGGAGACCGTCCTGCGCGAGCACACCGGGATCCGGATCACGGTCGAGCTGCTCGAGCCGGGCTCCGTGCCGAGGAGCGAAGGCAAGGCAGTGCGAGTGGTCGACCGTCGCTGAGCGGCGCCCGACCATCTCAGGCGCGGAGGTTCCTGCACAGCATGGCCGCGACCGCGAGCGTCGCGAGGGCCGTGGCGAGCACTCCCGGGATGGCGAGGTCGGGGATCCGGGATCGGCCCTGCTCGACCGCGGCGGCCGTCTCCCCGCCGTGTGATGCTCGTTCCCAGTCGTCGACGAACAGAAGCGACACCAGACCCATCATGTGTCGGGTTCTCCTGTCGGGTTCCGCGGATGCTCGAAAGCGCACCGCCAACGGGTTTGCGCGATCGTCAGGTCGGATGTGTCGCGGCCCGACCCGGCGCACGCACGGATCTAGCGGGAGGAGGATGAAGGCACCTCCTCCCGCTCGTACCTCGCTCGGCTAGCGCGGAGCGCCTAGACCGCCGTGCACTGGCCGGTCTTGGAGCCCGTCACCTCGTTCGGGCTTCCGCCGGAATCCCCCATCTGTGGAGCCGGGGTGTTCCCTGAGCAATTCAGGCTTCCGTGGATCGTGTTGGTCTGGAGCTCGTTGCCGTCCGTGTCCACCACGGTGTTGTTGTTGAAGTTCACAGAGCCGCTAACGGTGTTCCGGAAGAACCCCTGCCAGAAGCCGTTGTAGCCCGAGATGTTGACGGACCCGTGGATCACGGTGTCCTCGATCGTGTTCCAGGTGACGTCGAAAGGGGGTCCGAACGGTCCGGAGCCACCCCTGAGGTCGATACCTCCGTTGACGGTGCTGAAGTGAATCTGGACCGAGGCCGCGTCTGTTGAATGCACGCCGCCCGAGATCGTCCCGGTGTGGCTGGGATTCTCCTCGCTGCCCAGGACGAACGTCCCGCCAGCTCCGACAAACAGACCACCCTTGATCGTTACGGGCCCCTCGAACGTCACGCAGGTGGCGCCCTCTGGAACGACCACCTTCTGGTACGTGCCGGGCGTGAGTGTGTCCGTGCAGGTCGTTGTCTTGTTGCCGCCCGCGAAAGAAGGCACCGTCAGGACAAGCGCTGCCAGCGCAGCGCAACCAGCACCAAAGACATGCCGCATCTCCCCTCCCCTTCTGTTGGATCGAAACCGCAGTCTCGAACCCTGGCGGTGAGGTAGGGAGATGTCAAGCTGCCTACAGGCCCCGCTCATCAGCGAAGGAGTCGAGGAGCACGAAGAGGCGGGCCTGGCTAGGTCGCTGCTGTTGTCGCTCGAGAAGAGCCTCGCGTCGACGGCACACGTGGCTGAGACCAACCCGGAGCGGCGTTCCCCCTTTGCGGTCCGCTGGCTGCTCCGGCTACTCCAGGAAGACGATCAGCTCGCGATCGAGAAGGCCGCTGTTGCGGCTCTGCCAGGGCGGCGCTGGGCGGTTGCGCTCACACTGCCGGCCCGGATGTCACCGCTCCGATCCGTAGCCGATCGGGGCGGGGTCGGACGGACGCAGGATGAGAGTCGCACGACCGCCGTTCACGGACAGGGCCGCCGGACGCGAGACGGCGTTGTAGTTCGACGCCATCGCCAGCGCGTATGCCCCCGTCGCCGGGACCGCCAGCAGGTCACCGCGCGTGGGATCGGTCAGCTCGACCCGCTCGATCAGGACGTCGCCCGACTCGCAGTGTTTCCCGCACACCGCGAACGTCCCGGTCGGAGGCGTGTCGGCCCGGTTCGCGACCACGGCGGAGTAGCGGGCGCCGTACAGCGCAGGTCTGGGGTTGTCCGACATGCCTCCGTCGACCGCAACCCAGGTGGTGGGGCCGCTCCTCTTGACGACGCCGACACGGTACAGCGTCACCCCCGCTCGCCCGACGAGCGAGCGGCCGGGCTCGAAGATCAGCTGCGGGGTGGGCAGATCGGCAGCCGACCAGGCGTCGTACAGCCGCTCCGACACCGACCGGGCGTAGTTCTCCGGGGACGGCGGGGCCTGCTCGTCGAGCACGTGGCGGATCCCCAGGCCGCCGCCCAGGTTCATGATTGCGGGCGTCCAGCCGAGCTTCGCGCGTGCCTCGACGCACAGCCCGGCGAGGAGCTCGACGGTCGAGCGGGCGGCGGCCGGGTCGACGACCTGCGATCCGAGGTGGACGTGCAGGCCGAGCATCTCGAGGCCCGTTTCCCGCGCGCGGCCGACGATCTCCAGAGCATCCACCGGGGCGACCCCGAACTTCGATCCCAGGTGGCCGGTGACGATCTTCTCGTGGCCGCCGGCCTCGATCCCGGGGGTGATCCGGAGCAGGACTCGCTTCACTCCGGCCGCAGCACACCGCTCGACCTCGCCCGGCTCGTCCATGACGACGAGCCACGCGTCCACCTCCGCCGCCGCCCGGAGCTCGTCGTCAGACTTGTTGTTGCCGTGGACGACGAGGGCTGATGACGGAACACCTGCTGCCTGCGCGAACCGCAGCTCGCCGAGCGTCGACACGTCGGCGCCGACGCCCTCCTCGGCCAGCAGCCGCATGACCGGCACGTTCGGAAAGGCCTTCGTCCCGTAGACGATCGTCGCCTCCGGCGCGCCCGCGCGCCATGCCCGCGCCGCCGAACGAACGGTCTCCTCGCAGTAGACGACCAGCGGTGTTCCGTACTGCTCGGCGAGTTCGACCGTCGAGCAGCCGCCGACGTGCAGGACGCCGCCGACGATCTCGGCCGTGTCGGGAAAGAGCTCCAGCACCGTGCAGCGATTCTCGCTGTGAGCGAGCCCCGTCGCATAGTCCAGGAGCCGCTCGCATTCGACAAGCCCCTCGCCGATCGTGTCGTCGAGGCGAAGGGCGCGTGCGTCCTCGGGGCCGTTGCGACCGCCGGCCGGCGGGGTACACGGCAGTGACGAAAGCGACAACACCTCCAGCGCGTCACGATGCAGCCACGCGGAGGTGTGAGAGCATGAGCTCGAAGTCCCGGCAAGCCGAGTCTGCCCAGCCCGTCCCCCAGCCAGTGGGCACCCTGGTGTCGGTCAACGTCGGCATGCCGAAGGACGTGCCGTGGCAAGGCAAGACGGTCTTCACCGGCGTGTTCAAGGACCCGGTCACCGGCCCTCGCCGCGTTGGCATGCTCAACGTCGACGGTGACGGCCAGGGCGACCTCGCCGGGCACGGCGGCGAGCAACGTGCCGTCCTCGTCTACCAACTCGACTCCTACCGCTACTGGGAGCGCGAGCTTGGCCGGGACGACTTCGTCTACGGGCAGTTCGGCGAGAACTTCACCGTGGAAGGGCTGGCCGACGACGAGGTCTGCATCGGCGACCGTTACCAGATCGGCACCGCCGTCTTCGAGGTCACGCAGCCGCGGGTCACCTGCTACCGCGTCGGGATCCGCATGAACGACCCGCGCATTCCGGCTCTGCTCGTCTCGCACCGCCGCCCCGGCTTCTATTTCCGCGTCATCCGGGAGGGCGAGGTTCAGCCGGGCGACGAGATCGTCAAGCTCGCCTCCGGCTCAGAGGAGATGACGGTCGTCGAGGTCGACGCGCTCCTCTATCTCCCCGGGCACCCCCGACAGCAGCTCCTCCGCGCTCTGCGAATCCCGGCCCTGAGCGCCGGCTGGCAGGTCTCGTTCCGCGCCTTGCTCGACGGAGATCCCGGTAGTGGCAACGCCGGGCTCACAGCGGCAAGCCCGCCTCCCGCCTGGCCCGGCTTCCGTCGACTGGCCGTCACGGCGATCGAGCGCGAGAGCGATTCGGTGATCTCGATCCGGTTCGAGGATCCTGCCGGCGCACGGCTGCCCCCGGCCCGGCCCGGCCAGTACCTCACGCTGCGCGTGCGGCCCGACACCGAGCGGAGGGCGCTGCTTCGCAACTACTCCCTTGCCGGGCCGCCCGATGGTGGCTGCTACCGGATCGCCGTCAAGCGCGAAGCTCACGGCGCTGCCAGCGGCTATCTGCACACCCGGGTTGCAGTCGGCGACCTGCTCGACGTCGCAGCACCACGGGGCATCTTCATCCTCGACCGGACGGACACGCCCGTGCTCCTGATCAGTGTCGGGATCGGTGTCACGCCGGTTCTCGCCATGCTCCGGGCACTGGCGGAGGAGCGTTCCGATCGGGAGGTCTGGTGGCTGCACGGCGCACGCAGCAGCCGCGACCACTCGTTCTCCGCGGAGGCGAGGACTCTCCTCGCATCGCTGCCGAATGCACACACTCACCTGTGCTACAGCCGTCCCGGCCCGGACGATCTCGAGGGCCGCGACTTCGACGGCACCGGCCGTCTCACAGCCTCACTGCTCGCCGAGCTCGACCCACCTCGCGATGCCGCGGCCTACCTGTGCGGGCCGACGCCGTTCATGGAGGAGATCAGCGCCGGCCTGGCGGCAATGGGGATCGACGCCTCGCGGATCTACACCGAACCGTTCGGACCTGCACCGCCTCTGACGCCCGGGATCGCGGCATCTGCTGCGCGAAGGCCCCACCCAGCCTCCGGCCGGCCCGGAACCGGGCCGACGATCGAGTTCGCACGCAGCAACCTCGCCGTTCCGTGGAGCAGCGACTACACCAGCCTGCTCGAGTTCGCCGAAGCATGCGACGTGCCCGTCCGTTGGTCGTGCCGCACCGGCGTGTGCCACAACTGCGAGACGACTCTCATCGCCGGCGATGTCCAGTACAGCCCTGATCCGGTCGAAGATCCCGTTGCAGGCAGCGCGCTCATCTGCTGCGCACAGCCGTGCGGCGACGTCGTCCTCGATCTGTGAGTCGCTGGGCGCATTGGCTCACCGTCGCGCGTCGGCCCAGAGGCAAGGCGGGGGTGGAGCCACGCTCGGTGCACCGCGACACCCGGCGGCTGGTGGCGTTCAGCGATGCCGTGCTCGCCATCTCCATCACGCTGCTCGTCCTGGGAATCGGACCGCCGACCGACTACAGGAACCTGCTGCGATCTGATCGCGCTCTGGCCGTCCTGTCTCGCCCACGCCGTCACCTTCCTCTTCATCGCCCAGGTCTGGGCAACCACCACGCCGATCCACGGTCGAACAGCCGCCGCTCACCCAGAGGCCGCCGTCGCGGATCTCGGCCGTAACGGGGGGCAGCTGGAGCACGGTGTTAGTTTGTCGAACAGCCATGGAGAAGTACGAGCCGGCCGAGATCGAGGCGAAATGGCAGCGCGTCTGGGAGGAGGAGCGCAGCTTCTACACGACCGATCCTGCCCCGGGCGAGGAGCCGCCGAACCACTGGTACCAGCTCGAGATGCTGCCGTACCCCTCGGCCACACTGCATATGGGGCACGTCCTCAACTACACGATGGGCGACGTCCTCACGCACTTCCACCGCCGTCACGGCTTGTCCGTTCTGCGGCCGATGGGCTGGGACTCCTTCGGCCTGCCGGCCGAGAACGCCGCGATCCGCGAGGGTGGGCACCCGCGGGACTTCGTCGAGAAGTACATCCGCGAGATCCGCTCCCAGATGAAGCGGCTCGGCTGGGCGATCGACTGGAACCGCGAGGTCGGTGCCCACGAGCCGGGCTTCTACCACTGGACGCAGTGGCTCTTCATCCGCTTCTTCGAGCGCGGGCTGGCCTACCGCAAGGCCGCGCCGGTGAACTGGTGCCCGCACGACCAGACCGTCGTCGCGAACGAGTACGTGATCGACGGACGGTGCGAGCGCTGCGGCACTCCGGTCGAGCTGAGGAACCTCCAGCAGTGGTTCTTCAAGATCACGGCGTACGCGGACGAGCTGCTGCGCTTCGAGGGCGCGGACTGGCCCGAGCGGACGGTGACGATCCAGCGCAACTGGATCGGCCGGAGCGAGGGCGCCGAGATCCTCTTCCGCGTCGAGGAGCTCGACCTCGACATCCCCGTCTTCACGACGCGTCCGGACACGCTCTACGGCGCGACCTTCTTCGTTCTCGCCCCCGAGCACCCTCTGGTCGAGCGGATCGCTACCCCGGAGGTGGGCGAGTACGTCCGGCACACGGCCCAGAAGAAGACCGAGGAGCGCGCCGCGGAGGCGGCGAAGACCGGCGTCTTCACCGGCTTCGAGGTGACCAATCCGGTGAACGGCGACCGCATCCCGATCTGGGTCGCCGACTACGTGCTCATGGATTACGGCACCGGCGCGATCATGGCCGTGCCCGCGCACGACGAGCGCGACAGGGAATTCGCGGAGACGTTCGACCTGCCGATCGTCCCTGTGATCGACGACGACGGCCGGCTGGTCAACTCCCAGGAGTTCGACGGCCTGCCGTTCGAGGAGGCGAAGCAGGCGATCGTCGCCAAGCTGAAGCACGCGGGCCGGGGAGCGCCCGCGGTCAGCTACCGGCTGCGCGACTGGAGCTTCGGCCGGCAGCGCTACTGGGGTTGTCCGATCCCGATCATCCACTGTCCCGAGTGCGGCGAGGTCCCGGTGCCCGACGGCGAGCTGCCCGTCCTGCTGCCGGAAGTGGAGGACTACCGGCCGAAGGGGATCCCGCCGCTGGCGAGCAACGAGGAGTGGCTGAACGTGCCCTGCCCGCGCTGCGGCCGCCCGGCGCAGAGGGAGGCGGACACGATGGACACGTTCGTCGACTCGTCCTGGTACTTCCTGCGCTACGTCGACCCGCACAACGACGAGGCGCCGTTCGACCGGCGGCTGATCGACTACTGGTGTCCGATCGACCACTACATCGGCGGGATCGACCACGCCACCGGGCACCTCCTCTACTCGCGCTTCTTCGTGAAGGTGATGAACGAGATGGGGATGGTCGGCTTCCGCGAGCCGTTTGCCCGCCTGTTCCACCAGGGCTGGGTGACGATGGGGGGCTCGAAGATGTCGAAGTCGAAGGGGAACGTCTCCGGCCCCGACGAGATCGTCGCTCGGTACGGCGCGGACGCGGTCCGCCTCTACATCCTCTTCATGGGCCCTGCCGACCAGGACATGGAGTGGACGGACAGCGGGATCGAGGGGATCTCGCGCTTCGTCCGCCGTCTCTGGCGCGTCGTCCACGAGGTCGCCGAGCAGGCGCCCGAGGGCGACCCCGGCGACGGGCCGCTGGTACGGAAGGCGCACCAGGCGGTCGACCGTGTCACCGGTGACATCGAGCGGCGGCTCCAGTTCCACACGCCGATCTCGGCGGTGATGGAGCTGGTCAACGACCTGGCCGACGACCCCGGTGCGCAGGGCGCCCGGTTCGCAGCGGGAACCGCCCTGTCGCTCATGCAGCCCTGGGCGCCGCACGTGACCGAGGAGCTCTGGGATGTCCTCGGCGGCGAGGGGCGGCTGTGGGAGCGGGACTGGCCGGAGGCGGACCCGGCGCTGCTCGTCCACGAGACCTTCGAGCTCGTCGTGCAGGTGAACGGCCGCGTGCGCGACCGGATGGAGGTGCCGGCCGGCCTGCCCGAGTCCGAGCTGGTGGAACGCGCGAAGGGCTCCGCGAAGGTGCAGGCCCACCTCGACGGCAAGGAGATCCGGCAGACGGTGGTGGTGCCGGGCAAGCTCGTGAACCTGGTGGTCTAGTTCCCAGGCACGTTGGTTCACGCGGGCCTCCTCGGAGCTGAGCGCTGACGAAGACAGCTCGGTCCCAAGGAGGCGATCCGGATGAGGCTTCACGGTAACGCGGCTCTCAGTTGGCATGGTCGGCGCAGGCTGGCCGAGCGGGTTGTTGTTGAGGGGACCGCTGACGGCGGCGGCCGAGGCCGCGATTTCGATCGTCGGCGCGGAGACCAGGGGCGAGACCGCCAGGGCTTACCGGGCGGTCGGGTACGACGTGACCGTGCGCCGACCGGCCTGCGGCCACGCGCGACGCGATCGTCTAGCGTGCCGTCATGCGCGTCCTCTCGGTGGACGTCGGCGGTCGGCACGTCAAGGCGCTCGTGCAGGGCGAGGCGGAGCGGCGCCGGTTCAAGTCCGGGCTCGACCTGACTCCCGAGCGCATGGTCGCGGGGACGCTCGAGCTCGTCGACGGCTGGGAGTTCGACCGGGTCTCGATCGGAATTCCGGCCCCGGTCGCCGGCGACCGCGTCGAGCGCGAGCCCGTCAACCTCGGCACCGGCTGGAAGGGCTTCGACTTCGAGGCCGCGTTCGGGAGGCCGACGAAGGTCGTGAACGACGCGGTGATGCAGGCGATCGGCAGCTACGAGGGCGGGCGGATGCTCTATCTCGGGCTCGGCACCGGGCTCGGGTCGACGCTGATCGTCGACGACGTGACCGTGCCGATGGAGCTTGCGCATCTTCCCTTCCGGCGTGCGACCTTCGAGGAGTACGTCGGTCGGGCCGGCCGCGCGCGGCTCGGTCCGAAGCGCTGGCGCGAGGCGGTGCTCGAGACGATCGAGCACCTGTCGGCGGCGCTCCTGCCCGATTACGTCGTGCTCGGCGGAGGGCTCGCGGACGAGCTCGTCGGGTTACCCGCGAATGTCCGCGTCGGCGGGAACGAGCTCGCGTTCGTCGGCGGCTTTCGCCTCTGGGCCTAGCTTCCCCTCCTCATGTGCCCGCCTCCGTCCGCGCCGCCGGGACGGCGGTCGTCCAGAACACGAGCGTTCCCGCGCAGACGGCCGCACCGACGAGGTAGGGGAGCGCATCGCGCGTGAGCTCGGCGAGCCCGCCGCCTCCGGCGGGCCCGATCGCGTTGCCGATGGCCCAGGCTGCGTTCATGACGCCGAAGCTCAGCCCCTGGGCGAGCCCGACGCGCTCGGCGGCATGCGACAGCATCGTCAGCGCGGGTGCATAGAGGGCGCCCCAGGCGAGCGCGGCCGCGAGGATCAGCGGCGCCAGCAGCCAGGCCGACTCGGTGACGGCGAGGCCGAGGCAGACGGCGGTCGCGCCCGCGAGCGCGATCCGCGCCGGGCGTGCGGGTCCGAGCCGGTCGGAGAGGCGTCCGAGCCAGGGGTTGACCGCGGTCTCGATCGCGGCGGCCGCGACCCAGATCCCGCCGATCGCGACCGCTCCCACACCGTGCCGGTCGAGCGCGAGCGGAACGAGCACGGCGAGCGTGCCGAACAGGAGCGCAGGGATCGTCATCAGCCAGAGGCCGAGCAGGAACTCCCGGTTCCTGGCTGCCGCGACGATCATCCCGAGCGGCTGACGTTCCGGCGGCGAGGGCTCGAGCCGGAGTGCCGCGAGCGTCAGGAGTGCCTCCAGGCCGGCGATCGCCGCGAAGGCCGCGCGGACCCCGACCAGGCTCGCCGCCGCTCCGACCACCGGCCCGAGCAGCGCTCCGAACACAGCGGCTCCCATCGCCGTTCCCATGGCCCGGCCCCGCTCCCCCCGCGGAGAGGCGAGGGCGAGCCACGCCAGCCCGCCTGCCCATGTCAGCGACGATCCGAATCCCTGTGCCAGCCGGGCGGCGACCAGCGCTCCGAAGCTGTCTGCGACCGCGACGCCGATGCTGGCCGCCGTCACCAGGACCAGCCCTCCGAGAACTGCGCCGCGTGCGCCGCGGCGCGCGGCGATCACGCCGCCGGGGACCGCGCCGAGCAGGACGCCGACCCCGTAGGCTGCGACCAGCACGCCCACGCTGCTCTTGGAGAGGTCGTACCGGTGCTCCAGGTGCGGGAGCAGCGGCGTCAGCGCCGTGTAGAGCGTCGTGTCGACGACCACCACGACGCAGACGAACGGCAGCAGGCGCCTCATGTTCGCGAGGCTATCCATGGTCTGAAGGCCGGCGGGCCCTGCGAGCCGACCGCCGCCGAGTTGACGCTGCCTCCCGGAGCGCTCAGAATCCACCCTCCGACGCGATGGAAGGAGGCTATCGATGTCCTGGACGCTGAAGGGCACCTACGTCGAGACCTGCTCGTGCGACCTGATCTGCCCCTGTAACGCGAGCTTCGACCACGGCGCGACCTACGACTACTGCCGAGTCACGCTCGTCTTCAACATCCGCGAAGGGGAGATCGAAGGCACTGACGTCGGCGGCCTGAAGGTCGCCGCGATCGCCGACACCCCGAAGGTGATGACCGAGGGCAACTGGAAACTCGGCATGTTCGTCGACGAGAACGCCACCGACGAGCAGATGGAGAAGCTCACCGCCGTCTTCGGCGGCCAGCTCGGCGGGCCGATGGCGGGGCTCGTCCCGCTCGTCGGCGAGATGCTCGGCGTCGAGCGCGCCCCGATCGAGGTCGTGGACGACGGCCTCCGGCACAGCGTCCGCGTCGGCGACGCGATCGACTTCGAGATCCAGGACATCGTCCCGTTCGGGATCGAGACCGGCGAGCCGGTGCGGTTCCAGGGCATGTTCCACCCGGTCGGGTCCGACCTCACGATCGCGGAGGCGACACGGTCCCGGATCAACGCATTCGGAATCGAGTACGAGGGGAAGACGGGCCTCTCGAAGTCCGACTTCTCCTGGGCCGCCTGACCGCGTGACCGCCTCCGCCCAGGCTGCCGCGCCCGGCCGCGCAGGGTTCACGCCCGCCTGGGCGGCCGTCCGGACGCGGGTCGGGCTCGTCGCCCTCCTGCTCCTGCTGGCCACGATCGGCTGGTGGCTGACCGCACGCTGGATGGAGGGCATGGACGGGGGCCCGTGGACCGACCTCGGGACGTTCGCCTGGTTCCTCGGCGTCTGGGTCGTGATGATGGCGGCGATGATGTTCCCGTCCGTGGCCCCGACAGTCGCCCTGTACTCGCGGCTGACGAGGTCGCGGTCGCCGGTGCTGCCGCTCGTCTTCACGTCGGGCTACCTGCTCACCTGGGGTGCGGTCGGTGCGCTCGCGTTCGGAGTCGCGGTCGCGGGAGGGAACGTCACGGGCGACGTCCTCGCCTGGGACCGGACGGGCCGCTGGATCGCCGGCGCGACGCTGATCGTCGCCGCGGTCTACGAGCTGACGCCGCTCAAGGACGTCTGCCTCGGCAAGTGCCGGAGCCCGCTCGGCTTCCTGCTCGGGGCCTGGCGCGACGGACCGGCGGGTGCCGTCGGGATGGGCGTCAGGCACGGCGCCTGGTGCGTGGGGTGCTGCTGGGCGCTGATGGCCTCGCTCTTCGCGCTCGGGGTGATGAGCCTGGTGTGGATGGCGGCGGTTGCCGGCCTGATCGCGCTCGAGAAGCTCGTTCCCTGGCGACGGGTCGCGCTGTACGGGACGACTGCGGTCCTGGCCGTGCTCGGCGCGATCCTCCTCGCCGCGCCGGGCGCGCTCCCGGGGCTGACGATCCCGGGCACCGGCTCGATGCCCGGGATGTCGCACATGTCGAAGATGGACACGCCGTCGGCAAGGGAGATGCCGGCCTCGACGCAGATGCCGGCATCGAAGTCGATGCCGACCACGAAGGGGTCGATGCCGTCGACGAAGGGCATGGGCACGTCCCACATGGGGCCCTAGTCGGGCCCGCATCGCCGGGCAGCTCGCCTGGCGTTCAGGAGAAGCTCAGTGCCACGTCGCCGCTCGTCACCTGCGGCGACCCCGGCGCGACGTCGCCGAGGTTCTCAGCGACCCACGCGGCAGCTGCAGTGGTCGACTCCTGCGCGCCGTCCTGGGTGGCGAAGACGCTGATCGTCGTCGTCCCTTCGGTCGTGCGTACCAGGTAGTACGCACGGAAGCCGTCGATCGAGGTGATGACGCTGCGGATCTCGTCCTCGTGCGCGACGAGGGCGTCGGCGAACTCCCTGCCGCCGCCGTAGCTGCGGATCGTCACGTACATGTCGTCCTCCTCGCTGGTCGGATAGCTGCGAGTCTGGCAGGAGGTCGGGAGTCCGTCTAGTCGCTCCACCACCCGGGAGCCATCTCGGCCTCCGTCGGATCGTCGCCGGCGCCGAAGGCGAGGTACTCGACCCCGTTCGGCCCGGCCTCCATCTGCCGCATCGTGCCCTTCGGGAACCTGATCGCGTCCCACTCGACCAGTTCGACGACCTCGTCCTCGACCTTGGCCCTCGCCGAGCCGCGAACGACGACGTAGACCTCCTCCTGGGTCTCGTGCCGGTGGCCGAACGGGATCCGGAACCCGGGAGCGAGCGTGAAGAGGCTCAGCCCGAGCGTCTCGCCTCCGATTGCACGCCGGGCGAAGCGTGCCTCCATCTCCGGCGGCATGCCGAAGTTCGGAGCCTGGTTCTCGACCGTGCGCAGATTCGTCTTCGTGTAGCTCATGCTCACTGGTTGCCCACCGGCGGGCGTTTCCGAACGCTCAACTCGACGCGGCCACTCCGCCCAGGCCGATGAAGATCCCGCCCGACGCGTAGCGAACGGCCTTCCGGCGGCGTCGGAGGACGCCGCCGATCGTCCCGCCGGCGAGGGCGTACGCACCGTCGCTGATCAGACCGAGCGCGATCCAGCAGAGACCGAGGACGATCGTCTGCGTCCAGATGGGCCGGTCGGGGTCGACGAACTGCGGCATGAAGGCGAGGAAGAACAGAGCCGTCTTCGGGTTGAGGACGTTCACGAGGACGCCCTGGCCGAAGACGCGCCCGGCGCTGCGCGGTTGCCGCTCGGCGGTCTCGATCGGCTCGTCCTTCCCGAGGAGCTTCCGGATGCCGACGTAGACGAGGTAGGCGGCTCCGACGTACTTGACCGCGCTGAAGGCGATCGCCGACGACACGATCAACGCGGACAGCCCGGCGACGGCGGCGGCGATGTGGACGAGCGAGCCGAGGTGGATGCCGGCGACCGACACGAGCCCGTGACGACGCCCCCCGTCCATGCTCGTGGCGACGATGTAGAGCACGGCGGGGCCCGGGATCGCGAGCAGGACGAGAGCGGCGGGGACGAACACGGCGAAGGCGTGGCTCGACGGCATGTCTTCAGCCTAGACGGCGCAGGCCTTCGCCGACGTTGCACATCCGGCACGCTCCCGTGACACAGCCGCGACGGCTCGGTTGCCACCATTGGCGACATGCAGCCCATCGTCCTCTCGCGACGCCGCGTGCTCCTCGGCGGGCTGCTCCTCGTCGCGGCGCTGCTCGTGGGGGCGCGGTTCGTCGTGCGTGCCGGAACCCCCACCGGCGCGCCCGCGCCGCCGATCGTCGGCTCGGCGCAGGATCCGGGCGGCGCGCCGCCGTCGGCGGCGGGTGCGGCCGAAGCCGTCTCGGCCCGGGCGGTCGTCTACGTCGTGGGTGCCGTTCGGCGTCCGGGGATCTACAAGCTGCCCCAGGGCTCGCGGGTGGCCGACGCGGTCGCACGTGCGGGCGGGGCCACCCCGAAGGCCGATCCTGCAGCCCTGAACCTGGCGGCACCGCTTGCAGACGGGGAGCAGGTGCTCGTCCCGGCGCGGCTCCCGCGGGCGGTTGCGGCTGTCCAGGGAGCTGCGGTCCCGGGCGTGCCGGCCGGGCCGATCCAGCTCAGCTCCGCCACCGCCGAGCAGCTCGACTCGCTGCCCGGGATCGGGCCCGCGACCGCGCAGAGGATCCTCGACTACCGCGCGGAGCACGGCGCCTTCCGCTCGGTGGACGAGCTCGACGAGGTGCCGGGGATCGGGCCTACTCGGGTCGCGCAGCTTCGAGGCCTGGTCGTGCCGTGAGCAGCGGCGTCCGCGACTCCGCCGGCGGCCCGCTCGTCCTGCGGCGGGTGCTGGTCACCTACCCGTACGTTCTCGCAGGCGCGGCATGTGCGGGCCTTGCTGCGGCCGATGCCGGGCGCGTGCACGGCCGGGGAGTCGCGCCGGCGGCGGTCGCGCTCGCCATGGCAGCTGCCTGTATCGCCGACCCACGGGCACGGGTGGCGATGCTGGCGGCCGGGCTGCTGCTCGCAGGCTGGTGGTGGGGGAGCATCCGGCTCGACGCGCTCGACTCGAGCGTTCTCCGTCCGCATATCGGCGAGGCCGAGCCCGCGGCAGCGGTGGTCACGGGCCCCGCGCGAGACAACGGCTTCCAGCTGCGGGTGCCCGCGCGCGTGCTCCGGTTCGGGCCGATCGACGCAAACGAACCGGTGCTGCTGGAGCTCCCCCTCGGCCGGTCGCCGCCCCAGGGAGCGATCCTCGAGCTCGACGACGTTCGGCTCAGGCGGCCGCGAGCGCCCTCGAACGGCTTCGACGAGCGCACCTGGCTCCGTCGCCACGGCATCCACGTCGTCGCCGTCGCCGGGCACTGGCGAACCGTCGGCCGACGGGGCGGGATCGGAGGGTACGCCGATCGCGTACGCGCGTGGCTCGCACGATCGCTTGCATCCGGGCTGACCGGGGAGCGCCGGGCGGTCCTCGAGGGCATCGTCCTCGGCGAGGACGATGCCCTCTCGCCGGGGCTCCGCGATGCCTTCCGCGCTTCGGGGCTCTACCACCTGCTCGCGGTGTCCGGGCAGAACGTGATCTTCGTCGCCGTCGGCGTGCTCGGGCTCGCCTGGGTGGTCGGGCTCCCGCGCTGGGTCGGCGAAGTCGGGGCGCTCGCAGGGATCGCCTCCTACGTCCTCGCCGTCGGAGCGCAGCCGTCGGTGATCAGGGCGGGGATCGCGGGAGCGCTCGGATCGATCGCGTGGCTTGCGGCACGGCAGCGGGACCGCTGGCACTTCCTGCTCGTCGGCGCGCTCGTCCTCCTCGCCTGGAACCCGTACACGCTGCTCGACGCCGGCTTCCAGCTCTCGTTCGCGGCCGTCGTCGCGATCTTTATCGTGCTCCCCAGGGCGCAACGACTCCTCGAGGGATACCCGGTGCCGAAGCTCGCGGGAGAGGCAGTCACGGTATCGATCGCCTGCGGCCTGGCGACCGCGCCGGTCCTCTGGTTCCAGTTCGGTCGGATACCGCTCTATTCCGTGCCGGCGAATGCGCTCGCCGCGCCGGTCGTGGCACCGCTCCTGGGTCTCGCGTTCGCGGCCGCGGTGGCGGATCCGGTCTCACCCGCGGGGGCGGCGGTGATCGCGTCGGCGAACGGCTGGCTGGCGGCCTACCTCGCCTGGTGTGCGCGGCTCGTCGGCGGCTTGCCGGGGGCGGT
>JBLMYA010000099.1:0-4669 GCA_050258035.1 Verrucomicrobiota bacterium
GCGCCAGATCGTCGTGGGCGACGTCGATGATCGCGAACCTCGTTTCGGGAAATCCCGTGGCGACTCTGTCGATCGCAGCGGCGGCAGCGGAAGCCATTCCGATGACGAGGTCGTACTTCTGTCGCGCGAGCAGCGAGAGGCTCGGGACGTAGCCTTCCTTCGGGGCTGGTGTCAGCACTCGCCCTCTGATCCCCAACTCTCGGACGGCCCGCTCGAGCCCGAGGTAGGCCCCGCGGATAAACGGGTTCTCGATGCCTGGCGGCTCGACGACGAGTCCGACTCTGAGCTGCCTTTCGCTCACCAAACCGGTTTCATCTTGTCCGATACGCGTTGGCAGCGTCACTGACCATTTCGCGGCCTCGAAGGCCGACTACGAAGGCGGGCTTCACGTTCCGCGTCCATGCGCGGGACGGTCGCGACGAGGCCGCGATTGCCTTTCGTCGGGGCCGCACCGCAGGGGCGCGACGGGTTTGGTCGTCGCGCGAGATCTGACGACTACGAGAGCGTTCAGCGCTCGTGCCTGCAATCGCAGCTCCGGCGGTGGTCCGCTACGCCGTCTGGAGGTGGCGGGTGTCGTGACGCTCTCGGGCGGCGAGGCGGCGGGCGAGTTCCGGCCCGGTCCCCATCACCGCTGGCACCAGGATCCACACCCTGCCTGCCGAGACGTCGTAGTTCTCGAGCAGCGCCGACCACGACTCGCCGTCGACCCAGTGGCCGAAGCCGAATTCGAACGCCACGGTCATGGCTGTCCATGCAGCACCCACAGACAGCGCCTCTCGGCGATCACGTAGTGGCCATCGCCGCTGCAGTAGCCAGATGTAGCCGCCGAGCAACGCGAGCAGCGTGCCGGTCGAGATGACGTGCGCCGCTTCGTCGCCGACGCGGTCGGCGTAAAGCGCCTCGCGCCCTGCGCCGTTTGCGACGCCGAGCCCTGCCGCGCCCGTCCACGCCAGGATCCATCTCGAGCGTGTCTCTCTCATCCGGCTGCCTGCTGCTCGAGAAGACGCTTCAGGTCGCCCCAGGTACGCCGTTCGGCATGGAAGCTGGAGCCGCTCCCGATCGGCTCGGGCATCAGCAGCTCCGACGACGCCATCCGGCGCTTGTAGCGGGGCTCGTTGCGCGGATCCGCGACGAAGTCGAACACCTCTCCGATCGGTCGCGGGATCAGGATCTCCCCTTCGATCTGTGCCACGCCTGCGACCTTTCCTTCAGGAGCTGCCGGGCGCCGGCTCGTTCTGGAGCTCGCGCGCGATCATGGCTGCCCAGGTGTCGATTGCCTGCCAGTCGCGGTGGTCGCCCTCGCTTGCGTGCGCCCCGCGCACGGCGGCTTTCTCCAGCAAGCCGAGCTTGCCCGTGTCGAGCTTTCCTGCGAAGAGCTTGTGCTCGCGGGCTCGCGTCGTCTCGACGAGCCTCTCGGCCAGTCCTGCCCGGAGGGCGTTCGGGTCGTCGGCGATCGGTGGGTCGCCGACAATCGAGCCGCTGGCAAACAGCCACGTCGGCCGCTGCGCGAGGTCGGACGCGTGGGCGTCCACGAATCGGCGGGCCTCCTTCATCCAGCTCCCAAGGTAGACGCTGCTTCCCAGGACGAACGCCTCGTAGCCGCCGAGATCCTCGACGTCCTCCAGTTTCTTCACCTCGACCGCGACACCACGATCGGCGAGTTCGGCGCCGATCCTTTCCGCGATCTCCTGGGTGGCCCCATGTTTGCTCGCTGCTGCAACCAGAACGGTCATCTCCATTCACCTTCCTCGTGTATCGGCCGCCAGGGGCCAGGCCGAGGTCCCTCCCACGATTGGATTACGTGCCGCCGGAGACCACGATGGCAGCTCGATCATCACGGCGCCGCCGAGCGCGATATCGACCGGGGTCGACGGGGCGAGCAGTTTGCCAGTCCGGTCGTCGGTCAGCAGTAAGAGGAGATCCTCCGCGATCAACATCGCGTCATGCCTCGCGAGTGAGGCGCCAGGCGGCGCGGAGGCCGATGCGCGGGCCGCTGCGGAGGAGCCCTTGGCCGTAGATGCGACCGGCGAGCCGCACGAGGGCGTAGATCGTCGCGAGCACGAGCACCACTGCGAGCACGTGTTCCCAGAGGGGAACGCCGACGAGGGCGCTGCGCGCAGGGAGGACGAGCGGCGCGCTCAGCGGGAAGACGGTGAGAAGGTTCGCGAGGAGGCCGTTCATGTCGGTGGCGATCGCCGCGTAGCTGGCCCAATAGACCGCGACCAGGGTGTAGGTCACGGGCTGTGCCGCCGTCTCCGCGTTCTGCTGCCCGGAGGCGAGCGCTCCGGCGGCGGCGTAGGCGACCGAATAGAGCGCGAAGCCGAGCGCGAACCAGGGGATGACGAGTGCGACGTCGCCGCCGAGCTCGGCCGGTGCGTCGAAGGCCCCTGCGACGAGGAGCGCGGCAGCGAGTCCGGCGATGAGTGCCAGCTGCACGAGGCCGACGAGCCCGATCCCGATCACCTTGCCCGCGAGCAGGTGGCGCGGCCTCGCCGTCGCCAGGATCAACTCGACGACTCGGCTGTTCTTCTCCTCGACGACGCCGGTGACGACCCACTGACCGTAGACCGCCAGAAAGACGAGGAGGAGCAATGGCCCGACGTATGCGACAAGCGTCTCGGCGTCGCTCGTCTCGTCCTTCGGTCCGTGGAGCGTGGTCGCGGTCAGCTCCGGCTTCGGGGGTAACTCGTTGCGGAGCGCGCGCACCGCGGTGTCCGCGATCGCCGCCGCCTTGGCGTCGACGTTCTCCCTGAAGACGAGCCGGTCCTGGGACAAGAGGAGGAGCGCGTCGACCTTCTTGTCCTCGAGCGCTTGGCGACCGGCTGCCGGCGACGCGACGACTTGCAGCCGCACCTTCGCCTCGTCGAAGGGCTTTGCCGACCGCTGCAGTGCGGCGGTAAGCCCGGTGGGAACCGGTGCCGTTACGGCGACGCGGTACGTCGGCGTCTTCGAGAGCGCCCCCTGCAGGGCCGTCGTGCCGCCGACGAGGAGGAGCATGACGATCGTCGCGGCGATGAACGCCTTGCTGCGCAGTCGCTCGCGGATCTCGCGCTCGGCGACGAGCCGTATCACCCGCGCCGCGTTCATCGTTCGACCAACTCCAGGAAGAGCTCGGCCAGGCTCGGCGGCCCGTAGTTGAAGGCGACCACCTGCGCCGACCGCTCCGCGGCCGCGAGCACCTGCTCGGGGTCAACGTCACGGCCGACGAGCAGCCGGAGGTCGCCGTTGTCGCGCTCGACGAGCTCGACGCCGGCCACCTCCGGGAGCCACTGTGGTGGCGCGCCCTCGAGCTGGAGCTCGATCCTGCGCCGCCGGGACGCGCGCTTGAGCGCGGCGACGTCGCCGGTGGCGACGATGCGACCGTGGTCGATGATCGCGACGTCCTCACAGATGTCCTCAACCAGCTCGAGCTGGTGACTCGAGAAAAGCACGGCGACACCTCGTGCCGCCTCGGCGCGCAGGACCGCGGCCAGCGTGCGGACGGCGACCGGGTCGAGGCCCGCGAACGGCTCGTCGAGGACGAGCAATTCGGGCCCGTGCACCAGAGCAGCCGCCAGTTGCGCCCGCTGCTGGTTGCCGTGCGAGAGTTCCTCCACCTTGGCGGTCGCGCGAGCCCCCAGCCCGAGACGCTCCAGCCAGCCTGCTGCGGCGGCTCGCGCCGCGCTCGCTGGCAGCCCGTGCAGGCGTCCGAAGTACTCGATCTGCTCACCGACTCGCATGCGCGGGTAGAGGCCGCGTTCCTCGGGCATGTAGCCGAAGCGCAGTCGTTCTGCCAGCCCGATCGGCTGCCCGTCCCAGAGCACGTCGCCACCGTCGAGCGCCACGAGCCCGAAGACCGCGCGCATCGTCGTGGTCTTGCCGGCCCCGTTCGGTCCCAGGAAGCCGAGCATGTGCCCACGCTCGATCGAGAACGAGCAGCCGGCTAGCGCCTGCACCTCGCCGAACCGTTTGTGGATGTCGACGATGGTCAGCATCCGGACTAGGTGACGTCGCGATGTGCGACGAGGACCGCGCCTGCGGTGACGAAGATGGCGACGTAGCCAAGTAGGAGCAGTCCGCCCGCCGCCGCGGAGAGGACGTAGTCGGAGGGGTCGGAGATGATCGCGCCGCTGGCACCCATGAGCGTGTAGCCGCCGATCTTCGGGACGAGGCCGATGAGGAGGTTGTCGACGATCATCGTCCAGAGGATCAGACCGATGACGGCGAAGACCTGGTTGCGGACGACGGCGCCGACACCGACACCGAGTGCGGCCCAGGCGGCCGTCAGCACGGGCGTCCCAAGGACTAGCCAGAGGACGTCGTTCGTCGACAGCGCGAGCGGAATGTCACGTCCGGCGAGGATGGCGTAGCCGAGACCGAACGAGAGGCCGATTGCGGCGAGCCCGAAAAGGAGGCCCATCAGCAGGCTCGAGATCACCTTCGCGGCGATTACGCGGCTGCGGTGCGGTGTGACGACGAAGGTGGGGCGGATCGTGCCGTGGCGGAACTCGCTGGTGATCGCCATCACGCCGATCAGCGCGGCAAACAGCGCGGCCGCGCTCCCGGCCGAGAGCACCGCGTACTGGTTCTTGAGCTGGGCGAGCTCCGGCTTCTTCGTGATGAAGCCGTTCAGCAGCACCGTCAGCAGGATCAGCGCGATCATGCCGGCGAGCAGGCCGAGGTTGGTGCG
>JBLMYA010000100.1:0-32617 GCA_050258035.1 Verrucomicrobiota bacterium
CCCACGACCCGGGCGAGCCAGACGAGGTTCAGCACCGTCCTCGTGCCCGGCCCTTCCCCGTAGGGAACGAGGAACGCGCCGAACCACTGGTCCGGCTCCACCTCGAGACCGGTCTCCTCGAGCAACTCGCGGCGGAGGCCGTCCAGCGGATGCTCGTCCTCCCCGAGGAACCCGCCGGGCAGATCCCACATCCCCGCGTAGGGATCCCACCGCCGGCGCGTCAACAGGACCCGGCCGTCGTCGTCGATCAGGAGCGCGCAGACCGCCGGTGCCGGGTTCGCGTACGCGATGTACCCACATGCCGGACATTCCACCCGGCCGTCCTGCGGAGAGATCTCGCCGCCGCAACGGGGACAGTGTCGCCAGTCGTCGAAGAGCCCCATGGACAGGCAGTATGTGCCTTCGATGCCGATTCGTGAGCACGAGTTCAGCCGCGTCGGCCTGCTCGCGGAGCTGCCGGGACAGACCCTCCGCAAACTCTCCGACCGGATGATGCGCGAGTCGGTCCCGGCCGGTGCTGAAATCCTTCGCGAGGGTGACGCCGGCGACCGGTTCTACGTCGTTCTCTCCGGGATGCTCGCGGTGACGCAGGAAGCGCGCGGCGAGCGCCGCATGCTGAAGCCGGGCGACTACTTCGGCGAGGTGGCGCTGACGATGGACATACAGCGCACGGCGTCGATCCGGGCCCTGACGCCGTCCGTCGTCGCGAGCTGCGACCGCGAGACGTTCGACGAGTTCGTGCGGCCGCTGTTCAGCGACTGAGGCTGCGCAGAAGCCGGTCTCGCAGCTCTGGGTCGAAGCCTCGCGCGGAGAGGAGCTCGACGATCGTCAGCCTGCGGCCGCGGGCCAGCAGACACACCTCGACGGTGTCGCTGCCCCTGCCCGTGGGGCGCGGCACGCGCAGCCGGAGCGCGACACCCGGCCCGTGGCCCACCGTGTTGCCGTGGAAGGCCCGCTCGAGCTTCGCCTGGTAGTCGTCACCGGCTCCGCGCTTCCGCGCCTCGATTGCCTGCCTCGGAGTCGCAAACGTGAACGTCGCCGATCGAATCGCGTCTCCGTTCCTGACCAGCGCACGCCGACCGGTGCGGGCCGACACCTTCAGACCGCCGAGGTCGGGCACGAGCTGCGAGATCCCCGGCGCGTCGGCGACCGCCCGCCAACCGGTCAGGGCGACGGATTGCGTGCCGGCGGGGGACGTGCCGCCGCCGCAGCCTGCGCCGGTGAGGACCGCACAGGAGACGAGAAGCACTCGTAACACTGTGTTACAAGCTCGAGGCGGCTCATCGCTGCGCGCGGTTTCGACCTTGTGACACTGTGTTACCTGCTTGATCGTCACGGCGTCACCGCCCGAGCTCCCTCAGCACCGCATCCGACAGCGCCGGCCACGCCTCCACCGCCCAGTCGTCGAAGTCGAGGTCGGTGAGGCATCCGAGGGCGATCTGCGCCTCGGGGTCGACCCAGAGAAAGGTGCCGCTCCGGCCGAAGTGGCCGAACGTCCGGGCCGAGTTGCGGGCGCCCGTCCAGTGCGGCGACTTGCCGTTGCGGAGCTCGAAGCCGAGGCCCCAGTCGTTCGGCTCCTGCCGGCCGTAGCCCGGGAGGACGCCGACCAGGCCGGGAAACTGGACCGACGTCGCCTCCGCCAGCGTCTCGGCCGCGACCAGCGTCGGCACCAGAAGCTCGCGGGCGAAGACGAGCAGGTCGCCCAGCGAGCCGTGCGCGCCCGAGCCGGGCCGGCCCTCGTAGCGGATGTCCGTGCCCAGCGGCTCGAGCACCGCCTCGCGCAGGTAGTCCGCGAACGGCATCTCCGCACGGTCGGAAAGCGCCTGCCCGAGGACGTCGAAGCCGGCGTCGGAGTAGATCCGCCGTTCGCCGGGGCGCGCGATCGGGCTGCCGCCGGCAAGCGGCAGCCCGGAGGCGTGCGCGAGCAGGTGGCGGAAGGTCGAGCCCGGTGGCCCGGCCGGCTCATCGAGGTCGACAGCGCCCTCCTCGGCCGCGACCAGGCATGCCAGCGCACTCACCGGTTTCGTCACCGACGCCCAGCGATAGATGCGAGCCGTGTCCCCGTGCACCGCGAGCATTCCCTGCGCCGACGCGACGCCGACCGAGACGTGCTCGGCCGGCCAGCCCTCGACGCCTCGCAACGCGTCCACTTCGTTGGATACTAGGGCGGTGGAGCGGCAACGAATCGCGGCCCGCTCGCCGCAGGCGGCGGTCATGGGCTACTCACGGGCGGTGCGGGTCGGGCAACACGTGTCCGTCGGCGGGACGGCGCCCGTGATGCCTGAGGGCGAAGACCCTCCCGCCGATGCGTATGGGCAGGCGGTGCGGTGCCTCGAGATCATCGTCGGCGCGCTGCGCGAAGCCGGAGCCGAGCCGGAACACGTCGTCCGCACCCGGATCTTCGCCACGCACCCCGAGGACTTCGACGAGATCGCCCGCGCCCACGACGCCGTCTTCCGCGACGTGCGACCGGCGTCGACCTGCGTGCTCGTCGGGCTCCTCGACCCGCGCTGGCGCGTCGAGATCGAGGCCGAGGCGGTGCTGCCGTGAAGCAGGCGGTTCCGCCTTCGATCACGGGGAAGGGCGCCGAATTCGGCTTCGCGCAGGGTGGCAGCGTGCTCGACCACAGCTTCGGCAAGGGCGACGCGTACACGCTCGGCGTCGAGGAGGAGTACATGCTCCTCGACCAGGAGACCTTCGACCTCGTGCAGCACGTCGACACCGTCCTCGCGGCCGTCGCCGGGCACGAGCTCGAGGAGCGGATCAACGCCGAGCTGATGCAGTCGGTCGTGGAGATCACGACTCCCGTCTGCCGGACACCGGCCGACGTGGAGCGGGAGCTGACCGAGCTTCGCTCCTACGTCGCCTCGGTCGCCGCCGACAAGGGACTCCGGGTCGGTTCGGCCGGCACGCATCCTTTCAGCCTCTTCGAGCGGCAGCGGATCACGGCGCGCGACCGCTACCACGACCTCGTCGACCAGATGCAGTACGTCGCCCGCCGGGAGCTGATCTTCGGGATGCACGTCCACGTCGCCGTCGACGGCCCCGAGAAGGCGATCCAGGTCGTCAACGGCCTGCTCGCCCACCTCTCGCAACTGCTGGCGCTGACCGCGAGCTCCCCGTTCTGGCGCGGCGAGCCGACCGGGCTCGCGTCCAGCCGCCAGATGGTCTTCGCGGCCTTCCCGCGCTCGGGGCCGCCTCCCCGGTTCCGCGACTACGCGGACTACGCCGAGGTCGTCGGGCAGCTCGAGCGAACCGGCTGCATCGCCGACTACACACACATCTGGTGGGACATCCGGCTCCATCCGCGCCTGGGAACGGTCGAGATCCGGATCTGCGACGCGGTCACGCGGGTCGAGGATGCGGTCGCCGTGGCCGCGTTCTGCCAGGCGCTGGTCAAGCTCTACTCCGAGCAGTTCGACCGGCACCAGGAGATCCCGTCCTACCACCGGATCCTGACTGCCGAGAACAAGTGGCTCGCCGCGCGCTACGGGCTGGAGGCGCCGGTGATCGACCTGGCGACCGGGCGCCGAAACCGCGTCCCCGTCGCGCAGCTCGTCCGCCGCACGCTAAGTGACCTCGAGCCACACGCGCGCGAGCTCGGCTCGGAGCGCGAACTCGAGGGCGTTCGCGCGATCCTCGCCCGCGGCAACGGAGCCGATCGCCAGCTGCGGATCTACAACGCGAACCGCGACATCGTCGAAGTCGTGCGAGAGATCGCCGATGCAACGGAGGCCGTCCCGGCGAGGACGTAGGGTTCCAGGCGTGCTCCGGCTCCTGATCGTCTGGGCCGCTGTCGCGGCCCAGCCGGTAACGGTCTTGCCGCGACCGTCCTTCCACTCGCCCGCTTCCGGTGCTGGAACGGGCCAGGTCACGTTCGAGATCGTGTCCTCGACGACGGCGGACCCCGCGCGCGTCGTCCGCGCGCCCTCCTCGCGCCCGCTGAGGCTCGAGGGGCCCGACGGCGCCACGCAGCACGTCGTGGTCGCACCCGGCCGGTACGCCTACGACTTCCGGAAGTTCGCCCGGCCGCCGAGAATCGCGCCGGGCGAGCGCGAGTTCGTCTACGAGCAGACGGTGTTCGCGAAGGAAGCGGCCGGCCTGTTGTTCGTGGAGACGGCGCACTCCACGTACGCGAAGTCGTCCTACGGCCTGAACGGGTACCTGAATGCCGTCGACCTGAAGACACGGAAGCTGCGCTGGCGCAGCCCTGCGCTCGTCGCCAACGCCGGCAACTTCGTCCTGCTGAACGCGGCGATCGTCTCCGGCTACGGGTTCACCGCCGAGCCCGACTACCTGTACGCGATCGACCGGGCGACAGGACGGGTCGAGGAGCGGCTACTGCTCCCGAGCGCGCCCCAGCGGATCGCCCGGCACGGCAACGTGCTCACCGTCGACACCTACGACCACCGGCTCACGATCCGGGTGACCGGCGCCTGATGCTCTCCCCCGGCGACCGGATTCCCGAGGCGACCGTCTGGGTCGGTCCGCGCGAGCGCCACACGATCGCGGAGATCGTCGAGGACGGGCCTGTCCTCCTCCTCTTCTACCTCTTCGACTGGACCTCGACGTGAACGAACGAGATGGAACTCCTGCGTGACAGGGGCGCCGAGTTCGAGCAGGCCGGGGTGCGGGCGTTCGGAATCTCGCGTGACTCGCCGTGGACGCACATCGCCTGGATGCAGGCGCTCGACCTCACCGCCGGCCTGCTCTCGGACTGGAACGCAGAGGCGGTGCGGGGCTTCGGCGTCGCGCAGGAGTACCGGGGCATGCGGGACGTCGCGCAGCGCAGCGCGTTCCTGATCGACGAGGAAGGAGAGGTGCAGGGCGCGTGGAGCTACGAGAACGACGTGGTGCCGGACTTCGACGAGCTCCTGGCCGCAGCCCGAGCGTTGTAATCATCTGCGCCGTCTTCGCCGTCGCGGCGATCGTCGCGACGGAACCGGCCGTTGCCCACCTGACGACGCAGTTCATGGCTGGCGGAGCGCCGGGGCACGGCGAGGCGGCCCCCGGCGACCACCTCCAGTCCGACTACCGGCTGTGGCTCGCCGGCCACCAGCTCGAGCACCGCCGCGCTCCGTGGACCGACCCGTACTCGTTCCAGCCCGAAGCGGGCTCGAAGGTGAACGCGGCCTGGTGGCCGTTCGGGTTGCCGTACTGGCCGCTCGACCGTCTGCTCGGCTCGGTGCTCGCCTGGAACCTCTTCACCCTCCTCTGCCTCTTCGCCGCGGGCGTGCTGGCGACGCTCTGGCTCCTCGAGCTCGAGCTTTCCCTGATCGCCGCGGCAGCAGGCGGCCTCGCCTTCGAGATCGCCCCGTACCGCGTGATGCAGAGCCGAGGCCACTTGCTCGGGCCGACCTCGCTGCTGCTGCCGCTCGCGCTGTGGTCATTCGAGCGCGCCCGCGCCTCACGGCACTGGGGGTGGTGGGTTCTGTCCTGGATCGCGTTGGCGTCGATCCCGCTCTCGGGCCAGGTGCACCTGGCGCTCGGGGCGATTCCGTTCTTCGCGCTCTACGTCCTCTGCCGGACCACCGAACGCCGCGACCTGGTCGCCGCCGCGGTCGGGGTGGTCGCAGCCGTGCTCGCCGGCGTCCTGATCCGGCTGACCGTGATCGCCGGATCCATCGACGCCGGCGGACGCTCGCTGCGCGAGGTTCGCGTCTACTCGGCAACCGGGCTCGACTTCATCACCCGCCACGCCCGCCACGGGGTCGAGGCCTTCGTCTTCCTCGGCTGGCTGACGCCGCTCGTCGCGATCGCGGGCCTGGTGCTGCTCGTGCTCGGGCGAGACCTCCGCCTCGCCGTCGTGCTCGGCATCGGCGCGGTCGTGCCGGTGCTGCTCGCCCTCGGCACCCATTTCCCTCTCTACTCGCCGGTCTGGCACGTCTTCCCCCCGCTCCGCTATCCCCGGGTGCCGGAGCGACTGATGCCGATTGCCTGCCTGTGCATCGCGGCACTGCTCGCGGTCGCGGTCGACTGGGCTCTGCGCCGGCCGGAGCTCAAGGGCGTCGCCCCGCTCGCGCTCGGCGCGATCCTCGCCGCCGTCCTGCTCGCCGACCTGCACGTCCGGGCATTCCACGGCTCGGCCGCCGACTCGTCGAACGCCGCGTACGCGGCAGTGAAGCGGGCGCCTGCGGGCCGTGTGATCGAGGTGCCGGTGTTCACGCCCGACATCCACTACGGCAGCGTCTACCTGTACTACGAGCAGCGGGTCCTCCGCGAGCGTCCGCTCGGCTACTCGACCACGGCGCCGCGCAGGGCGGACGTCGTTGCACGGCACCTCCTGCCGCTGAACTGCGGCGACTGGACGACCGGCGTCGCCGAGCGGCTCAGGATCCTCGAGGTCTCGGCGATCACGCTGCACCGCGGGCTCTTCACCGAGAACCCGATTCTTCCCGACACGGCGGCGCTCGCCTGGCGGGGGCTCGTCGCGCACGGCTGGCGACCGGTGGCCACGGACGGTGCGGTCACGACCTTCGTCCGCGGCCGCTCGACCGCGCGGGCGCCTTTCCCGGGCCCCTCGCGCGGCGGGGCGGTCTTCTGCGGCGGCTGGTTCCCGGCCGACCCGGTCGGTCACCAGATGAGCTCCCGGCACGCCTCGCTTCTCGTCTACGGGGGCGGCATCCTCCGCCTCTTCATGCAGTCGCCGCAGCCGGAGCGAGTCCGCATCTCGGTGGACGGCCGCTTCCACTCCCGGCTGACCGTGGACGCGCTGCGCCAGGAGAACGTCGGGCTCTCGGGGATGCGCTGGCACCTCGTCACGTTCGACTCCGGGCCGCTCTTCGAGCTTCGCGGCAAGCCGCGCGGCGCGCGCGTCGTCGCCTACGCCCTGCCGTAGGGCGGAGTAGATCGGCGCGGCATGCCGCTGGCGTCCACCCTGACGCCAGGGGCGGCCGCTGGGGCCGCCCCCTGCGTGATCGCATACGGCTGGTGGCCGCCCTCGACCGCCACCGCCGCGTCGTAGATGGCGACGTGGACGATGCCCATGTACACCGCCGCCTCGCCCGGGAACTTGTTGCCGAAGTTCTCGGCGCCGAAGCTGCCGCCGGGGCCGGCCGGAACGATCGCGCACCGGGTCTCGGTGCTCCAGTACGCCACCGGAGTCGCCGCCGCGGCCATTGCCGCCGCAGGCGCGCACTGCGTCTGGGGCGGCGCGCCGGTGCCCGGCCCGGCGCCGACGAACGGAGTCACGCCCAGCAGGGCGGCCAGAAGTAGCAGTCTCGTTCTCACCGTCGCTCCGTTTCCGACGGGATCGCCTCGACGACGCGGAGCGCCTCGAGCCCAGCGCGCTGAGCGAGCAGGGCGGCCTCCCGGCCCGAGGAAGCCAGGAACGTGAAGAAGCAGATCTCGTCTTCGGGGACGTGAATCGATCCCTCGAAGCCGACGCGCGTCCCCTCACGCGTCATCTCCTCGGCGGCCGAGCGGGCCTGCCGCTCACGCGCCTCACGCTCGCCTGCGGCGCCGCGTGACAGGAACGTCTCGACGAGATAGCTCGGCACCTGCCCGACGGTACGCGGGCGGGCTCAGCTTGAAATCGTGAGTCCCCCTGAACTTTGCCCGTCGGGCCGAAACGTCCGCGCCAGCTCGGCCCGCGAGCGCACGCCGAGCCCGGCGTAGACGTGGGAGAGGTGCGTCTCGACCGTCCGCTCGCCCAGGAAGAGTGCGGCCGCGACTTCCTTGTTCGTGCGACCCTCCGCGACGAGCGCGGCGACGCGGCGACCGCGTCGCTCGCGGCGCGTTTCTGGCGCGGGCGTCGCCTGACGACACCGAGCGCGAGGAGGGCACGTGCTCGCCCGAAGTCGTCGCCGACGCGCTCGTGCTGCGCCGCCGCTTCCTCGAGGAGGGAGGTCGCCAGGTCGACGGCGCCCTCGGCGGCAGCGACGAGGCCCCGGCACCGCGTCGCGTGCGCGGGCATCTCCCGGTCGCGGAGGCGTGCGGCGTCCGCCTCCCAGGCGTCGAGGATGTCCAGCGCGTCGTCGAGCCGGCCGACTTCGAGCAGCGCCTCGACATGATCCGGGATCCACCAGCGGCGGCCTGCCTGGCGCCATCCGAGCCTCGCAGTCTGGGCTTCCGCCTCCTCGAACCAGCCGAGTGCCTCGCGCGCATCGCCGCCCCGGAGCGCGACGATCCCGAGGGTGCCGAGATGAACGGGCGTGTGCAGGCCGATCTGCTCCTCCCCCAGGCGCAGCGCGAGCTCGGAATGCGCGCGGGCGACGTCGAGCTGACCGCGATGAGCGGCGATCATGGCGATCGGCAGATGGTTCCAGGGCGCGTCGAGCCCGTACTGGACGTTGAGCTCGAGCGAACGCGCTGCGTAGTCCGCCGCGAGCTGCCAGCGGCCGCCCCACAGCTCGATCCACGAGAGCTCGGCGAGCAGCTCCGCGGCCGCGGGCTCGTCGCGCTCCCTCCACGCCTCGAGCTCGCGCTCGAGCATTGCCCGGGCGCCGTCGCGATTCCCTTCCAATTCGAACACGGGGCTGAGCGCCGTGGTCGCGTCTCTCACCAGATGGGCGTCGCCCGCGTTCCTCGCGATCTCGTACGCCCGCCTGGCGTGAGCCGGAGCGTCGGGGTCTCCGACGGCAAAGCCGAGGAACGCGAGAACGCCCAGCGCGCCGACGCGGAGCGCGTCGTTCTCGAGGTCGTCGGCGACCGCAAGCGCCGAACGAGCATGCTCGAGAGCGCCGGGGTACCCCTTTTTTAAGCGCGCCGCGCGGGCCAGCCGGGTCTGGATGCGTGACTCGAGCGCCGGGTGCGACTCCGCCTCGCGCAGGGCCTCCTCGAGCAAGGTCACTGCCCGGTCGAGACCTTCGACCTCGGCGAGAAGCGCGAGCACCTCCGCACGAACCGGACCGGGCTCCGTCTCCGAGAGCAGATCGTTCGCGATCGCCCGCGCGCGCGTCCACTCCCCCGCAGCGTGCTCCGCACGAGCCGCCGCCAGCGCTCGGCGACCGCGCAGGTCGCGGTCCTGCGCCGGGGTCAACCGCATCGCGTGCTCGGCGAGCTCGGCCGCAAGCGCCGCTGCGCCTCGCTCCGCCCCGAGTGTCACGGCGTCGTCGAGAGCGGCGGCGACGGCGGCGTCCGGCGCGTCGCACGAAAGCGCGAGGTGACTGGCGCGCAGAAGCGGGTCGTCGACGATCTCGGCGAGGCGGGCGTGTACCTGAGGCCGCCGGGCACCGAGGTCGCCGTAGAGAACCGACGCCAGCAGCGGGTGACTGAAACGAATCCTGCCGTCCTCGCGCTCGATCACGTGCCCGGCGACCGCCGGCTCGAGCGCGTCTGCCACTACGCCGGCCCGCTGCAACTGGATGGTGACCGGGGTTGCGCCCGGAGGCAAACCCCCGCGCCCTCGGGATCGCGCTACATGCCGACGGCGTGGTACCCCGAGTCGACGTACAGCGTGGTCGCGGTCACGTTGCGGGCCTCGTCGGAGAGCAGGTACGCCGCCGCCGCGCCGACGTCGTCGGCGGCGATGGGGCGGTGGAGCGGCGAGCGTTCCTCGACGATCGCCTCCATGGTGGGGAAGCCGGCGATCGAGCGCGCGGCGAGCGTCCGCACCGGCCCGGCCGAGACCGCGTTCACACGGATGTTCTTCTGACCGAGGTCCCAGGCGAGGTACTTGACCGAGGCGTCGAGCGTCGCCTTCGCAACGCCCATCACGTTGTAGTGCGGCACGGCCCGCTCGCCGCCCAGGTAGGTCATGGTCAGGATCGAGCCGCCGCCGGCCGCCTCCATCAGCTGCTCGGCGGCCCTGGCGCACGCGACCAGCGAGTAGGCGGAGATGTCGACCGCCATCCAGAAGCGGTCGCGGGGCGTGTCGGTGAAGCGGCCCTCGAGGTCCTCGGCCGCGGCGAAGGCGACCGAGTGGACGAGCAGGTCCAGGCTCCCCCCGAACGTCTCCTCCACCTCGCCGAAGACCCGTGCGATGTCCTCGTCGGAGCGGACATCGCATTCGGTGACGAGCGGGCTGTCGACCGTGGCGGCGAGCTCGCGGACTCCGGCCTCGATCCGCTCGCCCTGGAACGTGAACGCCAGCCGCGCGCCGCCCTCCCCGAGCCGGCGGGCGATCGCCCACGCGATCGAGCGCTTGTTGGCGACGCCGAGAACGAGACCGCGCTTGCCGTCGAAGGACATGGTGGCCGAGTCTATCCCTGCATCCGATAGGCTGGCCGCCTTGCACGCCCCGGACGAGCGCGTCGCCGTGATCACCGGCGGATCGAGCGGGATCGGCGCCGAGGTCGCCCGGCTCCTGACCGCACAGCGGTGGCGGTGCGTGCTCGTCGCCCGCGGCGAGGAACGGCTGCGCGCGCTCGCGGACGAGCTCGACGCCGAGGCCGAGGTCTGCGACGTCTCCGACCGGGGAGCCGTCGAAGCGCTCGCCGAGCGCGTGCTCGGCCGCCACCCGAGGATCGAGCTGCTCGTCAACAACGCGGGCATCCCGGGCCGCGCGGATTTCGTCACCGGCGACGCCGATCGCATCGAGAACGTGATGCGCGTCAACTACTTCGGCGGGATCTGGTGCCTGCGCGCGTTCCTGCCCGGACTGGAGGCCGCCGTCCCCGCCGACGTGGTCAACGTCGTCTCGGTCGCCGGCACGGTCGCCCTCCCACCTTCCGGTCCGTACTCGGCGTCCAAGCACGCCCAGCTCGCCTTCTCCCGGGCCGTCGCGGCACAGCTGCGGCCGCAGGGCATCCGCGTCCACACGGTGCTGCCCGGCTTCGCGCCGACGGCGGGCTTCCCGGAGCCGAGCGTGCTCCCGAAGGCGCTCGCGTGGACCGTGATCGAGCCCGACCGGATCGCCCGCACCATCGTCCAGGCCGTCGCCCACGACCGGCGGGAGAGCTTCGTCCCCTGGTGGTTCCGGAGCGTCGCCGTCCTCCAGGGGTCGGTGCCCGGCCTCTTCTCGCGCGGCCTGACCTGGTTCAGCGGCCGGTTCGGCCCGCGCAGCTAGAGCTGCCAGCTGCCGCCGCGGAGGACGGGCACGTGCTCGCCCTCGCGCGTGATCCCGGTGACGGCGACCTCGTCGCCGCCGATCATGAAGTCGATGTGGATCGAGCTGCGGTTCCGCCGCCCGCGGTCCTCCTCGGACAGGCCCAGGTCCGACCCGTCGCCGAGCGCGATGTGGCTGGCGGCGTTCTCGTCGAGCAGCGTGTCGTAGAAGACGGTGCCGAGCCGGCCGACCCGCCCCTCGCGGTCGACGAGGGCGACCTCCCCGAGCCGTGATGCGCCCTCGTCGAACGCTGCCCGACCGCGCATGACGCCGGCCCCCTGCTCCGCGTCGATCTCGACCGCCCGCCCGCCCTCGAACCGCACGCGGAGACAGCGGATGATGGTGCCGTCGCCAAGCACGAGCGGCTTCGTCGAGCGGACGTGGCCGTCGGCGCGCTCCGGGTCGGGGGTGGCGTAGACCTCCTCCGTCGGCAGGTTGGCGAGGTGCTCGATCCCGTCGACGGTCGTGTCGCGCGCGGCGTGGAAGGTCGACGTCGGGAGCAGCCCGATCGTCAGGTCGGTGCCCGGCCCTTCGAAGTGGAGGGCGTCGAAATGCCGCTCGTTCAACCGGCCGGCGGCGGCCGCCAGGGCGTCGGCGCGCTCGTCCCAGGAGGCGGCAGGGTCCGCCTCGTCCAGCCTGCAGACATGTGCGATCTCCTCCCAGAGCCGGTCGAACGCCTGCTCGGGCGAGAGCTCCGGGTGAACGAGCTGCGACCACGGCACGGTCGGACAGGGGACGACCGTCCAGTTCGTCGTGCGGTCGGAGATCACTCCGAGGATCTCCTTCACGAACGGCAGCTGGTCGCGCCCGGATCGCGCCTGGTCGAGATCGTCGAGCAGCCCGGTCGTCGTCGGCCCCGAGAGCGAGATGCGGGCCGCGCGCTCCGTGCCGATCGCCTCCATCCGGTAGCTGTACCAGGAGGGCACGAAGTCGAGCGTGTCCGCCGAGGCATACTGGATCCTCGCCCGCTTCACGTACGGGTCGAAGTACTGCACGTCGACGAACCGCACCCCCCGCCGGTAGGAGCAGTCGGCGATCGCCCGCGCGAGCTCGAACTGGCCGTGGTCGGCGGCCACGGTCACGATCTGACCCGGCTGGACGTTCGCTCCGAGGGTGACGGCGAGGTCGGCCAGGCGGGGAAGGAGTGAGTCCTGGCCCACGCGCGTGGAGTCTATGCCGCGGCCTGCGGCTTGACGGCGAGGTACCAGCCGACGGTCGCGGTCGGAGACGAAGGGGCGAGGGCCTCCGCACGGTCACGGGCCTCGCCCTGGCAGTCCGCGAGGTCGAGGTACCACGTCAGGTTCCGTTTCTCCTCCGTGAACTTCGTCCTGACGACCACCAGGCCGTTCGCCTCGAGCAGCGCGCGCAGGTCGATGTCGGGGAGCAGCCGCTGGTGCTCGGGGTCGCGGACGCGCTCGAACCGGTCGACCTCGACGGCGACGAGCGGGTCGGCGGGCGCGATCTGGTCGATCACGACCACGCGCCCTCCGAACCGGATCGCGCGAGCGAGCGAGGCGACGACCATCTCCGGCCGGTGGACGTGGTGGAGCACGCGCGAGCACCCCGCGAGGTCGAACGTGCCGCGACGCAGGTCGAGATTGGCCGCGTCCCCCTCGATGAAGCTGACGTTCGGGAAGTCGCCGCTTCGGCGGCGCGCCTCCTCGAGCAGCGCCGGCGCGTTGTCGACCCCCAGGACGTCGGCGACGTACGGCGCCAGCGCGAACGCCAGCGCACCGGTCCCGGTGCCGAGGTCGAGCGCATGCTCGTCTCCCTGAGGCTGCACGAACTCACGGACGGCTTCGGTGAACCCGTCGCGCCGACTCTCCTCCAGCTCCCCGAGCCGGGCTGCGGTCCTACTCCAGCGATCGTCGGACAAGCTCCAACGCCTCCTCTCTCGTCGAGATGGTGCCTGCTGCGCGCTCCTCGGCGATCAGCTCGAGCAGCCTGCCGACCTCCGGGCCGGGCGGGATGCCGAGCTGGTCGCCGCGCAGGAGCGGCTCTGACGGCTCCGTCGCGCGCGCGCGCTCGACCGCGCCGGCGAGGTCCGACGCGCCGACCAAGGCGAGCGCTTCGAGCGCATACGGCTCGGTCGCACGGCGAAAGCGATGGATTGCCCGCGGTGAGCCGTCGGGCGGCGGCTCGGCCCGGAGGAGGACGTCCGCGAAGCGGCGGAGGCCCCCCGAGATCGGCAGGCGCTTCAGGCTCTCGCCGAACGTGACCGTGAGCCGGAACCACGGCGAGTCGAAGGCACGAAGACGGGGATCGAGCCGACCACCGAGCGGTTCGAGCAGACCGAGCTCGCCGAGCCGCTCGATCGCCTCGGGGCCGAGCCTGCGGAGCTCCTCGAGGATCCGCTCGCCCGCGGCGCGCGTCACCAGGGCGGCCTTCACCCGAGTCGCGGCCTCCGCCGGCGGATCGAGACGGAAGCCGAGCTCCTCCTCCAGCCGTACGCCGCGCAGGAGTCGAAGCGGGTCGTCGTCGAACACGCTGTCCGCGACCATCCGCAGCACACGCCGCTCGATGTCCGACCGTCCTTCGAACGGGTCGACGTACTCGCCGCCGGCCACCGGGACCGCAACCGCGTTCGCAGTGAAGTCGCGCTCCGCGAGGTCGGCGTCGATCGAGCCTCCCCTGAGCGGCGAGAAGTCGACGGTTGTCTCCTCGTCGAGCACGACCCGCCAGGCGCCGAACCGCTCGTTGAGCGGGAAGACGGCCTCGCCCGACCGCTCCCGCAGCGCCCTGGCCGCCCGCTCCGGCTCGCGGCACGAGACGTCGAGGTCGAACACGGGCCGGCCGAGCAGCTCGTCCCGGACCGCGCCGCCTACGAGCCACGCCTCCTCGTCGCCGAACACCCCGGCGACCACCTCGAGGCTACGCATCGAGGATCCTCCGCCGCGCCCGCAGGCGGCTCGTGTCGATGCCGCAGACGAGCTCGTATCCGATCGTCCCCGCGAGGCGGGCGTGGTCGTCCGCGAGGACGCCGTCGCCGATCAGCGACACCGGCGTGCCGACGGGCGACGGTCCCGAGAGTTCGACCGCGAACGAGTCCATCGAGATCGTCCCGACGACGGGCCGGAGCTCACCCCCCACGCCGACCTCGGTGCCCGTCAGATCCCGTCTGAAGCCGTCGGCATAGCCGACCGGCACCAGCCCGATCCAGGTCGGCCGGTCGGCGACGAAGCGCCGTCCGTACCCCGTGCTCTCGCCGGCCTGGAGGCGCTTGACCTGCGCCAGCTCGCTCCGCCAGGCGAGCGCAGGCTCCAGCCCGTCGTCGGCCGGGTCGCCGCCGAACGGCGAGAGCCCGTACACGGCGATTCCGCACCGGGCCGCGTCGAACCGGGCCGACGGCAGCTTCAGGGCGGCGGCACTGTTCGCGATGTGGCGCGTGAAGCCTCGATAGGGCGCCGTCGCCTCACGGAAGCGCTCGACCTGACGCTCGGCGAAGGCGGGGTCGACGTCCGCGGTGGCGAGGTGCGACATCAACCCGACCACCTGACGTTCGGGGCGGCGGAGCTCCGAGAGCCCCCACCGGCCCATGCCGCTGTCGAGCTTGAGATGGACCGGCACGCCCTCGGGCAGAGGCCGTTCGTCCGCGACGACCAGCTCGAGGCGGGCTGCTCGGGCTGGCGCGATCTCCGGCTCCGGCGTCGGGCCCATGACGATCAGCCGAGCGTCCGGAAACGACGACCGCAGTGCGAGCGCCTCCGGCACGGTGGCCGTGCACAGCGCGGTCGCGCCGGCCTCGAGAGCCGCGCCGCCGACGTCGACGGCACCGTGGCCGTAGCCGTCCGCCTTCACCACCGCCCACAGCTCCGCGCCGGAAAGCGCCTCGAGCAGGAGCCTCACGTTCCGCCGAACCGCAGCGAGGTCGACCGCGATCTCCGACCGAGCCATTCGGCCCTTTACTCGAGCGCGGCCGGAAGGAGCGCGACCACGTCGGAGGCGACCAGACCTCGCGCCGGCCCGAGGCGTGCGGCGACGTCGCATGCGACCGCCCCGGCGACTGCCGCCATCCGCCCCTCCATCCCCTTCGCGAGGAACGCGCCGATCACTCCGGTCAGGACGTCGCCCGTCCCCGCGGTGGCAAGCGACGGAGGCCCCAGCGCGGCAACGAGCACACCGGCTCCGGGCGCGGCGACCAGCACATCCGCCCCCTTCAGGAGGCAGACGCAGCGGAACCGCTCGGCGGCCTCGCACGCCGCCGCCAGCCGGTGTGCGGCCACCCAGGCCGGGTCGCGGCCGAGGAGCCGGCCGAGCTCTCCCTCGTGCGGCGTGAGCACGGTCGGCGCCGAGCGCTCGAACGGCTCGAGCCCGAACAGCGCGTCAGCATCGACCACCGCAGGCAAGACGGTCTCCTCCAGCAGCCGCCGGACAAGGGCCTGCCTGTGGTCCGACCGGCCGAGCCCGGGCCCGATCGCGAGCGCGTGGTGCTTCGCGACCGCCTCCGGCGCCTCCTCGAGCGGTCGCTTCACCGCCTCGACGAGACGCCCCTCGAGCACGGGCAGCGCCTCGGCGGGGGCGCAGACCGTGACGTACCCCGCGTCGGCGCGGAAGGCCGCGGTGGCGGTCAGGCTGACCGCCCCGGTCATGCCGGGAGCCCCGCCGACGACGAGGAGCGCGCCCGCGGTGTACTTCGTGTCGGACGGGCGCTTGCGGGGGACGAGCGAGAGCACCTCGCGCATGACCAGCCGGTGCTGCGTCTCGCGGTGTTCGAGTCCGATGTCGGCGACGACGACCTCGCCGGCGTTGAAGCGGCCGGGCGCAACCTCGAGCCCGACCTTGCGACCGTGCATGGTCACGGTCACGTCGGCACGGACTGCGGCTCCGGCGATCTCGCCCGTGTCGGCGTCGATGCCCGACGGCAGGTCGACCGAGACGACCGGGACACGCGCTCCGTTGACCTCCTCGATCAGGCGGGCCGACTCGGGCCGCGGCTCGCCCCGGAAGCCGGTGCCGAACAGCGCGTCGATCAGAACGTCGCCGCTCGTGCTCTCTTTCGCAGTCCGGCCGGCGGCGCGCAGGACCTCGAGGGCGATCCGGCCGTCGCCTCCGTTGGCGCCGCCCCCGCACACCGCGCCGAACGCCTGCGCGTCGGGGAAGCGGCGGAGCGCCTCCTCTGCAACCGCCCGTCCCGCGCGTTCCATCATCGCCGGCACGTCGTGCCCCGCCTCGGCCGCCTTCATCTCCCCTGCCGTGTACAGGGGCTCAAGCATCGGCCACGCACACCGCCGCCGCGAGCTCGCGCGAGTGCGTCATCGACAGATCGAGGCTGCCCGCCCCGACCCGCTCGGCCCACGCGGCCACCCGGCCGGACAGCCGAACCTGCGGCTTGGGCCGCCCGGCAATCTCGACGTCTCGCCACGCGAACGCCCGCGCGACGCCGAACCCGATCGCCTTCCCGACCGCCTCCTTGCCGGCGAAGCGGGCGGCGTAGTGCTGCGCAGGGTTCGGCCGCGAGTCGCAGTACGCCTGCTCCGCCGCAGTGAAGCAGCGCTCGCGAAACGACGGGTAGCGGTCGAGGGCGCGCCGGACACGCTGGATCTCGATCAGGTCGACACCGATCGTCACGGAGAGCGCTCCAGCCACTCGGGGAGGAACGCGATCGAGCTGATGACCGCATCCGGGACGATCGTCGAGCGTTCGAGATCGTCGGGGCGGAACTTCCCCGTCCGCACGAGAACCGTCCGGAGCCCGTAGCGCTGCGCGCCTGCGATGTCCGAGTCGAGGTCGTCGCCGACCATCCATGTCAGCTCGGGCTCGGCGTCGAGCGCCTGGAGGGCTGCCTCGAAGTACGCAGGGCTCGGCTTGCCGAGCACGGTCGCCTCGACCCCGGATGCGTACTCGAGGCCGGCGACGAAGGCGCCGGAGTCGAGCAGCGGGCCGCGCGACGTCTGCCACCAGCGGTTCTTGTGCAGGCAGTAGAGCTCGGCCCCGAACTCGAGCTCGGCGAACGCGCGGGCGAGGTTCATGTAGCTGAACACGCGCCCGGTCTCCTCGGTCTCGTCGGCGCCGCCCAGGAGCACCGCCTCCGCACCCTCGCCGACCAGCTCGATCCCCTCCAGATCGGACACCAGAGCAGCCATCACGAGCGCGAGCACCCGGCGACCCGCGAGGGCGTGCGCCGCGGACGATGCGGTCGTCTGGAGCTCGGAGTCGTCGAGCTCGATCCCGAGAGCGCGCAGCTCGTCGGCGATGGCGCTCCGCGGCCTGGTCGTGTTGTTCGATACGAAACGCAGCCGGTGCCCGGCCAGGCGCAGCTCCGCGATCGCCTCCCGCGCCCCGGGCAGCGGCGCCCCGGATACGTGGAGGACTCCGTCGACGTCGAGCAGAATGGCCGCCATGTCCGGCGAGTCTATTCTGACCGCGTGGCTACGCCACGCGAGTCAGGGCACCGACCGCACGAAGACGAACCCGCAGCGGCCGGCTTTCGCGTCACCCGCTCCGTGAGCCTGCCCGTGGAGGAGATCGAGCTGCGGTTCTCCCGCTCGAGCGGCCCGGGGGGACAACACGCGCAGCGGACCGAGAGCCGCGTCGAGGCAATCTTCGACGTCGAGGCGTCGTCGGCGCTGACGGAGGCGCAGAAGCGCCGCGTGATCGCCAAGGCGGGGCCGGTCCTCCGCACCGTCGCGCAGGACGAGCGAAGCCAGTGGCGGAACCGCGAGCTGGCCGTCGAGCGGCTCGTCGAGGCCCTCCGCCGAGCGCTCGCAGTGCAGCGAAAGCGACGGCCGACCGCACCGACCGCGGCGGCACGCGAGCGCCGCCTCGAGCAGAAGCGGCGTCGCTCCGAGACGAAGCGACTGCGCCGGCCACCCAGGTAAGGGGTGTGTAAGAACCGGCCGTTCCAGGGAATGGCGTCGCTACTCTTTCTCGACCCCGACCGAAGGGAGCATCAGCCCATGCGTCTGCGTCTGTTCCTCGTTGTCGCTGCCTGCGCGACAGCCGTCCTCTTCCCGGTCAGCGCCTCCGCGCAGCCGCGCATGATGATCGGATTCCAGGACGACCCGAGCCTGCGGTGGCGTGACGACCGGCTCGCCGTCTTCGACCTCGCCGAGCAGGCGAACGCGGGCATCGTCCGAACGACGGTCTACTGGTCGAGGATCGCGCAGACGCGCCCTGCGAACGGGGCGAATCCGTTCGACCCCGCCTACCGCTTCGACGATCTCGACGAGTTCGTCCGCAACGCCGAGCTGCGGGGAATGGACGTCATGCTGACGATCTGGGGGACTCCGTCATGGGCGAACGGCGGCAAGGGGCAGAACTTCGCGCCGACGAACACCTCCACCCTCCAGAACTTCGCCCGCGCGCTCGCGTCCCGCTATTCGGGCCGGTACACGGGCTATCCCTTCGTCAAGTACTACACCGTCTGGAACGAGTCGAACCTCGGCCAGTTCCTCTCCCCGCAGTACACCAGCAAGGGCAAACCGGCGGCACCCGCGATCTACGCCAGGCTGTACCGCGCGGCCTACGCGGGCATCAAGCTCGGCAACAAGCTCGCCCTGGTCGGAACCGGCGAGACCTCGGCACGCGGCCGCGACCACTTCCTCGGGAAGAAGGGGACTCAGGAGACCGAGTCACCGGGCAAGTTCGCCGAGCTGCTCTCGAAGCAGAAGCCGCTGATCAAGTTCGATGCCTGGTCGCACCACCCCTACCCGGTCGCGATCAACGGGAAGCCGCTCGCGAACGTCCGCTGGCCCAACGTGACGCTGAAGCAGATGCCGCGGTTCGAGGACTCGCTCAGCACGTGGTTCAAGAAGAAGGACCTGCCGATGTGGATCACCGAGTACGCGCATCAGACGAGGCCGCCTCAGCCGAAGGGCGTGACGTACGCGCAGCAGGCCGCGTACGTCAGGCAGGCGCTCAACTACGCCGCGAGAGATCCGCGCATCCAGATGTTCATCTGGTTCATCCTCCGCGACGATCCCACGAGCGCATGGCAGAGCGGCCTCGTGCAGCGCAACGGAACGAAGAAGCCGGCGTTTGCCACGTTCGCCAGCGTCGCCAAGCCGCTCGACGGCCGCAACCCCGAGTACACGGTCAAATCCGGGATCGCCAGCCCGACCGTGTCGTTCTCGGCGATGGAGCTCTACTCCCGCTCCGGCGCAGGCGCGAATGTCGGCCTGACCATCGCGATCTACGACAACGGCGAGCTTCAGAAGACCGCCCAACGGCTCTCGCAAATCGGAGTCGACGGCTGGATCACGTTCGACGTCCCACTGAAGCGCCCGACCCAGAGGAGACACACCTACCAGGTGACGATCGCCGCCGTCGACAACAACGGCAACCGGGTCGACAGGCAGGTCGTGATCCAGACGCTCGCGACGTCCCAGAAGTAAGCCCCTTGCCGGCCGCCGGAAGTCCGCCGCCGATCCGGCGGGCTTCCGGCGGAGGAGCTCATTCCACGGTGACGGTCTTCGCGAGATTCCTCGGCTGATCGACGTTCAGGCCGCGGAGTCGCGCGATCCGGTACGCGAGGAGCTGGAGCGGGACGACCGCGAGTGCCGCCTGGAGGAAGTTCGGTGTCTTCGGGACGTAGATGACGTCGTCCGCGTGGTGCTGGATGTCCTCGTTGCCGTCGGTGGCGATGGCGATCACCTTGGCGCCGCGGGCCCGGGTCTCCTGGATGTTGGAGACGATCTTGTCGTAGACGTGGATGTCGGTCGCGACGACCACGACGGGCGTCCCCTCGTCGAGGCGCGCGATCGGCCCGTGCTTCATCTCGCCGGCCGAGTACGCATCGGTCGGGATGTACGAGATCTCCTTCAGCTTGAGCGCGCCCTCGAGCGCGACCGGCAGCCCGATGTGACGGCCCAGGTAGAGGAAGAACGGCCGGTCGTGGTACCGCTGCGCGATGTCGTCGATCGGGTGGTCGCCGGCGAGGAAGTCGGCGATCTTGTCCGGCAGCTCGTGGAGCCGGTCGAGGATGAAGTCGATCTGTCCCTGGGGCAGCGTCCGCCGCACCTCGGCGAACTTCAGCGCCAGCAGTGACAGGAGGGCGACCTGGGCGGTGAAGGTCTTCGAGGCGGCGACGCCGATCTCGAGCCCGCAGCGCGTGTAGAGGACGCTCTCCGCCTCCCGCGTGATCTGCGTGCCCATCAGGTTCGTGATCGCGAGCGTGCGCGCACCGCACTCGCGCGCGAGCTTCATCGCGTTCACCGTGTCGCGCGTCTCCCCCGACTGCGAGATCCCGATCACCAGCGTGTCCTTCGTCAACACCGGGTTCCGGTAGATCCATTCGCTGGCGATGTCGGGCTCGACCGGCAGCCGCGCCCACTCCTCGACGATGTACCGCCCGACGACGCCCGCGTGGTACGCGGTGCCGCAGGCGACGATGACGATCCGGCGGAGGTTCTGGATCTCGAGCTCGGTGAGAGCAAGCTCCTCGAGGATCAGGTGGTGGCCGCGGACCCGGTCGCCGATCGTCTCGCGCACGGCCGACGGCTGCTCGTAGATCTCTTTGAGCATGAACGTCTCGAACCCCTGCTTCTCGGCGCTCTCGTCGTCCCAGTCGATCTCGGTCACCTCCGGCTGCGCCGGCTCACCCTCGAGGCAGTGGAAGGTCGCTCCCTCGGGCTTGAGCTCGACGACCTGGTGGTCGTCGATGAACTGGACGCGGCGCGTCTCCGGCAGGAATGCGGCGATCGAGGAGGCAAGGAACATCTCCCCCTGGCCGACACCCACGACGAGCGGGGTCTGGCACCGTGCGCCGACGAGGGTGCCCGGGTGGTCGCGGTGCACGGCGACGATCGAGAAGTGCCCTTCGAGCTGCTCGTAGGCGGTGCGGAAGGCGGCGACGAGGTCGCCCGTGTAGTGGCGCTCGATCAGGTGCGCGACCACCTCGGCGTCGGTCTCGGACGAGAACACGTGTCCGTCGCGAGCGAGCGAGTCCCGCAACTCCCGGTAGTTCTCGACGATCCCGTTGAGGACGACCGACATCGCGGCGTCCTCGCAGCCGGTCAGGGGGTGGGCGTTCTCCAGAGACACACGGCCGTGGGTCGCCCAGCGCGTGTGGCCGACGCCGGTCGTCGCGCTCGAGCGGCGCGACTCGGCTGCCCGCTTCAGCTTCTGGAGGTTCCCGACCGCGCGGACGTACTCGAGTCCGCCGGGCTCCAGGAGGGCCAGCCCGGCCGAGTCGTAGCCGCGGTACTCCAGTCGCTCGAGCCCCTGGAGGAGGAGCGGCTTGCACGTCCGTTCCCCGACGTATCCGATGATCCCGCACACGTGGCTCTCCTCCCAGCTATCGGCAAAACGACCTGGAAAACCCAGCAACGCGAAAAGCCCGGCCTTGTCGCCGCCCCGGCGTCGGGACGGTCAGCCGAGCTCTTGCTGCACGAGCGCGGAGATGCTAGCACAGAGCTCCGCCGCTTCATCGTCCGTCTCGGCCTCGGCGAGCACTCGGATCACCCGCTCGGTGCCGGAGGGCCGCACCAGCACTCGCCCCCGGCCGGACAGCCTGCGGTTGACGCGGTCGACCTCGTGTCGCAGCACGTCACTCAGCTCACGGCTCCGGACGGCGACGTTCTGCTTCGCCTGCGGATAACGGTCCATCACCGCGGCGGCCTCGGTCAGGGTGCGGCCGCGAAGGGCGCTGCAGAGGAGGAGGGCGGCGACGAGGCCGTCGCCGCTGACGTGGCCGTCGAGGTAGATGAGGTGGCCCGACTGCTCGCCGCCGAGGATGCCTCCCTCCCGCTTCAGCGCCTCGAGCACGTAGCGGTCGCCGACGTCCGTGGTGACCACGCGAATCCCGCGCTCGATCATCAGCCGGTGGAAGCCCAGGTTCGCCATCGTCGTGACGGCGACGAGGTCGACACCGAGATCGAGGGCGAGCACGGCGACGATCTGGTCGCCGTCGAGGGGCTCTCCGTTGCCGTCGACGGCGAGCATGCGGTCGCCGTCGCCGTCGAAGGCGACGCCGAGGTCGAGCTGCTCGTCGAGAACGAGCTGCCGCAACGCGCGCAGGTCGGTGGCACCGCAGCCGACGTTGATGTTGGTGCCGTCGGGATCGACGCCGATCGAGACCACGTCGGCACCCAGCTCCTCGAACGCCTGGGGGGCGATTCGCCAGTACGCGCCGTTGGCGCAGTCGACGCCGATCCGGAGTCCGCTGAGGTCGGTCCCGAACCGGTCCAGGACGTGTGTGCGGTAGCTGTCGACCGCGACCTCGAGATTGTCGATCCGACCCCGCTCGGGCTCGCGCGGCGGAGCGTCGAGCAGCGTCTCGATCGCCTCTTCGTCGGCGTCCGCAAGCTTGCTCCCGTCCTTTGTGAACAGCTTGATCCCGTTGTACTCGGGCGGGTTGTGGGAGGCAGAGACCACCGCCCCGAGGTCCATCGCCAGGAGCGCGACTGCCGGCGTAGGCAGGACGCCGGCGAGAACGGCGTGACCGCCTGCGGAGGCGACGCCGCTCGCGAACGCCTGCTCCAGCTGGGGGCCGCTTCCGCGAGTGTCCCGGCCGATCAGGACCGCCCCGCCGCCCGCCCAGAGGGTGGCGGCACGACCGAGCCGCTCGACGAGCTCCAGGGTCAGGTCCTCCCCGACTACGCCCCTCACGCCATCGGTCCCGAAGTACTTGCGTCCCATGAACGTTCGCGAGCCTATGCAGACTCGCGAAGCGCTGAAAGCGGAGCTCTCAGCGCTTACTGAACTGCGGCGCCTTGCGGGCCTTGTGCAAGCCGGCCTTCTTCCGCTCGACGATCCGCGAGTCGCGGGCGAGGAAGCCCTCGCGCTTGAGCACCGTGCGGAGCTCCGGGTCGGCCTCGACGAGCGCGCGGGCGATCCCGTGGCGGACGGCTCCCGCCTGTCCGGAAGGCCCGCCTCCGTGCACGCGCACCCGAAGGTCGTAGGTGCCTTCGAGCCCGGTGACGCGGAGCGGCGCGAGCACCTGGTTGCGATGTGCGAGGCGCGGAAAGTAGTCCTCGAGCGGCCGGCCGTTGAACCAGGTGGCTCCGTCGCCGGGGCGGAGGATCACGCGCGCGACCGACGTCTTGCGCTTGCCGGTGCCGCGGTAGGTGGCGAGCTCGCTCATGTGGTTTCCAGCGGCTCGGGGCTCTGAGCGCCGTGCGGGTGCTCGGGGCCGGCGTAGATCTTCAGCTTCCCGATCTGCGCAGCAGCCAGCTTGTTGCGCGGGAGCATGCCCTTCACCGCCTTGCGGAGCACCTCGGTCGGCCGGCGCTCCAGCTGGTCTCGTAGCGTCCTCGAGCGCAGGCCGCCGGGGTAGCCCGAGTGACGGTGGTACAGCTTCTGGTCGAGCTTGTTCCCGCTGACGTGGATCTTCTCGGCGTTCACGACGACGACGAAGTCGCCGGTGTCGACATGGGGCGTGTACTCGGGCTTGCCCTTGCCGCGGAGCGTGTCGGCGATGCGCGTGGCGAGACGGCCGAGCGTCTGCCCCTCGGCATCGACGACGTACCACCGGCGGGCGACCTCGCCCGGCTTTGCGTTCCAGGTCTTTTGCATGCTCACGGAAAAGCGGCGCACGAGCGTGCGCCGGCTCGGAATCGTAGCAGCACCCGCTCGAGGTCGCGCCGGAACTCCGCGGCTCCGCCGTGCGAAGGGTGGCGGACGTACGGCGCCCCGGTCACCTGCTGCGCGAGCCGCCCCACGGCCACGAGGCGGCGATCGTCCGCCACGCCTTCGAGAAAGCGGCAGGAAGCCTCGACTTCGACGCGCGAGGGCCGCCGATTCGAGTACGGACGGCCGGGCTCGTGCGGATGGGTCGGGACGACGTTCCAGAGCAGGACGTCGTCTTCGACCCCGAGCTCGGCGAGGACGCGATGGACGATCGTTGCGGTCGCCTCGGTCGGTCCGCTGCCGGTGAGCTGGCGCTCGGACGTGAACGGGATGCCGCTGACCCGCGCCCCGCGGTACCCCGCGGCCTCGCCGACCAGCACGATGGGGGCGAGACCCTTCCGATCGAGGTACTCGTCCAGCCGTTCTCGCCGGACCTCTGAACGGCAGTACTGGTTGAACGTGTCGCCGATCCGGGCGGCGGCGAGCTCGGCTACCAATGCTCCCAGCGGACGACCTCCTCGAGCGGCTTCCACGGAAACTTCCTGCGGGAGCCGGCGTCTCTTGTCTCCGGCGCGGAATGCCCGAGCGTGACGACGCCGACGACCTCGAGGTCGGCCGGCATGCCCAGCAGCTCCCGCAGTCGGTCGTTGTCGTCGCCGACGAGCCCGAACAGCCCTGCGCCGAGCCCCTCGTCGATCGCCGAGAGCAGGAGAAGCGTGATCGCCTTGCCTGCGTCGACCCACCACCAGGGTACGCGCCACTCGACTTCCTGCCCGCTTTCGTCGAGCTTGTCCGGCTGCCGGTAGCGCTCGTGGTAGCTCTCCTCGCGCATCGCAACGACGACGTGCACCGGGGCGCGCGAGATCCACGGATCGAGGCCGAGCTTCACATACTCCGGCTCCTGAGCGAGCTCAGCGATGCGGGCGCGCGTCTTCTCGTCGGTGACGACGACGAAGCGGTTGCCCTGGCTGAACCCACCGCTGGGCGCCTTGCGCCCCCGGGCGACGATCCGCTCGACGACCTCCCGCTCGACCGGCTCGTTCGTGTAGTTCCGGACCATCTTCCGGTGCCGGAGAATCTCGGCGAAGTCCATGATCCGCAGTATGGACGTCACGACGCTGATGGACGGCGGGCAAGAGCCGGCGACCGTCGCGCGTCAGCTCCACGATTTCCTCGTCGCTGCGAAGACCTCCCTCGACCTCGCGCTCTACGACTTCGCGCTCGGCCCGGGGCTGGAAGAGCTCGTGGTGGACACGATCGAGGAGGCGGGGCGGCGCGGGGTCGTCGTGCGGGTCGCGTACAACGCGGATTTCCGGGGGCCGATCCCGGTGCCGCCTCCACCCAAGCTCGCTCCCGAGGACGTCGAGCGGCTGTCGGTGCCGACGAAGGCGATCGCCGGCATCCCCGACCTCATGCACCACAAGTTCGTCGTCCGCGATCGGAGCTCCGTGTGGACGGGATCGACGAACTGGACCGACGACTCGTGGTCTCGCGAGGAGAACGTGATCGCCGTAGTCGACTCGCCCCGGCTGGCCCATGCGTTCACGCTCGACTTCGAGCAGCTGTGGTCGACGGGGAACGTGGAAGGGACGGGCATGGTCGAGCCCAGGCCGGTGCGCGTGGACGGCGTCGAGATCCGGCCGTGGTTCTGTCCGGGATTCGGCGACGCTCTGTCGCACCGGATCGCGAAGGCGATCGGCCGGGCGAAGCGGCGGGTCCGGATCTGCTCGCCGGTGCTCACCGCGGCGCCGGTGCTGGCGACGCTCGCGCAGGTGATCGCCGACGGGAAGGTCGACGTCGCGGGCGCGCTCGACCAGACGCAGCTCGAGGAGGTGCAGACGCAGTGGGGCCCGAGCGGGGTCGGGTCGTGGAAGCTCCCGCTGCTCCTGCAGGTGGTCGCGTCGGGGCGGTTCGCCGGCAAGGGATCGACCCCCTGGGGCCCGGGGACGGTGCACGACTACATGCACGCGAAGCTCACCGTCGCCGACGACGTGGTCTTCCTCGGGAGTTTCAACCTCTCGCACTCCGGCGAGCAGAACGCCGAGAACGTGCTCGAGATCCACGATCCCGAGCTGGCCGAGCAGCTGGCGGGGTTCGTCGACGAGGTCCGCGCGCGTTACCCGGCCGCCCACCTCGACGGTGGGAAGACCGTCGCTGCCGCGCCTCCCTCGGCGGTGCCGTAGACGCGGTTCAGATCTCCTCGAGCCGCGTGTCGGGGGGCTCCGAGGAGAGATCGCCACGACCGATGGCGGCCACCACTCCGTCCCGCGCGTGCTCCTTGTGCGAGCGCTTCGTGATCGACCACACGCGGTGCTCCGGCGGCGGCCCGGACGTCTCGGCGCGGATCTGCGAGCCGGTGGCCGACACGACGAAGCCGACCGCCCAGATGAGGACCATCGCGGGGATCAGCACCGCCCAGATGCCGGACCAGTCGTGACGGAAGAGCCAGATCATCAGCGCGACGAGGATCGCCGTGACGACCACGTGCGCCCAGAAGAACGGCTCGTCGCGGGTGTCCTTCAGCCGCCGCCGTGTCCGCTCGACGGTCACGGTCCACGAACGGCCGTCCGGGGAGGCGACCTGCTGGGGAGCTACCGACATCGGCGCAAGCTAATCACGTCCGAGCAGCCGCGTCATCCGCTCCGATGCGGCTATTCCCACTCGATGGTGGCCGGCGGCTTGGACGAGAGGTCGAGCGCCACGCGGTTCACCGCGGGGATCTCGTTCGTCATGCGGCTGGAGATCGTCTCCAGCACGTCGTACGGGAGCCGCGCCCAGTCCGCCGTCATCGCGTCCTCCGAGGTCACCGCCCGGATGACGACCGGGTAACCGTAGGTGCGCTCGTCTCCCTGGACGCCGACCGACCGGATCGCGGGCAGCACAGCGAAGCACTGCCACAGCTCGCGGTAGAGGCCGGCGCGGCGGACCTCGTCGAGCAGGATCGCGTCCGCCTCACGGAGGATCTCGAGGCGCTCGCGCGTGACCTCGCCGATGATCCGGATCGCCAGGCCGGGGCCGGGGAACGGATGGCGCCAGACCATCGCCTCCGGCAGCCCCAGCTCCTCGCCCACCCGTCGTACCTCGTCCTTGAACAGGGACCGCAAGGGCTCGACCAGCTCCATCCTCATGTCCTCCGGCAGGCCGCCGACGTTGTGATGCGACTTGATCTTGGCCGCAACCCCCTCGGTGCCGCCCGACTCGATCACGTCCGAGTAGAGCGTCCCCTGGACGAGGAACCGGACGCGGCCGAGCCGCTCCGCCTCCACCTCGAAGGCGCGGATGAACTCCTCCCCCACGATGCGGCGCTTCTCCTCCGGCTCCGTGACGCCCTCGAGGCGGGTGAGGAACCGCGCCGCGGCGTCGACATGGACGAGCGGGACGTGGAAATGACCTTCGAAGGTGTCCACCACCTGGGCTGCCTCGGCCTTGCGCAAGAGGCCGTGGTCGACGAAGACACAGGTCAGCTGATCGCCGACCGCCTTGTGGACGAGGAGCGCCGCGACCGCGGAGTCGACGCCGCCGGAGAGCCCGCAGACCACGCGCTCGCCGCCGACCTGTGCGCGAATCCGCTCGACCTGCTCCTCGATCACCGCGGTGGGCGTCCAGTTCGGCCGTGCGCCGGCGATGCCGTAGAGGAAGTTCTTCAGGATCTCCTGGCCCTGCGGCGTGTGCACGACCTCGGGGTGGAACTGGACGCCGTACAGGCCGCGCTTGGGCGCCTCGAACGCCGCGATCGGGGTCGAGTCGGATCCGCCGGTGACGACGGCTCCGCTCGGGGCGGCGGTGACGGAGTCCCTGTGGCTCATCCAGCCGCTCTGCTCCTCCGGCAGGCCGTCGCCCAGCGCCCCGCCCAGCCTCAGCGCCGTCTTCCCGAACTCGGAGGCGCCCGTGCGCTCGACGCGACCGCCGAGGTCCCGGGCCATCAGCTGCATGCCGTAACAGATGCCGAGCACCGGCACGCCCAGCTCGTAGATGCCGGGATCGACCGTGGGCGCTTCGTCGGCGTAGACGGAGGCAGGCCCGCCGCTGAGGATCAGCGCGATCGGGTTCTTCGCGCGAAGCTCGGCAGCAGTGGACAGGTGACCGACGAGCTCCGAGTACACGCGGGCCTCGCGCACGCGGCGCGCGATCAGCTGGGAGTACTGGCCGCCGAGGTCGACGACGAGCACGGGCCGCTCCTCCGGCGCCTGGTCCGGAGCGGGGAACGGCAGGACGTCAGCGCCGATAGTTCGGCGCCTCCTTGGTGATCGTCATGTCGTGCGGATGGCTCTCCTGGAGCCCGGCGGCCGAGATACGGACGAAGCGGGTGCGCTCCTTCATCTCCTCGATCGTCGCCGCCCCGCAGTAGCCCATCGACTGGCGCAGGCCGCCCACGAGCTGGTGCAGCACCGCCCGGACCGGGCCCTTGTACGGAACGCGGCCCTCGATCCCCTCCGGCACGAGCTTGTCGACGTCCTCGACGTCGCCCTGGAAGTACCGGTCCTTCGAGAACGAGCGCGCTTTCATCGCCCCGAGCGAGCCCATGCCGCGGTACTCCTTGTAGCGCTCTCCCTGGACGAGGATCACGTCGCCGGGCGCCTCGTCGGTGCCGGCGAGCACGGAGCCGAGCATCACGCAGTCGGCGCCGGCAGCGACGGCCTTCGCGACGTCGCCGGAGTTGCGGATCCCGCCGTCGGCGATCACCGGGACGCCTTCGGCCGAGCAGACGCGGGCACAGTCGTAGACGGCCGTGACCTGCGGGACCCCCACGCCGGCCACGACCCGGGTCGTGCAGGCGGCGCCCGGGCCCTGGCCGACCTTGACGCCGTCCACGCCGGCCGCGACGAGCGCCTCCGCACCTTCTGCGGTCGAGACGTTGCCGGCGACGAGCTGGACGTCGAGAGCGCTCAGCCTCCGCGCCATCTCGAGCACGCCGCTCGAGTGGCCGTGGGCCGTGTCGAGGATCACGACGTCGGCGCCCGCCTCGACGAGCGCCTCGGCACGCTCGACGGCGTCGGGTCCGACGCCCACCGCGGCCCCGACGCGCAGTCGGCCCCGACCGTCCTTGGTCGCGTCCGGGTACTCGATCCGCTTGGAGATGTCCTTGACCGTGATCAGGCCCCGCAGCCGGCCGTCGGCGTCCACGACCGGCAGCTTCTCGACCTTGTTGCGATGGAGGATCTGCTCGGCCTCCTCGAGCGTGGTGCCGACTGGGGCGGTGACGAGATCGCGGCTGGTCATCAGCACGCTCACCGGACGCTTCGTGTCGGTCTCGAAGCGCAGGTCGCGGTTGGTCAGGATGCCGACGAGGATCCCCGCTTCGTCGGTGATCGGCACCCCCGAGATCCGGTAGTGGGCCATCAGCTCCAGCGCCTCCGAGACCCGGGCCTCGGGCGGGAGCGTGACCGGCTCGACGATCATGCCGGCCTCGGACCGCTTGACCTTGTCGACTTCGGCGACCTGATCCTCGATCGAGAGGTTGCGGTGGACGATGCCGATGCCTCCGGCGCGGGCGAGCGCGATCGCGAGCCGCGCCTCGGTGACGGTGTCCATCGCGGCCGAGACGACCGGGATCGCGAGCTCGAGCTCCCGCGTCAGCCGCGTGCGGGTCGACACGTCGTTCGGGAGCACTTCGGACGCAGCCGGTACGAGCAGGACGTCGTCGAAGGCAAGCCCCTCCCGCGCGAACTTGTCCTCGAGCGCGAGGAGCCGCTCGACCTCGATCCGTCCTAGCTCCAACCCTTCCAAGGGATACAGCTTACCGTGGCCGTCGGCGGCTCCTCGACCGTGCCGGGCACCAACACGACGGGCTACACGCCGACGTGCTCGAGCTCGCCGACCTCGACGTCGGGACGCAGCCGCGCGCCCTCCTTGGGATCGAATCGGCCCGCGCCGACCTCGAGCGTCGAGGCGGCCCCGGCGGCGACCGCTTCCCGCAGCGCCTCCTCCGCCGAGCGCCCGGCGACGTGGGCGGCGATGTACGCGGCGAGGAGGACGTCCCCGCTGCCGACGCTCGACACCGCTTCGATCGCCGGGGCCGTCGCCCGGTAGCGACGTGTCTTCCGCCCCTCGCGCAGCCGGGCGAAGCAGCCGCTCTCGTTCGTGATCAGGACGTTGCGCGCGCCGAGCTCGGCGATGTGCTCGAGTGCGAGGGCGAAGTCCTGCCGCTCGTAGAACTCCTGCCCGACGAGCGCCTCCGCCTCGCGTTGATTCGGCGAGACGAGGAACGGCTCGGCCTCGAGTCCGTGTCGGAGAGGCTCGGCCTCGGTGTCCAGGACGGTCGGCACCTGCCGGCGGCTCAGCTCGCGGACGAGCTCCGCGTAGAAGCCCTGGTCCACCCCACGGGGCAGCGAGCCCGCGACGACCACGACGTCGGCGCCGTTCGAGAGGTAGTGGAGCTTGTCGATCAGCATCTGGAGCTCTTCGGGCTCGACGTGAGGCCCCCACTCGTTGATCTCGGTGTAGGTACCGCCCGTCGGATCGACGACGGCGGTCGACGTGCGCGAATCGCCCGCGATCCTGACGAAGTCGTTGAGGATCGCCTCGCCGGTCAACTCCTCGATGATCCGCGTACCGGTGCGGCCGCCGGCGAGACCCGTCGCGACCACCGGGACGCCCATGTGCTTCAGCGCGCGGGCGACGTTGATCCCCTTGCCGCCCGCGAGCGTCAGGCCGTCGCTCGCGCGGTGGCGGTGGCCGAGTTGGAAGTTCGGGACGTTCAGGGTGCGGTCGATCGCGGCGTTGAGTGTGACGGTGACGATCATCAGTGCAACTAGGAGAACCAGCTTCCGATGTGATGCAGCGTACGGCCCGCGTACCAACCCGCGCGGCTCACGAAGCCCGGCTTCGCGATCGTGCGGCCGGCGACGAGCGGGCTGCTGGCGATCAGCCTACGGCCGGCGTACACCCTGACCTCGCCGAGCTTCTGGCCCTCGGCGACCGGAAGGGAGACCACCGCCGGCGCCACCACCCGCTCGACGAGCATGCGATCGACCCGAACGATCCTCGTTGCCGGGCGGGAGGCGACCAGCGCGAGCGCGCGACGGCCGTACGGGGCGCGGGCCGTCGCGTAGACGCGACCGGGCCTGATCGGTTCCACGGTGCGGTATCGGGTGAGGCCCCACGTCAGGAGCGCGGCGAGATCCGCGTTCCGGGTGTCCCGGGCCGGGCTGCCGAGGATCGTCGCGTAGACGGTCACGCCGTGCGAGCGGGCAGCGGCGACCTCCGACCAGCCTGCCCCGGAGGTGTGTCCCGTCTTGACGCCGAAGACGCCCGGATAGGCGCCGAGCAGATCGTTCCAGGTGTTCAGCGTCCGGCCGCCCGAGATCTCGGCCGTCCGCTCGTCGACGACCTCGCGGATCACCCTGTTCTTCATCGCGATCCGCGCCAGCCGTGTGACGTCGTGCGCACTCGAGTACTGGCCGGGGGCGTCGAGCCCGTCCGGGTTCGCGAAGTGGGTGTCGTGGAGCCCGAGCCTCTGGGCCTCCGAGTTCATCATGGCGACGAACGCCGACTGGCTCCCGCCGACGTATTCCGCGAGCGCCACCGCAGCGTCGTTGGCGCTCTGGATCAGGGCGGCCTCGATCAGCTCCTCCACCGTCAGCTGGTCGCCCTTCTGGAGGTAGATCGACGACTCGCCGACCGCAGCCGCGCGACGGCTGACGGTGACGACGTCATCGAGCTTCGCGTGCTGAAGCGTGACCAGGACGGTCATCAGCTTCGTGATGCTCGCGATCGGCAGGCGCTCGCGGTCGTGCCGCCGCGCGAGCACCTCGCCGGAGACGCCGTTCTGGACGAGGTAGGCGCGGGCGGAGACCTCCGGGGCACCCGCGTACGCCGACGGGGCAAAGAACAGGAGAGCGGCCGCGAGGATCGCCAGCCGGGTCTTCACGGCGGGCAGCGTAGCCATTACCGGACCCGCAACCGCCGGCCCGGCCTGAGCGTCGTCGGCTCGACGCCGGGGTTCAGGCGCAGGAGCGCCGCAACGCTCGTCCCGACCTGCGCCGCGATCGCGCCCAACGTGTCTCCGCTGCGGATCACGTAATACCGCTTCGCGGTCACCGGGTTCGCCCGGCGGGACGGAACCGTCCTGGCCCTCGCGGCGGTGGCCGTCGTCGTCGCCGGCGACCCGTCGGAGCGCAGCCCGGCGCGGACGGCGAGCACGACCCCGGTCACGGCAAGCAGGAACACCAGGGGCGCGAGATAGCGCGCCCAGACCTTGCCCTCTACCAGCCCGAGACGGCCCACACCTCGTGGCGCAGCCTCGCGGCCTCGGCGGCTGCGGCGGCACGCCAGTCGTCGTCTCCGCTCCTGAACGCGTACAGCACGGAGCGCGAGGCGACGACGAGAGCGCTCGCCGGGCCACTGGTGAACGCGCGGGCGATGTCTGCGGGGGTCGCGCCCTGCGCGCCGACGCCCGGAAGGAGCAGGATCGCCTGGGGCAGGAGCTTCCGCGCCTCGCCGATCGCACGCGGGTAGGTCGCCCCGACGACGGCGCCGACGTTCGAGAGGCCGCAGTCGGCGACGAGCTCCTCGCCGAGCTCCTGGACGAGCAGCGCCACCTGGTGCCAGAGGGGCCGACCGTCGGACAGCGTCAGGTCCTGGACGTCGACCGAGCCCGCGTTCGACGTCTTGACGAGGCAGAAAAGGCCTCCTCCCCCGCGGCGGCAGGCGGCGACGAACGGTTCGAGCGAGTCGCGGCCGAGGTAGGTGTTGACGGTCAGGGCGTCTGCGACCGCGTCCCCTTCGACCCGGGGCTCGAGGTAGGCCTCGGCGTATGCGCGCGCAGTCGAGCCGATGTCGCCGCGCTTGCCGTCGGCGATCACGAGCAACCCCGCGCTGCGGGCGTAGCGCGCGACCCGCTCGAAGGCGGCGATCCCGTCGGCGCCCATCACCTCGAAGAAGGCGAGCTGGGGCTTGACCGCCACGCAGTAGGGGGCGACCGCGTCGATGATCCCGCAGCAGAAGCGGGCAGTCGCCTCGGCGGCCGCCGGCCGGCCGACGTGGGCGTCGCCCCGGAGCTCGAGCGGGAGGAGGTCGAGCCTCGGATCGAGCCCGACGACGAGCTGGCTTCGTCGTTGGCCGACCCCACCCGCCCGGCGGTGGGCGGAGGGGGGGGTCGCGGCCGCGGTCCCCCACTCCAAC
>JBLMYA010000101.1:0-17713 GCA_050258035.1 Verrucomicrobiota bacterium
CATCGCGCTCGGCGAGAGGCCGGTCAGCTCGGCCAGCTCGCTCGAGGTGCGCTCGACGCCCTGGTAGAGCTCGTCGACGACCGCGAGCCGCGCGGGATGCGCGAGCGCCTTCAGCGCTCCCGGATCGTCGAGCTTGACGTCGCCCTTCAGGCGGCGAAGCGGTGCCATGCCCAGATCGTACTTGACATCATGAAGTGTTTGCTTCACAGTTCTGAAACAGATGCTTCACGCTTCGATCTGGCGCCACCGAGACCTGCGGATCATGCTCCCCGCCCGGGCGGTCAGCGCCTTCGGCGACGACCTGGTGCTGCTCGTGCTCACGCTCCGCGTTTACAGCGAGGGGGGCGGGCCGTGGTCGATCACCCTGCTCCTCCTCTGCGCCACCGTTCCGGTGGTCGCACTCGCTCCCGTCGCCGGGCGGCTCGTCGACTCCGTCCCGTTCGGCCGCCTCGCGATCGCGACGGGGCTGTGGCAGGCCGCGTGCTGCGCGGGGCTCGCGCTCGTCCACCCGCTGTGGGGGGTTTATGCCCTCGTCGTCGCTCTGCAGGCCGGCCAGGTCGTCTCGAACCCGGTGTGGCAGTCGCTCGTGCCGTCGATCGTCGAGCCGGAGGAGATCGGACGGGCGGTCGGGCTCGGCCAGGCGCTCAGCACCGTCGCCGCCGTCGCCGCGCCGGCGACCGCGGGGCTGCTCGTGGGGACGCTCGGGTTCGGCGCGCCGTTCGTGATCGACGCCGTCACCTTCGTCGCGCTCGCCGTCGCGGCCACGGCGATCCGGGCGACACGCGTCTGCCCGGCTGCGGCGGGCGATGCGCCCGCGACGGAGCCAGCCGAGGCGTTCTCGATCTCGAAGGACGCCCTGCTGCGCCCGCTGATCGTCGGCGTGTGCGCGCTCGTCCTGGTTGGCGAGGTGACGAACGTGGTCGAGGTGTTCCTCCTGCGCGGGACGCTTGGAGCAAGCACGATCGTCTTCGGTCTCGTGGCGGCCGCCCTCGCCGCCGGCGTGGTCGTCGGGTCGGTGCTCGCCGGCCGGCACGTGCCCGACTCGACCCGGGCACCACGGGTCGCCCTCGCCGCGCTCGCCATCGGCGTGCTGCTCGCCCTCGCCGGCCTCGCACCGGCGATCTGGATGTTCGCAGCAGCCTGGGCCTTCCTCGGGGTCGCGAACGGCTTCGTGAACGTGGACGCCAGCACGCTCGCGCTCAGCCGCACGCCCGAGTCCCACCGCGGCCGGGTGATGGCGAGCGTGAACGGTCTCGTCCGCGGCAGCTCGCTCGTCGCGATGCTGCTCGGCGGCGTCGCCGGGTCGCTGCTCGGCCCGCGCCCGACGTTCGTCGCCGCAGGGTCGCTGATGGCCCTCGTCGCCGTCGTCCTCTACCGCCAGCTCACCACGACGCCTTCCGCTGCGAGCGGGCAAACCGCCGCCGCTCCTTCCGCGCCTCCGACCTGAGCCGCCCGTCCTGCTTGAGCTCGAGATGGCGAAGCTCGCCCTGGAGCTTGCGCCAGCTGGCGTAGCGCTCCCGGTCGAGACTCCCGTCCGTGAGTGCGGCCCGAACGCCGCAGTCCGGCTCGCGCTCGTGCGAGCAGTCGACGAACCGGCAGCTGGCCGCGGCCGCAGCGACGTCGTCGAAGGTCGTTGCGAGGCCGTCGTCGGAGTCCCAGAGCCGCAACTCGCGCATGCCGGGCGTGTCGAGGAAGAGGCCCCCGTTCGGCAGGACGAGAAGCTGGCGATTCGTGGTCGTGTGGCGTCCGCGACCGTCGGCGCGAACGTCGCCGATCGCCATCAGCTCCTCCCCGGCGAGGCGGTTGACCAGGGACGACTTGCCGACGCCGGACGAGCCGAGCGCAGCAACGGTCCTCCCGTCGGAGAGGTACGGCACGAGCCCCTCGACGCCCTCGCCGGTCGCGTTCGAGACGGCGTGCACGGGGACGCCGACGGCGACGGACTCGACCTCGAGCAGAGCGGCGTCGACGTCGTCGCAGAGGTCCAGCTTGGTGAGCACGACGACGGGCGACGCGCCGCTCTCCCACCCGAGGGTCAAGTACCGCTCCAGCCGCCGGACGTTCAGGTCTCCGTCGAGGCCGGCGGTCAGGAACACGATGTCGACGTTCGCGGCGACGACCTGCTCGACCGTCTGGCCGTGGTCGGTCGCCGCCATCCGCGAGAACTTCGTCCTGCGCGGAAGAACAGCCTGGACGAGCGCCGGGTCGGTGGCGGTGACGGCGACCCAGTCGCCGACCGCCGGCAGGTCGCCGCGCTCGGCGGCGGCATGCCGAAGCCGACCGGAGAGCTCGGCCGGCCGCTCGCCGCGCGCGGTGTAGACGACGTAGGCATCCCGATGCTCGACGGCCACCCGCGCGGGCTCGAGCCCGTCGGCGGCATGGGGAGCGAACTGTTCTTCGATGGCCGGAGTCCAGCCGAGCTGTGCGAGCAACGCAGTCTCCTTTGCGTACGTGAAAGAAGGCAGCCGAAGCCGCCGGGGGACACGAGCAGCGAGGGACGCGTTGCTGGCCGGAGCTAGCTGCGCGCCCTGCGCCGGAGGCAATCGGCAAGCGCGGTCTTCGTCATCTGTGCCACCTCCTGAGTCGCAGGGCGTCCGAGCCCCGAACAGTAGCGGATCTACGGCAGCCGGAACGCCCGCTCGCCGAGGAGGCGGTAGCCCTCGACCGACGGGTGGTCGCCGTCGGACGTCCATTCCTCCCGCATCCGTCCTGGCCGCTCGGGGTCCTCGAGCGTGGAGTAGAACGGCAGCACGGGAACGTGCTCGTCGCGGCCGATCTCGTGGATCAGGCGGTTCAGGCGGCGGATCTCCGGATCCGCCGCGGGATAGCCGTTGTTCCAGGGAAGGAGCTCGGCGAGCGCCACCCGGCCGACGAGCCGCCGTCCACGCTCGACCATCCGACGCAGGTTGTCCGCGGCGCGCTCGAGCGACCGGCCCTGAGCGATGTCGTTGATCCCGCCCTGGACGACGAGCACCTGGGCGCCCTCCGCACACGCCGCCAACCGGCGCGCGATCTCGTCCGTGCGCTGGCCGTAGACCCCGCAGTTCCGGAAGCGGAAGCCGGGGTCGGCCTTCGCCGCCCAGTACTGCCACTGGCTCTTCTCGTCGGCACCGAACCCGAGCGTCTCGCGCATGCGCGGGTCGGGGTCGTAGCCGGGCGAGCCGGCGGTGATCGAGTCGCCGAGCGTCGCGACCAGTGTCGTCGAGGGCCGGTCCGTCGAGCCGCCGCAGCCCGCGAAGAGGAGCCCGGACACGGTGAGAGCGCCGGTCAGCGTCAGGACCGCACGCCTCACCGCAGGTCGAGGTACTGATTGGCGCCGCTGACCGTCAAGCCGGGTTCCGGCCCACCAGCGACCGCGTAGACACGGGTTCCGACGGCGGCGACGCCGAGGCCGTGACGAGGCGCGGGCAGGTCGGGCAGCCGCCGCCAGCCGCCGCGCGTAAGGTGCCATGCGTAGACCGACGCGATCGTCCCGGCAGGCTCCTCGCCTCCGACCGACACGAGGGAGCCGGCGGCGACCGCCGCGCCGGTGCCGCCGCGGGCGCCGGGGACGTCCGGGAGGCGCCGCCAGCGCTCCTCGCCGGGTGCCCAGCTCTCGAAGGTGGCGACGTTCGTGTCGTAGCCCGCTCTCCGGCCGCCGAGCGCGTAGATCCGCCCGCCCGCCGCGGTCACGGCGAGGTGCTGCCGCGGCGTGGGCGAGGGTGCGACCGACCAACGGCGGGTCCCGAGGTCGAGGGCGAACGCCCGCCGGGCGAGGCCGGCGGCACCGACCCCGCCGACGACGTACAACCGCCCGCGAACCACGGCCGCCCCCCCGGCGGCGCGTGGCTCGGGCATCCGCGGAAGCGAACGCCAGCGGATGCCGTCGAAGGCGAAGACGCTCCGCAGCCTCCTCCCCGCGCCGAGCGCGCCGCCGTAGCCGCCCGCGACGTACACGCGCTCCCCGCCCGAGGCGACGAGCGGATGGTGCACGGCGGCGGGAAGATCGGGAAGGCGGCGCCACCGGCCCGATGCCGTCGAGTACGCGTCGGCGCGCGCGGAGGCGGCCCCGTCGCCGGTCAGCCCGCCGACGACCACGATCTGGTCGCCGAGCACGGCCGTTCCCACCTCGGTGCGCGGCTGCGGCAGCGGCGTCGCGGTCACCCACGCCAGCGCGAGAGCGGCCAGCACCGGCGAGATCATGCGGCGACCTCACCGACGCGCTCCCCGCGGGAGTCGAGGAGCGGCACCGTCCCGAACTCCGCGCCGAGGCCGAGGAAGGACGCCAGCGCGGGGCGCAAGGCCCGCATGCCTCCGTCCTCGACCTTCGCGGCGATCCCGGTGCCCTCGGGCGTCAGGGCGCAGATCAGGCCCTCGGCACCGCCCTTGGCGATCCAGCCGGGCCCGAGCCGCATCAGGTCGGTGTCGAGCGCGCCCTGCTCGTGGCCGATCAGGGCCGGATTCGCGCTCATCGCCGCGACGATCCGACCACCGCCTTCCAGGTGCGGGAGCCGGGAGAACGTGTAGGCCATCCGCTCCAGGGTCAGTCCGAAGGTGGGAACGCCGCAGCCGTCGACGGCGGAGACGACCTCGGACTCGGGTACGTCGGCCGCCGTCGCCACCTCGGCGAGGAGCAGCCGCTGCAGCGGATGATCCGCCAGCCTGTAGCCCTCCGTGGGCCATCCGCGGGCGCGGCAGACGGCGAGAAAGCCCGCGTGCTTCCCCGAGCAGTTGTGGGAGAGGAGGCTCGGCCCGCGTCCCTCCTGCGGCCCCAGCTCGAGGTCGGCCTCGGTCGCGGGTGCCTTCTCCAGCAGGCTGCGCGCCGCCTCCAGCTGCGGCGGCTCGGCGCGATGCGACGCGCAGGCGATCGCGAGCTCGACCTCCGTCACGTCCCGCCGTTCCCGCGCGAGCGGGAGCGCCTGCAACGGCTTGGAGGAGGACCGGTAGAGCGTGACCAGGTGCGGATCGCCCGCAGCCTGCGCGATCCGGCCGTTCTCGACCGCGACCGCGTGCACGCGATGAACGGCTTCGGCCACCGTCCCCCGACGAACCGTCACGGTGATCGCGCTCATCCTGGACGACCCTACGTGCCGGAGCTCACCGAGGCGAGACGGCGTGGCCGGCACGTCCCGATCACTTCGGGATCCGGGAAAGCCTGCAGTCCCTCAGGATCCGGTTCCCGGTCCCGGCCCGTGGGACGAACTAGACACACCGCCTGAGCGCGACTTTCTTGTAGAGCAAGGTCAGGGCACGCCGAAGGAGTCGAAGTACACACTCGTCGCGAGGTACGAAGACTCCCGGCCTCGGTACTCGCCACGTGGGTTGAGGACATATCGGACGCGCACCGGCAGCGGGTAGGCAAGTCCCTTTGGCCAGTGCACTCCGACGCACGAGAACCGCTCATACGCAGAGGCACGCTGCTCCCCGAGCCCGGCGCACTTCGTGATCTTGAGCGGAGTGCCTCGAATCAGCCTGATCGACTCGGCTTGACTCACGGTCCAGAACCGGGGGAACACGGGCTCTGATCCACCACAGGAAAGGCAGCTAAGGACAATGCCTCCTGCGGCGAGTGAGAGCGCCCCTACATAGGGATGGTGCGAGCTCAACCGCGCCGCGTCTTCCGCTTACTCGCCATCGCCACGTCGTCCCAGTTGCGGCCCTTGAAACCCCAATATGGAGTTAACCGCCTTCCCCCGGTCTGGCAGCGGCTGCAGTAGAAGATCGTGTGCTCCTCGAAGTCGACCCGTGCGATCGGCGTGCCGCAGACGTAGCACGGCTCGCCGAGCCGGTCGTGGACGCGGTAGACCTCCGGGTCCCTCGCCCCACGTTCCCGGAGCCCGAGGCCGCGGAGGAGCTCGGCGTCGATCGCGCCTGCGAGCCGCTCCACGTCGCCTGCCTCGAGGCGGTCCGACAGGGCGAACGGCGACAGGCGGGCGTGATGCAGGATCTCGTTCGACCAGGCGCGCCCGATCCCCGCGATCGCCCGCTGGTCCCGCAGGAGGGGGTGGAGGCGGCGGGAGTCGGCAGCGAGGAGGCGGCCGAGCCGCTCGGCGCCGACGCCCAGCGCCTCCGGGCCGAGGTGGTCCAGCGCCTCTTCCGCCTGCTCCGGCGTGACCAGCCAGACGCCGGCGCGCTTCTTCGAGCCCGTCTCCGTGAGGACGAGCTCGGCACTGTCGCCGAAACGGAGGCGGAACGCCGGTGTCTTGGGGCCCTTCTCGCCCGGCCTGAGGTAGCGGAGGCGGCCGGCGGTCATCAGGTGGACGAGGAGCACGAGCCCGCCGTCGTCCGTCGGGAACAGAAGACGCTTGCCGCGCCGTTCCGCGCCCTCGAACCGCCGTCCCTCGAGCGCCGAGAGCGGCGGGTCGAACGTCTTCAGGGTCGCGACGTGGGCCGGTCCTGCCTTCGCGATCGGGAACGACCGCACCGGACCGTCGAGCGCGCGTCGCCAGGCTTCCACCTCGGGCAGCTCGGGCATTCCTTCCCAGAGCATAGGGAGCCGTCGTATCCGCGCGCGTGCACAATCCCGTGGCGATGATCGGGCTGGTCGAGGAGTGGGTGGACGAGGGCGAGACGAGCCGCGACCGGCCGATCGCGCCGCTGCACCTCCATCGCAGCGAGGACGAGGCCTGGTACGTGCTCGAAGGGGCACTCGGCTTCCGCGTGGGCGACGACGAGGTCGAGGCCGAGGTGGGACGGGCGGTGATCGTGTCGGCGGGAACGCCGCACTCGTACTGGAACGCGGCCGACTCGCGGGCGCGGTACGTCATCGTCATGGGGCCGCTGACGGCGGGGCTCGTCGAGGCGATCCACGCGATGGGCCCGTTCGACCGACCCCGGCTCGCGGCCCTCTTCGAGGAGCACGACTCCGAGCTGCTCTGAGTCAGCTCGCGTGGAGGCCGTAGCGGCTGTACGACCACGGCCACTCCTCGACCCGCTCGCAGAGACGCGCCTTGACCGGATTGAGGAGCACGTACGTGCAGGTGTCGAAGATCCGGCTCTCGTCCTCAAGCACGCGGGCTTTGAACCGCTCTGCGAAGACGTGGCCGAACTTGCCGTACCGCCCGTTGAAGCTCTGCGCGTAGCGCCAGTTCAACTGGTGCATCCCGCGCGAGAGCGACGCGACCTCGGCATCGAGAACGAGGTGGTAGTGCGTCGACATGACGCAGGCGGCGTACAGCTCCCAGCGGAACCGCCTCGTACAGCGTCCGATCAACCGGAACATTTCGGTGCGGTCCCGGGCGGTGGGAAACGCGATGCCCGAGGCAACCCCGCGACACCAGACGTGGAAGTAGCCGTCGGTCAGATCCGTTCTCCGGACGCGCGCCACGCTTCCACCGTAGCCCTCGGCCGGCCGTGGCCCAACGGACGTGGATCGTTCGTTGCGGTTCTGACACACGTCTGGTGCCAGGCACTGGCTGTGGAAACCGTCCCGCGCCGAGCCGGCTCGGGTCAGGCGAAGGCGATGGTGAGCGTCTCCGCCTCGACGCCGACCGAGCCGCCGAGCGCGCGGATGTGCATGACCGCAACAGCGGCGCCGAGGTCGCGCAGGTCCTCGCCGAGGACGACCGGCGCCGAGGCAGCCGTGATCGGCGATACGCGGATCAGCTTTCCGTCGGCGGCGACGGTCACCTCGTCGAGGCCGCCGTGGCGCAACGCGCACCGGACGAGGGACGACAGCGAGCGGCGGGCGGCGTCCACGTCGGTCTCGAACATCGCTCCGTCGCCGCCGGAGACGGCGACCCGGTCGGCCCCGAGAGTCACCGCGGTCGCCGCGGCCAGCTCGCCCGCCGAGACCGCCAGCAGCTTCGGCTCGTAGCGTCCGTCCTGGATCCGCGCGGCCAGCGACAGCTCGTCCACGAGCTCGGCGAGCTGCTGCGACGCGGACTCGATCATCTCGGCGTACCCGGCGACCTTCTCGTCGAGCCCCTCCGTCCTGGCGATCGTCCGGGCGAAGCCGTAGACCGTCGCCAGCGGGGTCCGCAGGTCGTGGCAGGCGAGGCTGACGAGCTTGGAGAAGGTCGTTTCGTCGGTCACGTTCCCCCTGGTACGTTTGGGAGGATAGATGGAGCGGACGAACGTCCTTGGGAGCGACCTCCAGTCCTCGGAGCCCGAGGTCCGCATCGGGCTCTCCCGAGCCGGCGTCCGCGGCGTGAACAAGGCGATCCGCCTCCGCCGCGGGCACCACGAGAAGCTCGTCTTCGCCGAGATCTCCTGCTCGGTCGACCTCGACCCGCAGCAGCGCGGCGTCCACATGTCGCGCTTTCCCGAGCTGTTCGAGCAGGCGGTCGACGAGCTCGTGATCGGAGAGGCGTTGCTGGTCGAGGAGCTGGCCGAGCACATCGCACGCGCAGTCGTCGGCCGGCAGCGCGCGCTGCGCGCGGAGGTCGAGGTGACGGCGCAGTATCCGCTGCAGCGCGAGACGCCGGTCACGCGTATGCGGACGCAGGAGATGGTCTCGCTGATCGGGATCGCGGCCGCCTCGGACACGCGTACCCGCCGGCTCGTCGGAGTCGAGGCGACGGGGATCAACGCGTGCCCCTGCGCGCAGGGCCTCGTCCGGGGGCGGGCATCGGAGCGGCTGCTCGAAGCCGGCTTCGGCGACGACGACGTCGACCGGATCCTCGATCTCGTTCCCCTCGCGACGCACAACCAGCGGGGTCGCGGCACCCTCTACGTCGGTACCGACCGGCCGGTCAACGCCGAAGACCTGGTCGAGATCGTCGAGCGGTCGATGAGCTCGCCGATCTACGAGCTGCTGAAGCGTCCCGACGAGCTCTTCGTCGTCGAGCACGCCCATCTCCAGCCACGGTTTGTCGAGGACTCGGTGCGGGTGGCGCTGAAGGAGGCGCTCGAGGCCTACGACGAGCTCGACGAGGACGACTTCCTCTGGTCGCGGCAGGTCAACCTCGAGACGATCCACGCCCACGACGTGCTCGCCGAGCGCTACGGCACGGTGGGCGAGCTGCGCGCCGAGCTGGAGAGCGGCGAGCGGCCCGCCAGGCACACGGAGCTGAGGGAATGGCTGACCCGGTGAACGAGACGAAGGAACGGCTCGATCGCGGGACCGGCACCGGGCTCGGCCCGCCGTGGCACGTGATCGTCTTGAACGACAACCACAACACCTTCGACGGCGTCGCCGCCGCGCTCGTGTCGGTGCTGCCCGACGTCTCGTTCGAGCAGGGGCTCGCGTACGCGAACCGGATCCACACGATGGGCGATGCCGTCGTCTGGTCCGGCCACCGCGAGGTGGCCGAGCACTACTGGAACGGCCTCAAGCGGCGCGGCCTGACGATGGCCCCGCTCGAGAATTAGCGGCTTCGCGCCGGAAGGAGAGCCGGGGTTCGCTCCCGTTCAGGAGCCGGCGAATGTTCCCGCGGTGGAGCACGAAGATCGCGACCGCGAGGACGATCGTGAAGGCGAGGATCTCCCACGGCCGGCCCGTGAGCGCGACGAGCAGCGGCATCAGTGCCGCAACCGTCAGCGACGCGACCGACGAGTACCGGGTGATCAGGGCAACGAGGATCCAGACGCCGACGGCGATCCCGGCGGCCTTCGGCGCGAGTCCGAGCAGGACGCCGCCGCCCGTCGCCACGATCTTGCCGCCCCGCCGGAAGCGCAGGAAGACGGGGCGGTAGTTGCCGAGCAGCGCCGCGGCGCCTGCGGCCACCGCGACGCCGGCGCCCGAGATCTCCAGCGCGACGTACGTCGGCGCAAATCCCTTCGCCGCGTCGATCGCCGTCACGGCGACCAGTACCACCAGACGGGCCCGCCCGCCGAACGCGCGGGCCGCGTTGGTCGCCCCCGTCGTCCCGCTGCCGATCGTCCGGATGTCGACGCCCTTCAGGGCACGGGCGAGCCAGTACCCCGTCGGGATGCTGCCCGCGAGGTACCCGGCTGCGATCAGGATCGCCGTGGTCAGCGCAGGAGGCTCACCGCAGGGGGATGCCGTACCTCCCGACCCAGTCGTTCACGACCTGCCAGTCGAGGTTGTTGAAGAACGCCTCGATGTAGGAGGCCCGGTCGGTCTGGTAGTCGAGGAAGTACGCGTGCTCGTACACGTCGAGCGCGACCAGCGGAGTGGCGTTCCAGACGGGGAACGTGTTCTGGGCGTCGCCGATGTAGTTGAAGAGGCGCCCCTCGTCCCAGTCGTACGCGGTCCACGCCCAGCCGCGTCCGCCCATCCCCGTCGCCTTCAGGTCGGTCCGCCAGGCGTCGACCGAGCCGAAGTCGCGTTTGACGAGATCGCCGAAGGGGCCGTCCGGGTCGCCGCCGTGGCCGCCGAGGTGCTCGAAGTAGATCTCGTGGTTCTTGATCCCGCCGATCGCGAACGTCAGGTCGACCTTCAGCGCCCGCACGTCCGAGAACACCTGGTTCGCGGTCGAGAGGTCGACCTCGGCCAGCTTCCCGAGAATCTCGTTCCGCTTGGCGACGTACCCCTGGTAAAGCCGGTAGTGGGCCTCCACGGTCACGCGGGAGATCCCGTCGAGCTCGAGAAGGCCAGGCTCGAGCTCCCGTGCGACGATCTGCTCGAAGTTGCTCATCGGTTCCTTTCCTTGAGACGGACGCGCGGGGAGCATAACCGGCGCGGCGCCGGCGACAGGACCGTCCCGCTGCCGATCGGATCTCAAACCGACCGGGCGCGAAGCACGTAGCACCGAGGATGGCTTTCAGCGTCGCGTTCCCTGTCCCCTTGCCCTCGGTCGCCCGCTCCGCGACGATGCCGCGGGTGTCCGTGATCCAACCGACCGACGAGGAGCTGCTCGCCCGCGTCGCCGACGGCGACCGGGACGCCTTCGGCGACCTCTACCAGCGCTACGCCCGCGCGGTGCTCGGCCTGGCGATCCGCCGCCTCGGCGACCGCGGCCGCGCGGAGGACGCGGTGCAGGAGGCGTTCGCGTCAATCTGGCGGGCCGCCCGGAGCTACCGCCGCGACCGCGGCCCGGTCGCCCCGTGGCTCTACGCGGTCGCCCGGAACGCGATCGCCGACCGGGGGCGCCAGCGCACGGAGCCGCCCGCCGAGCCGACGGACTCGCCGTCCAACGAGCCCGGGCCGGCCGAGCTGGCCGAGCAGTCGTGGGTGTCGTACCGCGTCCACCGCGCGATGGAGGACCTGCCGGAGAACGAGCGAACGGTGCTCGAGCTTGCCTACTGGAGCGGACTGTCCCAGAGCGAGATCGCGAACTACCTGGGCATCCCGCTCGGTACCGTGAAGACGCGCACGCGGAGCGGGCTGCACCGCCTCTCCGATGCGCTCGAGGAGGAACTGGGATGAGTGGGCCGGATTTCGTCGATCTCGTCGGGGACGAGGGCACACCGGAGGAGCTGGAGCGCCTCCGCCGCGCGCATCAGCTGCTGATCGCCGCCGGGCCCCCGCCGGAGCTCTCCCCCCGGCTGGCCGAAGCCCCTGCTACGCAGAGCCGGACGACCCTTGCGCCGCGCCGCCGCCGTGGCGCCGCCTTCCTCCTCGCGGCCGCCGTCGCCGCGGCCGCCTTCGGGATCGGGTTCCTCGTCGGAGGCCGCGGCTCCGGCGACTTTCCGTCCAAGGCAGCGACAAAGAGGATGCACCCGGCTCCCGGCAGCGGCCTCGAGATTGCGCGGGCATCGATCGTGATCGGCGCTCGAGACGAGGTCGGGAACTGGCCGCTGCTCGTCAGAGCGAGCGGGCTGCAGCCGCTGCCGAAGGGCCAGTGGTACGAGCTCTATCTGACCCGCGGCGGAAAGATCACCGCCTGGTGCGGCGCGTTTTCGGTCAAGGGCAGAGGCCGGACAACGGTGCGGTTCTCCGTGCCCTACCGACTGAAGGGGGACGTCGGCTGGGTGGTGACGACGAGCAAGCGACCGCGTGACCAGGTACTGCTGACGACGTAGGGCCTACGGAGCGGTGCGGTCGTTCGCGACGAAGGCCGCGTGGGTGACCGGCATGTGCTCGGCGAAGAACTGCTCGACCGCCTCGGCATACCGGCGGATCTCCCGCTGGGCGGTCTCGGCGGCGCGGAGGGAGACGAAGTTCATCAGCGACCGCGCGTTGATCGTCCAGTAGAACTCGGTGTAGGCCCCCACCGGCATCACGCAGCGGGCCAGCTCGCGGGCGACCCCGAGCTCGACGAGCCGCTCGTACGTCTCGAACGCCGCGTCGTAGACCGCGCGGAGCCCGTCGCGCGTCCTCTCGGCCACCTCGGGCTCCACCGGCTCGAAGGTGTACGCACCCGGCTTGCCGACCTGCGTGCGCACGTCCTCCGGCTCCGGAACGTAGAAATCGTCCGTCGCCTTGGCGTAGCGCATGCTGAACTCGTTGAACGAGCCGACCCGGTGCCGCATCCACTCGCGTGCGACGAAGATCGGGCAGCGGATGTGGAACCGGAACGCGTTGTGCTCGAAGGGCGTTCCGTGCCGGTCGCGCATCAGGAAGCGGATCAGCCCCTCGTCCGACTCGTCCATCTCGTCCTTGCGGCGGGCGAAGCTCACCCGCGCCCCGTTGACCACCGAGAGGTCGCTCGCCATCACGCCGTCGAGCCGGACGAAGCCGTGGTCGAGGACGCGGATCGTGTTCTCGGGGATCACGTCGGTCGTAGTCGCCACCGGGACGACGAGTGTAGCGCCGGCACCGGCGGGGCCCGTCAGGCGCCCAGGCCGGCCGCGTAGGGTTGGCGGGGTGACCGAGCTCGATCGCCTCGAACGCGTCATCGTCCGTACGAAGGCGGCAACCCACGCGGCGGCGGCTGCGCCCGGCGAGCCGCCGCGTCCTGCGCCGCACGATCTCCGATTCGCCGACGGCGAGCTCGTGTACCACGGCGGTCCGGTGCGGCCGTGAGCGCCGCCGGCCTCTACGTCGGCGCGTCCGGCTTCTCCTACCCGACGTGGAAGCCGGCCTTCTACCCGGCCGGGACGCCGCAGCGCGAGTTCCTGCGGGCGTACGCCGAGCGGGTGCCTTCCGTCGAGCTGAACGCGACCTTCTACCAGCTCCCATCCGAGGAGCGGCTCCGCGGCTGGGCCGAGCAGACGCCGGCGGGCTTCCGCTTCGCGGTGAAGATGAACCGGCGCGCCACGCACTTCGGCGACCTCTCCGTCGTCGGGACGTTCTGCGAGCGCGTGCGCACGCTGGGCGAGCGGCTGGGACCGATTCTCGTCCAGCTGCCCGCGTCGCGGCCGCGAGACGACGGTTGGCTCGATCTCTTCCGTGCCTCGGCCGATCCCGAGCTTCGGTACGCGTTCGAGTTCCGCAACGAGTCGTGGGCCGACGTCGGGGGCGTGCAGCTCGTCGGCTCGCTCGAGGGCGACGCGGACTTCCGCTACCTCCGGCTGCGTCGGCCGCCGTACGATGACGAGGCGCTGCGCGGGTGGGCCGACCGGCTCCGCCCGGTGCTCGCGGAGGGCGTCGACGTCTACGCCTACTTCAAGCACGAGGACGAGCCGACCGCGCCCACCTACGCCGCCCGGCTGCTCGAGCTCATGTAGGCCCGGCCAACCAACCCGCGGCGTGAGTCGTCACCCCCGGTGTGAGGAGGCTCGCCGCGGCAACGGCTCTCGCGTGCGCCCTCATCGGGGCCGGGGCTCTGCCCGGCGCCGCTGCGGACTAGAAGCGCGCGGCAGCCCCGAGGTGACGCTCGTGCGCCCCGGTGGCGACGATGTCCTCGATCTGTCCGATCGTGAAGTCGAGCTCCTCCTCGGTGTTGAAGAAGTGCGGCCCCAGGCGGAGCCCGACCTCGGGCCGGAAGTCGCACAGGACCTGCCGCTCGGCCAGCTCTCTGTGGACGCCCTCGAAGCCGGGCATGCGGACGCTGATGCTGGCGCCGCGGCGGGCCCGCTCACGCTGCGACGTGACCTCGAAGCCGGCTGCGTCGGCGAGTCGGATCAGATGGTCGGTCAGGTCGAGCGACCGCCTGCGGATGGCGGCGACGCCGACCTCCTCGATCACGTCGTAGCCGGCGGTCGCCGCGTAGAGCGCGGGGACGTTCGGCGTCCCGGTCAGGAAGCGCGCGATTCCGTCGGCGTACTCGAGCTCCGGCTCGAACGCGAACGGCCGCGCGTGGCCCTGCCAGCCGACGAACGCCGGCTCGAGCCGGGCGATCAGGTCGGGCCGGACGTACAGCCAGCCTGCGCCCGGGCCCCCGCAGAGCCACTTGACCGAGCCGCCGGTCGCGAACGAGACGCCGAGCCGCGTCAGGTCGAGCGGCACCGCCCCGGCCGACTGGTAGGCGTCGAGCAGGACGTGGGCGCCGACCTCGTCGGCCCGTCGCTGGATCCCGCCCACGTCCTGGAGCTCGGCGACCTTGAACAGCACGTGGCTGACCGGAACGAGCAGCGTTCTCTCGTCGATCGCCTCGAGGAGCGCGTCCACATCGGGCACGACGCGTATCTCCGCGCCCGGTTGCGCCTGGAGAAGGTAGCGAACCGACGGGAACTCGCCTTCGAGGTAGACGATCCTGTTGCGGGGCGGCTCCAGACGGAAGCAGGAGAGGACGACCGCGGCCGCGACGGTCACGTTCTGATGCATGCAGACGCTGCCCGGCGGCGCGCCGACGATCCGCCCGACCTGGTCGCCGACGGTCAACGGCAGGTCCCACCACCCCTCGCCCCAGGCCCGGATCCCGCGCGTCTTCCACGTGCGCGCGTACTCGAGGACGCGGCCCTCGGCGGCGGCCGGCATCGCGGCGAGCGAGTGATTGATCAGGTACGTCGTGTCCGCGAGGATCGGGAATCGATCCCGGTAGTCGGCGACGTCCACGCGCGCGAGTATAGGCCTGCGGCGGCGGCGGGCCCTCGCGTCGAGAACCGCCTTTGCGGGGGATTCGCACAAGCCGTGGGGAGCCGATGATGACGGCATGTGGCAAACCCCCACGGCAGTCAGAGCTGCCTTTCCCGGCCCGCGGGCCGGAACGCGTGCCGAACTCTACGACGAGCTCGCCGCGATCGAGCAGGGTCGGCCGCAGGTCCCGCGCCTGCTCCTGGCCGCCGACGTCGACGGCTTCCGTGCGTACAACGCGCTGCACGGCTACGGGCGAGGCGATGCGATCCTCGACCTGCTCGAGCGCCGCGCGGGCAGCGTCTCGCAGACGTTCCGACTCGGCGCGGACGCTTTCGCGCTCTTGCTGGCAGGCGACGCGCCCACGCTGGTCAGGCAGCTGGGCCGCGCCCTCGACCGACTGACCCTCGAGCACCCCGAACCGCTCCACTGCTCGTTCGGTGTGGCGCTGGTCCCCACCGAGGCCGGCGGCTGCGCTGCGCTCGCCCTCGCGGAGGAGCGGCTCGATGACCAGAAGCGTCGCGGGCTCGTCTTCCCCGACCGCGTGGGGGAGCTGCTCCGGACGCTCACCGAGGCACACGACGAGGCGCTGGGAGCACACACACGCGAGGTCGCACGACTGGCCGACGCGGTCGCCGCCAGGCTGGGCCTGAGCGTCGCCGACCGTGGCCTCGTGCGACGGACCGCCGAGCTGCACGACATCGGCAAGCTCGCGATCTGCCGGGACGTCCTGAGCAAGACCGGGCCGCTCGACGCGCAGGAATGGGACGAGATCCGGCGCCACACCCTTGCCGGCGAGGACCTCCTGAGCCTGTTCCCGTCGCTCGCCCCGGTGGCGGCCCTCGTTCGCTCCAGCCACGAACGGCTGGACGGCGACGGCTATCCGGACGGGCTCGACAGCACCACGATTCCCCTCGTCGCACGAATCGTCGCCGTCTGCGACGCCTACGACGCGATGGTCACGGACCGTACGTACAGGCCGACGCGGACCGCCGCAGACGCCTGCGCGGAGCTCGAGGGGGCCGTCGGGAAGCAGTTCGACGCCGCCGTCGTCGCGGCGCTCCTCGCCGAGGTGGCGGGCGACCGAAGCTCCGGTCTCGCCTCGGACTCTCCCGACGACGGAGCCTCCGAGGACACCGAGCTCCACCGGCTCGCCCGGCTCCACGCCTTCCTCGAGAGCGCGACGATCGTCGAACACGCCGACGACCTGCCCCGGGCGCTGGAGGCGGTCGCGCAGGTCGTGGCCGAGAGCCTCAACTACGGCGCCACGGTCATCAACCTCTGGCGGCCGGAATGGGACGACTTCGTGGTCAGCACCGTCTACGGCGACGATCCCGGCCTGCCGACGCTGCTCGGCTCGACGTACGGCTGGGAGACCTGGAACCGTCTCCTGGAGCCACGTTTCCTGCGGGCGGGCGCGTACACGGTCTACGCCGGCGAGTACGACTGGACCGACCTGAGCGGTCACCGCGTCGTGCCCGAGGTGGAGCACGACGGGCACCCCGACGCCTGGCAGGGCGAGGACGAGATCTTCATCCCGTTCCACCACACGGACGGCCACATCCTCGGGGTCTTCAACGTCGCGCAGCCGAAGTCCGGACGCCGGCCGTCCGCCGAGGAGCTCCACCTGCTCACGACGGTCGTCCGCCACGCGGCCCGCGCCGTGCAGCGCGCACAGGAGATGGCGGCGGCGGCCGCCCACCGCCGGGCGCTCGAGCACCTGCTGCAGGTCTCGTCGAAGCTCACCGAGACCGCTTCGGGGACAGCGGTGCTGGAGGCGGTCACGACCGGGATCTCGGAGGCGCTCGGGTTCGAGCGGGTGGTCGTCCACCTGCGCGATCCCGAGACCGAGGCACTCGTCCCTGCCGCCGCCGCCGGGCTGCGCCTCGACGATCCCCGGCTGCGCCTGCCGTTCGGGTTCCCCGAGCTCCAACGCCTGTTCGACGCCCGGTACGAGCGCGAAGGATGCTTTCTCGTCCCCTGCGAGGACGCCGAGGCGCAGCTGCCGGAGCTCGAGGGCCTCTATCAGTCGCGCCGCAACGGGCGCGGGCCGTGGGCGTGGCACCGCCACTGGCTCGCGGTTCCGCTCAACGACCCCGAGGGATCGTGCCTCGGCGTGATCTTCGCGGACGATCCGGTCGACCGCCTGCTCCCGACGACCGAGTCGCTCCAGGCGCTCCGCCTGTTCGCGAACCAGGCGACGGTGGCGCTCGAGGCCGTCGCGCAGTACGAGGCCCAGCGGTACCTGGCCGAGCACGACGCGCTCACGAGGCTGCGAAACCGGCACTCCTTCATGGCCGAGCTCGACGACCGCCTCCGGCAGTCCTCCCGTCGCGCCGAACGGGTCGCGCTCGTCTACTGCGACCTCGACGGCTTCAAGCAGTTGAACGACGCCCGCGGCCACTCAGTCGGCGACGACGTCCTGGCGCGCTTCGGTCGGGTGCTCACCGGCTCGGTCCGGGAGCAGGACACCGCTTTCCGCATCGGTGGAGACGAGTTCGCGCTCGTCCTGCCGGGGTGCTCCGAGAACGAGGCCAAGCGGGTGGTCGAGCGCGCCCTCGTGGCGTGGGTGGACGTGCAGAGGGATGACCCGTCGGCGGCGGCGATCGAGGCCAGCTTCGGCATCGCCGTCTCGCACAGGGGGATGCCGGGGACGGTGGAGGACCTGCTCCGGAGGGCGGACGAGGCGATGTACGAGGCGAAGCGCTCGAGGAACCGACTCGAGATCGCCGCCTAGCGGACTTCCGGCTAGGCCGTATGGAGCGTGATCCGGCGCCTCGCTCGTAGGTTGGCGCGGGTTGCCGTCGCGAGTGGCGCGGCGGTAGAGCGGTAATTACGGGAGGCGCCGGTATGGTTGAGGGTGCGTGGGTCGGGTTGGATGTGCATGCGCGCAAGGTCGTCGCGGGCGTGCTCGATGCGCGGTCGGGCGAGCTTCGGAGCGTGCGGGGCGCCGACGGTGCCGGCGGACATGGTTGAGTGGCTGGGTCGATT
>JBLMYA010000102.1:0-18257 GCA_050258035.1 Verrucomicrobiota bacterium
CCCCCCCCCCCCCCCCCCCCCCCCCCCCCCCGCCGATTTCGAGTGGGCTGTTATCCGACGCGCTTGTACGTGCCGTCGGACTGGATCTGGAAGATGCCGAACCCGCCGTAGCGGAGCTCGCCGTTCCTCTGGTAGACGATCCGGAACCCGAGCACCGACTGGGCCGCCGGGATGTTCGTCTTGGCGATCTGCTGGCGAACCTCGGCCCGGGTCGCCTTGCCGTCCTTGCACGCCCGCGTGATCGCACCGACGACGACCTGGGTCGCCGCGTAGGTCGGAGCGCCGAAGTACTCGCCGTCTCCGCCGTGCGCGGCTGCGTACGCCTTCACGACCGGGGTGTTCGTGTCGACGGGGAAGAAGGAGTCGTACGACCCCGCGATCTTCCAGGTCGCCGGGTCGAAGAGACCGTCGGAGCCGAACAGCGTGATGTTCTTGCCGGCTCCCTTGAGCTGCTGCCCGAACGCCTGGGCGCGCGGGGAGAGCTGCCACGGGATGTAGATGACGTTGGTGTTGCCGGGGATCTTCGCGATCAGCGAGGAGAAGTCGGTCGTGTCCTGGCTGACCGAGTCGCGCGTCACGGTGATGCCGTGAGCCCTGAGATTGCCCTGAACCGTGTCGGCGAGTCCCTGCGAGTAGGCCTCCTGGTCGTCGATGACGAACACGCGCTGCGCCTTGAGCTTCAGGCGCATGTAGCCCGCCACCGTCGGGCCCTGGACGTTGTCGTTCGGCACCGTCCGGAAGAAGAAGCCCTGACGGTCGACGTTGTCCGTGTGACCGTCGGTCAGCGACACGCGCGTCGCCGAGCCGGACACCCAGCCCAGCCCTCCGCCCTGGAGCGCGGACGTCGATGCGACGACCTCCTGGCTCCCGGCGGGCCCGACGACGCCGAGCACCCTCGGGTTGGACGCGAACGACTGCGCGACCTTCACGGCGAACGCCGTGTCGACGCCCAGCTGCGTGTCGCCCTGGACGATCGCGATCTTCTGCTTCGCGTTCGCCTTCTGCGCGTTCCACCGCTTGACGTAGAACTGCGCCCAGCGGAGCTGCTGCTGGCCGATCGACGCGGCCGGGCCGGTGATCGGTGCCGCAACCCCGATGGTGCGAGTCGTTCCGCACGCGATCGCCGCCGCCGAGGATGACGCCTTGGTGGCACCCCCGTTCGTCCCGGCGAACGCCGCGGCCACGATGACGAGTGCCAGAACCGGCACTGCAACGAGCGTGACCCTCAGCTTCATTCCCTTCCCTCCTGTTCGCATTGTCCGGATCCCCGGCTCACGCCTGACTCTCGGTCGCGCGTGACGCCGGATCTCCCTGTGGATAGAAGACGCCCAGCACCCGCATCTCGTTAGCGCCCGTGTTCTCGAGACAGTGCTCGACGAGCGGCGGCAGGTGGATGCACGATCCACCTCCTATCGGCGTCTGCTCGCCTCCGAGGTGGAGAACGCCCTCCCCCTCGATCACGTACACGACCTCGTCGTAGACGTGACTGTGCATCCCGGCGCGTCCGGGCGGGATGATCCCGACGAACTGGGTGACGTCAGGGCAGCCGATGTCCTGGTTCACGAGGTACCGGAACTCGCGGTTCGGGCTCGCCGGCAGCGCCGGGCGATCCGCGTACCTGACCGTGACGCCGTGAGTGTCGTCGACGGGCGTGTCCTGCGGCGCCGTCACGGAGACCGTGAGCAGCTCGTCCGGCCCGGGGTTGTCGACCCGGTACCGGTCGTCGGGGGTCAGGTAGACGCCCGTGTTCGGCTCGAGTGCGTGCGGCTCGCCGTTGACGTAGAGCGTTCCGCGTCCCTCGGCGACGTAGAGGACCTCCTGTCTTCTCCCCTCCGGCGACCGCTCCTCCGACCGCCCGGGTGCGTACCGCACAACACGCTGCTCGAGCCGCTCGCAGCCGCAGCTCGCGTCGATGGCGACGCGGACCGCGGCGGTGTCACCCTCGAGCGTCCGGGCCTCGAGGGCATCTTCGTCGATGACGTAGCCGAGCATGCGGGGGAGGGCGGAATTGTCCCAGGTACCCGGACTCCCGTCCAGCGCGAGGTGTCTCAGCCCTGGACGGCGGCGAGGACTTCCTCGGGATGTCCCCCTGCGTCTTCGACGTCCCAGACCCGCTGCACGACGCCCTCCGCGTCGAGCAGGTACGTGACGCGCGCGGCGAACCAGCCGTAGTCGCCGTACTGCTTGAGGAGCCCGAGCGACCTCGTCAGCTCCGCTCCGTCGTCGGCGACGAGCGGGAAGCGCAGGCCGCACTCCGACCGGAACTCGTCGTGCTTCTCGTCGTTGTCGACGCTGATCCCGATCACCTCGTAGCCGGCCTCCCGGAAGGCGTCGTAGCGGTCGTTGAACGCCTTCGCCTCCATCGTGCATCCCGGCGTGAGGTCGGCAGGGTAAAAATACAGTATCATTGGCTTACCCCGAAAGGCGGACAGCGTGTCCTCCCAGACGAAGTCAGGCATCCGATCTCCCTCGCGCAGCATGGGGACCTCAGGCATCCGATCTCCCTCGGCCTAGCATGGCCACCTCCAAGCGTGCCGTCGGCGTCGTCCGCGTCTCCGGGATCGGGGATCGCGACCGCGACGACGAGCGATTCGTTTCTCCGTCCGAGCAGGCCGAGCGTATCCGAACCGCATGCGAACGGGACGGGCTCGAACTCATCGACACCCTCGAGGAGCTCGACGTTTCCGGCGGCGAAGAGCCCCCCCACCGACCGGGCCTCCAGCGCGCGATCGCGGCGGAACGCACCCGGGACGCGAAGCGCCGCGCTGTCCAACGTGGCGTGCCGCCGTTCCCGAACGTTCCGCCGGGGTACCGGCGCACCGAAGATGGTCGTCTCGAACCGCACCCCGACGAGGCGCCCGTCGTCGCGGAAGCGTTCCGCCTCCGCGCCTCCGGTGCCACCGTCATGGAAGTGCGCGAGCATCTGCGCGACCACGGAATCGAGCGCAGCTTCCACGGGGTGCAGACGCTCTTCGGCTCGCGGGTCGTGCTTGGCGAGCTCCACTTCGGCGACAACGTGAACCTGGAGTCGCACCCGGCGATCGTTGATGTGGCGACCTGGCAGAGGGTCCAGCGGATGCGCTCACCGCGCGGCCGGCGACCGTCCTCGGAGCGTCTGCTCGCCCGACTCGGCGTACTCCGCTGCGGAAGCTGCGGGAGCCGCATGGTCGTCGGGACGACCCTCCAGGGCGGGAAGCGGTACCCGTTCTACCGCTGTGACCCGCTCCACGACTGCCCGCGCCGCGTCACGATCAGCGCGGACCTAGCCGAGCGAGTGGTCGTCGAGACGGTGAAGTCGCAGCTCGACCGGATGCGCGGCACGGCCGGCCTCGACGACGGCCTCGCAGCTGGGGAGCGCAACCTCGACACCGCGGAACGGGAGCTCGACGCGGCCGTGCGCGCGTTCACCGGCCTCGAGGACGTGGACGCTGCCAGGGAGCGGCTGCTCGAACTTCGCGAGGAGCGCGACCGCGTACGGGATCGTCTGGCCGAGCTGCAGAACGCGGCCGTCCCCGCCGTCGCGATCAGCACGACCGGGGACTGGGACAGCCTCACCGTCGACGAGCAGCGCGCTCTCATCAGCGCGGTGGTCGCCCGCGCCGACGTTCGCCCCGGCCGCGGTGGGGTCGATCGCGTGACCGTGGAGACGCTCGGCTAGCAGCCGGCGCACCGCGCCCGTCGCCGGCGGCTGAAGCCGTTGGTCGAGGCTGGGTGCTGCATGTACGCGAGGTGCGGTGAGCGAATCCTGCCGGGGAGCCTCTCGGCGGTCAGTCGCACGACAAGGCGCTCGGGATGCTTGCGGCCACGGCCGAGAAGGCGAGTCGACCTCGGCGCGTGACGATGTGAGCGTCAGCGCTGAGCGCTTCGGTCTGACAGAGGCGCGGTCAGGAGCCAGACGAAGAACTCGACGAGAAGCCGCAGCTTGACCCGCGTGGCCGGCGCGCTCGGGTGGTCGACTTCCTCGCTCCACATGGCCCTCAGGTTGATCGCTCAGCACCTTCGGAACCAGGGGCGCAATCCGCAGAGTTGGGGTGGTGAATTACGTACCCCGGCAGCGTGACTCGCTTCGGCCATCGGCCGAAAGAGCGACTGGGCAACGGGCAGGCGCCGCGCCGCGTCCTGACCGGCCCAGGCAGATGCGGGGGGAAGCGCTCGACCGGCCGGGTGAAGTCTTCGAACCCCCGCGCCGGGCCTCACTGGCGCAAACGCCTACTCGTCTGTCCGGGTCGCGTTCTTGCGGCGCATAGCCTCATAGACCTTGTCCCAATGCGACGAGATCTCCTGTAGGGCGCGGGCCGTCGTCAGTGCAGCTTCCTCTAGCCCGGCGTTCACCTTTTCGACGTGCTCGAGCCGCTGCTCGAGCCTCTTGATCCTTTGACCGAGGGCACTGACTTCTTGCGCGATCGTCTCGAAGTCTTCCAAGCCCTCGCGATGATCCGCCGACGTCTGGGAATCGTCAAGCCCGTCGGGGCGCTCGGGTGTGAAACTCCGACAGCCTCGAGCCGAGAGCCGTGGTCACCCAGGCGCCCGATCCCACGAGTGCCGCCGCCAACACGACCACGGCGACCAGCCGGAGGTTGACGTGGGGCCGATGTACGTGAAGCCGGTGCGGATACGTCGTCACACGGGCCGCCTCCTTGCCACGCTCCAGTATCCGACCGTGCGGCTTTCCCGGCATCGGTGGCCCCCACGTACCAGAGGCTACGAGGCTCGGGCGCGCCCCAGTCGGGTGAGCAGGCGGGCGGCTTCACCCCGCGAAAGCCGGCCTTGCTGCAATGCTACTTCGGCGTCTCGCCCGTGAGGATGCGAGCGAGCACGGAGAAGTCGATGTTGCCTCCGGAGACGATGCACGCGATCTTGCCGCCTCCGGCGCGACCCGAGAGGGCCACGGCCGGAGCCAGCGCTCCCGCTCCCTCGGCGATCACGCGGATACGCTCCGCGAGCAGGCGGACGGCGTCGGCCGTGTCGTCCAGCGAGACCGCGAACGCCCCGTCGACGAGCTCGGAGACGCGCGGCCACATCGGTTGCAGCACGCGGCGTGAGCCCGCGCCGTCGACGAACGACGGCGTGTACTCGACCTCCGTCGGCCCGCCGGCGGCGAACGCCGCGGCCGCCGCGGCACCGGTCTCGGGCTCGCAGGCGTAAACGCGGGCACTCGGGCGGATCGCCTTCACGGCGCTCGCGATCCCGGAGACGAGGCCGCCGCCGCCGTACGGCACCAGCACCGTGTCGACGTCCGGCAGGTCCTCGAGCAGCTCGAGCCCGATCGTCCCGTTCCCCGCCATCACGAGCTCGTCCTGCACCGGGTGGACGAACAGGCCGTCGGCGCCCTCGTAGCGCGACTCCTCGATCGCCCGCCACCAGTCCTCGTACGTGACCTTCAACACCCGGCCGCCGAGCCGCTCGATCCGTTCGATCTTCGTCTGCGGCGCGTAGTCCGGGACGACGATCGTCGCCGGCACGCCTGCCTCGCGGGCCGCCCAGGCGACGCCCTGGGCCATGTTCCCGGCGCTGGCGGTGACGACACCCTGCGCCAGCTCCTCCGCCGGGGCGGCCCGGATCGCGTTCGTCGCGCCGCGGATCTTGAACGACGCCACCGGCTGGAGGTTCTCGAGCTTCAGCCAGACCTCCGCGTCGGGGAGCCGGACGAGCGGTGTTCTCAGCGCCGCGCCGGCGATCCGCTCCCGCGCCCGCTCGATCTCGGCGAGCGGGATCAAAGCTCGACGGTCGTCCCGGTTCCGGTCTCGGTGGCCCGGCGGACGACGTACTCGGCCGCGGCGAGGTCCTCCACGGCGAGCCCGAGCGACTTGAAGACCGTCAGCTCGTCGTCTGCAGACCGGCCCGGATGCGAGCCGGCGAGGATCTCGCCGAGCTCCGCCTTGATGTGGTCCTGCCCGGAGATCGCCCCCTCCGCGAGCGGGGTGAGGTAGTCGCCCGCCTCGTTCACGGTCGACTCGCGCCGGTCGACGAAGAGCGAGCAGGCGACGACCGTGGGGGTGTCGAGCTCGCGGGCGGTCTTCACGCTCGAGCCGACGGCGTTCACGTGCGCGCCGGGCTTCAGCCACTCGTGGCGCAGGACCGGCTCGCTCGAGTTGGTCACGGTGCAGACGACGTCCGCGCCGCGCACGGCCTCCTCGACGCTGTCCACCGCGGTGGCGAGCGGCCATTCGGCCGCGAGGCGCTCGGCGCTCTCGAGCGAACGCGCCGCGATCCGGATCTGCTCGAACTGCCTCGCCTCGAGCATCGAGGCGATGTGCGGGTGTGCCTGGTGGCCGGCGCCGACGACCGCCAGCTCGCGAGCGTCCTCGCGGGCGAGCAGCCGGGTAGCCACGCCCGAGACGGCGGCCGTGCGGATGGCCGTGATCGCGGAGGCGTTCATCAGCGCGCGCAGCTCCCCGGTCTCGCCCGAGAACAGCGTGACAGTGCCCTGGTGGGGATCGAGGCCGCGTGCGGGATTGTCCGGGAACAGGCAGATCGTCTTCAGCGAGTACGCGGCCTCCGTCCCGCCGCGGTAGGCCGGCATCAGGCCGATGCCGCTCGATTCGCCGGGCGGGAAGGCGATCAGGCGGAGCGGCATGAAGAGCTCCCCGCGCTCCAGCGCCTCCAGCACGTCGGCCATCGCGTCCATGCAGCCGGCCATGTCGAGCAGCTGCTCGACCTCGCTCTGGGTGAGCACCAGGAAGGACATCAGCGGAAGAGCGAGCCTAGCTCGTCGCGCTCGGCGCCGGTGAGCGAGAGGCCCACGGCCTCGCGCACGGCCTCCAGGTGGGCGGGGCGACGCGGCCCGGCGACGACCGAACCTGCGGTGCCGAGGGCCCATGCGAGCGCCAGCCCGCCGGTGCTCACCCCTCGCCCGGCGGCCGCGCGGCTCAGCGCCTCGAGCCCGTCGTAGACGCGGCCGTCCTCCAGGTGGCGGTAGGGCTCGGGCCGCATCGTCATCCGTGAGCCCGTCGGCGCCTCCTCGCCGCGGCGGTACTTCCCGGTCAGCCAGCCGCCGGCGAGCGGGCTGAAGGCCTGGTACTCGATCCCGCGCTCGGCGCAGAGCGGGATCACCTCCGCCTGGTCGCGGCGCTCGAGCAGCGAATAGGAGTTCTGCACGAGGGACGGCGTTCCCAGATCGAGCCAGTCGCACAGGTCCTCGATGCTCACGTTGCTCACCCCCCAGGCGCCGATCAGGCCGCGGTCGAGGAGCGCCTGGAAGGTCGCGAACGTCTCCACGACCGGCGTGTCGGGGTCGGGCTCGTGCGTGAGGTAGAGGTCGATCCGGTCGATCCCGAGCCGTTCCAGGCTCGTGTCCACCTGCCGGAGCACCCGCTCCCGGGCGAGCCCGAAGTCGGCGCCGTCCTCCATCGCGTTGAAGGTCTTGGAGGTGACCCGCGGCCGGTTGCAGGTCGCGCGTGCCCAGTCTCCGATCCACTGCTCGCTCCTCCCGCCCCCGTAGGCGTCGGCGGTGTCGAACCGCCGCATGCCGAGCTCCCACGCCGCGTCCATCAGCTCGAAGGCCTCCTCCTTCGTCTCGCCCTGCCCGAAGAACGCCGGCGCCGAGCCGATCCCGCCGAAGTTGCCGCAGCCGAGAACGACGCGCATCGCGGCCCATCCTACGTTTGAGAGAATCGATCCCGAGTCCAACGAGGAGGAGACACCGATGCCGTTCGAACTGCCCGCACTGCCCTACGACTTCGCCGCCCTGGAGCCGCACATCGACGCGCGGACGATGGAGATCCACCACGACAAGCACCACCAGGCATACGTCGACAACGCGAACAAGGCGCTGGACGGCACCGAGTGGGCCGACCGTCCGGTCGAGAACGTTCTCACCGAGCTCGAGGTCATGCCCGAGGCGATCCGCACCGCCGTGCGCAACAACGCGGGCGGCCACGCGAACCACTCGCTCTTCTGGCAGATCATGGGGCCCGACGGCGGCGGCGAGCCCGAGGGTGCGCTCGCCGACGCGATCAACGGCACGTTCGGCGGCCTCGACCAGCTCAGGGAACAGGTCAACGACGCCGGCGTGAAGCGCTTCGGCAGCGGCTGGTCGTGGCTCGTCTGGGACGGCACGGGCCTCGCCGTCTACTCCACCCCGAACCAGGACAGTCCGCTCATGACCGACGACGTCCCACTGCTCGGGATCGACGTGTGGGAGCACGCCTACTACCTCAACTACCAGAACCGCCGCCCCGACTATCTCGCCGCCTGGTGGAACGTCGTCAACTGGGCCGAGGTCGCGCGGCGCTTCGACGAGGCGCGCTAGCCGCCGCGGTCGTCGGGAACGCCCTGCCCGCTGCGCGTGGCGCAGTGCCATGGTGCCGTAGCATCGGCGCGTGAGCACTCCGCCCGGCATCGGCCAGCAGCGTCAGACCGAGATCTACCTCGCCGGCGTGAGCGGCCGCCGGCCCGCCGTCCCCCTCGACCCGGCGAAGTTGGAGAGGCTGGCCCGCGGCCGGATGTCGCCGCAGGCGTTCGCGTACGTCGCGGGCGGAGCCGGCGCCGAGAGCACGATCGCCGCCAACCGCGCAGCGCTCGACCGTCCGCGCATCGTCCCGCGCGTTCTCCGCGACGTGTCCGACCGCGACCTGTCGGTCGAGCTCTTCGGCCGCCGCCTGCCGACGCCCTTCCTGCTCGCTCCGATCGGCGTGCTCGAGCTCGCGCACCGGGACGCGGACGTCGCGGTCGCGAAGGCGGCCGCGGCCGAGGGCGTGCCGATGATCTTCTCGAACCAGGCCTCCCGGCCGATGGAGGCGTGCGCGGAGGCGATGGGCGAGGGGGTGCGCTGGTTCCAGCTCTACTGGAGCACCGCCGACGAGCTGGTCGCGAGCTTCGTCCGTCGCGCGGAGGCGTGCGGCTGCGACGCGATCGTCGTCACCCTCGACACGAAGATGCTCGGCTGGCGCTCGCGCGACCTCGACTTCGCGCACCTGCCGTTCGCAACCGGGATGGGGATCGCGCAGTACACGAGCGATCCTGTCTTCCAGAGCATGGTCGAGCCGGGCAAGGTGGAGCGGTCCGGCCGCCCGACGGCCGCGGCGGTGCGGGCGCTGGTGCAGGCGACCCGCTCGTACCCAGGCGGCTTCCGCGAGAACCTGCGCTCGGGGCTGGGCGTGGCCGCCGTCCGCAAGGTGATGGAGGTCTACTCGCGCCCGTCGCTGACCTGGGCCGACTTCGCCTGGCTGCGCGAGCGGACGATGCTGCCGATCGTCGTGAAGGGGATCCTGCACCCGGACGACGCGCGTCTCGCCGTAGAGCACGGCCTGGACGGCCTCGTCGTCTCGAACCACGGCGGCCGGCAGGTCGACGGCGCGATCGGGTCGCTGGATGCGCTGCCCGCGGTCGTCGAGGCCGTGGCGGGTCGCGTCCCGGTTCTGTTCGACAGCGGCCTGCGGGGCGGCGCCGATGCGTTCAAGGCCCTGGCGTTGGGGGCGACCGCGGTGCTCCTCGGCAGGCCGTACGTCTACGGCCTCGCGCTCTGCGGCGAGGCGGGCGTCCGCGACGTCATCCGCGACCTGGTCGCCGACTTCGACCTGACGCTGGCGCTCTCCGGCTGCCGGTCCGTCTCGGAGCTGGGACCCGAGTGTCTAGAGTGGAATTCGTGAGCGTCGAGATCTACTACTGCCCGGTCTGATCGGGCTACGACGAGCGGGCCGCGAGTCTCGCGGCCGAGCTGAGGACGAGCGGGTACGAGGCAGCCGCGATCCCGGGCGAGAAGAGCCAGTTCGACGTGATCGTCGACGGCCGGCTCGTCTTCTCGAAGGAGCAGGTCGGCCGCCACGCGGAGCCGGGCGAGGTGCTCGCCGCGGTGCGCGCGATCAGCTGACCGGCGGGTCCGCCGACCAGGGGAAGTCGATCCAGAGATCGGTGCGGCGCCAGACGTAGTCGCAGCTGACGATCGAGCGCGGCTTCTCGAAGAGGACCGCCGTGCGAACCTCGCCCACCTGCCCGGCGCAGAAGCCCTTGACGAGCGCGAGGGTCTGACCGGTGTCGGCGACGTCGTCTGCGATCAGCATCCGCGAGTCGTGCAGGTCGACGAGGTCCGGCACCGGCGGGAGGATCATCGGCACGGGCAGCCGCTCGTCCACGCCGGTGTAGAACTCGACGTTCATCGTGAACGTGTTCTTGACCTCGAGCGCATAGGAGAGCGCGCCGGCGACGAGCAGGCCGCCGCGTGCGATTCCGAGGATGAGGTCGGGGCGGTAGTCGTCGCGGGCGATCGCCCGCGCGAGCTCGCGCGCCGCCTCGCCGAGCTCCGCCCAGAGCATCCGCTCGCGCGGCGGTGCCTGGGTCGGCGTGACGGCCCCGTCTCCCATCTGCCGATTCTAGGTAGCGTGGCGGCGGCGTGGACGCCGAAACCTTCTGGGCCGATCGCACCGGCGAGCTGGACGAGTACGCTCGGCTCGCGCTGCGGGTCGGCGTGAACGTCGAGCAGGGGCAGGACGTCACCGTACTGGCGGACGTCGAGCACGCGCCTCTCGCCCGCGCGATCGCCAGGGTCGCCTACGCGGAGGGCGCGCGGCTCGTCCAGGTCGAGTACCTCGACGTCCACGTCCGCCGGGCGCGCGCCGAGTTCGCCCCTGACGAGGCGGTCGGCTGGGCGCCCGAGTGGATGCTCCGGCGCATCGAGGAGGAGGCGGAGCGCCGCACCGCGTACGTGAACGTCATCGGCGAGCCCGACCCCGACCTGTTCTCGGGGCTCGACCCGAAGCGCATCGCCGAGTCGATCGTCCCGCGGCGGCGGCGGGCCGTGTGGAACGCCATCGACCGCCGTTCCATTCCGTGGACGATCGTCGCGTTCCCGACCCAGGGCTGGGCGCGTCAGGTGTTCGGCGAGCCGGACGTCGAACGGTTGTGGGAGGCGGTGCGGGCAACCGTCCGCCTCGACGAGCCCGACCCGGTCGCGGCCTGGGACGAGCACGTCGCCGTGCTGAAGAGCCGCGCGGAGCAGCTGAACGAGCGCCGTTTCGACGTCCTCCGGTTCCGGGGGCCGGGCACCGATCTCGAGGTCGGGCTGCTGGCGAACTCGCGCTGGACCTTTGCCGGCAGCGAGACGGCCTGGGGCCAGCCCTACGTCCCGAATCTGCCGACCGAGGAGGTGTTCACGACCCCGGATCGCAGGCGCACCGAGGGACAGGTCCGCTCGACGCGGCCGCTCGTCCTCCTCGGCGGGACCGTCGTCCGCGACCTCGAGATCTCGTTCTCGAACGGGAGGATCACCGACGTGAGGGCGTCGTCGGGGGCCGACGAGGTGCGCGCCGAGGTTGCCCTCGACGAGGGAGCCGGATACCTCGGCGAGGTCGCCCTGGTCGACGGGGCGTCCCGCGTGGGGCGCAGCGGCCTGACGTTCTGGAACACGCTGCTCGACGAGAACGCCGCATCCCACATCGCCTACGGGACCGGGGTGCTGTACGCCGTCGATCTCGACGGTGCCGACCGCGACGCCGCCGATCTCGACGCGATGGGGGTCAACCAGTCGAGCGCGCACACCGACTTCATGATCGGCGGGCCCGATGTGGAGGTGGACGGCATCGAACGCGGTGGCGCCGCCGTGCCGGTCCTGCGCGACAACGTCTGGCAGTTGACCTAGGGAGGTCGGCGAAGCTCCCGATCGGCCTCGTCGAGCCACTGCTCGTGCACGTCGAGCAGCGCGCGGCCGTAGCGGTGGATGAGCCGGAGGTGGCGCCGCCGGTGCGGGAGGGAGTCGGCGACCGCCTCGGCCGCGTCGAGGTTCGCCCGCGCGGCCTCGATGTCGACGCGCATCCCGGCGAGGCTCGCCCGCAGCGACTCGTCGTCGCCGAGGTCGCCTGCGAGCACACGGACGATCGCCTCGTTCTGCATCCGCGGCAGCGACGACGGCTGAGCCAGCCACGCGCGGAGCGCCTCGCGGCCCTTCCGGGTGAGCAGGTAGTGGGTGCGGGGGGTCGTCTTCCCGGGGCGTTTCTCGGAGCGCAGGTAGCCGAGCCGCTCGAGGCGCTTCGGCTCGCCGTACCACTGGCTCTCGGCCGCGGCCCAGTAGATGCTGCCCCGCCGCATCATCGCGGCCAGGTCGTGAGGACCTGCGCCGCCCTCCCCGATCAGCGTGAGGACGGCGTAGGAAAACGGTGTGAGGCGGCCGCTTGACAAGACTCCGATTCGGAGCTTATCATCTCGCATCAAGGCTCCGTTTCGGAGTCTTGACGAAAGGAGGAGCATGATGAGCACCGCCACCACGACCGAGTCCGTCTGGTTCATCGACAACCTGGCGCGCGTCCTCGTCGACGGCGAGGCGAGCGGTGGGACGATTGCGGTCGTCGAGGTCGAAGGCAGGCGCGGCGACATGCCGCCGCTGCACGTCCACCGCCGCGAGGACGAGATCTTCTACGTGCTCGACGGGAGGCTCTCGCTGCATCGGCCGGGCGGCTCGATCGAGCTCGGCCCCGGCCAGGCAGCCTTCGCACCCAGAGACGTGGCGCACGTCTACCGGGTCGAGTCGGAGACGGCGCGGTGGCTGGCGATCGCCACCCCCGCAGGGTTCGACTCGTTCGTCCGCGAGGTCGGCGAGCCCGCGCCCGAGGATGTGCTGCCGCCGGAGGGACGGGTGCACGATCCCGCTCGGATCGCTGAGATCGGCGCCCGCTATGGGATCGAGCTGCTCGAGCCGCCCGGGACGCTGCCCTGAAGGGCCTGCGGGGAACCACGGATCACCACGCGTCAGGCTGCGAGCAAGGCCCGGATCGCCGCCTTCGGGCCGTCCGTCAGCGGCGGGCCGTGGTCGAGGCAGAGGATCGTGAAGTCGAGGTCGAGCAGGCGCTCGACGCTGCGGCGCGTCTCCTCCGGGTCGTCGTGGAACTCGAACGGGACGAAGGCGAGCGAGCCGCCGTCGTCCATCAGCAGGTCGGAGCAGAAGAGCACACCCGGCGCCCGCCGGAGGAGGAACGAGTAGTGCGGCCACTCGGGGCCGGGGGTGCGGAGCACCTCGAGGCCTCCCGGAAGGGTGTCGCCCTCGGTGTACCGGCGGTCGGGCTCCTCCTCGGCCGCGCTCGCGTCGCCGGGGAGCCAGACCTCGATCCCGAGCTCGCGCCGGTACCGCCAGGCCGCCCGCTGGTGGGTGCGAGCGCTCAGGAGGATCGCCTCGGGCGGCGGCAGGGTGCCGAGCGCCTCGGGCGCGAGGCGAACGGGGTCGATCAGGACGCAGCCGGCCTCGGTCGCGACCGCGTGCGAGGACGAGATCCCGCCGCCGATGTTCGCGTTGCGGATCCGCCAGTGCCAGATCCCGTCGGCGACCTGCTCGACGGCATCGGCGAGCTCAAGCGGCTCGGTCACGCCCGGACCTTGCCATAGCCTGGGCCGGCGTGACGAGGCGGAGAGTGACCGTGCATGGCCGGGTCCAGGGGGTCGGGTTCCGCTACGCGGTCGCCCGGGATGCGCAGAGCCGCGGGGTCGCCGGCTGGGTGCGGAATCGGCCCGACGGGACCGTCGAGGCCGTCTTCGAAGGAGAGCCCGGGCCGGTGGAGTCGCTCGTCCGGGTGTGCCGGGAGGGACCGCGCGGTTCGGAGATCGACCGGGTCGACGTCGTCGTCGAGCTCCCGCAGGGGCTCCGGGGGTTCGAGATCCGCTAGCCGCGGTTCGCGTCCCGCCGGTCCAGTAGGGTCTGCCGCCAGATGGGTGCCCTGCTCGGCCTCGGCGTGCTGATCGCCTGCCTGGTGGCGGGCGGGATCCTGCTCGGCCTCGGGCACGTCGTGATCGGGATCGTCGTCTTGCTCTGCGGCTTCCCCGGCGCGATCGTCGCCTGGATGAAGTGGAGCGACCGCCGGTACGGCGGCTGACGCAGGCCGGCCGCTAGTCGCGGCGCCGCCCGCGCCTGAGGGCGTCGAGGCGGCGGCGGTCGCGCTTCGTCGGCCGTTCGGAGAGGTCGGCGCCGAGCGGACGAGCCAGTCGCCGTTCGTCCCGCCGTTGCCTCCGTTCCTCTGCGGACTCGGGCGTCTCCTCGTACAGCGTCGCCGCGACGCTCGCGGGTCCTCGCCGGTCGGCGAGGCCGGTGACGACGACCGTCCGGCGCTCGTGTGAGCGGGTGATCTCGAGCCGGTCGCCGACGACCACGTCGCGCGCCGGCTTCACGCTGGCGCCGTTGACCTGCACGTGCCCGCCGAGCACCGCGTCGGTCGCGGCGCCGCGGGTCTTGAAGAAGCGCGCCGCCCACAACCACCGGTCCACCCGCACGCGGTCCCCGTCCATGCGCACACGTTTGCACACCGCGATCGGCTACGGTCACGTTGTCGGGAGAGGCCGACAACGGGGGTCGAACCGTGAAGATCACGACCATCGGCAAGGGCAACATCGGCGGCGGGCTGGCGCGCCTCTGGGAGCGCGCCGGCCACGAGGTGACGACGCTCGGACGCGAGGGTGGGGACGCATCGGACGCCGACGTCGTCCTGGTCGCCGTCCCGTCCGGCTCGATCTCGGAAGCACTCGGCAAGGTGACCGGGCTCGAAGGCAAGATCGCCATCGACTCCGCGAACGCGTTCGCCGGCCGCAACGACGACTACGAGTCGTTCGCCCACGAGGTGAAGGCGCATACGAAGGGGCCGGTCGCGAAGGCGTTCAACGCGAACTTCGCGACGCTGTACGACCGGATCTCGGAGCAGCGTGTCCGGCCGAGCTGCCTCTACGCCGCGGACGACGAGGCGCGCGACATGACCGAGCAGCTCATCCGGGACGCCGGGTACGACCCGGTCGGCCTCGGCGGCCTCGAGAACGCCCGGGCACTCGAGGACTTCGTGCCGAGCCTGCTCGCGAAGGCCGGCCAGGTCTTCTACCGGTTCGCACCTCCGGGCGAGCTCTAGCAGCTCTCCCGGCGCTCCCTCGGGTCGCCGCGCGGCAGATCCTGCGCGTTCGGTGCTTGGCACCGGGACGAGAATCATGACGATGAGGCTGCTCGCCGATCTCGCGGTGCGCAGGCCGAGGATGCTCCTGGCCGTCGTCGGCGTCCTCGCCGTGGTCGCCGCCGGGTTCGGCCGGCAGACCCCGCACCTCCTCGGCCGGGGCTCCAACGACTTCGTCGCACGGGGAAGCGAGAGCCTGCGTGCGGAGACGCTGGTCGAGCGGGCGTCCGGGCTGTCGGCCGCGCCCCAGGTGCTCGTGCTGGTGCGCGACCCGACGCCGAGCCGGCTGGCCCGGGCGGCGGCGGTGATCCGCACGGAGCCGGGCTTCCCGGTCGTCGCGCCTGCCCTGTTCTCCCGCGACCGCCACGAGGCGATCGTCGCCGCGTACGCGCGCGCCGCAACCTCGCAGCGCCTCTGGCGCGAGGCGGCGCGACGGGTCGAGCAACGCCTGGCGACGGTGCCGGGGACGGCGATGGGCGGCACGGCCCTGGCGACCTCCCAGGTCAACGGGCAGGTGCAGCGCGACCTGACACGCGCCGAGAAGATCGCCTTCCCGATCCTCTTCCTGCTCGCCCTGTGGGTGTTCAGGAGCGTGGTGGCCGCGCTGCTGCCGCTCCTCTGCGGGGGCCTCACGATCGTCGGGTCGCTCCTGCTCCTGCGGCTGCTCGACCTGGTGTTCCCGGTGTCGACGTACGCGCTGAACATCGTCACCGGGGCCGGCCTCGGCCTCGGCATCGATTACAGCCTGCTGCTCGTGTCGCGCTTCCGGGAGGAGTTCGGCCGTCGAGGGCCCGGTCCGGACGCGATCCGGGCGACGCTCGCCACCGCGGGTCGCACGGTCGCCTTCAGCTCTGCCACCGTGGGCGCGGCGATCGCGACACTCGCCGTGTTCCCGCTCGGTTACATGCGCTCGATGGGCATCGCGGGTGGGCTCGTCGGCCCGCTCGCCGGGCTGATCGCGCTCACCGTCCTGCCCGCGCTGTTCGTCCTGCTCGGTCCGCGGGTCGACGCGCTGCCCATTCGGCGCCGCCCGCTCACCGCGCCGACCCGGCAGGGCGGCTGGTACCGGCTCGCGCACGCCCTGATGCGGCGTCCGTGGCCGGTCGCGGTCGCGGCGACCGCCCTGCTCGTCGTACTCGGCCTGCCGTTCCTGTCCGTCCGGTTCACCGGCGTCGACGCATCGGTCCTGCCGGCGCAGTCCAGCTCGCGGATCGTCGACACCGCGCTCCGCCGGGACTTCCCCGTGACGACCGTCACTCCGGCCTACGCCGTGATCCAGGGGGACGCGTCCGCTGTGCGTTCCTACGCCGCGGCGGTGCGCCGCCTTCCGGAGGCGGCGCTGGTCCTCCCGCCGCGGGAGCTCGGAGCCGGCGTGTGGGAGGTACGCGCGTCGTCCGGTAAGCCGTTCCTGGCCGCCTCCTCGCGACGGCTCGTCCGCCAGCTCCGGGCGCTCCCGGGCACAGCGCTCGTCGGAGGCTCCACCGCCCAGTACCTCGACCAGAAGCACTCGCTCGGCTCGCGCCTCCCGCTCGCCCTCGTCCTGCTGTGCTCCGTCACCTTCGCGCTCCTCTACGCGGCGACGCGGTCGCTCGTCCTGCCGGTGAAGACGCTGCTGATGAACGCGCTCACGTTGCTGGCGACGTTCGGCGTCCTCGTGTTCGTCTTCCAGGACGGCAGGCTCGAGGGGCTGCTCGGCTACCAGGGCCAGGGCGCCCTCCAGCTGACGCTCCCGGTGATCCTGTTCGCAATCGCGTTCGGTCTCGCGACCGATTACGGCGTGTTCCTGCTGACGAGGATCAAGGAGGCCTGGGACTCCGGTTTGTCGAACCGGGAGGCGGTCGCCGTGGGGTTGGAGCGGACCGGGCGGATCGTCACAGCCGCCGCCCTGCTCTTCTGCATCGCCGTCGGGGCGTTCGCCACGTCAAAGGTGATCGTCGTGAAGGAGGTCGGCATCGGGATCGCGCTCGCCGTCCTGATCGACGCGACCGTCGTGCGTGCGCTGCTCGTGCCCAGCTTGATGGCGATCCTCGGCCGCTGGAACTGGTGGCCCGCGGGACGCTCCGGGCGCGTGATGCGGGTCAGCCCGTCTCGACCACCTGGACGCGGAGCATCGCCGGCCGGCCGGAGGGCCGGCCGAACGAGTCGACCGCCCACACGCTGATGCAGGTGACGCCGCTCGGCAGCATCAGATGGGTCTGCTCGGTGGCGCCGGGTGGTGCGCTCCAGAGTCGCCGCCGGAACTCGTACGGGTCAGTCGGGCAACTGCTCGACGAGGCCATCACGAAGGACTCGGTTTGCGCGACCTGGGTGGAGAGGAACGTGGGCACGGTCACCGAGAACGGGCGGCGGAAGCCGATCCGGAACTCGTGCGAGACGGACGTCGTGTCGACGCGAAGCCCGGTCGGCATCCCGATGCCGCGGTAGAGGTCGCAGTTGCGCGGGCTCGTCGGCGGCGTTGCCGTGCCTCCGTAGAGGGCGATCGCGCCGGCGACGTCGTCGGCGGTGAGGAGCCGGCACCGCCACTGCCAGCGTCGGGCCTTCGGGCAGAGGTCGGGCCCCTGGAGCGTCCCGCGCGAGTTCATCGCAGCGCAGACGCGGGTCTCGTGGCCGAGCCCCAGGACGTGTCCGAACTCGTGGGCCAGCGCCTCGGCGGCAACGTACGCGTTGCAGTAGGGCGACGTGTCGTCCCGCCGGAAGATCCAGATGCGGGCGGTGCGCGTGTACCCGACGGTGGCCTCGGAGTTGATCGTGCAGCTGACGCGCGAGAAGTGCTCGATGCGAACGTCGGCCTGCGACGGCGGAACGGCGATCAGCTGGATCCGGGCGCCGCTCGAGTTCCAGGCGTCGACCGCCCGCTTCACCGCCCAGGCCTGGTCCGGTGCGGCGTTGTAGTAGCGGACCACGCCTCCCGGCCAGGGGACGCCCTCCGCGACGTATGCACCCGCCGTGCCCGCGAGCAGGACGAACGTCGACACGACGAGCGTGAGCAGGGCCGGGATCACCGACTTCGGGCGCATACCTCGCATTCTCGGCGACGGGCGGGTGTGGGCCGGGCCCGCATGCCTCTCCGGGCGAACGCCGTTTGCCGGGGACTCAGCTGCAGCCGGTGTTGGTGCCGCAATCCCGGCAGGTGTAGCACGAGCCGGTGCGCACCATCCGGCCGCCGCACTTCGCGCACTCGACCGCGTCCTCCCACGAGTTGAAGAGGGCGGTCTGGCCTGGCGGAGGCGCTTCGGTCGGGGCGGCCGGAGCGTCGTCTCCATTTGCGTAGCGCTCGGCGAGGCGGGCCTTCACCTCGGGTGAGAGGATCCCGGCCTCCTCCTGCTGGTCGGGGGTGAGGAACTTCTTCCCGAACCAGCGGAAGATGTAGTCGACGATCGACTTGGCGGTGCGGATGTCGGCGTCGTT
>JBLMYA010000103.1:0-44956 GCA_050258035.1 Verrucomicrobiota bacterium
GCACGACGAGCATCCCGGCCTCGCGCGCGAGCTTCAGCAGCGACTGTGCGCTCCGGACGAACCGCTCCCGAGGCTCGCGCGGCGGCAGCCAGTAGTCGTTCTGGATGTCCACCAGGACGAGTGCGGCCTTCTCCGCGTCGATCATGCGTCCAACGCTATGCAGGAAAGACGTCGCCGGCCTGATCCGGATCGCGCAGGCGCCGATCCGGCGGGCTAGCGCGCGCTCGGCAGCGGGGTGAGCACGGGCTCCACCCGCTCCCGCAGATGCTCGAACGCCGGCGGCAGGGAGAGACGCTCGCCGAGATGCTCGAGCGGCTCGTCGGTCGCGAAGCCGGGGCCGATCGTGGCGATTTCGAACAGCACCCCGCTCGGCTCGCGGAAGTAGATCGAGCGGAAGTAGAACCGGTCGATCACCGGCGTCGGGCGCGCGCCCGCCTCCAGCACCCTCGTCCGCCATGCCTCGTGCTCGTCCATCGGCGAGGCCCAGGCGACGTGGTGAACCGTGCCCGCACCGCCGACGCCTGCCTGGTCGGTGACGTCGTAGACGTAGCGGGAGCCGCGGTGGTCGCCGCGGGACTCGTAGACGGTGGCCGACTCGGGCCGGAAGCCCATCCCGCTCTCGAGGAACGCAGCGCTCCGGGACGGGTCGTCGGTGTAGACGCGAACGGAGTCGAATCCCTGGAGCGCGAGCTCGGCCGGAATCTCCGGGTGCTCCGCGACGAGCGGCTCGTCGCGCGTGTCGACCACCACCAGCTCGAGCTCGAGGTCTTCCGGATCGCGGAAGAGGAGGCTCGAGTCGGCGCGCCGCGACGCGACGCCGGCCCCGCCCAGGCGCTGCGCCCAGAAGTCGAGCGCCTCCGGCGAGCCGACCCGCCACACGACGCGGTAGACCATCCCGGCGCCGGCCCGTCCGCGGCGTGCGCCGGGATACTCGAAGAAGGTGATATCCGAGCCGGACGAGCCCATCTCGTCCGCGTAGAAGAGGTGGTAGACGGTCGGGTCGTCCTGGTTGACCGTCTTCTTCACCAGCCGCAGGCCGAGCGTCCCGGCGTAGAACTCGACGTTCCGAGGCGCGTCGGCGGTGATCGCGGTGATGTGGTGGATGCCCTCGAGCCGCACGCTCACCCGATCATGCCCGACGGTGCCGAGCGTCGGCGTCGCCACTCGTAGAGCGCGATGGCGCCGGCCGCTGCGACGTTCAGCGACTCGGCCCCCTCGACGAGCGGAATCGACGCGGATGCGTCACAGGCGGCGACGACCTCCTCCGGGAGGCCCTCACGCTCGGCGCCGAGGACGAAGACCGTATCGCCGCCCGCCTCGACAACTCCGGAGAGCGGCTCGCCGCCGTGCGCGACGAGGGCGACGCGCCGGCCCTTCGGCTGGTCGAAGCGGCCGACCGGAACGCGAAAGACCCCTCCGGCCGACCCGCGGAGGGCCTTCGGGCCGGTCGGGTCCGCGCACCCCTCCGACAGTCCGACCGACGCACCGAAGGCGTCGGCGGTCCGGAGCAGGGTCCCGACGTTGCCCGGATCGGCGACGCGCCAGAGCGCGAGCGCGACGGGCCGCTCCGACCAGGCGGGCAGGTCGTCGTGCCGGAAGACGCCGATCACGCGGGACGGGTGCGCGAGGGTGGAGACCGCAGCGAGCAGCTCCGGCTCGACGTCCACCCCCGCGACGAGCAGGTCGGCAGGCTCGATCCCGGCGGCGAGCGCCGCGTCGACGAGGTCTTCTCCCTCGCAGACGAAGAGGCCGAGCTTCGCGCGCTGCCTCCTGCTCCCGAGCCGGCGGATCAGCTTCAGCCGGGGGTTGCCGGGGGAGGTGATCACGCGCGGCAGCTTAGGCCCCGGGGTCTGACCCCGAAGGGGTCCGACCCGTCGGGCGACAGCCCGCAGCGCCTTCGGGGACAGCCCCTCCGGGACAGTCTCTACTTCGAAGCGGGGTCGAGTGCCCCCTTGGCCTGCTCGGCGATCTTGCCGAACGCGGCGGGATCGTTGACCGCGAGGTCCGCGAGCACCTTCCGGTCGAGGTCGATCTCCGCCCTCTTGCAGCCCGCGACGAACTGGTTGTACGACAGTCCGTGCTGCCGGGCCGCGGCGTTGATGCGGATGATCCAGAGGCTCCGCATCGTCCGCTTGCGCACCTTCCGGTCACGGTAGGCGTACTTCAGGGAGTGGTCGAGCTGCTCCTTCGCCCGGCGGTAGGACTTGGACTTGAGCCCCCAGTAGCCCTTCGCCTCGGCGAGAGCCTTGCGGCGCTTCTTGCGCGCGTGGACGGAACGCTTGACGCGAGGCACGGCCTAGATCCCCAGCTGCTTCCGGGCGTTCTTGACGTCGCTAGGCGCGAGCGGCGCGTCCCGACGGAAGCTCCGCTTCCGCTTCGGCGACTTCTTCTCCAGCATGTGACTCTTCATCGCCCGACGGCGCAGGAGCTTCCCGCCGGCTGTCACCTTGAACCGCTTCTTCGCCCCGCTGTGTGTCTTCTGCTTCGGCATCTCTCGTTTCTCCTGACTGACGCTGCACTCCTGCGTTCTTGGTCGGCCCCAGCACCATCACCATGTTCCGGCCGTCGAGGAGCGGAGGCTGTTCCACGACCCCGATCTCCTTCACGTCCTCCGCCAGCCGCATCAGCAGGTCACGGCCGCGCTCCGGGTGGGTGGTCTCCCGCCCGCGGAACATGATCGTCACCTTGACCTTCGCGCGCTGGTTGAGGAAGCGCTCGACGTGGCCCTTCTTGGTGTTGTAGTCGTGAACCTGGATCTTCGGTCTGAGCTTGATCTCCTTGACGTGGATCTGCGACTGGTGCTTTCGCGCCTGCTTCGCCTTCTGCTCCTGCTCGTACCGGTACTTCCCGTAGTCCATGACCTTCGTCACGGGCGGGTCGGCCTGAGACGCGATCTCGACGAGGTCGAGCCCCTTCGAGTACGCGTACTCGAGCGCCTCGGCGGACGTCTTGATCCCGATCTGGGATCCGTCCTCGTCCACCAGCCGGACGCGCGGCGCGCGGATCTGGTCGTTGATCCGGTTCTGCGAGACCGGGCGAACCGGAGGTTCGATGCTCCGCCGCGGTCTCAAAGGTGTGTCACCAAGCTCGCTCTTCGCTCCTTCTCCGAATGACGAAAGCCGCTGCAAGCAGCGGCCCGTTGTCTCATCCGATCTTCTCGGTTGAACCCCCGCGAGACTTTACCCGGGAGGTGAGGAACGGGTCGTCCCTGCTTGAGCAGGGTCACATCGTACCCAATTCGGCGAGCAGCTCGTCCAACGACTTCGTGCCTTGTTCTCCACCGCGCTCGCGGACGGCCAGCGCGTCGGGCGACTCGCGATCGCCGTAGACGACGACGCGGGGGATCTTCTCGAGCTCCGCGTCCCGGATCCGCCTGCCGATCGTCTCGTCGCGGTCGTCGACCTCCACGCGGGCGCCGGCGTCCCGCAGCCGCCCGGCCAGCCCCTCGGCCGCCTCCCGGTGGGCCTCCCCGACCGGCAGCACGCGCACCTGTACGGGCGCCAGCCAGAGCGGGAAGTCGCCGGCGTAGTGCTCGATCAGGATGCCGATGAACCGCTCGAGCGACCCGAGCAGCGCGCGGTGGACGACGTAGGGCGTGTGCTCCCGGTTGTCCGCACCCATGTAGGTGAGTCCGAACTGCTTCGGCATTTGCGAGTCGAGCTGGATCGTCGCCATCTGCCAGGAGCGCCCCAGGACGTCGGTCATGTGCAGGTCGATCTTCGGCCCGTAGAACGCTCCGTCACCCTCGTTCAGGTCGTACGCGATCTTCCGCCGGTCGAGTGCCGCCTTCAGGGCGCCTTCGGTGAAGTCCCACTCCTCGTCCGTGCCCAGCTTCCCCTCCGGGCGCGTGGAGAGCTCGGCGCGCGCCGTCATCCCGAAGAGGTCGTAGAGGTACGTCGCGAAGTCGAGGCAGCCGAAGATCTCCCCCTCGATCTGCTCGGGGGTGCAGAAGATGTGGGCGTCGTCCTGGGTCACGTGCCGCACACGCAGAAGCCCGTGCAGAGTCCCTGCGAGCTCGTCGCGGTGCAGCGTCGACGACTCCGCGTAGCGGATCGGCAGCTCCCGGTAGCTCCGCAGCCGGCTGCCGAAGAGCAGCATGTGCCCCGGGCAGTTCATCGGCTTGAGCGCGAACTCGTCGTTCGAGGTGAAGAACATGTTCTCGCGGTAGTTCTCGTAGTGGCCCGAGGTGATGTACGTGTGGATGTCGTAGAGCAGCGGCGTCTTCACCTCGACGTAGCCACGCTCGCGGTTCTCGCGCCGGCGGAGATCCTCCAGCGTGTTCCAGATCACCATTCCCTTCGGGTGCCAGAACGGGGACCCGGGAGAGTGGTCGGACAGATGGAAGAGGTCGAGCTGACGGCCGAGGACGCGGTGGTCGCGCCGCCGCGCCTCCTCGAGAGCGGCCAGGTGGGCGTCGAGATCGGCCCGCGTGTAGAAGGCGGTGCCGTAGATCCGCGTCAGCTGCGTGTTGCGCTCGTCGCCGCGCCAGTAGGCGCCGGCGAGGCCGGTCAGCTTCAGCGCCCTGATCGGCTTCGAGTCCTGGAGGTGCGGCCCGCGGCAGAGGTCCGTGAAGTCGCCCTGGGTGTACAGCGAGATGTCGCCCTCGGCGGTGTCGACGAGCTCGACCTTGTACGGCTCGCCCTCGGCCTCGAAGCGGGCGCGCGCGTCCTCGCGCGAGATCTCCTCGCGCCTCCATTCGCGGCCTTCCGTCAGCTCCTTCCCGATCTCCGCTTCGATGCGCTCCAGGTCCGCCTCGTGGATCGGCTCCGGGAACTCGAAGTCGTAGTAGAACCCGTTCTCCACCGGGGGCCCGATCGCGATCTTCACGCCGGGGTACAGTCGCCGCACCGCCTCGGCGAGCAGGTGCGCGGACGAGTGCCGGAGGACGTGGAGGGCATCCGGGTCGTCCTTGTCCCGGGTGGTCAGGATCTGGATGTGCTCGCCGTCGGCGAGCGGCAGCCGGAGGTCGCGGACCGCGCCGTCCGAGCGGACGAGCACCGCCTCCTTCGCGAGCTTGGGGCCGATGGCGGCTGCAGCGTCGAGGCCGGTGGCGCCGTCGGGGAGCTCGAGCTCGGAGCTGTCGGGGAGGACGACCTTCACGGCCGTAACGCTAGTCCAGCCGGAGCACTTCCACGTACACGATCTCCCCGTCGATCGTGTCGACGACGTAGTCGCCGACCGGGACCTGCGTCCCACGCCGGAACCACCGCTTCATCGGCAACGCCGTGTAGAAGCTCCTGCACCCCTCGACCGAGCACTGGCACCGTTGCCTGATCTCGAGCCTCGTGACCTGGTCGGCGAGGTCCGGCCGCCCCGCCTCGCGCAGGAGGCCCTCCAGGTCCGGCAGCTCGCGGGCCACCAGCGTCATCGGCCAGTTGTAGCTGCTGCTACGCTCGCGGCCGACACAAAAGAACGAGTACCGAGTCGCGATCTTGAGCGCTTCTCTACCCGTTCGTGAGTGGTGAGGGAGGTGTTCACATGGCTACCGGTACCGTCAAGTGGTTCAACGCTGCGAAGGGCTACGGGTTCATCACGCCCGACGAGGGCGGCAAGGATCTGTTCGTCCACTTCTCGCAGATCGCCGGCGAGGGGTACAAGTCCCTCGAGGAGGGCGCCCGCGTCGAGTACGAGCCGCGCGAGGGCCAGAAGGGCCCCGAGGCGACCAGCGTGACCATGATCGCCGCCTAGGCGTTCGTGGAGGAGTCCGCCGTGCGCCCTGCGGGGCGCATGGCGACGCAACCGAAGGAGGTCGGCGATCGCCGGCAAGGAAGAGAAGATCGAGTTCGAGGGGGAGGTCGTCGAGGCTCTCCGGAGCGGCATGTTCCGGATCAAGCTCGACAACGACCACGAGACTCTCGGGTACACGGCGGGGAAGATGAGGCGTTACCGGATCAGGATCCTGCCCGGCGACCGGGTCAGGGTCGAGCTCTCCCCCTACGACCTGACCCGCGGCCGGATCGTCTTCCGCCACCGCTGACGGGGCTCCCTCGGCCGGCGTTTCCCGCCCGCGGGGGTGGAAGGCCGATTCCCGAAAGGTAGCGGCCCCCACAGGAGGGGCTGCCGCCCGGACCCGGCTAAGCTCCGGCACGGGGATGACATGGAGAGCCGCAGCGTGTGGCCTGGTCCTGCTCGCGACGCTGGCGCTCGGGGTCGGCGGCGCCGTCGGACGCGAGGCGGCGACGACGACGACCGTCCGTGTCGAGGTGGTCGGCCGCGGCCTCGTCATCGACGACAAGAGCTCGATGAGGTGCGGGAACGGCCAGACGATCTGCCGGGTGTCCTACAGCGGGACGGGCAGCGTCGAGTTCACCGCAACCCCACCCGACACCGGCGGATGGACGTTCTCGGGCTGGGACGGCGACTGCAGCGGGACGGCGGCGACCTGCGACGTCTCCTTCGACCTGTCGGACGACGACCACGAGGTGATCGCGACCTTCGGCACGCCCGCATCTCCGGGTGACAAGACGCTCACCGTGAAGGCGAACGGCGACGCCGCGGGGGACGGCGGGAACATCTCGGGCGAGGACATCGACTGCGATACCGGCGACGAGGACTGCTCGACCGAGGTCCCCAAGGGCTCGACGCTGACGATCGTCGAGACGCCCGACGAGGGATTCGTCTTCGGCGGCTGGAGCGGGGCGTGCAGCGGCTCGTCTCGCAGCTGCACGCTGGTCATGGACGACAGCAAGAACGCGACCGGCACCTTCCGGAAACCCCGTCTGACGGTCACGGTGAACGGCAACGGGACCGTCACCGGCGGCGGGATCGCCTGCACGAACGGCTCCTCCAGCGGCTGCAGCGCCGAGGTGAGCGCCGGGACGGAGGTCACGCTGACCGCGACGCCGCCGTCGGGCGGCTCGTTCACGAGCTGGAGCGGCTGTACGACCTCGAGCGCAGCGACCTGCACGGTCACGATGACGGGCGACAAGAATGTGACCGCCAACTTCTCCGGCGGATCGGTGGGCCCGACCACGTTCCCGCTCAGCGTCTCCGTGACCGGGAGCGGGACGGTCACCGGCGGAGGGATCAACTGCGGCGTGGGCGGAACGGCCTGTTCCGCGACCCACGCGGCGGGTACGAACGTCACGCTGACCGCGACGCCGGGCACCGGCCAGGCGTTCACGGGCTGGGGCGGTGCCTGCAGCGGCTCGTCGAGGACGTGCTCGCTGACGATGAGCGCCGCCCGCAGTGTGACCGCGACGTTCTCGGGCGGCCCGACCGCCGAGGTCGAGCTCAGCGTCGCCGTCACCGGTCGCGGCACGGTGACGGGCGGCGGGATCAGCTGCGGCAACGGGAAGACGGCCTGCCGGGCGAAGGTCCGCCAGGACTCGACCGTCGGACTGACCGCCAGCCCGGCCGCCGGCGCCAGGTTCGGCGGCTGGGGCGGCGCCTGCCGCGGGAAGCTCCCCACCTGCACCGTCCAGATGGACGAGGCGAAGCGGGTCACGGCAGCGTTCACCGGCGGCTCGGGGCGGCTACCGGCGACCGGGGCGGCGGCGCTCAGCCGGATCGGCGGGCCGCTCGTCTCGAGGACGGCGGTCGGGTACGAGGTCACGCTCCGCTTCCGCACGGGCGCGCGCGGCACCGCACGCGTCCGGGCGCTGCGGGCGGGTCGGCCCGAGACGGCGCTCGCGTTCACCGCCGCCGCCGGCCCGGCCAGGGTCGGGCCGTTCCCGGTCGCGAAGCCCGGCTTCTACACGTTCGAGCTTTCGCTCGGCGGCCGGACGCTCCGGTGGACCGCCTGTCTCGGCCGCTGCGGCGAGCGCGCGTCGTCGAGCCCCTTCATCCTCGCCCGCGGGCCCGCGACCGTCGACGACGCGGGCGCGCTCTGGTCGCTGACCCTCCACTTCCGCTCGACCCAGCCCGCCGGAGCCGACGTCCGCGTGTACCGGGGGAAGCGCCTCGCCCGCGAGGTGCGCTTCCCGATCCGGGCCGGGGCGGCCGCCCCCGGCGCCCTGCTGCTCTCCTCCGGCACGTACCGGATCAGGCTCGCCGCCACCGACGGAGTCGGACGCATCCGGACGTTGACCTGGTACGCCCTGCTGCCATGAGACGTCTGGCGGGGAGACGGGATGGCGTCTAAGCTGGCACGCTCGTGGGGAGACGGGGTCAACGAATGAGGCGTGCAATCGTTCCGCTGGCCGGCGTGGTCGCGCTTCTGCTGGGCGCGGGTAGCGCAGCCGGCCGGTCGGCGGCGACGACGACCGTCAACGTGACCGTCGCCGGGACGGGGACTGTCACGAGCAACCCCGCCGGCATTTCGTGCCCGCCGACTTGCTCGGGGGCCTTCACCACCACCTCGCCGATTGTCCTGACCGCAAGCACGACATCGAGTGATTGGGCGTTCGACCACTGGACATGCTCAGGGCCGAACGAGACCGTTTCCGGCACCGCCTGCCAGATCGCACCCGGCACCCTCGACAGCATCCACGACGTCACCGCGACGTTTGTCTTCGCGCCGCCCCCGCCGCCCCCGCCGCCGCCTGCCACGGGTGTGATCGCGGTCAGCGTGGTCGGGCAGGGACAGGTCACGAGCAGCCCCGGCGGGATCAAGTGCGGAGATGGCAAGAAGACGTGCGCTCTCGATCTCGGCGGCGCGGCGACGCTCACCGCGGCCAACACCGCAAAGGGTTGGACGTTCCGAGGCTGGAACGACTGGGACCTGACCGACGGAACCGAAGGCGGCTGCGACCTGGACACGGCGGACACCTGTGACATCCCGGATGATGGGCACGACCACGAGATCACCGCGACGTTCTCCGGGCCGCCCACGAGCTCGCGGACACTCTCGACGACGTTCTCGGGCAGCGGAACCGTGACCGGCGGCAACAACCAGATCGACTGCGGCAGCGCCGGCTCTACGTGCTCTTGGAGCGTCCCGGCCGGCTCGGTGCTGACGGTGGTGGAGACGCCCGACCCGGGCGCCGTCTTCAGCGGCTGGGGTGGAGCATGCTCCGGAACGAGCATCTCGTGCACGACGGAGATGTCCGGGGACAGGAGCGTCAGCGCAACGTGGGTCGACTCCACCGACACTGCGCAGCTCTCTGTCAGCGTCACCGGGAGCGGCCACGTCTCGGGGGGCGGCATCAACTGCCCGAGCACCTGCGTCAGCAACCAGGCGCTCAACTCCTCCGTGACCCTGAGCGCGTCGCCGAACGACGGCTACGTCTTCACGGGCTGGGCCGGCGGGTGCACTGGAACGAGCCCGACCTGCACCGTGACGATGACCGCGGACACGGCGGTGACGGCCACCTTCGCACTGGCGAACGTCCTGTCCGTGTCGATCAACGGCAGCGGCAGCGTCACCGGCGGCAGCGGCGCGATCAACTGTGGCGGCGGCGCGACCATCTGCTCCGCGAACTTCGCCGCCGGGGCCACCACCTCGCTCGTCGCGAGCCCTGCCGCCGGCGCGACGTTCCTCGGCTGGTCCGGTGCGTGCGGGGGCACCGCGACCACCTGCACGGTGCTGATGAACCAGGCGAAGAGCGTCACCGCGACCTTCAGCGGCGGCACCACCGGCGGCGGCTTCAACCTGAGCGTGTCCGTGGTCGGGAACGGGACGGTGACCGGCGGCGGGATCAACTGCGGCGCGGGGGCGACGATCTGCTCGAGCCCGAGTCACGCAGCCGGCTCCACTGCCACTCTCACCGCCACCCCTGCCTCCGGCGCGACGTTCACCGGCTGGAGCGGAGCCTGCACGGGAACGGCGACGACGTGCACGGTCACCTTCGACGCGTCGAAGACCGTGGTCGCCACGTTCAGCGGCGGGGCGGCGGGCACGTTCCCGCTGAGTCTGTCCGTCTCCGGACCGGGCCGGGTGACCGGCGCCGCGATCAACTGCGGGAACGGCGCGAGCGCCTGCAACGCGACCTTCAGCTCCGGCACGACCGTCACGCTCACCGCGACGCCGGCGAGCGGAGCCACGTTCGGAGGCTGGGGCGGCGCCTGCACGGGCACCGCACCCAAGTGCACCGTGAGCATGACCGCGGCGCGGAGCCTGTCGGCCACCTTCTCGTCGACCGCGACGCCAGGGACCCTGACGGTCACAGTCGTCGGGCGCGGCGCCGTGTCCACCGCAGCCGGCGCATGCGCGTCCACGGGCCGGAAGACCTGCGTCCAGCACTTCAGAGCGGGCGCGACCGCCGTCCTCACCGCCAGGCCGGGAGCGGGCCAGTCCTTCCTCGGCTGGGCCGGCGCCTGCAGCGGCAAGCGGACGACCTGCACGTTGAAGCTCTCCAAGGCGCTTGCTACGACTGCGACCTTCACCAACCGGACGCCGACGGCGGGGGCGCTGACGTCGCTCGGCCCGCCGATCGTCAGGAAGACGGGCTCGGGCTACCGCGTCACCCTCCGCTTCCTGACCGCGGCCGGCGGCGCGGCCCGCGTCCGCGCCGTCCGCGCCGGCCGTCCGGTGACGACCGTCTCGGCCAGGGTCGCAGCCGGACGCGTCCGCCTCGGGCCGTTCCCCGTCCCGCTGGCGGGCTTCTACACGTTCGAGATCCGGCTCGCCGGCGACCTCCTCCGGATGCGCGCCTGCCTCGGAGGCTGCGGCGCCGCTGCTCCCCCGCCGCCGTTCCGGCTCGTGCGCGAGCCTCCGACTGTCACCCGCGCGGGCGACGTCTGGTCGGTCACGCTGCACGTCAAGGCGAACCAGATCTACGACGGCCGGATCCGAGCCTCGCGCGCGGGCCGGCTGCTCGTCAACCAGCACTTCCTCGGTCGCGCGGGGCGGGTCGCATTCGGGCCGTTCCTGCTCGGCCCCGGCAACTACACGTTGAGGCTCGTCGCCCTCGACGCCTACGGCCGTGCGCGAACGCTGACCTGGATCGTCTCGCTGCGCTAGCGGGGAGCGTCCGATCAGGCGCGCGAGTGCCCGCCGCGACAGGCGTGGTGATCGTGCTCTTCGCCTGCCGGCCGGTTCATCATCCGTAGCATCGCGATCCCGCCTCCGCGGCGGAAATACCGCCAGACGAGGACAGCCGCGACAGTCAGGAAGACGATGTTCAGGTAGGTGGTGTAGTTCCACGTGACGCTCGCCGTCTCCACCTTCGCGTTGCGCTCGGTGGGGACGATCCCGATCGCCTGGAACAGGAACTCGACCGCGAGCCCGGCAAGGACCATCGACACGTAGAGGACGGCCGCCAGGAACGCGGCCATCCTCAGCCCGTAGTACTTGCGGTAGATGTCGAGGATCGGCGCGATGATCAGGTCGCCGAAGATGAAGGCGATCACGCCGCCGAAGCTGATCCCGCCGTTCCAGAGCACCGCCGCGAGCGGGACGTTCCCGACCGAGCAGACGAAGCTGATCACCGCCACGAGCGGGCCGATGACCGGGCCCCAGATCTTTGCCGCGGTCGGATGGTCGACCAGGAAGAGCGACTGCCACCAGGACTCCGGCACCCAGGCGGCGAGCGCGCCCGCCACGAGCAGACCGACGGCGATGTCGCGCCAGATCGCCGCCCAGTCCATGACGAAGTAGTCGGCCGTCGCCGTGAAGCCGCGCTCCGTGCGTAGGCGTCGCCACCACGAGCCCTTACCCCCGGCGGCCATGTCCATCTCGGCGTGGCCCTCCATCGACCCGACGAGGCCCCTGTTCGCCTGCTCACGCGCGGCGTCGACCAGCCGACGCTGCAGGAAGATGCGAAAGGCGACGGCGACGAGGACGATCATCAGCGGGCCGCCGACGAACTCGCCGAGCACGAATTCCCAGCCGAGCAGGAGCGCGATCACGATCCCCAGCTCGAACACGAGGTTCGTGGAGGCGATCTCGAACGCGATCGCGGCCGTGAAGTCGGCGCCGCGGCGGAACAGGGAGCGCGCGAGCGCCACCGCAGCGTAGGAGCACGACGACGAGGCCGCGCCGAGCCCCGTGGCGACGGCAAGCGTTCGCGCGGAGTCGTCCGGGAGGAGCCGCCGCATCTCGCGTTTCGAGACCACCGCCTGCACGACGCCGGAGAGCGCGAAGCCGAGGATCAGCGCCCAGAGGATCTCCCAGAACATCCCGAACGCGAACGAGAGCGCGTCCAGGATCTCGCTGCCGACGGCGGCGATCACCGGCTACGCCTGAAGCGGCGGACGGCGCCGAGGACCTCGGGCGTCTTTCCCCCCACCTCGGCGGGCTCGGCCGAGGCGGGCGCACCGCCGGCGTGGTGGCGGACGTCCACGGTCAGCGACCGATCCGCGTCCGGCGCTTGATCCCGAGACGCCGCTGGAGCGCCTCGTCCTCCTCCCCGTCCTTCCGCGCCGCCCACACGAATGCGCCGATCACCGCGGCGGCGCTGACCAGGGCAACCAGGGAGAGGACGACGCCGATGGCGATGGTCATCGCAGGCGTATTCCCGTTCTAGCCCAACCTGATCACGCTGCGGATGCCGTCCTGCGCCTCCATCAGCTCGAAGCCGTGGTTGACCTCGTCGAGCGTCAGTCGATGCGAGATCAGCGACTCGACGTCGATCTCGCCGTCGAGCCAGCGCTCGACGTACTGCGGCACCTGGGTTCGCCCCTTGACGCCGCCGAACGACGAGCCGGCGACGCGGCGGCCGGTGATCAGGAGGCGCGGAACCACCTCGAGCATCTCCCCCTTGCCCGCTACTCCGCACATCGTCGCGAGCCCCCACGCCTCGCGCGCGGCCTCGACCGCCTGTCGCATCACGGCGACGTCACCCGTCGCCTCGATCGTGTAGTCGGCGCCGTAGCCGCCCGTCTCGGCCCTGATCCAGTCGACCGTGTCGTCTCCTGCACGGCGAGTGTCGGTGGCGCCGTGGCGGCGTGCCTGTTCGAGCCGCTCCTCGGACAGGTCGATGGCGATGATCCTCGCGGCGCCCGCGAGCCGGGCTCCGATCACGGCGCCGAGCCCGACGAGCCCGCAGCCGAACACGACCACGGTCGAGCCGGGCTCGACCTGCGCCGTGTTCAGCGCCGCGCCGATCCCGGTCGAGAGGCCGCAGGCGAACGGCGCGCAGCCCTCGAGCGGCGCGTCCGGGTTCACCTTCGCGAGCGCGATCTCCGGGAGGACGGCGTACTCGGCGAACGTCGACGTGCCCATGAAGTGCCGGAGCGGCTCGCCGCCGCGCGAGAGGCGCGTCGTCCCGTCGGGCAGGAAGCCGAGCCCTTGCTGGTCGCGGATCGCGACGCAGCGGTTCGTGCGCGGACTGAGGCAGTGGACGCATTTCCCACATTCCGGCGCGAAGAGGGTGACCACGTGGTCGCCGGGACTGACGAACGTCACGTCGGGACCGACCGACTCGACCACGCCGGCGCCCTCGTGCCCGAGCACACAGGGTGCGTACCCGGTCGGATCGGCGCCCGAGGCGGTGTAGAGGTCGGTGTGGCAGACGCCGCAGGCGACCAGCCGGACGAGCGCCTCCCCCGCCTTCGGCTCGGCGAGCTCGACCTCCTGGACGACCAGCGGTCGACCGAACTCCTCCAGCACCGCGGCGCGGATCTTCACGCGCGGCAGTCTCTCAGTACCGGCGCCTCGGCGTGCCGGAAGTGCCACCGACTCCACGGGCGCTCTGCACGAGACCGCCCGCGGAGTCGGCGAAGTCGCCGGTCTTCGCTACTCCAGCGCGCCCGAGTCCGACCACCTCGCGGTCAGCGCGAAGAGGACGATGATCTCGAGCGTGATCACCGTCAGCGTCCAGAGCGGGTAGGCACTGTTGCCGAGCCAGCTCAGCTGGGCGAGCAGGTTGACGACGAGCAGGATGATCGCGATCCACCGAGCCCAGCCTGCCCCGCCGGCCAGTCCGAGGCCGACGAGGAACAGGATCACGCCGAGGATCATCGTGATCCAGCCCCACTTCGTCGTGTCCATGATGAAGATCTGCCCTCTGGCAACGGCATAGTAGTTGTCCCGGATCACCGCGATCAGCCCCTCGAAGAAGTCGATCGCGCCGATGATCATCATCATCAGTGCGGCAAAGCCGATCCAGCCTGTCCATGCTCTTGACGAAGCCACCTATACCTCCCTATCGGGTTGGACAACGCTTGTGACGAGTATGACTCGCCCATCTGTCGGACCCGAGTTCGCCGCGCCCGAAAAGTTTCCTCGGAGCAGGGGGAGGGCGGCGAGTCCGCCGCCCTCCCTGGTTGGTCGTGCGCCTCTCTCCTATTCGGGGATCCGCCCCGGCTTGGACGGCGGGGTTCCGACCGGCTGTGGCGTCGGGCCGTCGAAGAGCGCGACGACGTCCTTTGCACCGCTCATCGTCACCGTGCAGGTTCCGGTACCCGGGCAGACGCCGGGGGTCGGCGCCGCGCCGTGGTCCGCAACCTGCCAGCCGACGAACGTGTACCCGGTGGACGGCGTGGCGGTCAAGGTGACGGTCGCCCCGGTGTCGAACGGCCGGATACAGGAAAGCGGACAGTCGACGAAGTACTTCGGCAGGTTCTGGACGAAGCCCGCGCCCCACGGGACCGGCGACACCTGGAGCAGCTGCGCGCTCGGCCACGTGTAGTACGAGTCGTGCTTGACCGGAGCCGGCAGCGGGCCCGTGTCCGCAGCCACGCCGCCCCCCGCGACGGCCAGCGCCCCGAGCACGAGCAACGACGCAAGCAGAACTTTCACTGGCGATGCCCTCCTCTCTCGTCTTCCATTCGGGAAACGGGCGCCAAGTATAGGTTGGCTCCCGACTGATCCTCGTCCCCCTTTTGGTGTGCGCGAAACGCGCGGTAGGATCCGCCCCGAACGGAGATGCGGTCTGGGCACTGGAGCCGATGACACTCTGAGCGCGGTGGCGACCGCGCCGTCCGCCCAGGCCGAGTCGACGCCGTTTCGCTTCTACGACAACCGCCAGAAGTACCTGGCGTTCGTCAACACGTGCAACGAGAAGGCCGTGATCGCCGCCCGCAGCGCCGAGGAGCTGGCACGGCTGCAACCGACGCCGCCCGCCCTTCGTCTCTTCGACGCCGGCATGGGCGACGGGACTGTCCTCGCGCGCATGCTCCGCACCGTCCACCACATCTTCCCGACGGTGCCCGCGCTCGCCGTGGCGAAGGAGATCAGCCTCGAGGACGTCCGCCTCGGGCTGGAGAAGATGCCCGACCGCTTCGTCGAGCATCCGCACACCGTGCTCGTCGTCACCAATCTCTCGTACGCCGACGCCCCCAGGCTCCTCCCGAGCGACCCGCAGAAGGCTGCTGCGCTCCACTGGCGGGAGGTGCCGCTCGAAGGGGCGTCCGCGCACGACCTCGGGGAGCAGATCGAGGCGCTCGGGCCGATTCTCGCGTCGGGCTGGGCGACGAGCGCGAGCCCGACGACTGGCAACCCCGTTCCGCAGCAGCCGTCCGTCCTCGTGCTCTACCGGCGCGACCACGACTTCCTCCTCCACGACGTGATCGCGGAGCTCCGCGAGCATGCAACGTCGTACGACTTCGTGCTCGCGTCGCAACCGTGGCGCGCCCGCATGGGCGCCGACTTCAAGGTCGAGAAGATCCTGGCGCCGCTCACCCGTAGCCTCGCTCCCGGTGGCCGTCTGTTGACGGTCCAGTCCTGGGGCCGCGACCCGGCCGCCGAGATCGTCGCGCGGCTCTGGCCCGGCGAGAAGCCCTTCACCGTCGACCGGCACCAGCTGCTCGAGACGTTGCGGACAGCGCTCGGCGACGAGGCCGGCGAGTACGACCTCACCGACCCTCCCGACCCGGAGGCCGTCTTCCGCTACGAGATGCACACCCTGCCGTCCGAGATCGGCGACCGGATCGGCACCTCGACCCTGTTCGCAGCCTGGAACGCGGTCGTCTACGTGAACCAGATCGAGGACGAGCGCCTCGAAGCGGCGCTCCACGACAGCCGCTCCCTCGAGGTGACCCAGGAGGTCCTGCGCAAGTACGGGACGCTCTGGTTCAACGACGAGGCATTCGTCGTCCGCCGCCGCCGTTAGCCCCAGATCCGGCTGGCGACCTGACCCACGAGCCGCAGCTTCGCCTCCTGCTCGTCACTGGTCATCGTCCGCGCGATCTCGCCGGAGGCGAACCCGCACTGCGGGCTCAGCGCCAGCCGGTCGAGCGGGACGTAGCGCGTCGCCTCTTCGACCCTCGCCGCGAGCACGTCGGGATCCTCGAGCGTGCCGTCCTTCGTCGTCACCAGGCCGAGCACGACCTCGTGCGTGGGCAGGACGTCCGCGAGCGGCTCGAAGCCGCCGGCACGGTCGGAGTCGTACTCGAGCAGCAGCCGGTCGATGTTCGCCAGGCGCGGGAAGACCTGCTTCGAGATCGCCTCGTAGCCGCCTGTTGCGGCCCACATGCCGAAGGGGGCATTCCCACGGCACATGTGCATTGCCCGAGTGATGCCGGTCAGGCCCTCGAAGACCGCGCTGTCGAGGGCCGCGTCCGCGACGAGCTCGTGCGCCATGTCGTGTCCGTGCTCCTCGAACACGGCACGGTTCCCGGGATCGATGTGCCACTGGGCGTAGTTGGGCGCGTCGAGCTGGATGTAGTCGCAGCCGAGCTCGACGAGTCGGTCGACGATGTGCTCGCGGGTCAGCCGGGTGACATGCTCGATGAAGTCGTCCGACGTCGGATACGCATCGGCCGAGTAGTCGGGGTGCCAGTAGGTCCGGTGCCAGCTCGGCGCCGGGATCGAGTACTTCGCGCGCGCGTGGGCGTTCGCCTTCAGGAACACGAACTCGTCGCCGACGATGTCGCGTTCGACCTGGAGCCGTCGGGTTACGAACGGCTCCTCGGGCGGAAGCCCCGACGTGTCTGCCGGCTCGCCCGCGCCCGTTTTCCAGAGGCCTCGCCAGCCGGACTCCGCGTTCAGGAACTCGAAGCCGCTGACCGGCGCTTCGAAGAGCGGGTCGTCCACCATCGGGAGGAAGGCGATCCACCCGGTGCGCCGGAACTCGCCGTCGGTGATCGCCTCGATCCCGGCGCTCTCCTGCAGCTCGATCGCCTCGAGCACGGCGCGGTCCTCGACGGCGCGCAGCTCGTCCGACCCGATCGTTCCCTCGCGCGCAGCTGCCCTCGCTTCGCTCAGGTACTCGGGGCGCAGCAGGCTGCCGACGACGTCCGCACGGGTGACCGCCATCTCGCCGGCGACTATAAGGTCCGCGGCGTGCGGAACGTCGAGGGCAAGGTCGCGTTCATCACGGGTGGCGGCAGCGGCGTCGGTCTCGGCATGGCGACGGCGTTCCTGGGCGCGGGCATGAGGGTGGTGATCGCCGACATCCGCGCCGACCACCTCGAGGAGGCGACGGCGGCGCTCGGCGGCGAGGTGCACGCGATCGAGCTGGACGTGACCGACCGCGACGGGTTCACGCGCGCCGCGGACGAGACCGAGCGCGTGTTCGGCAACGTGCACGTCCTCTGCCTGAACGCCGGGATCAACCTGTTCAACGACATCGTGGACGCGACGTACCAGGACTGGGACTGGGTGCTCGGCGTCAACCTCGGCGGCGTCGTCAACGGCGTCGTCACCTTCGTGCCCAGGATCAAGGCGCACGGCGAGGGCGGCCACGTGGTGACCACCGCCTCGATGGCGGCGTTCATCGCCGGCCCGGGGGCCGGGATCTACACGACTGCGAAATTCGCGGTACACGGCCTCTCCGACTCGCTGCGCTGGAGCCTGCTCCCGCACGGGATCGGCGTCTCGATGGTCTGCCCCGGGCTCGTGAAGAGCAAGATCTACGAGAGCGACGAGATCCGCCCGGCGGCGCTCTCGACCGACGTGACGCCCGCCGACGAGGAATTCATGCGCATCCTGCCCGGCCTGCACGAGGCAGGAATGGAGCCCGACGAGATCGGCGAGAAGGTCCTGCGGGCGATCAGGGAGAACCGGTTCTACGTCTTCACGCACCCCGAGCACCGGGACGAGCTGCGCGACATCTTCGACGAGACGATCGCCGCCTTCCCGGACGAGCCCGTGCCGCCGGACCGGCTGGAGGTCGAGGAGGGCAGGCGGGCCGGGAAGGCGGCCGCGCTCGCCTCGTGGCCCGGCGACTGATGCAGGAGGTCGAGGGGAAGACCGCGTTCGTCACCGGCGGCGCGAGCGGCATCGGGCTCGGCATGGCCACCGCGTTCGTCGGCGCGGGCATGAACGTGGTGATCGCCGATCTCCGCCCCGACCACATCGAGACCGCGCTCGAAGCGCTCGACGGGGACGGCCGCGTGCACGCGATCGTGCTCGACGTCACCGACCGCGAGGGGTTCGCGCGCGCCGCCGACGAGGCGGAGCGCGTCTTCGGAAACGTCCACGTCGTCTGCCTGAACGCCGGCATGGGCATCCTCGGCCCGGTCACGCTCGCCCGCTACGACGACTGGGACTGGGGCCTCGGCGTGCTTCTCGGCGGCGTCGTGAACGGGATCCAGACGTTCGTGCCGCGCATGCTCGCCCACGGCGAGGGCGCCCACATCGTCAACACCTCGTCGATGGCAGGCGTCCTCCCCGTCCCCAACGCGGCGATCTACATCACCGCCAAGGCCGCGGTGATCGGGCTCTCCGAGGCGCTGCGGAGCGAGCTCTCCGGCGAAGGGATCGGCGTCTCCGCGTTCTGTCCCGGGCCGGTGCAGACGAACATCCGCGAAGGCGGCCGGATGAGGCCGGAGGAGTTCGGAGACTCCGGCTACCTCCAGCTCGAGCGCGACCTCGAGGAGCGGCCGAACGACCCGCTCTGGATGGACCCGGTCGAGTGCGGCGAGCGCGTGCTCGTGGGCATCCGCCGGAACGACCTGTACATCTTCACCCACCGCGAGTTCCGCGAAGGCTCCGAGGAGCGGTTCCGGGCGATGCTCGCCTCCTTCCCCGACGAACCGCGGAACGAGGAGCGCGCCGAAGCGATCTCGTTCCTCCTGTCGAACTTGATCTTCCGCGAAGTCTTGGAGCGCCGCGCCTAGCGCACGGTTTTCCCCGTTCGTTACGATCGAGCCGATGCCGAAGTTCCGGGTTCTGAGCCCCGAGGGCTATCCGCCCAAGGTGAGCGCCCGTGGAATGGCGCCCGGCCTCGACTCGCTCGACGGCAAGAAGGTCTTCCTCGTCGACGTCGGCTTCGCGAACTCCGACAACTTCATGGCAAGGCTGCACGAGTGGTTCGAGGCGAACCAGCCGTCCATCCAGACCGAGGTCGTCCGCTGGCGCGACCAGCACGCGCCCGATCCGGAGCTGTGCGAGCGCATCAAGGCCGACGGCGACGCGGCCATCATCGGCGTCGGCACCTGACCGGGCTGCGCGCCGGAGGTCTCCGGCCACGTCGTCGACATGGAGACGAAGTACGGGATCCCGACGGTGGGCGTCCACGTCTCCGTGTTCGCGCCTCTCGTCCGCTCGGCGGTGAAGGCGAGCGGGATGCCGCTGGCGCGGCAGGCGTTCTGCCCGACCCCCCTGATGAACTCGCCTCCCGATGTGGTGCGCGGGTACGTCGCGGGCGCCGACCCGGTCAACAAGCGCCCGTTCATGACCGAGGTGCTCGACCTCCTCACGCGGCCGATCGATCCGGCCGAGCTGCGCGGCGAGGACTGGGACCGCGACACGCCCCGCTATGTCGAGGCGAACAGCGAGGAGGAGATGGACGCGCTCTTCAGCGAGCGCCATTACACCGACTACCTCCCGATCATCCTGCCGACCGAAGAGCGGGTCGAGGCGATGCTGCGCGGCACGAGCCACGCACCTGACGAGATGGTCGGCAAGACGCGGCCGACGATCGGGATGGAGTTCTGGCACTACGACGTGGAGAAGGTCGCGATCAACGCCGTGATGGCGGGCTGCTCGCCGGAGCACCTGCCGGTACTCCTCGCCATCGGACAGGGCGGTGACACGGGACGCCAGAGCAGCATGTCCTCGATGGGCAACATGGTGGTCGTCAACGGGCCGATCCGGCACGAGATCGGCATGAACAGCGGGATCGGCGCCCTCGGCCCGTACAACTACGCGAACGCGGTGATCGGACGCGGCTTCGGGATCATGTCCCAGAACCTCCAGGGCGGGTCGGTGCCCGGCCTCACCTACAACGGCTCGCAGGGGTGCAACTTCTCCTACAACTGCATCACCTACGCCGAGAACGAGGAGCGGAGCCCGTGGGAGCCGTACCACGTCGAGCACGGCTTCGCCCCGGACGAGAGCGCCGTCACGGTCTCCTACATCTGGGGCAACGTCTGGTCGGAGTACCTGCGCGAGTACTGGCAGGAGAAGCTGGTGGCGATGATCTCCGGTCTCGAGCCGGGGATGGGCTGCACGATCGTCCTCGATCCGATCGTCGCCCGCGAGTTCGTCGAGAAGGGCTTCGACACCAAGGCGAAGATCGCCGAGTGGATCCACGAGAACGCCAAGATCCCGCGCCGCCGGTACTGGGATCACGTGATGCTCAACCTGATCCACGAGCTCGTCGAGGCCGGCGTCGAGCCGTTCGCGGGGTACTGGCACGCCGGGCCGGAGGAGCCGATTCCGGTGTTCGAGACGAACCGGATCAACATCGTGGTCGCGGGCGGCGAGACCAACGGCCACTTCAGCATCTTCATGGGCTCGCCGATGCGTGGGAAGTTCCGCGCAACCGAGGTCGGGCCGACCGTCTCGATCGACGCCTGGCGCTAGGCTCGGGCCAGGGTGCCTGACGGCTACGACATCGTCGTCGCCGGCGGCGGCGTCGCCGGCCTCACCGCGGGGCTGACGGCGGCGCGACTCGGCCGGAGCACGCTCGTCCTCGCGGGCGGCATCCCCGGCGGTCTGCTGCTCGGCATCGAACGGATCGACGGCTTTCCGGGCTTCCCGCAGGGCGTCGCCGGATACGAGCTCTGCCCGTCGCTCCAGGAGCAGGCCGACGAGGCCGGAGCAGAAGTCGCAGCCCTCGAGCTCGAGAGGCTCGACCCGGCGAACGGGGGCTGGCGGATCGCGACCGCGGAGGGAGAGGTCGAGGCGCGTGCGGTGATCGCCGCGACCGGAGCGCGTTTCCGGCAGCTCGGGGTTTCCGGCGAGGATCGGCTTGCCGGACGCGGCATCAGCACCTGCGCGAGCTGCGACGGCCCGCTACTCGGGGGAGCGACGGCGGCCGTCGTCGGCGGTGGCGACTCGGCGCTCCAGGAGGCCTTGACACTGGCCGCAACGGCGGAGCGGGTGATCGTCGTCCACCGCGGCGATGAGCTCGACGGCCAGGCGACCTACCGCCGTCGGGTCGAGGAGCAACCGGTGATCGAGGTTCGCCACGGCGCGACTTTGGAGGAGATACTCGGCTCCGAGCGGGTCGAAGCGGTTCGCGTGCGCGACGTCGCGAGCGGTGCGGTCGAGGAGCTCGCGGTCGCGGCGGTCTTCCCGTTCGTCGGCCTGCAGCCGAACAGCGGGCCGTTCGCGGACCACGTTGCGCTGGACGACCGCGGCGCCCTCCGCACGGACGACAGCCTGGCGACGTCCGCCCACGGCGTCTTCGCCGCGGGGGTCGTCCGCGGCGGCGCCGCCGGCCGGGCCGCAGCCGCAACCGGCGAGGGAGCCGCAGCGGCGATCGCCGCCGACGCGTATCTCGGCTAACACCCTGCGGTGTCTGGGCGAGCGCCGCGGCCGCGATAGCGCATGGCCCTCAGGCGCTTGTAACACAGTGTTACTTGCAGGTCTGGCACTGAGCGGTCGCACCTGCGTGACAGGCCGTGCGCGACGATTCGGACATGGTGACGATGGCGCCGCGGATCTCCGCTCGACTGATCGAGGCGATCGTCCACTTCGATGATCCGAGCCGGCCGATCGCGGAAACCTACCGCCGGGTCGGTGCGGAGGCGGAACGCCTTCGACTGACGAGGCCGAGCTACCAGCGGATTCGCGAGCTCGTCCACCAGGTTCGGAACATACGTCCGCGTCTGAGCGTCTCCGATCTGATCCGCATCGTCTGCACGCCGCTGAAGGGAACCGACGACGGCGTCGGCAGGCTACGCGAGCTCGGCGTCCAACCGATCCCGACCTGGCACCTCGCGCCCCAGCGCCGAAGGCCGCCCTAGTGACACTGTGTTACGAGCCTTCTCGGGCTGGGCCTAGCGACGGGCCTTCGCGAGCAGCGTCGTGAACGGGCTCGGGCGGCTGAGGCCTGCCGCTTGACGCCGAAGCTTCTCCCGCTTCTTCTTGTACCCGGTGCCCGCGATCCCCTCCGGGTTGACGAGCAGGGTGATGATCAGGGCGAACCCGCCGATCAGGAGCGCCCAGTTCCCGTTCAGGCCGAACCACTTGTCGAACGCGTGCGGCAACAGACCCTCGGTCGCGCCGATCCCCGCGATGACCGCGCCGGAGACCATCGTGATGCCGCCGAAGTAGGCGAACGCGATCAGTCCGAGAGCGGCCACTGCGCCGAAGCGGCTGGAGCTGACGGAGCCGAAGTTGTACGCGTACAGCGCACCGGCCATCCCGGCGATGAAAGCGGCGATGCCGAAGCCGGCGAGCTTCGTGTTCCGGACGTTGATCCCCGCCGCGGCGGCAGCCCGCTCGTTCGAACGAACGGCGAGCATGCGCTGCCCGAGGCCGGAGCGCCGGATGTTCGCGACGAGCAGAGCGAGCAGCACGGTCGCCGCGAGGACGAGGAAGCCGAAGACGGGGCTGGGGAGATCGCCGTCCAGCCCCCTGAAGGAGGCGTCCGGGGCGAGATTCAGCCCGCCGATCGACGGCTGGTCGACCGGGGAGCCGCGCGGCCCGCCTCCCCAGCGGGAGTTCAGGAAGCCGAACTGCTCGAGGGCGACCGCCCCCGCCAGCGTGACGACCGCGAGGCTCACGCCGCGCACCCGGAGGGCGGACACCGCGATCAGGAGCCCGACGATCGTGGCGGTCGCAGCACCGATCAGGAGCGAGAGCGGGAACCTTGCCCAGACGCCTCCGACGTCCGTCGTCAGGTGCGACATCATGAAGCCGGCGACACCGGCGAGGGCGAGCTGGACGACCGAGATCTGGCCGACGAAGCCGATGATCACGACCAGCGAGAGGCAGATGATGACGCCGAGCAGCGAGTTGATCAGCGCCTGCCGGAAGTCGTACGGGAACACGATCAGGCAGAGCACGCCCGCGACCGACGCGATCGCGCTCGACCTGAGCAGCCGCTCCGGCCGGGGCACGAACGGAAGACGCTTCTCGACCAGCTCGCCGCGGCTCGGCAGGCTCGCTCCCCGCAGGAAGAGCGCGACGACGATGACGAGGAAGACGAAGAGCTCGTACACGCCGCGGACCGGTGCGCCTCCGACGTCGGTCGGATACCAACTCTGCGACTGCCAGTAGACGAGCAGCCACTGGACCGCGCCCATCGCGAGCCCCGCGAAGCAGGCGATGAAGAACGACGTGAAGCCGGCCAGCAGCGCCGCCCCCAGCGCCGGCACGATCTGGAACGCGAGCGTCTGCGCGTCGAGCGTGACGAGCGGGGCGACGAGAACGCCGAGCCCACCGGCGACGACGCAGGCGAGCACCGTGTTGATCACCGCCAGGCGGCTCGGAGAGAGGCCGGCGAGCATCGCGGACACCTCGTTCTCGGACGCGGCCCTCGTCGACAGGCCGAAGGGCGTCCAGCGATACAGCGCCGCGAGCACCGCCGCCACGACGACGACGATGCCGGCAAGCCAGAAGCGGTCCTCGGGCACGACCCGGCCGAAGACCGTCACGGTGCCCGACGGCAGGATCGACGGCGCCGACTTCTGGGTGTCGCCGAAGACGACGATCGCGCCCGCCTGCAGGACGAGCAGGAGGCCGAGCGAGGCTGCCAGCTTGGCCAGCGGTGCCGTGTTCCGGAGCGGGCGGAAGATCGCCAGCTCGATCAGCACCCCGAAACCTGCCATGCAGACGAGCGTCAGGACGTACGCCGGCGCAGTCGAGAGCGTGAAGCCGAAGTAGCCGGTCTTGAACGACCAGAAAAGGTACGCCCCGATCATCGCGATCGCGCCGACCGCGAGATTGATCACCCCGGATCCCCGGTAGATGAGGACGACGCCGAGGGCAATGCTCGAGATCAGGGCGCCTGCGCCCAGGCCCAGCGCGGCGTAGAGGATGACGTTCTGCATCCGCCCTCAGTCTCCCACCGGCGGCGGGCCCGGCTCGCTGCGGGGCCCGCCGCTGAGAGTCGACTCTCCTACTTGGCTCCGGGAGGCTTCAGCCAGCCGGAGGCCGCCTTCCACTTCCCCTTGCCCTGGTAGCTGTAGAACTGCGTCTCGTTTCCGCAGACGGCCGGCTCGCCGGGCGACGCCTTGCCGCAGGCGATGTTCGGGGCCGCCAGGATCAGCGGGCCCTTGAAGGTCTTGAACCCGGCGCTCACCGACGCGGCGCTGATCTTGTTGAAGGGGATCGTGTTCACGATCTTCACGGTCGCGAGCATCTCCTCCCACGCGATCTCGGCGAAGACGTTGACCATGTCGGCGACAGTGGCGCCGTACTGCAGGCCCTTCTTCAGGTAGAGCGACGACTGCGGCGACCGCAGGTTGACGAGTGTCTGCGCGATGCCGTACGTCCACTGCGGGAGGTCACCACCCGCATACGCGACCTTCGGGATGAAGGTGCAGAGCGGCGTCGAGAGCACCGGCTTCGAGTAGTGGATCTGGTCCAGCGCCCGCGCGAACGGGACGCAGTCCGTGAACCCGAGAGCCGGGATGATCATGTCGGACGAGCTCGCCTGCGTCGCGGGCCCGACCAGGTCCGTGGCCAGCTGCGGCGTCGCGATCATGGTCACCTTCACGCCCACCTGCTGCATGCCCTTCCGGAGCGCGAACGCCGCGGTGTCCGCACCGGGCTGGTTCGGATACACGATCGTCACGGTCTTCACCTTCGGCAGGAAGCGCTTCGTGTACGTGCCGAACGGGCCGAGCACGCTCGTCTGGCTGCCGTTCAGGAAGTAGGCGTTCTTCGCCGTCGGGTCGGCGGCGTTGGCGGTGACCCCGCCGATGATCGGCTTGGTCCCCTTGATCGTCGCGTAGATCGACTGGTTCCCGACGACGACCGCGCCGTAGAGGATGACGTGCACGTTCTTGTCGTTGGCCATCTGCTGGCCACAGCGGACGCCCTCCTCCTCGGCCTGGGCGATGAAGCACTCGTTCAGCTTGATCGGATGGCCGTGGATGCCGCCGAGCTCGGCGTTCGCCATCCGCACGGCGGCCTCGATCACCCGGGTCGGCTGCGGGAAGTTGAAGTTCGGCGGACCGCCCTGACCGTTGATGAAACCGATCGTGACGGGTGACAGTTTCGCCTTCGCCTTGCCTTTGCCCCCGACGTAGAGCTGGTAGTTGAGGACCTGCGGCGGGGGAGCCGCAGTCGTTGCCGCGAGAGCCGCGACGGCCGAGACGGCGAGACACGTCCCGACCGTCACCGCAAGCGCGAGTCCGCGCCGCCCGGGGGCCGCGCGAAGAAGTCCCGCTACACGCATTCTCTGTCCCTCCTCCGAGCCTCTGGAACGCTCCGCGCGCGAGCCCGTCGGTGCCCGCACAGCCGACTGGGACACCGGGGCGTGGCACGCCCTTCCGTTCGGTTTGGCGTGGTGCTCGTACGGTGGCGGCAACTATCCCGCCGCTCCCTGCGGGTGTCAAGCGATCCGACGGCCGCGGTGCGCGCGTCGTCAAGTCCCGCGGCGGGCCGATCCCGACCGCCGCCGGACCGGCTTACGCGAGCGCTTTGGCCTTGATCGAGTCGAACTCCTCCTGCGTGATCGCCCCCGAGTCGAGCAGGCTCTTCGCCTTCTCGATCTCGGCAGTCGCCCCGCCGCCGGAGACCGACTTGACGTAGTCGTCGAACTGCTGCTGGGCGGCCTGCGCGTCGTTCATGCTGCGCTCCGCCATTCCCTTGCTCTCGGCGATCAGGTAGACGAACACGCCGAGGAACGGGAGGAGAACGACGAAGATCAGCCAGAGCGTCTTGCCGCCACCGTGGATGTCGTGCCGGCGGAAGATGTCGGCGATGACCCGGAACAGGATCATGAACCAGACGACGAAGAGGAAGAAGATCAGCATCGTCCAGAGGACATCCAGGAACGGATAGTCGGCGGCGAGCGGCACGGGGTTCACCTTTCTGTCGAGGACCTGAGGATTGACGCGCTTGGAGCATTTTCCCGCTCGCCGAGCCAGCCTGCAAGCCGCGCGCAGCTGAGCCGGGGCAAGGTTGTCCGTGCACGGCTCCGGGAGTTGTGGTGGGCTACGCCGCCGTGACCGGACTCCGGGACAAGATCCTCGACGCCGGACGCTCGCTCCGCAGCGTCTTCGCGAACCCCGGCCTGCGCCGGCTCGAGCTCGCCTTCACCGGGTCGATCGTCGGCGACTGGGCCTACGCGGTTGCAGTCGCGCTGTACGCGTTCGAGCACGGCGGCCCGACGGCGGTGGGCGTCCTCGGCGTGGCCCGGTACATCTCGCTCGCGATCGTCACCCCGTTCGCCTCGACGCTCGGCGACCGGTACTCGCGGCGCCTCGTGATGGTCGCCTCCGACACGACCCGGGCGGTCCTCGTCGCCGCGGCGGCGGTGCTGATCTGGAGCGACGGGCCGTCGATCGCCGTGTACACCCTCGCGATCGTCACCGCCGTCTGTGGGTCGCCGTTCCGGTCGAGCCAGGCTGCGCTCCTCCCCCAGCTGGCGCGCGACCCGATCGAGCTCGCCGCGGCGAACGTCGCCTCCTCGACGGTCGAGAGCATCGGCTTCTTCGCCGGCCCCGCGCTCGCAGGCCTCATGCTGGCCGTCACCTCGATCCCCGTCGTCTACGTCTTCAACGCGGTCACGTTCCTGTGGTCGGCCGCACTCGTGCTCGGTGTTCGCCTGCCGCCGAAAAGGGATGAGTCCCCCGGGGAGGAGAAGCAGGAGGCGCCCGAGAAGGAGAGCTTCCTGGCCGAGGCGTCCGCCGGCTACCGCACGATCCTCGGTGACCGCAACCTTCGCCTGCTCGTCGGCCTCTACTGCGGGCAGACGGTGGTCGCCGGCGCCTCGCTCGTCTTCACGGTCACGATCGCGCTCGACCTGCTCGACCTCGGTCGCTCGGGGTTGGGCTACATCAACGCGACGCTCGGGATCGGCGGTCTCGTCGGCGGGTTCGTCGCGCTCGTGCTCGCGCAGCGCGGCAAGCTCGCGCGCGACTTCGGCATCGGCGTCGCGCTCTGGTCGGCGCCGCTGCTCCTCGTCGCGGCGTGGCCGACGATCGGGACGACCGTCGCGGTGATGTGCCTGCTCGGGCTCGCGAACTCGGTCGTCGACGTCAACGCGTACACGATCCTTCAGCGGATCATCCCGGAAGGGACGATGGCGCGCGTGTTCGGCGCGATGGAGAGCGCCGTGATCGGCGGCATGGCGCTCGGTGCGCTGGCGATGCCGGCGCTGATCAACACGATCGGGCTCCGCTGGGGGCTCGTGGTCATCGGTTCCGGCGTGACCGTCCTCGTCGTGGTGGGATTGCCCGGGCTGCGCAGGATCGACCTCGTCATCGAGCCTCCGTCGAGCCTCGGTCTGCTGCGCGGGGTGCCGTTGCTCGCCCTGCTCCCGGAGCCGACGCTCGAGGCGCTCGCGCGCTCGGCGGTGCGGGTCGAGGCCGAGCCCGGCGAGGTCGTCATCCGCGAGGGCGAACCCGGCGATCTCTTCTACGTGATCGAGAGCGGTCAGGTCGAAGTGACCAAGGACGGCCGCCACGTCGCGACACTCGGGCCCGGCGACTACGTCGGCGAGATCGCACTGCTCCGCGACGTTCCGCGGACTGCGACCGTCACGGCGACGACCGCAGCCGTCTTCCAGGCGCTCGACCGCGCCACGTTCGTACCGGCCGTGACAGGCCAGGGCGAGTTCCAGGAGGCAGCCGACACGGCGATGGCGACCCGGCTCGCGATGCTCTGAGCCGGGCGACCCGAGTGCGCCGAGCGGCACTCAGCCGTCGATCGCCGGCGCGGCGCCGTACTCCTCGTCCGTGACGTGTTCGAGCCAGGTCGCGTTGCTGCCCTGCTCGTCGACGTCGAGCATCGCGAGGTGCGCCATGAACCTCGTCGCCGCGGCGCCGTGCCAGTGCTCCTCGCCCGGCTCGAAGAACACGCGGTCTCCGGGACGGATCACCTCGACCGGCCCACCGCGCCGCTGGGCGTGGCCGACGCCCTCGAGGACGTAGATCGTCTGGCCGTTCGGATGCGTGTGCCACGCCGTGCGCGCACCCGGGGTGAAGTGCACCCAACTCGCGCTCAGGCGCGAGGTGCCTGCCGGAGCCGCGACCGCGTCGATGTGGACGGCGCCGGTGAACCAGTCACTCGGCCCGGGCGTGGTGTCGACGCCGCCGCTCTTCGTGATCTGCATCGGTCTCCTCCTGGTAAAGGGGTCCGGGGTCGCCGCCCGTTCGCGCACCATACGATGAACCGTCGAGGAAAGGCAGCAGCTCCATGCGTGCAACCGTCATGTACGGCGCCGGCGACGTCCGGGTCGAGAACGTCCCCGACGCCCGGCTGGTCGAGCCGACCGACGCCCTTCTCGTCGTCACGAGCGCCTGCATCTGCGGCAGCGACCTCTGGCCGTACAAGTCGATGGAGCCGACCGAGGACGGCCGACGGATGGGTCACGAGTTCATCGGCCGGGTGGAGGCGGTCGGCGCCGACGTCCGGACCGTGGGGCCGGGCGACCTCGTCGTCGCCCCGTTCGCCTGGTCCGACGGAACCTGCGTCTTCTGCCGGGAGGGGCTTCAGACCTCGTGCCTGCACGGCGGCTGGTGGGGCGGAACCGAGCAGGACGGCGGCCAGGGCGAGGCCGTTCGCGTCCCCCAGGCCGACGGGACGCTCGTCGTCCTGCCGGTCGACCAGGACGACGCGCTGATGCCGTCCCTGCTCACGCTCTCGGACGTCATGGGAACCGGGCACCACGCCGCCCTCGCCGCCCGGGTCGGGCCGGGGAAGGACGTGGCCGTCGTCGGGGACGGCGCGGTCGGCCTGTGCGGGGTGATCGCGGCCAGGCGTCTCGGCGCCGAACGGATCTTCATGCTCGGCCGCCATCCCGACCGGATCGCCCTGGCGGAGGACTTCGGCGCGACGGACATCGTCACCGAGCGGGGCGAGGAGGCGGTCGAGCGGGTGAAGGAGCTGACCGGAGGCCTCGGCGTCCACTCGGTCCTCGAGTGCGTCGGCTACGAGCAGTCGATGCTCACTGCGCTCGGCATCGTCCGGCCCGGAGGCGCAGTGGGCCGAGTGGGCGTCCCCCAGCACGAGACGATCCCGGCGGGAGGACCGATCTTCTACGCGAACGTCACGATCGGCGGCGGCCCTGCACCGGCCCGCGCCTACATCGAGGAGCTCCTCCCGGACGTCCTCGAAGGCAGGATCGAGCCGGGTCGCGTCTTCGACCGGAGCGTGGGGCTGGACGGCGTGCCCGACGGGTACCGCGCGATGGACGAGCGCGAGGCGATCAAGGTGCTGATCGAGCCCTGATGCGCCTGCCGCACACGGTCGGTCAATAGAACGACGACCTGGTCCACGGCGGTCGTGCCAGGCTCGCCAGCAGCTCGGCTGCGCCGTCGTGCAGTACCCGGTCGCCGTGGGTGACCGGCACCCGCTCGACGTCGAGCTTCGCCAGCGGCTCCAGCGTCGGCAGCAGACGCTGCTCGAAGGCGCCACGGGCACGCACGCTCTCCCGCTCCCTCGGCTTCCACCAGCGACTGGACGAGGTCGGGTGGAGGCAGCGAGCCCCTCGAGACGAACGGCGCCTCGTCGCCGGTGCTGGAGATAGAGGCCCCGCCATCCCGCTCACTATGATCCTCGCCGGGAGCCCCGGGCGGAGGTGGCAACTCGGCGATGAAGGAGAGCGAGGAAGCGGACCGGGTATCCCTCGGCGGGACGCAGCCGAAGCCGACGCTGATCCGCAGGCTGACGCTCCTGCTCGGGCGGAGCCGGGCGCTACGGGCCCGTCTCGAAGCCGCCCGGTCCCGCTCGCGGGCCCTCGACGTGTCGTTCGAGGTGATCGAGCGGGACTCCGACATCGGCGGAGGCATCCTCGCCGGGGCGCTCGCGTACCGGCTGTTCCTGTTCTTCCTCCCGCTCGCCTTCCTGCTCGTCGCGGCGCTCGGCCTCCTCTCGAGGTGGTTCGACGTCAGCCCGCAGGAGATCGGCCGGGACATCGGCGTCGTCAGCCTCGTGACGAAGGAGGTGGCCGCGTCCTCCCGGAGCGGGGCCGGCTGGTGGGTCGCCCTCGTCGCCGCCGTCGCCCTCGCCTACGTGACGTCGGTGCTCTACCGCGCCGTTGCGATCGTGCATGCCCTCGCCTGGCAACGCTCCGCCGCCGCCGCAAAGGCCGAACGCTCGCTCGGCGTCTTCGTGCTCTGCCTCGCCGCCCAGCTCGTGCTCACGGCCGGCACGGGACCGCTGCGCGCCCCGACCGGGCTCGTGAACATCCTCGTCCTCATCGTCTACCCGCTGGGCATCGGTGCGATCTGGCTGGTCATGTCGATCAGGCTCCCCCACGGCTCCGCCGGCTGGCGCGACCTTCTTCCCGGCGCCGCGCTCTACGGTGTCGGCCTGCTGCTCATCCACGTCTTCAACGTCTACGTCCTCGACCGCCTGCACGAGTCGCGATCCAGCACCTACGGTACGCTCGGCGCGGCCGCCGCGGTGCTCCTCGGCCTCTACTTCATCGGGCGGCTGATCGTCGGCACGGCCATCCTGAACGCGACGCTGTTCGAGCGCACCCGCCGACGCGGCTGAGGCCGGTGCCACGGTGTCGGTTGCGCCGGCCGAGGCGCCCCACATGCGGCCCGCACCCACCCCCCGCTGGGCTTCTTCGCGCTGCGCCACCTCCGGCGGGACCGCTACCTGCGAGCGCGAAGGGCGAACGTCAGACGGAGAGCTCGACCTCGGGAGGCAGCAGCTCCGGTGTTGCCGCCTCGAGCTCCTCGCTCACGCGTGCGTCGAAGTAGACGTAGCAGGTCGTCAGCGCGACGAACGGCATCGCGAGGGCGTAGACGACGCCGGCGACGACGTTCAGCAGGGCGAGCGGCGCATCCGTGAGCGCGATCAGCGCCGCGCCGACCAGCGGACCGGCCGCGAGCGCGAGCAGCGCCCCGACGCCGACGAGAGAGGCGACGCGGAACCAGCGCCCGCGCACGAGCCTCGAGCTGCGACGGAGCCCGCCGACCGCCGAGCAGTTCTCGACCTCGACGACCTGCGCGAGCAGCAGGCAGCGGACCGCGAGCCAGATCGCGACCGGGATGAGAACGGCCGTGAGGGTCAGCACCGCCCACGCCGCGACGGCGAGGAGCAGGCCGCCGAGGAGCGGGCGGAACCTCTTCAGCGCACGCCGGTAGGCCCCGACCGCGGTCACCCGGCGGCCGGCATCGAGGTCGGCGAGAACACACGTGGTGGCCGCCTGGACGAGCGCGAACCCGAGCAGCGCGAGGGTCGTGCCGACCGCGACGACCAGGAGCACGAGCCCGCCCGCCGACCCCCCGGTCGTATCGACGCCGAGGAGCCCGAACCCGCCGAGGACGAGAGCCTGGAGAAGGGAGATGACGGCGCCGAGCGGGATGAGGAGCAGGCCGATGCCGAGGAAGAGCGCCGGGCGGTCGACGTACATCCGGCCGGCTGCGGACAGGACCTGCCCCCACCGACGGCGGCGGGCGACGCTGAGCGGGGTGCCGGGGCGCCAACTCGTCCGGCTCGCGGCGAAGGAGAGGATGACCACCAGGGCGGCGAGGGCGAGGAGCGTGAGCCCCGGACTTCGCAGCAGGTGGACGAGCCCGCGAGAGCCCGTCGCGACGGCGACGCAGAAGAAGTCGGTCGCCCCCGTCCCGAGGATGCCGCTCGTCGGGACCGCGTAGCTCCGGTTCCGCCAGCTGCGCGACCACTCGATCGGGTGTGTCCACTGCGTCTTCAGGTTCGGCCCGGTCGGGCCGTTGAAGAACGCCCGCTGCAGCTCGCCCCAGCGCCCCTGGAACGCGATCCAGGGGAAGGCTCGCCGCGCCGCCTCGGGGGCACTCGGAATGGTCCGCACCGCCGGGCGAAGCACGACGTGCGGCCCGCGCGTGTCGTCGCACCCGACCCCTGCCTGGGCGGAGCTTCCGAGGTAGAGGGCCTCGGTGTACTTGTTCGCATGGGACCCGGCGGCCGGGTAGACGACCGGATGGGTGCCGTCGACGAGTGTGAGCTTGTCGTCTCCCCAGGCCGCCCGCTCGGCTCCTTCGTGCGAGCTGTAGCCGACCTCGACCGGCTTCTGCGAGAGCGCCGAGCGCGCATCGGCGGCGTCGAAGACGAGCTGGATCATCTCCCAGTCGCCTTCGTGCAGGTTGTTGAAGTCGTTGAAGACGTAGAAGAGCCAGTACTGGAGGGCGAGCTTCCCCGGGTAGCCGGGCTCGGCGGCGACGTGCGCGTAGACGGTCGGCCTCGTTCCCGCGGCGATCAACCTCCCCCAGCGCTCGTAGTCGCAGCCGGGGTGGAGCGCGTCGCCCGGGAAGTCGAGGTGGTAGCGGTACAGGCCGACGAGGTCGTCGGCCGTCGGTCCGATCTTCACCAGGTCGGTCGGGTTCCACGGGCCTCGCAGCGCGACCGTGGGCCGGCCGAAGAGGGCGTCGACGTCCAGCGGCTCGTAGGGCTCGCCGTGACCGCACTCGTGGGTCTGCTCGACGAGGTCGACGACCGGCGCGAACTTCGCGGCGAGCGCCCGCTCGTCGGCCGGCCCGGCACTCGCCCGGGCGGGGGCGAGGAGCGCGACCGCCGCCGCCGCGACCACCGCCGAACCGAGGACAGCCGAAAACACGCGTGCCCGCATGCGGCCCGAGTTCGACGCGAGCCCGGCGTTTCCCGCATCCGCGGCCTGGTTGGCGAGCCGCCGTCTGAACCGGGAGACTGCGGTGTGCCGCTCTCGCCCTGCAGTCGATTGAGGCGGACGGCGCGCGTGCCCTCGACCACATCGACCTCCCGAGCTACCTGCTCGAGCTGAGGCGCCCTGCGACCCGCGGTCGGGGACGGCCGGCCGCAGTCAACGCGGTAGCGGCCCGCCGGCCGCAGCGACCACCGCGCCGACGACCCCGGCGACGAGCAGCGTGAACACGACGCCCCGCCGCAGCGCGAAGAGCAGGACGACCGCTCCTCCGAGGATTCCGTACTGCCAGGGCTCGGAGAGCGCACGGGTGAGCGGCACGGCGGTGCCGAGGATGGCACCGATCGCTGCTGGACCGGCGCCGTTCAGGAACGTCTTCGCGTTCTCGTCCTCGCGGAGCCGGTCGAACCGAGCGGCACCGAGCAGAACGAATGCGAACGACGGCGAGAAGGCGACGAGTGCGGCGAGCAGCCCTCCGCCGACACCGGCCGCCGCATAGCCGACCGCCGCGACGGTATGGACGACAGGCCCGGGCGTGACCTGCCCGAGCGCCACCGCGTTCAGGAACTGCGCGTCGGTCAGCCAGTGGAAGCGGCCGACGGCGTCCGCCTGCATGAGCGGGATGATCACGAAGCCGCCGCCGTAGGAGAGCGCACCGACCTTGAAGGCGACCCAGGCCAGGGCGAGCAGTCCGCCGCTCGCAGCCGCCGCGCTCGCGGCCAGCGGCAGGGGCGTGAAGCCGAACGTCGCGCTGCGGTTCCGCCCCGGTGTTCCGTGCCGGAGCGCCAGCTCGACCAGCCCGCACCCGAGGAGGACGAGCACCAGCCAGGGGCCCACGGTCGCGGCCGAGACGGCTCCGGCCGCGAGGTAGACGGGCCACCGTGCCCGACTCGCCGCGCGCCGCCAGCTGTCCGGAGCGAGGCTCGCGCCAGCCTGAGCCGCAACCGCTGCGACCGCGGCCCCGGCACCCGCTCCCGCGCCCAGCGCCCAGTCCGGAGGCGATCCCGCCAGGAACACCGCGGCGAGCGCCAGGATCAGGATCAGTCCGGGAACGATGAAACACGCACCGCCGACGAGCGCACCCACCCGTCCCCGGAGACGCCAGGCACAGAAGATCGCGAGCTGCGTCGACGCAGGCCCGGGAAGCAGGTTGCACGCGGCGATCGCATCCTCGAACTCGCGCGCCTCCAGCCATCGGCGGCGCTCGACACACAGCTGTCTCAGCAGGGCTATGTGGGCGGGAGGCCCACCGAAGCCGATGCAGCCGATCCGGCCCCATTCCCGCACCACCGTGAGCAAGCCCGGGCGGGCCGACGCATCCTGCGCGTGCTCGGCCCTCGCCACCGCTACCCCTTCATCCGAGGGTGTTCGCGGCGATCAGGTGGAGGAGGCAGGCGATCCGCGACTCCAGCTCGTTCGCGGTCTCCTCGAAGACCGGATAGGTGTCCCGAACGGAGGCGGGCACACCCGCCGGGTCGGGGATGCTCCAGTGGATCAGTCTTGGGCCGGCGGGGAACTCGGGGCAGACCTCGCGGACGCGGTCGCAGAGACTGACGACGTAGTCGACGCGCCGCCGAGCGAGCTCGTCGAAGTGCTTCGGCCGGAGCTCCGAGGTGCCGATTCCACGCGCGGCCAAGACCCGGACCGCGTTCGGATGCAGAGGCTTCGGATGGCTGCCGGCGCTGAACGCCTCGACGGACCCGCCCGATACCACTCGCATCAGCGATTCTGCGATCTGGGACCGTGCGCTGTTTCCCGTGCAGAGGAAGAGGACGCAGGGCGGCCGCGCCGACCTTCGCATCCTGGGAACCGCCGGGAGACGCAACCGCAGGCCGGGGTGCAGCTCCTCACCGGCATCCGCGAGCAGCTCGCCGAACCGGCCCAGACGCAGGCCGTAGTAGCTGTCGCGACCGTCGAAGGAGCTCCGGCGCACCGAGACCACCTCGGCCGCCCTCAACCGACGCAGGTGGTACGAGACCAGAGGCTGCGGCTCGCCGAGCGATTCGACGAGCTCCCCGACACGGCGATCGCTCCACGCGAGCTCTCGCAGGAGCCGCCAGCGCAGCGGATGACTGGCGACCCCGAACACGGCCGGAGGCGAAGTTTCCGCGGTGCGTGCCACGGCGCCGGAGATTACATCAAACTGTCTTTATCTAACGCCCTCGAAGGGGTTGGGCATGGACGGGCAGGGAGGCGCGCCACCGGGAGCACCTCCCCAGCCATGTCCTTCGGCGCGCAGCTCCAGCGGGACGACTCCCCGTTCGTGTATCTCGCCGGGCGTTCGCGGCTCACGCTCCGCCGAGGAACGCGAGGAGGAGCGCGTTGACCTCGTCGGGGCGCTCGAAGCTCGGCACGTGAGCCGCCTTCCCGATGGTCACGAGCCGTGCGCCTCCGATCGCCTGGGCCAGACGAGCTGCGATGCCCAGCATGTCCGCGACGTCGTCCTCACCCACGAGCACCAGCGTCGGGCAGCGGATCTCGTCCAGGCGGTCACCGACCGGAGCCCCGAGCACCTCCTCCTCACGAGCACCCCCCTCCCACGCACCGTGCTGCATCTCGTAGGAGCGGAGCACCATCCCCGTCACCGCCGCACGCATTCCGGAATCGACCTCGTCGGACAAGCGGTTCGGCCCGTCGACCCACATCCGAACACTCGCCTCTGCCGCCGCCTCGAAGTTGCCGGCCTCGTACGCCGCCTCCTCCGCGTCCCACCCTGCGCGCGTCCCCTCCGACCACTCCCAGCCGGGCAGACCCGGCGCGAGCAGCGCCAGACGCTGGACGAGATCGGGCCGGTGGAGCGCCAGCTCGAGCGCGACCCTGCCGCCGAGGGAGCAGCCGACCACGGCGGCCGGGCCGTCCAGGGCTGCTTCGACGTCACGGACGTGCGAGAACGGCGCAGGCTCCAGCCTGCGATCCCCGTACCCGCGGAGGTCGGGCGCGATCACCCGATAGCCGGCCGCCTCGAGCACCACGACCTGCGGCTCCCACATCCGGCTGTCCGCGATCCCCGCGTGGAGCAAGAGGACGGTCCTCATCGCAGGCGCCGTGTCAGGAGCAGACGGCCCGCTCGGGCCGGCCGTCGCACGGCTGAGCCGGTTGGGCGAACACCCGCTCGAGGACACGTGCGGGTGACTGTAGCTCCTCCGCTAGCACGGGCAGCGCGACGCCGCCCGGTTCACAGGCGGGCAGAGGAGATCAACTCGCCGAGCGAGGCCAGCTCACGGTCGATGCTGCCGCAGACCTGCTCGCAGAGCGAGAAGACGACCTCGTCGGCGATCCGGTAATACGACGACGTGCCCTGCTTGCGGCGGGCGACGATGCCGTTCTGGAGGAGCACGCCGAGGTGCTTGGAGACGTTCTGCGGGGTCGTGTCCGAGACCGCCACGAGCTCGGTCACGCCCGCCTCGCCCTCGCGCAGACGCTCGAGCAGGCGGATACGGATCGGCTCGCCCAGGGCACGGAACCGCTGCGCGACAAGCTCGACGACCTCGTCAGGAAGGGGGTGAGACAGCATGCTCACGACGGTACTTCGCAACTCCGTGCTTGTGAAGTGGGGAAAACCCGTAATCCGGATCACGCGAATCACCGATGGCCGGCGCGGCTGCGGCGGCGAGATTGATTCCGTCAACCGAAGAAAGCGAGGCCCACAATGCGCCGTGCCGCACTTGCCGTTCTCCTGGTAATCGGCCTCGGCCTGATCATCGCCCCGTTCGCGATGTCGATGTTCCCGCGGACGAGCAAGGGTGAGCAGATGGTCAACGACTTCCGGCCGATCATGCAGCCGGCGAACGTGCAGACCACCGCCGACTACTACTACAACACGTTCACCAAGCTTCGCCCGATCGCGCTCGCGATGAACGCCCAGACGGCCGCCACGCTCGAGGGGTACTCGAAGGGCATCACCGCGATGATGCAGGACCTGGCGAAGATGCCGCCCGCCCAGCAGCAGGCGCTAGCAAGGCAGTACCCGGCGATGGCCCAGATGCTCCAGGGCCTGCCGCAGATGAAGAAGACCCTCGACGGCTTCACCGCGATGATCGCCGGCAACCTGACCACGTTCGAGAACGTGCCGCCCGGCCTCGACCACTACAAGCCGCTCGTCGACACGATGCAGGGGAACGTCGACAACTACGCGGCCGTGGACGCGATGCCGCCGATGGGCTTCTTCCCGTGGTTCTTCATCATCCCCGGCATCGTCTTCGTCCTGATCGCCGCGTACCTGTTCGTCGGCGAGTTCCACCCCGAGTGGGTCTGGCCCAGGCTCCCGAGCCGTGAGCCCGTTGCTCACTGAGGCCAGGACCCAGCTTCCCGCCGCCCCCGACTCTGCCTCCGGTCGCAGGCGGCGGGCCAGGCCCCGCATCGTGATCCTCGGCGGGGGCACCGGCGGAACGCTCGTCGCGAATCGGGTCGACCGGCATTTCGGCGACGACGTCGAGATCACGGTGATCGACCGCGACGACCGGCACGTGTACCAGCCGGCGCTCCTGTTCGTCCCCTTCGGCCTGGCGAAGACAACGGACATCGTCCGGCCGCGGAAGAACCAGCTCCGCTCCGGCGTCGCCTTCCACGAGGCGGCCGTCGACCGCGTCTCGATCGAGGACGACACCGTCCTCCTCGCAGACGGTGACGCCGTGTCCTACGACGTCCTCGTCGTCGCCACCGGCGCGGTTCTCCAGCCGGAGGAGACGGAAGGCCTGACGGGACCGGGCTGGAACGAACGAGCTTTCACCTTCTACGACATCCCGGGCGCGTCGGCCCTCGCCGGCGCCATGGAGCGCTTCGAGGGCGGCCGGCTGGTCGTGAATCTCGTCGACATGCCGATCAAGTGCCCGATCGCACCGCTCGAGTTCGCGTTCCTGGCCGACTGGTACCTGCACAAGCGGGGCATCCGGAAGCGGTCCGAGATCACGTTCGTGACTCCGCTCGACGGCGCCTTCACCAAGCCGGTCGCCTCGGCGCACCTCGGCAAGCTGCTGGAGCAGAAGGGGATCCGCGTGGAGACCGAGTTCGCCGCCGGCGAGGTCGACGGGCAGGCGGGCATCCTCCGCTCGTACGACGACCGCGAGGTGCCCTTCGACCTGCTCGCGACGATCCCGCTGCACGGCGGGGCCGCCTACGTCGAGCGCTCGGACGGGCTCGGGGACGCGCTCGGCTTCATCCCGACCGACCCGGCCACGCTGCAGACGAAGGCGAAGCCGAACGTGTTCGCGCTCGGGGACGCAACCGACCTGCCGACGTCGAAGGCCGGCTCGGTCGCCCACTTCGAGGGCGAGGTGCTGGTCGAGAACGTCGCCCGGTTCCTCGCCGGGAGGGAGCTCGCCTCGACGTTCGACGGTCACGCCAACTGCTTCATCGAGACGGGCTTCCACAAGGCCCTCCTGATCGACTTCAACTACGAGACCGAGCCGCTGCCGGGCCTGTTCCCGACCAAGCTCGGGCCGATGCCGCTGATGCGGGAATCGCACGTCAACCACCTCGGGAAGCTCGCGTTCGAATGGCTCTACTGGAATGCGCTCCTTCCAGGGCGCGAGATCCCGCTGATCGGAACGACGATGCCGACCGCCGGCAAGCGGATGCCGGCCGCTGCCTGAGAGGAGGCACACGAATGACCACAGTCACGCTCGCGGATCTCCCGGTCGAGGTCGACGCCGAGGGGTTCATGCTCCACGCCGACCAGTGGAACGAGCAGATCGCCGAGGAGATCGCGCATCTGAGCGGCGTCCCGGAGCTGACCGAACGCCACTGGCTCGTGATCCGCTACATGCGCGAGCAGTACCTGAGCACCGGCAACGCCCCGACGATCCGGACACTCGGCAAGGAATCCGGCGTCCCGGTCAAGGAGCTGTACCAGCTCTTCCCGAAGGGGCCGGCGAAGCTCGCCGCCAGGATCGGCGGGATCCCTAAGCCCCGCGGCTGCATCTAGGAAGGAGAGGACGATGGCAACAGTCATGGACGAGCCGCGGGTGGCCGCCGCGGAGCCGAAGACGATCGAGAAGGTGTCGATCGTCGTCTCGAAGGGATCCCTCGAGGGCGTCTACCCGGGGCTGATCATGGCCAACGGCGCCCGGATGGAAGGGATCGAGGCGAACCTCTTCTTCACGTTCTTCGGGCTGGAAGCGATCCGCAAGGACAGGATCGCGAAGATCAAGGTCGCAACGGTCGGGAATCCGGCGATGCACATGGCGTCCCTGATCGGGATCGTTCCGGGGATGTCCGCGCTCGCCACGCGGATGATGAAGAAGCAGATGGAGAAGCTCGACATCCCGCCGATCCCCGAGTTCGTCGAGCTCTGCGCCGACTCGGGCGTCGGGATCTACGCCTGCAAAGCCTCCGTCGACATGTTCGGCCTGACCGAGGCGGACTTCGTTCCACAGGTCGAGAAGATCCTCACCGTCGGTGAGTTCTACGAGCTCTCCGGCGGCGGCGAGATCATCTTCACGTGAACGAGCAGCGGGGTGCCGGGTACTGCCCCGGCACCCGCGCTACCTCGGTCCCGGCAGGGGATGGGTCACGCCGTGCCCGCGCGCTCGACGACGCGGCCGAGCTTGGCGCGGACCTCTGCCGCGACGGCAGCAAGCCCGGGGTTCTCGACGAGCGACAGCATGCGCTCTGCGTCGATCGCCGAGATGTGCGTCTCGCCGCCGGCCCGGTAGACCGCGACGTTGCACGGCAGCAGCGTGCCCAGCTCGGGCTCGACGTCGAGGGCACGGTGGGCGAGCGGTGGGTTGCAGGCGCCGAGGATCAGGTACGGCTCCCGCTCCACGCCGAGCTTCTCGCGCAGGGTCGCCTGCACGTCGATCTCGCAGAGCACGCCGAAGCCCTCGTCCTTCAGCTCCTCTCGGACCCGCTCGACGGCGTCTTCGAACGACGCCTCGGTGGTCGCGCTCAGTGTGTAGCCGGTTGCGAGCATTCGCATTCCTCCTCCAGGTAGCGGCGGCGTGCCTTCTCCGCCTTCAGCCGATGTGCCCCCGCCTCCGCGGGAGCAGGAACGTTGGCGTCCAGGTAGCTCGTGATCGTGTCCTCGCCGACGAGGACTGCTCCTGCCGACGAGACGAGGACGGGGATGGTGTCGGTACCGGTGCGCTCGCGAAGCAGCACGCGTCGGTCGCGCTCGACCGGTACCTGGTGGCTGATGTAGTCGATCCCGAGCTCGGTCAGCCGCTGCCGTACGCGGCGTGAGGCGGGACACCACTCGGTCTGCCAGAGCTCGTACATCAGGCGTGTCCGAAGCGAACGTCGGGAAGCAGGCGGTCGAGCCAGCGGGGCAGCGACCAGGCGTGCCGTCCGAAGACGCGCAGCAACGTCGGGATCAGGACGAGCCGGACGAGCATGGCGTCGAGGAGCACGGCGAGGCCGAGGATCACGCCCATCTCCTTCGGCGGGAGCGGCCCGGACAGCGCGAAGGTGAAGAAGACGGCGACCATGACGGCTGCGGCGGCAAAGATGACGCGGCCGGAGTGGGCAATGCCGCCCACGGCTGCCTCGTGCGCGTCGTGCGAGCGGTCCCAGTGCTCCTTCGCCGAGGAGAGGAGGAACACCGTGTAGTCCATCGAGATCGCGAAGATCATCGCGAAGAAGAAGACGGGCGCCCAGGCGTCCATGAAGCCCTGCGGCTCGAAGCCGAGCAGCCCGGCGCCGTGGCCGTTCTGGAAGATCAGCCGGCCGACGCCGAACGCCGCTCCGGTGGCGAGCAGGTTCGTGACCACCCCCAGGGCGGCGATCAGCGGTGCCTGCAGCGCGACCAGCAGGAGGAGGAAGCCGAGCGCGAGCACGACACCGATCACGAGCGGCGTCTTGGCTGCGAGCGCACTCTCGAGATCGTGGTTCTCGGCGGCCGCTCCACCGACCAGCGCTCCAGCAGGCAATGCCCGGCGCAGCCGATCGATCGTCCGGCCGACGCTCTTGCTCGACGGATCTGCCCGGGGCGTGGCCTGGACGAGCACGAGCCCTTGCCCGCCCGCCTGCGGCGAAGCGACCGTCGCGATGCCGGGGTCACGGCGCGCGATCGCAGCCGACAGAGCGGCATTCGCTCGAGGCGTCACGATCTGGAGCACGCCGGGGGCACCCACGCCGAACGCCTTCTGCACCTGGGCGTAGCCGATCCGCGAACCGTCGTTCTTGGGCACGACCTTGATCGACGGCATCCCGGTCCTGAGACCGAAGACCGGCAACGCGAGCAACACGAGGATCAGCGTCGCGGCAGGGCCGAACAGGTGCGGGTGCCGCCAGAGACGTTCGCCCCAGCGGGCGAACCGGGGCGAGCGGTGTTCGCCGGAGTGCACCCAGCGCAGCGCGAGCGCGTCGACCCTGGGGCCGAGCTTCGCCAGCACGGCCGGCAGCAGCGTCAGCGTCGCGGCCAGGACGAAGGCGACGCTGAGCATGATCCCGAGCGCCATCGACCGGAACGCGGGGCTGGGAACGAGCATCACCGCCGACAGCGACACGAAGACGGTCAGGCCGGAGAACAGCACCGCCTTCCCGGCCGTGTCCATCGTGATCGCGACTGCGTCCCGCACCGAGACCTTCGAGCCGAAGTAGGCGCCGCGGAAGCGGTGAACGACGAAGAGCGCGTAGTCGATGCCGAGCGCGAGCGCGAACATCAGGGCGAAGTTCATCGCCCAGATCGAGATCTCGAAGCCGTGCGTGAGCAGGGCGAGGAGACCTGCCGAGGCGAGGAGCCCGAGCATCGTCAGCAGCAGCGGCAGCCCGGCGGCAACGAGCGAGCCGAACGCGAGCACGAGAATCGCGAGCGTCACCGGCCAGGAGTAGAGCTCCGACTTCATCATCGCCTTGCGGTTGGCCGTGTTGAAGTCCGACCACATCCCGGAGGCCCCGGTCAGGGTGACCGAGATGTCTCCCGTCGAGAGGGCGCGCAGCTTCCCCTTCAACGAGTCGGCGGCCGCCACCATTGCAGTCGGGTCGCGTCGAGCGCCTCCCAGGACGAGCGCGGTGTGCCCGTCTGCGGAGATCGACGTGGCCGGTCGTGGCGGGACGACGGTCGAGATGCGCGAATCGGAGCGGAGAACCGTCTCGACCTTCGCGAGCGTCGAGCGGAAGGCCGGCGCCGTCGTGCGCAGGCCGGCGGAGTGAACGACGACCATCGGTGCAGCGCTGGAGAGGCCGCCGAAGTTCTGCTGGATCAGAGCGCGAGCCTGCACCGACTGCGAGCCGTTCGCCTGCCAGCCGGCCCCCGAGAGCGCCGTCTCCACCTTCGGCGCGAAGACCGCCAGGGCCACCGCGACGACCGCCCACGCTGCGGCCACGAGGCGGACGTGGTCAGCCGTCCAACCGCCGAGGCGGCCGATCGGCCCCACCACCTCCGGATGTTCGACGGCGGCTGCCGGGGTGCGCGCTTCGACGACGACCAACGCTCTCTCCTTTCTCGGGCTTGCGTTCCTCGGTACCATACACTACTATACAACTAATTCGTTTAGTAGTCTTGGAGAGAAACGCATGGCCCTACCACACCCGCTTCCCGAAGACCTGGCCGAGCTGATCGCCCGCCGCTTCCGCGCCATCGGCGAGCCGCTCAGGATCCGGATGCTCGACCTGCTCCGCGACGGCGAGCTCAGCGTCACCGAACTGGCCGAGCAGCTGGGTGCCAGCCAGCAGAACGTCTCCAAGCACCTCGGCGTCCTCCTCGACGCGGGCATGCTCGCCCGCCGCAAAGAGCGCAACCACGTCTACTACCGGATCGCAGACGAGGGCGTCTTCGCCCTCTGCGAGCAGGTCTGCGGCTCGCTGCAATCCCAGCTGTCCACGCTCGCTGCCCTGATCGGCAGCGCCCCCGCCTAGCCACACAAGGAGTGCCGAACATGGATGTGACCACAGAGACCTTCGAGCGCGACGTGATCGAGCGCTCGCGCGAACTCCCCGTCGTCGTCGACTTCTGGGCCGGCTGGTGCGGCCCCTGCCGCATGCTCGGCCCGGCGATCGAGGCCGAAGTCGCCAGGCGCGAAGGCAAGATCGAACTCGCCAAGGTCGACGTCGACGCCGAGCAGACGCTCGCCGCCCAGTACGGGATCCAGAGCATCCCCACCGTCGCCGTCTTCCGCGACGGCAAGCCCGTCACCGGTTTCGTCGGCGCCCATCCCGCAGCGGCCATCGGACGCTTCCTCGACGAGACGATCGAGCAGCACCCCCCGGAGGTGGAGGCAGCATGAGCCTCACCGCCTCATCCCGCTCCATTCCCGGCACCCTCCGCCAGGACGTCCTGATCGACGGCAAACACCGCCTGATCACCGACGAGCCCGAGGCCGTCGGCGGCGAAGGAAGCGCACCCTCGCCACACGAGCTCCTCCCCGCGGCGCTCGCAGCCTGCATCTCGACCACCCTCGTCATGTACGCACGACAGAAGGACTGGGACCTCGACCGGGTCACCGTCGACATCGACTACGACCACCGCGCGACTCCACGCACGGCGGATGTCGCGATCCACATCACCGGCGACCTGACCCCGGAACAACTCCGACGACTCGAGAAGGTCGCCGCCGCCTGCCCCGTCCACCGCTCACTCTGCATGGGACTCGCAGTCAGCTCCCAGATGACCGCGCAGGAATACTCCGACCTGTTCGTCACCGACAAGCACGCACGCCGGGAGCGAGACCGAGGACTCCTGATCCGAGCACGCTGACCTGGATCCGACTCCGGGAACGAGAGAGGGCCTCTCGCGAGGCCCTCTCTCTGCGCCCGAACGGCCCGTCTACGGGATTGTCCTACTGCGCGACGTATTCAGGGCAACGGCGGCGCGAACGAGAGCCGCGAGAGCCTCCTCGTCGATCTCGTCACCCTCGCGAAAATCGATGGCGCGCCTGGTGTTGCCTTCCAGGCTCGAGTTGAACAGGCCCGAAGGGTCGTCCAACGACGCGCCCTTGGCGAAGGTCATCTTCACCACACTCTTGTAGGTCTCGCCCGTGCAGATGATCCCGTCGTGCGACCACACGGGGGTCCCTCTCCACTTCCACTCCTCGACCGCGTCGGGGTCGGCTCGCCTGACGAGGGCGCGGAGCCGGGAGAGCGTCTCACCCCGCCAGTCGTCCAGCTCCCTGATCCTCGCGTCGATCAACTCGGACGGGGACCCGGGCTTCTGCGGACCGCTCTTCTCCACGACATCCCTCTCATACCACATCGATCTCCGCTTTCCAGCGCCGACGCCGTCCGGCCGACGATCAGCGGCTGAGGCGACTCGTGAATTGCCCGCACGTCCAGGATGGGCACGCCCGTAGTCGGTCGTGACCTGCTCGACGTCGACACGCAAAGTCCCATCAGCAGCCACCACGACTTGCTGGTGCTCATGGATGCGCACGGGGCCTTCGCTGCCGTTGAAGACCACGTGGAACTGCAACACGTCGCCGGGCGACGCCGTGAAGGCGAACGTCTCGGTGCCGCGGCTGTTCCAGACGCCCAGTGCGAGGTCGTCGAACGTCACCGTCCAGCGTGAGACCTCGGTCATCTGGAAGTGGAAACCGCCGTTCGCCCCGGTCGAGTGCCACTCCGACGTGACCACGAAGTCGAACGTGGCCGGGAAACCACAGCTGCGCTCAGGTGAGGGGACTGCGAACGGTCGAGCGACGAGTTTCCGGGTGAGTGTCGCGTACTCGGGATCGAGGCGCTCGGCGCAGCTGGCGCAGGGAACGCGAGCGATCCTCGGCGCGGATGGTCGCCTTCACGGCGGCGAGTCGCGCGCGCCGGTCGATGCAGATTCCACGCCGGCCGAGAAGCTGACCCTGATCCGGAAGCTCTTCCGTGGTCGCGAAGACGTCTATTCACTCCACTGGGAGAGCGCCCGCAGCGGCAAGAGCGGATACGCGCCGGGGGTCGCCGGGCTACCTCCGGCTGACCGACGAGGCGATCGAGGAGCACCTGCGCGGGCGGGAATCGATTGGGATCTATCCGCTGCTCGAGGACGACACCTGCTGGTTTCTCGCCTGCGATCTCGACGGGAAGACCTGGCAGCTCGACCAGGACTTCCTGCCGCAACGCGGCTTCGGCAACCTGATCGCGCTCCCGCTCCAGGGAAGATGCCGGAGCGCGGACACGAGCGTCTTCCTCGACCCGGCGACGTTGGAGCCGTGGCCCGACCATTGGGCGTTCCTGAGCCGCTCGAGCGGCTCAGCGCGGAGCGACTCGAGCGCGTGCTCGCGGGGAGCGAGGAGGTGACTCGGCGCCACCGCCCTTCCTCGCCGCGTTGGCGGCCGCGCGCGGATGCCCTCGGAGGAACCCCCGATTCTGGCCGCAGAGTCGACTCGATAGGTCCTGCACCCCTGTGGCGACCAGACGCTCAAACGACG
>JBLMYA010000104.1:0-33218 GCA_050258035.1 Verrucomicrobiota bacterium
CTGCTGGGCCTGCATCTCGGCCATCGCCGCCCGCTTCTGCTCGATCACCGGCGTGATGTCGACGAAGACGGTCGGCGTGAAGTTGCAGAGCTCCGGCTGGTGCGGCTCGAAGAGCAGAAGCTCAGGCGGCTGGAACGGTCCGCCGAACGCGCTCGCCGTCCCCGCGCCCGCCGCGAGCGCTCGCGCCTTCTCGACCGCGAAGAACGCCTCCGCGTGATCGGGGTTGAACGGGTCGCGGTCGGTGTGGGTGAGGAGCACGTCCGGGGCGAAGTCCCGGATCCTCGCGGCGATCGCCTCGAGCTCGTCCCTGTCGACGACGAGCGGGTAGTCGCCGAGGTCGAGGCCCTCGAAGTCGGCGCCGAGCGCGGCCGCCTCGTGGACGGTCGCCGACCCGAGCTCGGCCAGCTCGGTGAAGACATCGGTCACAGCGCACTCACCACCTGCGGCGTGACGCGCTGGAACGCCTCGGCGAACTCGATCGACTTGTCGCCCGAGGAGCGGCGCGCGTGGTTTCCGCGACGCGCAGCGAGCTCCTCGTAGTACTTGTGCAGATGCTGCTGGGCCTGCATCTCGGCCATCGCCGCCCGCTTCTGCTCGATCACCGGCGTGATGTCCACGAAGACGGTCGGCGTGAAGTTGCAGAGCTCCGGCTGGTGCGGCTCGAACAGGAGGAGCTCGGGCGGCTGGAACGGGCCGCCGAACGCGCTCGCGGTGCCGGCTCCGGCGGCGAGGGCGCGGGCCTTCTCGACGGCGAAGAAGGCCTCGGCGTGGTCGGGGTTGAAGGGGTCGCGATCCGTGTGGGTGAGCAGCACGTCGGGTGCGAACTCCCGGATCTTGGCGGCGATCGCCTTCAGCCCGTCCTTGTCGACGACCAGCGGGTAGTCGCCGAGGTCGAGACCTTCGAAGGTCGCGCCGAGGTGCGCCGCCGCCCGCTCGGCTTCGCCGGCGCGGACCTCCTTGACCCGCTCGACCGTCATGCCCTCCTCCTTCCAGAGCTCCCCCGACTCGCCGCGCTCGCCGTACGAGAGCGCGAGCACGTGCGCCGTTCCGCCGGCGGCGGTCGTGACCGCGATCGCCCCGCCGGCGCGCCAGACGAAGTCGGCGGAGTGCGCGCCGATCACCAGCATCCGCCTGCTCACCGAACGAGCCTCTGCGAGCCCTCGACAACCATCGTGCGGATCTGGTCGTCCGAGAACCCGGCCTCGAGCAGCTTGTCGGCCCAGATCGCCAGCCCGTCCTCGACCGGCGGGTAGTCCGGGTTGCCGCAGTCGCTCGAGAAGAAGTTGCGCTCGATCCCGACCGCGCGCACGCCCTCGAACGCGTGCTCGAAGGTCGTCTTGCCGCTGTACGGCGTCGTCAGGCAGCGCTCGACCAGGCACCCCTTGTCGGCGAGCGCGACCTGGTCCTCGATCGAGAAGTTCTGGCAGGTGAACTCCGGGTGGGTGACGACCACGGTCTTCACGCCCGCCGCGAACGCACCGTCGACGACCGCGAAGGTGTCGTCCCGGCCGAGGTGGGCGGTGGCGAGGATCAGGTCGTGCCGCGCGATCGTCTCGAGCACGAGGCGTGTCTCGGGCAGGAGGGCTCCGGCCTCGTCGGTCACCTCGACCGCCACGACCGAGAAGCCGAGGCCACGAAGCTCGTGCTGCAGCTTCGCCCACTGGGGAACCTTGTCTCCCGGCTTCGGCTCCGTGCGGCCGGCGGTCTCCGCGGGCGAGTCCACGGTCGGCATCCAGACGATCCGCGCGCCCTCGCGGGCGGCGATCTCGACGGCGAGCGGGTTCATCCCGCCGACCGCCCAGTTCAGCGTGATCGTCCCGATCGCGTGGACGCCGGGAACGGCGCGGGAGACGATCTGCGCGCGTTCCGCGGTGGACGTGTAGTGCGACTTCAGCCCGAAGCCGGCGAGGCCGACCCGGGCGCAGCGGTGGGCGAGCGCGACGTCGTCGATCCGCCGTTCGGGGACGTCGGGTGCGACGTGGACGTGCAGGTCGTACGCCCCGCGGACGAGCGCACGCGCCCGGTCGGTCGGCTCCGGGGCCATCGAGCCAACTGTATGTCCCACGTGCACACCAGTGTTGACGATGAGTGCACGGTGGGCGAGGATCGAACGGCCGCCCATGGCCGACCCCGGATCGTTCCCGAGCCCGTACGAGATCGAGACCCCGCCCGGGTGCGAGGGCTGGGAGGAGATGTACCCGTACTACGCGCTCTTCGACGAGCGGCGGCGAGAGACCGACGAGCTGCGCTTCTGGTTCTGGAACTCGATGCACTTCCCGCTGCCGATGCCCGCGTTCGACGTGTTCTGCATCGACTCGCCGTACGACGGGATCGGCTCGTGGCAGAACCGTGTCTTCGCGGTGCCGCCGGCGATGGGGATCGACTACCGGTGCGTCAACGGCTACATCTACATCTCCGGGAACGCCGTCACCGACCCGGAGAAGATCGCCGAGCGAGCCGGGTACTTCCAGCAGCGCGCGGGCTACTACTTCGAGAACTGGGACGAGCTGTACGCGAAGTGGCGGGTCAAGGTCGAGGCGATGATCGAGGAGCTGACGGCGCTCCAGGTGCCCGACCTCCCCGAGTACGAGCCGGACGAGGTCGTCTTCGGGGACGAGAACCTCCGGTTCTACGACGTCCTCGACGCCTACAGTCGCGTCCTCCGGCTCGGGGACCTGATGTGGCAGTACCACAGCGAGTTCCTCCTGCTCGGCTACGGCGCCTACATGACCTTCAGCGAGTTCTGCAAGGGGCACCTGCCGGACATCCCGGACCAGCACATCGCGCAGATGGTCGCCGGGATCGAGGTCATCCTCTGGAGGCCGGACGCGGAGCTCCGTCGGCTGGCGCGGCTGGCGATCGACACCGGCGTCGACGGCGCGTTCGTCGAGGGTCGGTCGCCGGAGGAGATCGAAGGCGAGCTGGCGACGAGCGAGTCGGGCCGCGCCTGGCTCGACGAGCTCGAGGCGGTCAAGGACCCCTGGTTCAACATGGCCACCGGCGACGGGCTCTACCACTACTACGGCAGCTGGCTCGACGACCCGTCGATCCCCTACGCGTCGCTGATCGGTCACGTCGCGGCGCTGAAGGCGGGCGAGGACATCGAGCGTCCCACCGAGCAGCTCGCCCGCGAGCGCGACAGGCTCGCCGAGGAGTACGGCGCGCTCCTCGACGACGAGGCACGGAAGGGATTCGAGGAGCTGCTCGGGCTCTCGCGGACGGTGTTCCCGTACGTCGAGGAGCACAAGTTCTTCTGCGACTACTGGTTCCTCACCCGCTGGTGGAACAAGATCCGCGAGTTCGGTGCGCTGCTCGCCGAGCACCGCTTCCTCGAGGAGCGCGAGGACGTCTTCCAGCTCTCGCGCACCGAGGTCGGGGAGGCGCTCGACGAGCTCGTGCTCACGTGGTCGACCGGGGGGGAGGCGCTCGGCCCGAAGCACTGGCCGCCGATCGTCGCGCGGCGGAAGGAGATCCTCGAGCGCCTTGCGGACTGGACGCCGCCGCCTGCGCTCGGAGCCGTGCCGGAAGCGGTCACCGATCCCGCGCTGGTGATGCTCTGGGGCGTCACCACCGAGCGGGTGCGGGAGTGGGCGCGAAGCCAGGAGGGAGAGGGTCTCGAGCTGACCGGCGCCGCCGCGTCGCCGGGCGTGGCCGAGGGGGTCGCCCGCGTCGTGAAGACGGTCCGGGAGATCTCCGACGTCCGCGACGGCGAGATCCTCGTCTGCACCATCACCTCGCCCGCCTGGGCGCCGATCTTCTCCAAGATCGAGGCCGCGGTCACAGACATCGGAGGCGTGATGTCGCATGCGGCGATCGTCTGCCGCGAGTACGGCCTTCCCGCTGTCGTCGGCACCGGCCGTGCGACGTCGACGATCCGCACCGGCCAGCGAGTCCGGGTGGACGGCTCGGCCGGGACGGTGACGATTCTCGAGGGAGGCTGATGAGCCACACCCGCCTGTTGGCCGACCTGCGCGGGGCGGACGCGGCGTCGTTCGGCGGGAAGAGCGCAGCGCTCGGCGAGCTGATCGCCGCCGGGATCCCGGTACCGCCCGGCTTCGGCCTCTCGACCTCCGCGTACCGCGCGTTCGTCGAGGCGGCCGGCCTCGGCGGCCTGATCGCGACGACCATGTCGCGGGTCGATCCCGACGACGTCGACACGGTCGGCGCGGCGTCGCACGCTATCGGCGAGGCGATGCGATCCGCGCCGGTTCCCGGTGCCGTCCGCGACGAGATCGCGGCACGGTACGAGGAGCTCGGCGAGCCGCCGGTGGCGGTCCGCTCCAGCGCCCTCGGCGAGGACAGCCGGGAGGCGACGTTCGCCGGCCAGCAGGAGACCTACCTCTGGGTGCGCGGGGCCGACGCAGTCTGCGACGCGGTGCGCGACTGCTGGGTGAGCCTGTACGGCCCGCCCGCGATCTCCTACCGGGCGAGGCTGGCGGAGATTGAGCCGGCGATGGGGGTGGCCGTCCAGCTGATGGTCGACGCCGAGGTCTCGGGCGTCATGTTCACCTGCAATCCGGTGAGCGGCGACCCGAGCATGGTCGCGATCAACGCGAGCTGGGGACTCGGCCTGGCGGTGGTCGGCGGCGAGGTCACGCCCGACGACTACCTGGTCAGCAAGGTCACGCGCGAGGTCGTCCGTGAGCACGTCCACGAAAAGCAGGTCGAGTACGTTCCCGACGCCGAGGGTCGCGGCGCGGTGCGGGTGGAGGTGCCGGAGGAGCGGCGGGCGCGGCCGTGCCTCGACCAGCCGCTGGTCGAGGCGCTCGTCGAGGTCGCCCGCCGGGTCGAGCGCTACTTCGGCTCGGCCCAGGACATCGAGTGGGCGATCGCGAGGGGCGTCGAGCTGCCGACGAGCCTGTTCATCCTCCAGACGCGTCCGGTGACGACGCAGCCGAGGGCGGCGAAGTCGAAGCCGACCTCCGCGCTGTCGCTCCTGATGAGCACGTTCGGAGCCGACAAGGAGGACGGCTAAACCTTCCTTGTAACACTGTGTTACTTGCTCGAAATGCGCGAACGGGTGCAGCGCGGAGAGCTTGTAACACTGTGTTACTTGCCTTCAGTCGGCCAGGTCGGCCAGCAATGCGGCGCTCGCTTCCGCGACCCGCGGCTCGACGCCGAGCTCGCGGAGGAGTTCGGAGGCGGCGTCCATCTCGTCGAGGCGGCGGGCCGCATGCCGTGTGCTGCCCTCGAGCAAGCGGTCGAGCAGCGGCCGGCCGATCACCTCCGCGATCTCGTCCGCCAGCCAGTCGGCGCAGTCCGCAGCCTCCGCCGCGCGCATGCTCTCGACCGCGGAAGCGGCGAGGCCCTTCATGAACACCGAGCGGACGAGCTTCATCGCCGCGGCGTCGCCGGCCCGGTCGGAGACGACCGTCACGGGCATCCCGAGCGGGCCGATCGCGTCGGCGAACGCCTGCGCACCGAGGCCTGAGGCGAGCGCCGGCGTGGCAAGGCCCCGGGCAGGCACGGGGCCGAGCAGCGCCACGTCGGCGAAGCGCGCTCCGGTTCCTTCGAGCAGCCGGGCGAGCTCGCGCTTCAGCGCCGGCGCGGCGGTGTTCAGGTCGGCGTAGACCGCTCCGGGCGAGAGCGCAGGGAGCGCCTCAACCGCCGCGTTCAGCGCAGCCTTCGCGGCGTTGACGCTCAGGACGACGTCGGCGCCGCCGACGGCAGTCCGCACGTCCGCCGAGTGCCCTGGAACGGCGGGGTCGTAGCCGCGGATCTCGACGCCGGCCTGCGCCAGGTCGCCCGCCAGCCGGCCGCCCGCCTCGCCGAGGCCGAGGACCGCGACCGTGGTCAGATCTGCTCGAGCGCCTGGCGGGTGAGGACCTGCGCCAGGTGCGCGCGGTATTCCGAGCTGCCGCTCACGTCGCTCGGCGGGTCGGCTCCCTCCGCGGCGTGTGCAGCGGCGTCTGCCGGCGACGCGCCGCCGGCGACGGCCCGCTCGACCGCGTGGGCACGGAGCGGGGTCGGGCCCATCCCTGCGAGCCCGACGTGGACGTCGCCGTTCAGGCGCGCCGCGGCGACAGCGACCGTCGCCCAGTCCTGCTGGCGCCGAACGTGCTTGAGGTAGCGGCCGCCCTCGACCTTCGGGACTCGGATCTCGGTGAGCAGCTCCTGCGGCTCCAGCGCGTTCTCGAACGGCCCGACGAAGAAGTCGGAGGCGGGGATCGTACGCTCGCCGCCGGGACCGCGTGCGACGAAGTCGGCGTCGAGGGTCAGGAGGATCGTGCCGAGATCGGAGGCGGGATCGGCGTGGGCGACCGAGCCGCCGATCGTCCCCCGGTGGCGGACCTGGGGGTCGCCGACGTCCCCGGCGGTGCGGGCGAGCAGCCCGCACCCCTGGGCGAGCACCGGGTCGAGCGCGAGTTCGGCGTGCCGGCTGAGCGCGCCGACGGCGATCCGATCGCCGTCCTCGCGGACGTAGCGAAGCTCGTCGAGACGGCCGATGTCGACCAGCAGCGACGGCCGCGCGAACCGAAGCTTGAGGAGCGGGATCAGGGAGTGGCCGCCGGCGAGGGCCTTGGCGTCCTCGCGCCCGAGCAGCTCGATCGCCTCGTCGACCGAGCCGGCGCGCGCGTACTCGAAGGCTGCGGGGATCACGCGCCCGCCTTCGCCGCGGCCTGAACCGCCCTGAGGATGTTGTGGTAGCCGGTGCAGCGGCAGAGGTTGCCCTCGAGCCCGAGGCGGATCTCCTCCTCGGACGGATTCGGGTTCTCCTTCAACAGCGACACCGACGCCATGACGAAGCCCGGGGTGCAGTAGCCGCACTGGAGCCCGTGGTTCTCGTGGAACGCCTGCTGGACGGGATGCAGATCGCCGTCGCCCGCCAGGCCTTCGATCGTCGTCACCTCGCTCCCGTCCGCCTGGACGGCCAGCACGGTGCACGACTTCACGGACTCGCCGTCGAGCAGCACGGTGCAGGCGCCGCACGAGGTCGTGTCACAGCCCACGTTCGTCCCTTTCAGACCCAGCTGCTCGCGCAGGAAGTACACGAGCAGCGTGCGGGGCTCGACGTCCGCGTCGTGCTTCGTGCCGTTGACCGTGATCGAGATGTTCACGCCTTCGCCTCCTGGATCGCTCGCCAGACGTTCTCGCCGTTCGCCGGCATGTCGACCTGCTTCACCCCGAACGGTGCGAGGGCGTCCACCACCGCGTTGTAGACGGCCGGCGTCGACCCGATCGTCCCCGACTCGCCGATTCCCTTGGCGCCGAGCGGGTTCGCCGGCGTCGGCGTCTCCATCTCCACCGTCTCCCAGGACGGAAGCTCGGCGGCAGACGGGAAGGCGTATGCGACGAAGTTGCCCGAGAGCGGGGTGCCGTCCTCGCCGAACGTGTAGTGCTCGTAGAGCGCCTGCGCGACGCCGATCGCCACCCCGCCGTGCACCTGCCCCTCGGCGAGCAACGGATTGATCAGTGTGCCGGCGTCGTCGACGCAGACCATCCGCTGGAGCTCGACCTCGCCCGTCTCGGTGTCCACCTCGACCACGGCGACGTGCGTGCCGAACGGGAAGGTCGGCTGTCCCTTGAACTCGTTCGCCGCCTTCAGCTCCTCGAGCCGCCCGTCGCTCTCCGCGCGCGTCGCCAGCTCCTCCCAGGCGAGCGACGGCTCGGGGGTGCCGACGACGTGGAAGCGGCCGAGGCCCGTGTCGAGGACGACGTCCTCGGGGTTCGCCTCGAGGTAGTCGCCGACGAGCCGCTTCGCCTGCTCGACGACCGTTTCGGCCGCCACGGCAGAGGCGGTGCCGCCGATCTGGAGCGACTTCGAGCCGTACGTGCCGGTCCCGGTCGCGACCTCGTCGGTGTCGCCCTTGTGCACCGTGACCTTCTCGAGCGGCAGCCCGAGCCGCTCTGCGACGACCATCGCGAAGCTCGTCTCGTGCCCCTGGCCGTGCGAGAAGGAGCCCGTGCGGACGATCGCGCCGCCGTCCGGGGTGATCTCGACCTCTCCCAGCTCGCCCTCGCCGAGCGGGTTCGTGATCTCCACGTACGAGGAGAGGCCGATTCCCAGCTGTTTGACGTCGCCCTCGTCCCGGCGCCGCTTCTGCTCTGCGCGCAGCTCGTCGTAGCCGGCCGAGCGGAGCGCCAGGTCGAGCGCGCCGGTGTAGTCGCCGGAGTCGTAGTTCGCACCCGATGCGGTCGTATGCGGGAACTCGCCGACGTAGTTCAGGCGCCGCACCTCGGCGGGATCCATCCCGAGCTCGGCGGCGAACCGGTCGATCGCGCACTCGATCGCCTGGATCGCCTCGGGGCGACCCGCGCCGCGGAAGGCCGCGATCTGCGTCGTGTTGGTCACGACGGTCGTGCCCTCCGCCTCGATCCTCGGGATGTCGTACACGCCGCTCGACATCAGCGCGGTCAACCCCGCGAGGATGGCGCCGAGCGTCGGGTACGCGCCGCAGTCGGCGAGCACATCGAGCTTGTAAGCGAGAACCTTGCCGTCCTTCGTCCCGCCGATCGTGTAGTTCAGCTGCATCGCCCGTCCGTGCGGCAGCGCGAGCATGCTCTCGCTGCGCGTCTCGGTCCACCGTGTCGGCCGGCCGAGCTCGCGCGCCAGCCAGGAGACGAGGATCTCCTCCGTCAGGCCGCTGGAGGACACGATCTTCGCCCCGAACCCGCCGCCGACGTCCGGGGCGAGGACGCGCACCTGCGTCGGCTCCATGCCGAGCATCCCCGCGATCGCGTCACGGTCCTGGTGCGGCGTCTGCGTGCTGAGCCAGATCGTGAGCCTGCCGTCCTCGAACGCCGCGGCGGTCGACCGGGGCTCGAGCGGGCACGGTGCCATGCGCTGGCTGACGAGCGTGCCGGAGACGGTCACGTCGCATCCGTCGAAGAGGTCGTCCGCGTGGGCGGCGGGCGGCTGTGTCCGTGCGGCGACGTTCGTCCCCGCACCGGTGAAGAGCAGGGTCTCGTCCTTCAGCGCGTCCTCCGGATCGACGACCACCGGCAGCGGGTCGTAGTCGACCATCACCAGCTCCGCAGCGTCCACGCCAGTCGCCCGGTCGTCGCTGACCACGACCGCGACGATCTCGCCGACGAAACGCACGACGTCCTTCGCGACCACGGGCCGGCCCATGTCCTGCGGAAAGCCGAACGGGGGCGGCCCGAACGGCGGCAGGTCGACGTCGTCCGCGGTGAGGACCCTGATGCCGGGGAGCGCCTCGGCGGCGCTCTTGTCGATGCCGTTGATCTTCGCGTGCGCCAGGAGCGAGCGGACGAAGGTGATCGAGGCGGCACCCTCGGGCACCAGGTTCTCGACGTACCTGCCCCGGCCGCGGAGGAAGCGGTCGTCCTCCGTGCGCAGCACCCGGTTCCCGAGAATGCTCACGGCCGGGAGACTAACGCGATGCCGCCCCGCGAGTCGAGACGACCGTCCGGTTAGTCGAACGGCGACCTATCCGATCAGGCGTAGACGCCCTCGGTGAGCGACGCAGGGTCGGGTAGCGCGGAGGCCTCCGCCCGACGCAGCGCGTCCCCGAGCAGCGCCTTGACCTCGGTACGGAGCTCCTCGTCCTCGGCCTCGGAGAAGGCGACGTTCTCGGCGAGCCAGAAGACGAAGCGCCGGACCGGATCGCGTTCCGCCCAGGCCGACAGCATCTCCCGCGGAACGTAGGAGGCATCGTCGTGGACGGCGTGCCCCTCCATGCGGAGCGTCACCGACTCGATCAGCGTCGGGCCTCCACCGGCCCGGGCCCGCGCGATCGCCCGTTTCGCCTCCGAGTAGACGGTGAGGACGTCGGTTCCGTCGACCGTGACGCCTTCGAAACCGTACGCGCGGGCACGGTCGGACAGCCGCTCGGACGCGTACTCGAGGTGGGTCGGCGTCGAGTAGGCCCACTGGTTGTTGTCGCAGACGAAGACGACCGGAAGACGATGGACACCCGCGAAGTTCATCGCCTCGTGGCAGTCGCCCCTCGCCGACGCCCCTTCGCCGAACCAGCCCACCGCCACGCGGTTCTCGCCGCGGATCCGGAAGGCCAGCGCGCAGCCGACGACCACCGGGAGCATCGCCGGCAGATGGCTGACGATCGTGATCTGACCGCGGTCGAGGTCTGCGAAGTGGACGTTCCCGTCGCGCCCCCGGGAGGGCCCGTCCGCCCGGCCGAGGTAGTTCGCGAAGATCCGCCAGGGCTCCGTCCCCCGGGTGATGTGGACTCCGAGATTCCGGTGCAGCGGTGCCCCTACGTCTTCAGGCCCCATCGCCGCGGCCACCCCCACCGACGCTGCCTCGTTTCCGCGGCCGGTGTAGAAGGAGCCCGGGATCTTCCCCTGCTTGTAGAGGACGTGGCCCATCTCCTCCAGGCCGCGCGTCGTCAGCATCGACCCGTAGAGCGAGACGAGAGCGTCGCGGTCGAGGCCGGTGTCCATGGCGCGATCGTATGCCCGGTGCCTCCGAGCCGTGGCGCCGCGTGTCTAGAGCGAGACCACCTCGTCGACGAGGTCGAGCCCCTCGGGACGGTGCGTGATGAGCAGCACCGACCGGTCGTCCGCCGCTGCCAGTGCGTCTGCGACGAGCGCCTCGGCCGTCTCGGGGTCGAGGTGAGCGGTGGGCTCGTCGAGGACGAGGATCGGTGCGTCGGCGAGGAGCGCGCGCGCGATCGACACGCGCTGGCGCTGCCCGCCGGACAGCTCGCGTCCCTCCTCGCCCACCATCGTGTCGATCCCTTCCGGCAGGGAGCGGACCCAGTCCCACAGCTTCGCCCGTCGGAGGGCATCGACGACTTCGGCGTCGGTCGCCTCCGGCTTCGCCAGCTTCACGTTCTCGCGGATGCTCGTCGAGAAGAGGTGCGCGTCCTGTGCCGCGACCGCGACCGTGCGGCGGACGTCCTCCTGGCGATACTCGCGGACGTCGTGCCCGTCGATCGTGACGCGACCGCTGTCGGGGTCGCGGAAGCGCAGCAGGAGGTTCGCGACCGTCGACTTGCCGGCGCCGCTCGGGCCGACGAGCGCCACCTTGCGGCCCGGATCGAGCCGGAGATCGAGCCCGCGGAGGCCGGGTGCGAAGGCGACCGAGACGTCCTCCAGCGCGACGACCGGCGGCTGCGCCGGCGCCGGCAGCGGACCGGACGGGTCACGGACCGGTGGCTCGCGGTCGGTCAGCTCCAGCAGCCGCCCGCCGGCCGCGACCGTCGCCCTGAGCTCCTGGGCGGCCTGGAGCAGCGGAGCCGAAGCCTCGAACGCGGCGAGGGCGACGAGCGCGAGCGTCGCCACGAGCACGCGAGAGAGGTGGCCTCCGGCGTGGGCGGAGACCGCGAGTGCGAGCACGCCGGCGACCGTCAGCCCGGTGACCGCCGTCAGCAGCGCCTCCCCGGCCCCGGCCGCGAACGCCTCGCGGCGGCCGAGCCGGGAGAGCTCCGAGTCGACGGTGCGTATCCGGCCGAGCAGGTCCTGCTCGCACCCGAACGCGACGAGCTCCGGTGCGCTCTGCAACGCCTCGACCAGCTCGGCGGTGAGCTCGCCGCGAACCGCCGCCGCCCGCTCGGTCGACCGGCCGATGCGGACGGCCACCAGCGGCACCACCACGCTGCCGAGCACGAGGCCGAGTCCGAGTGCGATCGCAGCGGCAGGGAGGATTGCGGCCGACACGCCGACGAGCACCGCCCCGGACAGGAGAGCGACGAGCGGCGGTCCGAGCCCGCGCAGGAACAGGTTCTGGAGCTCGTCGACGTCGGCGACGAGACGGCTGAGCAGATCCCCGCTCCGGAACGCGGCCAGACCGCCCGGCGCGAGCGGTTCGATCCGCTCGTAGAAGGCGACCCGCAACCGCGCCAGCGTGCGCAGCGCGAGGTCGTGTGAGACGAGTCGCTCGAGGTAGCGAACGATCGGCCGGCCGATCCCGAAGAACCGAACCATGACGATCGCCACGCCGAGGGAGAGGACCGCCGGCCGCTCGGCCGCGCGGGAGATCAGGTAGCCGGCGGTTCCCATCAGCCCGGCGGCGAAGCACACCGTCAGCGCCCCGAGCAGGACGGACGCGGCCACCGACCGCCGCGGCGCCTGCGCCAGTGCGAGCAGGCGGCGCAGCACCTCCTTCACGCCGCCACCTCGTCGACCGCCCGGCCGTCGGTCATCCGGACGACCCGGTCGGCGCGCGCTGCGAGCTCGGGGCGGTGTGCGATCAGCAGCACGGTGCGGTCGACGCAGAGCCGCTCGACGGCGTCGGCGACGATCTCCGCGCTCGCTGCGTCCAGGTTCGCCGTCGGCTCGTCGAGGATCACGAGCGGGGCGTCGCGCAGGAACGCACGAGCCAGCGCGATGCGCTGCAGCTCGCCCGCGGAGAGCGGTCGCCCACCTTCGCCGACGACCGTGCCAGGCGGTGCGATCCTGTCGGCCCCCGCCCGCCGGGCCGCCTCTGCGACCTCGGCGTCGGTCGCGTCGGCTCCGCCGAGGCGGATGTTGTCCGCGATCGAGCCCCGGACGAGCGTCGGCCGCTGCGGCACCCAGGCGACCAGCCGCCGCCAGGCCTCGACGTCCGCGTCGGCGAGGTCGAGGCCGCCGACCGTCACCCGCCCGGCGTCCGGCTCGACGAACCGGAGCAGCGCTGCCGCCACAGAGCTCTTGCCCGCTCCGGTCTCCCCGACGAGCGCGAGCGTCTCGCCGGGACGCAGCTCCAGGTCGAGGCCGCAGAGGACCTCGCGCGCCCGCGCCGGATAGGAGAACCACACCCCCTCGAGGCGAACCGGCTCTTCGGCCGGGCTCGGCGGCACCACGCCGGCTCTGGTCGGCGGCCCGGCCGAGGTCAGCGCCAGGATGCGCTCGAGCACCGCCATGCCGTCTGCCCCCGCGTGGTAGCGGGCGCCGAGCGTGCGGATCGGCAGATAGAGCTCGGGGACGAGAACGAGTACGGTGAGCCCGGACTGGAAGCCGATCCCGCCGTCGACGAGCCGGACGCCGACCGTTACGGCGACGAGTGCCACCCCGATCGTCGCGGCCAGCTCCAGCACGGCCCCGGACAGAAAGGCCGAGCGCAGCGTTGCCATCGTCGTCCGCCGGTACCGGTCGCCGACCTCCGCCAGCGACGCCGCCTGCACCTCGCCGCGATTGAACGCGCGCAGCGTCGGTAGGCCGCGAATCACGTCGAGGAAGTGGCGGGACAGCAGCGCGAGGGCGGCGTAGCGCTCGCGCGTGCGTCGCTCCGTGTAGCGGCCGATCAGCCACATGAACACCGGCACGAGCGGCAGGGTCAGCAGCATCAGGGCCGCCGACTCCAGGTCGATCACCGCCACCCAGACGAGCACCACCGGAGGAACGACGCAGGCGAGCACGAGTTGCGGCAGGTAGCGGCCGAACGTCGTCTCGAGCGCGTCCGTCCCCGCAACCGCCGCCGCCGCGACCTCGCCGCTCTCGGTACGGTCGAGCGCGGCGGGATGCGAGACGAGTCGCGACTCGACCAGCGCCATTCGGGTGTCGGAGATCGCGCGGACGGCGGCGAGCCGACCGACTGCCTCGAAGCCCCAGGCGACGCCTGCCCGGGCAACCACGACCGCAACGAAGGCGGCGACCGTCCCGGCGACCGCGGAGAGCGTGGCCCCGTCGAAGGAGCGCGCGACCACCCGGGCCAGGAGCGTCGCCTGCAGGAGCACGAGCGCGGCGGCCACGACCCCCAGCACCGTGTCGACGGCGAGCAACCGCCCGACACCGCGGACGCGGCGGATCAGGTCCGGGTCGAGGACGCGCACGACCTAGCCTAGTGCGGCTCGAACTGCTCCCGGGTGAGGCGCCCCCGAAAGACCCGGTACGTCCACCACTGGTAGAAGAGCACCGCCGGCAGCCCGAGCAGGGCGGCGACGGTCATGACGACGAGCGTGTAGTGGCTCGACGACGCGTTGTAGACGGTCAGGCTCCACTCCGCCCTCGTCGACGACACCAGCACGTCCGGATAGAGCTGCGAGAAGTACGAGATGAAGAAGAAGACGATCGTCACCGAGCTCGCCAGGAACGTCCACGGCTCTCTGCCGCGGGAGGCGAGGACGGCCGCGGCCGCGGCGAGGAGAATCGCGGCTGTCGCCGTCCAGTCGGGGATGATCCCACGGTTCACGCCCCACTCGGTCGCGAGCGTGAACACGAGCACCGCGAGGGCTGCCGCGATCGACAGCCAGAAGGACAGCCGGCCCGCGCGCCGCCGCACGCCGCCGGTCGTCTTGAACGACAGGAATGCCGCCCCCTGCATCAGCGAGAGCGCGAGGGTGCAGACGCCGCCGAGCAGGGCGTATGGGTGGACGAGGTCGAGGAAGTTGCCCGTGAACTCCATCTGGCCGTTCACCGGGATGCCGCGGTAGATCCCGGCGAACGCGACGCCGAAGAGCAGCGCCGGCAGTGCGCTGCCGAGCGCGATCGCCCACGTCCACGCCGCGCGCCAGCGCTTCGTGTCGTGCCGCGTGCGGTACTTGAACGCCACGGCACGGGCCGCGAGCGCGAGCACGATCAGGAGCAGCGGCAGGAAGTACGCCGAGAAGAGGGTCGCGTACCAGTCCGGGAAGGCCGCGAAGGTCCCGGCACCCGCGACGATCAGCCAGACCTCGTTGCCGTCCCAGACCGGCAGGATCGTGTTCAACGAGAGCTGGCGGTCGACCTCGTCCTTCGCGACGAAGGGCGTCAGCATCCCGACGCCGAAGTCGAACCCCTCGAGCACGAAGTAGCCCATCCAGAAGAACGCCAGTGCGGCGAACCAGAAGGTGGGGAGGTCGAGGTGGACGAGCATGTCAGTAGCTCAGCGCGGGCAGCGAATCCGCGCGCTCCTCCTCCGGGCGTTCGGGGTCGGGCAGCCGGCGGGCGTACCGCCAGATCAGCCAGCCGTCGGCTGCCATCAGCACGGCGTACGCAGCCAGGTAGGAGGCCAGGCCGAGCGCGACCGTCCAGGTCGCCACCGACGGCGAGACCGCGTCCCGGGTGAGCTGCAGCCCGTAGACGACCCACGGCTGCCGTCCCATCTCGGTCATGATCCAGCCCGACGCGTTCGCCAGGACGGGCAGGAAGATCGAGATCACGGCGACCCGGTGGAACCGCCGGCTCGTCTCGATCTCGCCCCGCCAGGTCAGCCAGACCGCAAAGGCGGCGACGAGCAGCATGGCCACCCACGTGTAGACCATCCCGCGGAACGACCAGTACACCACCCAGACGACGGGGACGTAGTTACCGGGCCCGTACTGTTGCTCGTACGAGCGCTGCAGGTCGTTGATCCCCTTCACGGTGCCGTTCCAGGAGTTCGTGGCCAGGATCGACATCACATGCGGGATCGTCACGTCGACGTTCGTCTTGCCCGGGTTCGAGACGGGGTCGCCGAGCGCGAACAGCGACAGGCCGGCGCCCTGCTGCGTGTCGAAGACCGCCTCGGCGGTCGCGACCTTCATCGGCTGGCGCTGGGTCATCTCGCGCATGAACGAGTCGCCGACCAGGAAGACGAAGACGACCGAGAGCAGCGCGATCACGGACGAGAGACGGGCGGCCTTGCCGAACGCGACGACGTCGTTCCCGCGGCGCAGGTGCCAGCAGGCGACGCCGAGCATCAGGAAGCTCGCGGTCACGAACGACGCGAGCAGCGTGTGCAGGAACGCGTAGACCGCGGTCGAGTTGAGCAGCACGGCGGCGATGTTGGTCAGGTGCGGCCGGCCGTTCGCGCCGATCCGGTAGCCGACCGGGTGCTGCATCCACGCGTTGGCCACGAGGATGAAGTAGGCGGAGATCGTCACGCCGACCGCGGTCAGCCAGATCGTGGCCAGGTGGAGCCCGGGTCTGAGCCGGTTCCAGCCGAAGATCCAGAGCCCGAGGAACGTCGATTCGAGGAAGAAGGCGAACACACCCTCCATCGCGAGCGGCGCGCCGAACACGTCGCCGACGAAGCGCGAGTACGTCGACCAGTTCATTCCGAACTGGAACTCCTGGACGAGGCCGGTGGCGACGCCGATCGCGAAGTTGATCACCAGGATCGTCCCGAAGAAGCGGGTCAGGCGTAGCCAGTCCTCGTCGCCGGTCTTGCGCCAGGCCGTCTGCATGAAGGCCAGGATCCACGCGAGCCCGATCGTCAGCGGGACGAACAGGAAATGGAAGATCGTCAGGAGCCCGAACTGGATGCGGGCCAGGTCCAGCCCCGTGTCGGCGAGGACCGTCGTCACTGACGGGGTTCTCCCAAGTTCGGGCGCGAGTCTACATCGGGGGGTTCTCCGATCAGGGTACGGACGACTACGGAGCGGCGACGCGCCAGCCCCAGCGGGTCGGCCCCAGCGCGTTCAGGTCGCCGTCGCGAATCGGGTCGAGCCGCTCGGCGCTGCGGGCCGCGATCGGACGTGCATCGAGTCAGTTGCGGTTCGACCCGCTCGACTCGAGCCGGTTCCTCAGCCCCGAAGCGCGCCGCGGACGGCGGCCGCGACGTCGTCGCGGCCGGGAAGGTACGCGTCCTCGAGCGGCGGGCTGAACGGGATCGGCGCGAACGGTGCGCCCACGCGGGCGACCGGCGCGTCGAGCTCGTCGAACGCCGCCGCCTGGACCTGGGCCGCGATCTCCGCGCCGAAGCCCGCGTGCACGACCGCCTCGTGGGCGACCACGAGCCTGTGCGTCCGGGAGACGGACTCGACGATCGTCTCCAGGTCGAGCGGGACGAGCGATCTAGGGTCGACCACCTCGACCTCGATCCCATCGGCGGCGAGCTCGTCGGCGGCCGCGAGCGACTCGTGGACGAGGCGGGACAGCGCGACGACGGTGACGTCGCGCCCGGGGCGGACGACCCTGGCGCGACCGATCGGCACGTCCGTGCGCTCCGCGTCCTCGCGCCGGAAGTAGAGCGTCTTGTTCTCGACGTAGACGACCGGGTTGGGGTCGGCGATCGCCGACCGGAGGAGGCCGGCGGCGTCGGCCGCGGTCGCGGGCACGACCACCTTCAGGCCGGGGACGTGCGTCACCCAGGCCTCGAGGCTCTGCGAGTGCTGGGCGCCGCCGCGCTGTCCGGCGCCGCCCTGTGTGCGCAGCACCATCGGCACGGTCAGCTGGCCGCCGGACATGAAGTGGGCCTTCGCCGCCTGGTTGACCAGCTGGTCGAGGGCGAGCGTGACGAAGTCGACGAACATGATCTCGACCACCGGCCGCAGGCCCGACTGTGCCGCCCCGATCGCGACGCCCGCGATCGCCGCCTCGCTGATCGGCGTGTTCCGGACACGCTCCGGGCCGAACTCCTCGGCGAGCCCTGCGGTCGCGCCCCACGGCCCGCCCTCCGCGACGTCCTCGCCGAGGACGAGCACGCGTCCGTCCTCGCGCATCGCCTCCGCGAGCGTGGCCGTGATCGCGTCGAGGTACGTCGTCTCAGGCATACACCAGCTGCTCCGTCAGCTCGGCGGGCGGGAACGGGCTCGCGCGGGCGAACTCGACCGCCTCCTCGACCTCGGCGCGCGCCGCCTTCTCCAGCTCCTCTCCGCCGCCGAGCCGGAGGATCGGGTCGATCGCGCGCCACTCCTCGTCGCCGATCTGGTCGCGGTAACGCTGCGGGTCGCCCTCGTAGTGGCCTCCGAGCCGGTGCGTCAGGCACTCGAGCAGGAACGGCCCCTCGCCAACGCGCGCCTGGGCGAGGAACCTGCCGAACGCCTCCCGGACGGCGTGTACGTCGTTGCCGTCGACGGTCTCGCGCGGGAACCCGTACGGCGCGACCACGTCGCTCACCCGCTCGACGACGGTGTGCGCCGAGCGAGGCGTGAACTCGGCGAAGCCGTTGTTCTCGCAGACCAGGACTGCGGGGAGCTTCCAGAGGGCGGCGATGTTCACCGACTCGACGAAGACCCCGCCCTGGACGGCGCCGTCGCCGAAGAAGACGACGGCGACCGCGTCCGACCCGGCAAGGCGCGCGGCGAGCGCCGACCCGAGCGCGACTGGGACGTTCCCGCCGACGACACCGGTGGCCCCGAGGAAGCCGTGCCCACGGTCGACGAGGTGCATCGAGCCGCCGAGCCCTCGGCAGAGGCCCGTGTCGCGGCCCATGAGCTCGGCCATCAGAGGCCCCATCGGCGCACCCTTCGCCAGCGCGTGGCCGTGTGCCCGGTGCCCCGAGTACACGACGTCGTCGTCCCGGAGCTGCGAGCAGACGCCGACTGCGACCGCCTCCTGGCCGGTCGAGAGGTGGACGAGCCCGTGTACCTCGTTCGCGCGGGTCAGCCGGCCGACCCGCTCCTCGAAGGCGCGGATCCGCCACATCGAGCGGAGAAGTTCCGGGTCACTCATCGGCTGCCGTCACCGCTCGTCCGGTGCGCGGGAGGAACCGGCCGTTCCCCCCGTGCTATGCGGCGACCGGCGACTCGAGCACGGCCGCCGTGATCTTCGCCGCGTCCGGCATGAGGTACTGCTCCATCGGCTCCGAGTACGGGATCGTCGCGTCGAGCGCGGTGACGAGCCGGACCGGCGCCTTGAGCGACGAGAAGCCCTCCGACGCGACTTCGGCCGCGATCACCGCCGCGGCCGAGCCGTGCCGCGTCGACTGGTCGACGACCACGAGCCGCCCGGTCTTCTCCACCGAGGTCAGGATCGTCGCCGTGTCGAGCGGGGCGAGTGTGCGCGGGTCGATCACCTCCGCCCGGACGCCCTCGCCCGCGAGCTGCTCCGCTGCTTCGAGCGCCTGCCCGAGCATGTACCCGAGCGCGACGATCGTCACGTCGCCGCCCTCGCGGACGACGTTCGCCTGTCCGAGCGGGACGACGTGCTCGCCCTCCGGGACGTCGCCGTGCTCGAGCGTGAGCAGGTAGTGGTGGAAGAAGACCACCGGGTTGTCGTCCCGGATCGACGCCGTCATCAGGCCCTTCGCGTCGGCGGGGGTCGCCGGCAGCGCGACCTTCAGGCCCGGCACGCCCATGAACATCCCGTAGATCGTCCCGGTGTGCTGGCCCGCCCAGCCCGCGGTGAAGCCGTAGCCCGCCTTGAGCACCACCGGCACCCGCACCTGGCCGGCGGTCATGTAGTGGAAGCGGTTCGCCTCGTTCACGACCTGATCCATCGCGACCAGCATGAACTCCGCCATGTAGAGCTCGACCACGGGGCGGTAGCCGGCCATCGCGGCGCCGACCGCCATCCCGATCTCCGCCGTCTCCGAGATCGGCGTGACCCGGACGCGGTCTGCGCCGAACGCCTTCAGGTACGGGTCGTCGTCGTGGGTGGCGATGTTCTGGCCGAAGTAGAGGACGCCCTCGTCGCGCTCCATCTCCTGGTGGATCGCCTCGCCGATCGCGGCGATGTAGGGAAGCTCGCGTGCCATGGCTCGGCCCTCCTCAGGCGTAGACGTGCTCGGTGGCTGCCTCGGCGGGCGGGAACGGGCTCGCGAGCCCGAACTGGACCGCCTCCTCCATCTCGGCGCGGACTTCGTCGGCGATCCGGTCTGCCTCCTCCGTGGGCAGCGTGCCGTCCTGGACGAGCCGGGCGCGGAACCGCGGTACCGGGTCGCCGCGCTTCGCCGCCTCGTACTCCTCGGCATTGCCGAAGACCGTGATCGCCTCGTGCTCGGGGAAGTGGAGCGGCACGCCGGGCGGGGCGATGATGTTCCCGTGCGCGGAGAGGCGGTAGACGAGCGACTCGACGAGCGTCGGTCCCTCGCCCGAGCGGGCGCGCTCGACCGCCGTCGACACGGTCTCGTACACGGCGACCGGGTCGCCTCCGTCCACCGTCTCGCCGGGCATCGAGTAGGCCTTCGCCTTCACCGCGAGCGGCTCGCCCGCAGCGGCGTTCGCGTCCTCCTGCTCGACGCGCGTGACCACGTTGTAGTTGTTGTTCTCCATCACGAAGACGGCCGGGAGCTTCCAGAGCGAGGCGATGTTCAGCGTCTCGTGGAACGCCCCCTGCTTCGACGCCCCGTCGCCGAAGAAGCTGAGCACCACCTGGCCCTTCCCGCGGATCTGCGCGGCGTAGGCGGCGCCGGCGGCATGCGGGATCCCCTGCCCGACGATCCCGGACGTGCCGAGGAAGCCGCGCCCGACGTCGGTCAGGTGCATCGAGCCGCCGTAGCCGCCGCAAAGACCGTCTTTCCGGCCGTAGATCTCGGCCATGATCGACTTCGGATCGGTCCCGAGAACGATCGGGTAGCCGTGGCAGCGGTACGTGGTCAGGAGCTGGTCGTCGGGACGCAGCGCCGCCAGCGCGCCCACGATCGAGGCCTCGGCCCCGTCGGCGAGATGCGTGTGCCCGCGGATCACCCCCGGGTGGTCCTCGAACGTCCGCTTCACGCGCTCCTCGAACTCCCGGACGCGCAGCATCTGCGTGAACATCCAGACGAGCCGTTGTCTGTCGAGGCCGTGGTCAGCCACCGGTGCTCCTTTCGTGGGCTGGCGCGAATCTAGCAACACGATCAGCACCGAGTTCGAGGCTCTCGCCGGCCGTTCGTGCATCCGCCGCAAACCGACGGGCGCCGGGGTCGTCCAACTGTGCACGGATGGTCAACTCGCCCGCGGCGAGAGTGCGCACACTGTCAAGAGTGCGCAAATTGCGCGCGAGAAGATCGGCGTTCACTGACGAAGGAGGGAGGAAACGCCATATGAGGTCTGCAGCCGGAACCCCATTCGGCCGCCTCGCGATCGTCTTCGGGGCGATCGCGCTCGCGCTCGCGGTGGCCGTGCCCATCGCGCTCGGCACGAGCTCGGCGGCCGGCCCGGTGACCAACTACAACGTGTACGTCGGCGGCAAGGGCAAGGCAAACCCGAAGCTTCCGCCGATCGTCGTCGGCGCGGTCAACACGCAGGGCGGCCAGGTCCTGGTCGGGCCGGGCTGGACGAACGGCGTCAAGACCGCGGTGCAGTACGTGAACCAGTACCTCGGCGGCGTCCAGGGCCACAGGCTCGTCGTCAGCTACTGCTTCACCACCTCCGCAGAGGAAGAGGGCACGAAGTGCGGCCAGAAGTTCGCGAACGACAAGCGGATCAAGGTCGTCCTGTTCGGCGCGGTCGCCGTCGGCAACCAGTCGTTCTACGCCGCCCTCGGCAACAAGAAGCCCACGGTCGGCGGCGTCGAGCTGCTGCCGGTCGACGCGGCCCGGAAGAACGGCTTCGCGCTCTTCGGGACGAACGACTCGGTCCTCGGGCCGTGGGGCACGTTCGGCAAGAACGTCCTCAAGGCGAAGACGGCCGCGGTCGTCTACATGCAGGTGCCGGGAATCGACTACGGCGCGAAGGTCGAGAAGGACAGCCTCGAATCGGCCGGGATCAAGACGACCATGGTCGGCTTCGCCCCGACGGCGACCGACCTGACCGGTCCGCTGACCGCCGCGGGCGCCCAGAACGCCGACATGATCATCCCGCAGACGCCTGCAAACGGCTGTGTCGCCGTCGCCAAGGCGCTGGCCCAGCTCGGGAAGAGCTCGACGCCGGTGGTCTCGAACCCGCTCTGTCTCACCCCCGAGGTGGCGCAGGGGCTCGGCGGCGACCTGGCGAAGTGGGACTACGGCATCGCCTCGTCGCTCGGGTTCGACGTCTCCGACCCGGCCGTGCCGCCGTTCCTCAAGGGCCTGAAGGCCGTCGGCCAGCCCAAGCTGGCCGCCGACGCCTGGGTGATCGTCGCCTGGGGCCAGGTCCTGACGACCGTGAAGCTGATGAACAAGATCGGCGTCAAGGGACTGACCTCGGCGAAGTTCACCTCGACGATCCGGGCGTTCAAGGGCCCGCAGGCCCTCGGCGCACCGAGCCTGCAGTGCGGCAAGTACCCGGCAGAGCCGGCCGCGTGCAACGACCAGGCCCAGTTCTTCCAGTACCAGGGAGCCGGCAAGTTCAAGCGGCTCACCAGCTTCCTCAGGCCCCCGCCGACCTTCAAGCTCGGAGGCTAGCCCGACCTCCCTCCCTCCTCGAAAGGCGGGGCCGCCTCTGCGGCCCCGCCTTTCGGTCCGACGCGCTAAGACACACATCTGGACTGGCAGCAGATCGTCCTCTTCGCGATTCTCGGCCTCGGTGCGGGGTCGCTGATCGCGGGGATCGCGATCGGGATCGTCCTCTCGTACCGCGGATCCGGGATCATCAACCTCTCGACCGGGGCGGTGGCGATGCTGGCCGGCTACTGCTACTGGTCCCTGAGGACCGGGACCGCACCCTGGTCGTCCCCCCCGCCGTTCGGCCAGGCCAACGCCGGGTACCTGTCGACCGCCCCGGCGCTCGTCGTGACGGCCCTCTTCCTGCTCGCGGTCGGGCTGCTCGTCGAGTACGGGATCTTCAGGCCGCTACGAACGGCGACACCGCTCGCCAAGCTCGCCGCGTCGCTCGGATTGCTCCTCGTCGCCCAGGCGTTCGTGTCACTGGCGTTCGGCATCGGCACGAAGCCGCAGCCGCCGGTCCTGCCGAGCGGCACGGTGACGGTGTTCGACTCGAACGTCCCGATCGACCGGTTCATCCTGCCGGGAATCGTCCTCGCCGCGACTGTCGCGCTCTCGCTCGGCTACCGGTTCACCCGGTTCGGGCTCGCCACCCGCGCCGCGTCGGAGAACGAGATCGGCGCGATGCTGCTCGGGCTGTCGCCGAACCAGCTCGCGCTCGCGAACACGCTGCTGGCGACCTTCTTCGCCGGCGGCATGGGCGTGCTGGCCGCCTCGATCGTGCAGCTCGACCCGCAGGCGCTGCCGCTCCAGGTCGTCCCGGCGCTGACCGCCGCGCTGTTCGCCCGGTTCACCTCGTTCTGGATCGCCTGCCTCGTCGGGCTCGGGATCGGGGCGCTCGAGAGCATCCTCTACTACCTGCAGACCCAGAGCTGGTTCCCGACCGACAACGGCGTGGCGATGCCCGGCGTGTACCAGCTGCTCGTCTTCGTGCTGATGGTGATCGCGATGTTCGTCCGCGGCACGAGCCTGCCGAGCCGCGGCGAGCTGGTCGAGGGGCGGTTGCCGCTTGCGCCCCGCGCAAGACGGCTGTGGCAGCCGGCCCTGCTCGGGACGGCGGCCGCGGTCACGGCGCTGATCGTCTTCCCGTACGACTTCCGGCAGGCGCTGATCACGTCGCTCCTCGCGACGATCATGTGCCTGTCGGCCGTCGTGATCACGGGCTTCGTCGGGCAGATCTCCGTCGTCCAGCTCGCGCTCGCCGGAATCTCCGGCTTCATCCTCTCCCACCTCGCCACCGACCACGGCGTCGGCTTCCCGGAGGTGATGCTGATCGGCGCCTGCGGGGCGACGGTCCTCGGCGTCATCATCGGCTTCTCCGCGCTGCGCGTGCGCGGCGTCGCCCTGGCCGTGATCACGCTCGCCGCCGCGGTCGCGATCGAGCAGTTCGTCTTCCTCAACTCGAGGTGGGGCGGCGGCACGTCGAGCTCCCCGGTGCCGGAGCCCAAGCTCGGAATCGACCTCGGCCCGTACGGCGCGTTCCGTGGGATCGACGGCAAGGTGCCGAGCCCGGTGTTCGGGTTCTTCGTCCTCGGCTGCGTGGTCCTGCTCGGCCTCTACGTCGCGAACCTGCGTCGCTCGACGCTGGGGCAGCGGATGCTCGCGGTCCGCTCGAACGAGCGGGCGGCGGCCGCGGCCGGGATCAACGTCCGCAACGTCAAGCTCGCCGCGTTCGGGATCAGCTCGTTCATCGCGGGGATCAGCGGCGCGCTGTACGGCTACAACTTCAGCTCGGTCACCGTCAACCGCTTCTCCGCCCTCACCGCCCTCAGCCTGATCGCCCTCGCCTACGTCGGCGGCGTCACGATGGTCTCGGGTGCGATCTTCGCCGGCCTGATCTCGGTCGAGGCGCTCTTCCCGTACGCGCTCGAGAAGTGGCTGAACATCTCCGGCAACTGGGCGCTCCTGTTCGCGGGCCTCGCGCTGATCGTCACGCTGATCCAGAACCCCGACGGCGTCGCCGGTGCCACCTACCGCAAGATGCAGCTCCGCGCCAAGCGCCGCGAGCCCAGTGGGCCACGGCCGGAGGCGGTCGCGCTCCCCCGAGGGGAGGGCTGATGGACCGCGTCCTGACGACGCACGTCGGCAGCCTCATCCGGCCGAAGCCGCTGCGCGACCTGCTCGCTGCGAAGGAACGCGGCGAGGACGTCGACGAGAGCGCGCTCGAGCAGGCGGTGACCGACGCGGTCGGGGACGTCGTCCGCCGCCAGGCGGAGGTGGGGATCGACGTGATCGACGACGGCGAGATGGGCAAGCACTCGTGGATCACGTACCTGTACGAGCGGGTGAGCGGGCTGGAGCCGCGGATGGTCCCGACCGAGGGGAAGACGATCCTGCCGCCGAGCCGCGACCGGCAGGCGTTCCCGGAGTTCTACGCCGAGCACGACGCGGCCTTCGCGGTGGAGATGGCGGACGCGCTCCAGCTGGAGCTGACCGAGGGCGAGGCGCAGGTGAAGCTGTGGTTCTGCACCGGCCCGCTCGAGTACGACTCCGCCAAGCTGGAGCAGGACATCGCCCGCTTCAAGGCTGCCCTGGAGGGCGTCGAGGCGACCGATGCGTTCCTGCCCGTGGTCGCGCCGGCGAGCGTCTACTGGCTGCGCAACGAGCACTACCCGAGCGAGGAGGACTTCGTCTTCGCGGTCGCCGACGCGCTGCACGAGGAGTACAAGGCGATCGTCGATTCCGGCCTGATGCTCCAGGTCGACGACGCCGTGCTCATGCACGAGTACGACTCGATCCTCTCCCAGGGCGGCTCGGTCGAGGACTATCGGAGCTGGGCCGAGCTCCGTGTCGAGGCGCTCGTCCACGCCCTGCGCGGGTTGCCGGAGGACCGGATCCGCTACCACGTCTGCTTCGGCAGCTGGCACGGGCCGCATGTCTACGACCCGCCGCTCGTCGACCTCATCGACCTCGTCCTGAAGGTCCCGGCCCGCTACTACCTGATGGAGCAGGGCAACCCGCGACACGAGCACGAGTGGCGGATCTGGGAGCAGGTGAAGCTGCCGGATGGGAAGGTGCTCGTGCCGGGGGTCGTCACCCATCACACCACCGTGGTCGAGCACCCCGAGGTGGTCGCGCAGCGGCTCGTCCGGCTGGCGCGGGTCGTCGGGCCGGAGAGCGTGATGGGCGGCACGGACTGCGGCTTCGCCCAGGGCGCCTTCATCCAGCGCGTCCACCCGACGATCCAGTGGGCGAAGCTGGAAGCGCTCGTCGAGGGCGCGCGGCTGGCGACGAGGGAGCTCTACGGCGCGGAGGCGGCGTGAGCGACCGCATCCTCACCACCCACGTCGGGGCGCTCCAGCGCCCGCCGGAGGCGGAGGGGGCGCTGCTCGGCGAGGCGCCCGCGGAGCAGCTCGCGGCGGAGCGGATCGTCCGGTTTGCCGACCGCGTCGGCCGGGAGAACGTGATCGCGAGCACCGACTGCGGGATCGGATCGCGCATCCATCCCGAGCTCGGCCGGGCGAAGCTGGCCGCGCTCGCCGACGGTGCACGGCTCGCGACCGAGCGCCTCTGGAGCGACGGGTAGCAGTGGTTTGCCTTCTGGCAGCACACGCGAGAAGATCGCGGCCACAATGGCCCTGCGGAAGGCCCTCGGGCGATGCTGCTGATCGATACGGCGACGGTGCCACCCCTGGAACGACTGGACTTCTGGTCCGAGTCGTCCCACGACGCGTACCTGCCGGTGCAGGTGCGTACGCCGGACAGGGGGCAGTTCGGGGCACGGATGTGGGGGTACGAGCTCGGGCCGGTCAGCCTGTTCAGGATCGCCGCGGCGCCGAACACGATGATGCGGAGCTCGCGCGCGATCGCAGCCTGCGACCCGGAATGCCTTCACCTCTCGGTCGTGCTCCGCGGGCAGATCAACGCCGCCCAGGAGGGCAGGACGGGGATGGCGCGGGTGGGCGACCTGATCAGCTACGAAACCTCCCACCCCGTCGTGTTCCGGGCGGATCAGCCGTACGAGTCGCTCGTGATCAGGGTGCCGAGGGACCTGCTGGGCCCGGAGGAGGCGGAGATCAGCAAGCTGACCGCAGTCGGGATCCCCGGGGGCGAAGGGCTTCCGAGGGCGGCGGTCGGATTCTTCTGCGGACTGGTCGGCCGGCTGGAGGCGGGGACGATCGCCATCGGGAACGCGTCGAACACGATCGAGTGCGTGCTCGACCTCGTCCGTGCGCTGTTCACGGGCCCGGTCCACGCGGACGAGTCGACTCGGATGCGCACGCGGGCGGAGATCCTCCTCAACGTGCAGTCGTTCATCGAGGCGAACCTCGGCGATCCGGAGCTCGATCCGGAGCGGATCGCCCGCTCGACCTTCATCTCGACCAGGTACCTGCACAAGCTCTTCGAGTCCGAGGGGACGAGCGTCTGCCGCTGGATCCGCGAGTCACGGCTGGAGCGCTGCCGCCGCGACCTGCTCGACCCGGCGCTCCAGGGCGAGACGATCCTGGCGATCGCCAGCCGGTGGGGACTGCCGGGCCCGGAGCACTTCAGCCGGCTGTTCCGATCGGCCTACGGCTGCTCTCCGAGCGAGCTCCGGCGGGAGGCGAAGGCGTCCCGGCGGCAACCGGCCCTCGGCTGAGGGCGACGTCGAGCGAGGACGTCCGATGACGCCGGTCCTGAAGGCGACCGGGATCTCCGTCCGGTTCGGCGGCGTGCATGCGGTCGTCGACGTCGACCTCGACGTGGCCGACGGGCAGCTGGTCGGCCTGATCGGGCCGAACGGGGCCGGGAAGACGACCTTCATCGACGCGATCAGCGGCTTCGTCCGCTACGAGGGCCGCGTGGAGCTCGACGGAGCGGATCTGACCGGGAAGGCCCCGCACGTCCGTGCGCGGCACGGCCTCGCCCGGACGTGGCAGTCGATCGAGCTGTTCGACGACCTGTCGATCGCCGCGAACCTCCTCGTCGCCTCCCACCGACCGTCCGTGTGGCGGACGGTGCGCGAGACGGTCTCCACGCCCCGAGGTTCCTCGGGCGAGATCGAGCCGGTGCTCGGGCTGCTCGGGCTGGAGGCGGTCGCCGACAGGCTGCCGACCGAGCTGTCCCAGGGCCAGCGCAAGCTCGCCGGGATCGCGCGGGCGCTGGTGGTGCGGCCGCGGGTCGTCTGCCTCGACGAGCCGGCTGCCGGCCTCGACACGCGCGAGAGCCAGGAGCTCGGCGTGCGCCTCCGCCGACTCGCCGACGAGGGCCAGGCGATGCTGCTCGTCGACCACGACATGGGTCTCGTGCTCGGGATCTGCGACGAGGTGGTCGTCCTCGAGTTCGGCAAGGTCATCGCCCGGGGGGCGCCGGACGCGGTCCGCGCGGACCCGCAGGTGATCGGCGCCTACCTGGGCGGTGCCGCCGAGCGCGCGGCCGAGGAGGTGTCGTGACGGACGTCCTGGGACTCGAGACGCTGACTGCCGGCTACGACGAGGCCGCGGTGATCCGCGACGTCGACCTCGCCGTCCGTCCGGGGGAGGTCGTCGCCCTGCTCGGGGCGAACGGTGCAGGCAAGACGACGACGCTGCGCGCCGTCTCCGGTCTCGTGAAGCCGATGAGCGGCCGGGTGCTATTCAACGGGGAGGACCTCGCGAAGGTGTCGCCGAGCGCCCGGGCGAGGCTCGGGATCGCCCACGTGCCGGAAGGCCGCGGGCTGTTCTTCGGACTGACCGTCGCGGAGCACCTGCGGGTGGCGCCGCGCGGGGAGCGCCTCGACGAGGAGATCGCCTACGAGTACTTCCCCAAGCTTGCAGAGCTGAAGGGACGGCGTGCGGGACTGCTGTCGGGCGGGGAGCAGCAGATGCTCGCCGTCGCCCGGGCGCTCGCGCGTCGGCCCAGGCTCCTGCTCCTCGACGAGCTCAGCCTCGGCCTCGCGCCGGTGATCGTCGAACGCCTGCTCCCGGTGGTGCGGACGTTCGCCAGCGAGCGCGACTGCGCCGTGCTCCTCGTCGAGCAGCACGTCCATCTGGCGCTCGAGGTCGCCGACCGCGGCTACGTCCTGTCGCACGGCCAGATCGTGCTCCAGAACGACGCCGCACACCTGCGCGCGAACCGCCGGCTGCTGGTCGCGAGCTACCTCGGAGAGCACATACAGGACGCCGCCGCCGCTGCAGAGGTGGAGTCCGTGATCGAAAGGGAGGATGACGATGGCTGAGCGGAGCCTTGAAGACCTGCTGGCGGGCGTCGGCAACCCGGTCGACCTCCTGCGCAACTCGCAGGCCGGTCCCAACGTCTATCCGGGCGTGCCGGCCGAGTACACGAACTGGCGGGACGAGCAGACCGCCTGGCAGAAGACGTGCGTGCTCTTCAACCAGTCGTACCACATGGCCGATCTCGCTGTGGAGGGGCCGGACGCGCCGAAGCTGCTCTCCGACCTGGCCGTGAACAGCTTCGAGAACTTCGCCGTCGACAAGGCGAAGCACTTCGTCCCGGTGACGCCGGAGGGCTACGTGATCGGCGACGTGATCCTCTTCTATCTCGCCGAGAACACGTTCAACCTCGTCGGCCGCGCCCCGGCGCTGAACTGGATCACCTACCACGCAGAGACCGGCGACTACGACGTGACGGTCGAGCTCGACCAGCGCTGGGCGATGCGGACGGACGGACGCCGGAAGTCGTACCGGTTCCAGGTACAGGGGCCGAACGCGATGGCCGTGATCGAGAAGGCGCTCGGCGGGCCGCCGCCGGAGCTGAAGTTCTTCAACATGACCACGGTGTCGATCGCCGGGAAGCCCGTGCGCGCCCTCCGCCACGGCATGGTCGGCCAGCCGGGCTGGGAGCTCTTCGGGCCGTGGGACGACGAGGCGCCGGTTCACGAAGCGCTGCTCGCCGCCGGTGAGGAGTTCGGGTTGCGTCGGGCCGGCGGCCGCGCGTACTCGTCCAACACCCTCGAGTCGGGCTGGATCCCGTCGCCGCTTCCGGCCGTCTACACCGGCGATTCGCTCAGGGCATACCGTCAGTGGCTGCCCGCGAAGGGTTACGAGGGCTCGGCCTCCATCGGCGGCAGCTTCGGCTCGCCGGACATCGAGGACTACTACTTCACACCCTGGGATCTCGGGTACGGCAGCTATGTCAAGTTCGACCACGACTTCATCGGGCGGGAGGCACTCGAGGGGATGGCCGACGACGACCACCGCGTGAAGGTCACGCTGGCGCTCGACGACGAGGACGTGACGGCGGCGATCGGCACGATGTTCGGCCGGACCGACCGGGCGAAGTTCATCGACTGGCCGTCCGCGGTGTACTGCATGCATCCCTTCGACCGGGTCACCGTCGACGGCGAGACGGTCGGGCTCTCGACGTGGATCGGGTACAGCGCGAACGAGGGCAAGATGCTGACGCTCGCGGTGCTCGACCCCGAGTACGCCGAGCCCGGCACCGAGGTGACCTTCGTCTGGGGCGAGGAGGGCGGCGGCTCGTCCAAACCGACCGTGGAGCCGCACGTCCAGACGGAGATGCGGGCAATCGTCAGCCCGGTGCCGTACACGGAGGTGGTGCGGGAGCGCTACCGGGTGGGCAAGGCCTAGACGAGCTGGGCCGCGCTGGTCTCGTACGCCCGGTCGAAGATCTGGTCGATCGCCAGCTCGCGCAGCTTCTCCGAGAGGACCTCGACGCCCCACGGCCCCTCGTAGCCCGCGTCGCGCACGGCGGCGACGTACTCGCGGATCGGGAACTCCCCCTCGCCGGGCAGAGCGCGGTGGTTGACGGTCTCGTCGACCGGGTCGGGCATGTTCTCCCACTGGCCGTCGCTGAGCTCGACCCAGCCGAGGTACTGCGCCGGGATCTTTCGTAGGTCGTCCGGCTCGATTCCCAGCTTGGCCATGTGCCAGGTGTCGATCGCGATGGCGGCGTTGGCGGTGCCGGCGCCCTCGACGACGGCGAGCGCCGTGCCCACGTCGCGAACGTTGACGTCGGGCGGCATGAACTCGTAGACCATCCTCGCGTCTGTTCGCTCGGCAGCCTCGGCGCAGAGCTCCCCGTAGCGCTCCGTCAGCAGCGGCAGCCCGCACGGGCGGCTGAAGATGTTGGCCACCTTGATGTGGTGTGGCTCGAGCACGGCGGCGGCCTCGAACAGGAGCTCGCGGGTCGCGTCCGCGGCCCGGCGGTTCTCGTCGGCCGGGTCGAGGAACCAGTCGAGCAGGCACTCGAGCTCCAGATGCTCGAGCCCGTGGTCGTCGAGCAGGGTCTTCAGGTCCGCGAGCGACCGGGTCTCGAGGATGTGCCGGAGGTCGGCGTGCCAGATCCCGATGCCCGTGAACCCCGCCCGCTCGGCCTGCGCGCAGCGGTCGGCGATGTCGAACAGGCTCCACTCCCGGCCGCCGTGCACCTCCACCGGCCCGGAAGTCGTCCAGTAGAGGGCAACCAGGTCGCTCGATGCGCTCATCCGGGCAACCTAACCCATTGGTGTGTGCTTTCAGGCGGGTTAAGCTGGGTCGCAAGCGACACGGAGGAGTGGACGGTGGCTGACTACGTGATCGTCGGAGGCGGTTCGGCCGGTTGCGTGCTCGCGGGACGGCTGAGCGAGGACCCGGACGCGAGCGTGCTGCTCCTCGAGGCGGGCCCTCCGGACGTCGCTCCCGAGATCCACATCCCGTTCGCGTTCCCTGCGCTCTTCAAGTCGGCCCACGACTGGGACCTCCTCGGCGAGAGGGAGCCCGGCCTCGGCGGGCGGCGGCTGTACCTGCCGCGCGGGAGGATGATCGGCGGCTGCGGCTCGATCAACGCGATGATCTACCTCCGCGGCCACCGGCTCGACTTCGATACGTGGGCCGCCGAGGGTGCCACCGGCTGGTCGTACGACGAGGTGCTCCCTTACTTCAGGCGCTCCGAGGACAACGAGCGCGGCGAGGACGAGTTCCACGGCGTCGGCGGCCCGCTCGCCGTCTCCGAGAGCCGCTCGATGCAGCCGCTCGTCGACGCGATGCTCGAGGCGGCGGTGCAGGCCGGCTACGACCGCATCCCCGACCTGAACGTCGACCGCCCGGAAGGCGTCTCCCGCTTCCAGGTCAACCAGCGGAACGGCAAGCGCTGCTCGACCGCCGACGCGTACCTGCATCCGGTTGTCGGCCGGCCGAACCTCGAGGTGCGCACCAGCGTGTTCGCGCAACGGATCGTCTTCGAGGGCGACCGCGCAGTCGGCGTAGAGGTCGCCCAGGACGGGAAGGTCGAGACCGTCCGCGCCGAGCGCGAGGTGATCGTCTCAGGCGGTGCGTACCAGTCGCCCGTTCTGCTGATGCTCTCCGGGATCGGGCCGGAGGAGGATCTCTCGCTCCTGGGGCTGCCGGTCCGGGAGAACCTGCCGGTCGGCCGGAACCTCCAGGACCACTGCATGGTGAACGTCAACTTCACGACTGACCAGCCCGCGTTGTTCGGGATCCTCACGCCGGAGAACTTCGAGCTGCTCGAGACGGAGGGCCGCGGTCCGCTCAGCTCGAACATCCCGGAGGCGGGGGGCTTCTTCCGCACGCGCGACGAGCTGGCGGCGCCGGACATCGAGTTCCACTTCTCCCCGTCGATCTTCTACGACGAGGGCCTGAACGCGCCGACCGACCCCGGCTACGCCTTCGGCCCGGTGCTGATCAAGCCGAACGCCCGTGGCTGGGTGAAGCTGCGCACGCCGATGGCCGACTCGAAGCCGCTCGTGCTGACGAACTTCCTGACCGACGAGGAGGACCGGAGGAGCGTGATCGCAGGCGTCCGGATCGCACTGGAGATCGCGTCGCAGCCGGCGCTGAAGGCGGTCGCGAAGGCGCCGTACAGCGTCCCCGACTCCGACTCGGACGCCGACATCGTCGCCTGGGTCGAGCGCAATGCGCAGACCGTCTACCACCCGACGTCGACGTGCGCCATCGGCTCGGTCGTCGACCCGGACCTGAGGGTCTTCGGTCTCGACGGACTGCGCGTGTGCGACGCCTCGGTGATGCCGACGATCACCCGGGCGAACACACACGCGGCGACGGTGATGATCGCCGAGAAGGGCGCCGACCTGATCGCCGGCAAGGCACCGCTCGTGCCCGCTCAGTCGGTCGCGGCGTAGCTCAGCAGAGCAACGCGGGGCTGCACTGGGCCAGCTCGTCGTTGCCGCGGGCGACGTTCTTGCCGATCGGGGCGCTCCCCGTCACGTCGATGCCGAGCCCGCTGAGGTCGGATGCACCGCCGGCGAAGCCGTTCGCCTCCGCGCGGTTGGCCTTGATCACGGCCGCGTCGCCGGCGACGAAGATGCCGTCGGAGCCGTTTCCGGAAGCGGTCGACGACTGGATCTTGTCCGAGTTGCCGGTTACGACGGCGATACCGTAACCGCGGTTCCCGGAGGCGGTCGACGACTGGATCGTCGCCGAGTTGCCGAAGACGTCGATGCCGTCGTGGTTTCCGGAGGCGCTGAACGACTGGATCTTCGCCAGGTCGCCCGCGACGACGATGCCGGCGGAGCCGTTTCCGGAGGCGGTCGACGACTTCACCGACAGCGACGTGCCGGCGACGTCGAGGCCGTTGAAGAGGTTGCCGGAGGTGAGCAGGTTCGAGAGTCTGACCTTGTCCGCGCCGTTGTACGCCATCACGCCGTCTTCGAAGTTGCGCAGGATGCCGTTCTTGATCGTCACCTGGTCGAAGCCGTTGTCGCGGATCCCTTCGTGTATCGGCGTGCGGTCGCCGCGGAGGGTGAATCCCCTGAGGTCGATCGTGATTCCGGAGGCGCCGACCACCACTGCGTCCTGGCCCGGACAGTACAGATGCAGGGTCAGGTAGGCGTTGGTCTGCACCACCTGCCCGCACTGGGTGATCGCCACTCCCGCGCCTGCCTGCCCCGCGGAGGCGACCGCAGTCGAGACGAGCGCGGCGAGTGCTGCGAGGAGTGCGATCTGGCGGACCTTCATCTCTCTCTCCTTCCCGAGAACGTCGGCGAGCCGTCAGGTGGAGCCCCGAGATCCTGCGCCGCAAGCGGGAAGGCGTTCGGCGTCCGCGGCGGCGACAGCGGGGTCGGTCGAGGCGGCAGCCATACCTTCGACGGCGTGAGTGCCGCGTGTCAAGCGCAGCGAGGCGGTGGCCGGTTCGGGCGCTCGTTCGGGACACACGGTCACGATCCTGATCGCGGCTCTCGCCGACGCCATCGAGTCGAAGCAGGCCCTGAGCAGCGGGTCCGTGACGCGGCAAGGGTTCATCGTCTTCTCTTTCTTTCCGGGAACGGCCGCAGACCCAGGCGGCCCGGCGCGATCCTCGTCTGTGACCCGGCCGTCAGCCGCGGCGTTCGGCGTAGTCGGCGAACGCCTCGATCGAGGCGGGATCGACGAGCGTGTCGCGGCTGACGACCTCGGCCACCGGTGTGCCGCTGAGGATCTTCTTCACTGGCAGCTCCAGCTTCTTCCCCGTCATCGTGCGCGGGATCGCCGGGACGGCGACGATCTCGTCCGGCTTGTGGCGCGGCGAGAGC
>JBLMYA010000105.1:0-19399 GCA_050258035.1 Verrucomicrobiota bacterium
CGTCTGCGTGCTGGTCGCGGTCCCGGATCCGAGCGAGTTCGATGCCGTCACCTCGACCCGGAGCGTCGAGCCGACGTCGGCCGAGACGACCAGGTAGCTCGACAGCGTCGCCCCCGAGATCGCGGGGCAGTTCGCGCCGGAGGAGTCGCAGCGTTGCCACTGGTAACCGTAGCTCGTCGGGCTGTTCGTCCAGGTGCCGGTGGACGCCTGCAGTGTCTGGCCCACGACCGCGCTACCGGAGATCGCCGGCTGCGCCGTGTTCGCGGGCGGCGCGGTCGAGCTCGTACCGGAGACCGCCCGGTAGGCGTTGATGCGGCCGCTGCCGATGCCTGCGATCCCGACGTTATCTGCCGTCGACTGGAGACGGGAGCGCACCTCGTCGTTTCGCAGGCCGTTGCCGTTCGTGTCGGTCGTTTGGGCGAAGAGGAGCGCTGCGAGACCGGAGACGAACGGTGAGGCCATCGAGGTGCCGCTCATGTAGCCGTAGCCGCCGGGGATCGTCGAGTAGATGCTGATCCCGGGCGCGGCCACGTCCACCCAGTCGCCGTAATCCGAGAACGAGGCGAGCTTATCGAGATCGGTCGTCGCCGCGACCGCGATGACGTTCGTATAGTAGGCGGGGTAGAAGGGCGACGAGGACGCGTTGTTCCCGGCGGCGGCGACGACCACCACACCCTTCGACCAGGCATAGTCGGCCGCCGACTGGAGCGCCGAGGACGCCATCGTCCCGCCGAGGCTGAGGTTGATCACATTGGCACCGTGGTCGGCGGCCCAGGTGATCCCCGAGATCATGTCCGAGTAGAGACCGGAGCCCGAGTCGCCGAGCACCTTGACGTCCATGATGTCCACGCCGTAGCCGACGCCTGCGACGCCGACCCCGTTGTTCGTGGTCGCGGCGGCGATGCCGGCGACGTGCGAGCCGTGCCCGTTCACGTCGTCGACCGTCGAACTGGAGCTGAAGTTCGCACTCGCCACGATCTTGCCCTGGAGGTCGGGGTGCGACAGCGAGACGCCGGTGTCGAGGATCGCGACCTTGACGCTCGGACTGCCCTTGTTCGTCGTCCACGCGTCCGGCGTCTTGATCTTGCTCATCCCCCACTGGAGCGAGAAGCTCGGGTCGTTGGGGACATCCGCCGCTTTGGCCGTCGCGTCAGGCTCGGCGAACTCCACACTCGCCGTGTGCTTCAGGCGTGCGAGGGCGGTCGCCGCCGTGGGCGACGGCACTGCAACGACGTGGACGCCGATGTCGGGAATGGATTCCACCGCCGCCCCGTTCACACCGCGGATCGCCGCGTTGCGCTCGGCTGCGGTAGCACCGGGCACGAACTTGACCAGCAGACGAGATCGCCCGACTGCGGCACTCCCGCTCGCGGTGACGAACAGGATCACCGCCATGCCGACCACGAGGCAGAGAACGGCCGCCGCCGGGTGCCGTCGGGAAGGGAGACGGAGCCGCATCAGTGGCTGGCATCAGTGCCCGCGCTCCCGGGCGTGACTCGAGACTCCCTGGCTCAAAGGGCTACTCGCTCGAGTGAAACGGACGGCGCTGGGCCTCGGCCGTCTCCAAACACACCCAGAGCCGACTTGGTCGGCAACCGGTCTCGTGGCGGGTGCTCATGGGCAGCACTCCAAAGACGTGGGTGCCTGCCGACGCGAGGACGTCCTCGTCCGCGAACGACGCGCTCGTCGCGCCTCACGCGCGACCGCGTCGGGCACAGCTTCTTACCGGGTGAGTTCCGAGACGAAGCTTATGAGTGCGATGACAGCGACCATCCCCACGAGAACCGCGCCCACGATCGTGAAATCACGAGTGTGTTCTTCCCAGAGATGTCTCACTGTGGTGACCATTGTCCCCCGGCACGCGCCGTGACCGAATCCGCTCTGGCTACGGAGCGCGTTTGCCTCGAAATACGTACCTCCTCAGGACCAGAGCGACGAGCAGGCTCTATCCTCGACGGGTCAGGTGCGGGTTGGCCGGGCGGTCGCGGGCTGGTCGTGCCAGCTACGTGCGCAGACGGACGAGCAGAACGGATCGCCGTTCTTGACGGCGACCTCAGGGCGCACACCACCGCAGTGCGCGCATCGTCCATCCCTGCGTACGGGGGGATCAGGTCGTGTCGAAGGCCGGTCGCCCAACCTCACACGAGCATCCATCGCCAGCCGCTGCTCGTCCAACCTCAGACGAGCTTCTCTCGCCAGCCTCGTGATCTGGTTGATGCTCGCCGCCTCCGGTGGGGGACTCCAAGCCAAGTGCGCTCCCTCGGGTGACTCCCTGGGACGAAACACGACGGTGCCTGGCCCCGCAGTCGAACCCTGTTCGCCTGAGCTCCTTCGTCTCGCGCGCCGGAGCGCGTCGGCAGCCTTCGGGCCTCGGCCGGGGTTTCTAGCCGCAGGGCCAGTTGAAACCAGTCTCGCTCCTCCCCGGCCGCTCCGCCAGACCACTTTCGGCCGAGCCGGTGACCGCGGCTCGGCCGCGGTCAGCCGCTGCCGTAGTCGTACTCGAGCTCGGCGAACGCGGGCCCCTGGAGGAGGAAGGTGGAGAGCGCCTTGCGCCGCGCGCGCCAGCGCCCAGCACTGGCCCTTCGCCCGGGCACTCCGCTCGTGACGCGCGGCGGCGGCAGCAGCGTCGCCCACCCGGCCCGGCAAGCGCCGCCTCCGGCCGGCCGAAGCCGAACTCCAGGTCGCCGAGCGCAGCGAGCGTCCAGAACTCGTGCACCCCGACCCCCGCCCGGATGCACGCCTCCCTCCCCTCCGCTGCATGGGCCCGGCACTCCGCCTCGCGTCCCTGCCGCGCCTCCAGCCAGGCGAGCCCGGCGAGACCGAAGGCGAGGGCCACGCCCTGCCCCGTCTCGCGCGCGAGTGCGATTCCCTCGCTGTGGGCGGAGTGGGCCGCAGGCCACTCGTCCGTCGTCGCCCAGTCACGGGCCCGACATGGACGAGCAGCTCGGGGAGCGCGCTGGGGATCGAGTGAGCGCCGCTGTCCCTCGCCCTGGAAGACGAGCGCCATGCCGCGGGCGAGGCCGGCGAGGATCGCGGCCCGACCGTCGAGGCCTACCGCCAGCTCGGTCGCGCGCTCGGCGGTCCGCACCATCGCGGGCGTGTCCCCCGCGTAGAACGACTGCATCGTCGCCTGGGCCAGCATCACCACCGCCCGTTCGGGATCGGCGACGGCTGCACGTTCGGCGGCTTCGGCGAGGATCGACTGCGCCTCGGTGACCTGGCCCCGCCGCTGACCACGTCGATGGAGCTGACCGCGAACGGCAGGCCGTTCCTCTACTTCCCGCTGCGCCACCACTTCGAGCAGCACTTCCACGTCCGCCACCGGCTCGAGCGCTACGGGGCCGGCCGGGCGATGGACTTCGCCGCCGACGGACCCGAGGAGATCGGTGCCGCGATCGCCGAGGAGATCGGCCGCTAGGTCGACTACCGGCCGGTCGACCCGGACGGCGCCGCCCGCGCGGCCTCGCTGATCGCGGAGCTGCTCTGATGGCCTCCCCTCCACGGCCCTACCACGCACCTGCGAGGATTGCTCGTCCACGAAGGGAGGCCGAGATGGGCGCATCGGGCGCGACCCACTACCGCTGGGACGACGTCCCGCAGGAGGAGCTGAAGCCGGACCTCCGCCGGCGGTTGATCCCCGCCGAGCGGATGACGCTCGGGCACGTCTACCTCGACCAGGGCTGCGTCGTCCCGACGCACTCGCACGAGAACGAGCAGCTCACCTACATCCTCCGGGGAACGCTCCGGTTCTGGCTCGGCGAGGACGAGGCGGAGGTCGTCGACGTGAGGGCGGGAGAAGTGCTGCACATCCCCGCGAACGTGCCGCACCGGGCCGAGGCGCTCGAGGACACACTGGACGTGGACATCTTCTCGCCGCCGCGGGCGGACTGGTTCGACGGCTCGGACGCATACTTACGCCAGGAGGGCTCGGCCGGACTACAGGAGTGACGCGAGCCGGTCGACGCCCTCGTCGATGAGGGACTCGTCGACCATGCTGAACGACAGGCGGACGTTCTCGCCGCCGCGCCCGTCGGCGTAGAACAGCGCTCCGGGGACGATCCCCACCCCCGCCTCCGCCGCGCGTGCGGTGAGCGCGGTCGTGTCGCAGCCGGGGATCGTCAGCCACGAGTAGAAGCCGCCGGCCGCACGCGTCCACGAGGTCCCGGCGGGCATGGAGCGGTCGAGCGCCACGAGCAGCCGCTCGCTCTTTCGCCTGTAGAGCGCCCGTGACCGGATGAGCTGCTCGTCGATCCAGCCGCGGCGGATGTACTCCTCGAGCATCCGCTGGCCGAGCGCGCCCGAGCACTGGTCGGTGTTCTGCTTCGCGGAGACGAGCTGCGCGCAGATCTCCGCCGGCCCGGCCGCCCAGCCGAGCCGCACGCCCGGCAGGAACGTCTTCGAGGTCGTCCCCGCCTGGACGACCGTCTCGGGCGCCAGGCTCCACAGGCTCGGCAGGGACTCGTCCCCGAACGTCAGCTCGCGGTAGGCGACGTCCTCGACGACCAGGAAGCCGTACCGGCGCGCGAGCTCGACCAGGAGCTCGCGCCGCTCGAGCGAGAGCGAGACTCCGGCCGGGTTCTGGTGGTCCGGGATCGTGTACAGGAGCTTCGGGCGCAGGCCTCCCACGAGCCGTTGTTCCAGCTCGTCCACCCGGAGCCCGTCCTCGTCCAGCGGGACGGCGGCGATCTCCGCCTCGAAGCCCCGGAACGCCATGATCGCGCCAAGGTACGTCGGCCCCTCCACGACAACGAGGTCGCCGCGGTCGAGAAACGCCTTGCCGACGAGCTCGAGCGCCTCGATCCCGCCGCTCGTGATCACGAGCTCGTCGTCGGCCGGGCGTCGGCCCTGCTCGGTCGAGAGCCGGCCGGCGACCGCGTCCACGGTGCCGGCGAGCCCGCGCGTGGGTGCGTACTGGAAGGCGGTCGACTCGCCGCTCGCGGCGAACTCCGCGAGGAGCGCCGCCGCCTGCTCCCGCGGGAACGTGAGCGGGTCCGGGAAGCCCCCGGCGAACGAGATCAGGTCCGGCCGCCCCAGGAAGCCGAGGACGAACGCGATCCCCTCGCCGACGTCGCCGCGCGTCCGCGCGGCGAAGAGCGCGTCCCAGCGACCGGTGTCGGACGTGACCGCCATCGGCCGACCTTAGCGGCGAGGCTGGGTCGTCGCCACTCCGGTCACGATCCGTCGAAGAAGACTTGGCCGGTGTGGACGACCCGGTCGGCGCTGCCGACCTGCACCTTCATGTGGACGTGGGGCGTGCGGGCCTGCCGTCGCGGACGCCGTGGCGGTGAGCTTCGGCGAGGTGAGACGGGCCTGAGAGCGGTCGCCTAGGATCCAACCCGTGCGGGAGCTGCTCGCAGGCAAGCCGATCCTGGGGATGATCCACATGCCGGCGCTGCCGTCCGCGCCCCGGAACGACAAGTCGATGGACGAGCTCGTCGCCTTCGCGCTCTCGGAGGCGCGCAGGCTCGAGTCGGCCGGACTCGACGCGTGCATCGTCGAGAACGTCGGCGACGTCCCGCTCTTCCGCGACCACGTGCCCCCGACCACCGTCGCCGCCATGGCGATCCTGGTCACCGAGGTCCGCCGCGCGACGTCGATGTACGTCGGCGTGAACGTGCTGAGGAACGCGTGCGAGGAGGCGTTGTCGATCGCGCACGTGTGCGGTGCGGACTTCATCCGCTGCAACGTCGTCATCGGCGCCTACGTCACCGACCAGGGGATCGTCCAGGGCTGCGCGGCCGAGCTCGCCCGGCTGCGGCGCGCGCTCGACTCCGACGTCCTCGTGTTCGGCGACGTACACGTGAAGCACGCCCACCCGCTCTTCGACGTCCCGGTCGAGTACGCCGCCCAGGACCTCGCGGAGCGCGGCGGGGTGGACGCCGTGATCGTCTCCGGCCCGCGCAGCCCGATCCCGCCGACGTGGGAACGGCTCGAGACCGTGAAGCATGCGGTCGAGCTGCCCGTGCTGATCGGCAGCGGCGTCGGCCTCGACAACGTGAAGGAGTTCTACGAGCGCGCCGACGGCGTGCTGATCGGCGAGCCGGACTTCAAGGTGGGCCGCGTCTGGGGCGGGGAGTCGGACGAGGCCGCCTACGCCGAGGCCGTTCGGCTCTGCCGCGGGTAGTAGCGCGGGAGAACCATGGTTCTCCCGCGAGCCCTCTCCTTCCCTCGCTCGCTGCGCTCGCGTCGCCTGCTGCCGGCGCACGGTTGTGTGCCGCGCCCGCCCATACGGTCGCGGCGATGGATCGAAGACGAGGGTAGTCGATCGGGCCACCAGGGGCACGGGCAAAGTCGTTACCATAGGTAACGAAATGACGGTGCGTGCGGTCGATTCGGTCGAGCTTGCGAATCGCCTGCGTCCCGTTCTGCTCATGCTCAACCGGCATCTCCGGCGGGAGGCTCATGCGGAGGGGATCACCGCCGGGCAGGCGGCGCTCCTGGCGCAGATTCGCCATCATCCGGACCTCGGCGTCAGGGAGCTGGCGGCACGGGAGGGGATCTCGGCTCCGTCGATGACGCGCTACCTCGACCGACTCGAACGCGCCGGTCTCGTCGTCCGGACGCGCTCGACCGAGGACGCCAGGCGGATTCGGCTCGCGCTCACGCCGAAGGGCGTGCGGGTGCTGCGCTCCGTGCGCCGGCGCCGGACGGCCTGGCTCGCCGAGCGACTCGACGGCCTGTCGGCCGTCGAGCAGCGCGCGGTCGCGGACGCGATCGAGCCGCTCGGCCGGCTGCTCGTCGAGGAGGACCGGTGACCGCCGCACTCCTCGCCCTCAACTCGCGCACGTTCTCGAGCCTGCGCCGCCACCGCAACTACCGGCTCTACTTCACCGGCCAGATCGTCTCCGTGACGGGGACGTGGATGCAGGACACGGCGCTGCCGTGGCTGATCCTCGGGCTGACCGGCTCGCCGATCTACGTCGGCGCGCTCGTCTTCGCCCGCTACGCGCCGTTCCTCGCCTTCGGTCTCTTCTCCGGCGTCTTCGCGGACCGGTTCGACAACCGGCGCGTCGTGATCGTCACGCAGGCGAGTTCGATGCTCGTCGCCGGCGGACTGGCCGTGCTCGCCTTCGCCCACGTCTCGCAGCCGTGGCCCTACTTCGTGCTCGCGTTCCTCGGCGGAGCTGCGCTCGTCTTCGACGCGCCGAACAGGCACGCGATGACGTACCAGCTCGTCGGTCGAGACGAGCTGCCGAACGCCGTCGCGCTCAACTCGTCGCTCTTCAACGCGGGCCGGGTCGTCGGACCGGCCGTGGGCGGAGTCCTGATCGCCGCGGTCGGCCCGGGCTGGTGCTTCGCGGTCAACGCCGTCTCGTTCCTCGCGGTGCTGGCCGCTCTGCTCGCGATGCACGTGCCGGAACTCTTTCCGGTGGAGCGCAGCCCGGCGCAGGAGAAGACGGGCGCGGCGATTCGGGAGGGGCTGCGCTACGCGTGGGCGACGCCGGCGGTACTAACGGTGCTCGTGGTCGTCACGGTCGTGAGCATGACCGGGTTCAACTTCCGCGTGCTGCTGCCGGTGCTGGCGTCGAAGACGCTGCACGCGGGTGCGGCGGTCTTCGGCGCACTGTTCGCCTGCTTCGGCGTCGGTGCGCTCCTCGGCGCCCTGGGCGCAGCGGCGATGAGCCGGGCGAGCTGGCGAGCGCTGATTCTCGGTGCGGCCGGCTTCAGCGGTGCCATGCTCCTGCTCGCGCCCGTGCGGAACGAGGTGGTCGCGGGTGCGCTGCTGCTCGTGATCGGCTTCTGCTTCTCGACCTGGACGGCGAACAGCCAGTCGATCCTCCAGCTCACCGCCCCGGACCGGCTGCGGGGCCGGGTTCTCGGCCTCTACCTGTTCGCCTTTGCGGGGCTGACCCCGATCGGCGGCCTCCTCGCGGGCTGGCTCGCCGAGGTCGGCGGCACGGAGCTCGCGTTCGGAGTCGCCGGGATCTGCGGGCTCGCGGTCACGGCGTTCACCGCATCGCGGCTCCGCTGCTCGCGGACGCCTCGGCGACGGGTGCCGGTCGTCGCCGTCGCCGAGGAGCAGCGAACGGTCTAGGCGATCGCCGCCCGCAGGCCCGCATGACAGCTCGTCCGGCCCTGCTTCTCGAAGTACTGCTGGTGGAAGTCCTCGGCCGCGTAGAACTCGCCGGCCGGGACGACCTCGGTCGTGACGCGCACCGGGAGCTGCGCCTGGACTCGCGCGCGTGAGGCGAGCGCCTGCTCCTCCTGCTCGGGCGAGTGGAAGAACACGGCGGAGCGGTACTGGCTCCCGACGTCCGGGCCCTGGCGGTTGCCCTGGGTCGGGTCGTGCGAGTGCCAGAAGAGGTCGAGCAGCTGCTCGTAGGAGACCTGCTCGGGGTCGAACTCGACCTCGACCGCCTCGGCGTGACCGGTCGTGTCGGAGCAGACCTCGTAGTAGGAGGGGTCGTCGGTGTGGCCACCCGTGTAGCCGACGCGGGTGGCGGTGACGCCGGGGATCGAGCGGAACGCCGACTCGACGCCCCAGAAGCACCCGGCTGCGAATGTGGCTCTCTGTGTCATGCCTTGTGGTCTCGCAGGCGCGGCCCCGCGTTACGCTCCGCGCGTTCCCGCGAGCCAGAGTGGGCTTCCAGGCCCACGACCGCGAGCGAGGCGACCGATCGGGCTGCGATCGCGGCCGCGGTTCGGCTCTACACCGACGGCGCGTCGAAGAGCTCGTAACACAGTGTTACTTGCTCCGAACCGGCCCTTGGTCGAGCGGAAATCGAGCTTGTAACACTGTGTTACTTGCACCTGCACCGACTGCCGCGCCGCTTCGCGACGCGGCCCGCTCGGACTACAAGATCGCCCAGGTGTCGCCGGCGTGGAGGAGTTGGCCGAGGTCGCCGGCACCGCGCTTCTCCGTCGCAGCCTCGATCTGATCCGCCATCAGCTCGTCGTAGACCGGGCGCTCGATGTCACGGAAGACGCCGAACGGGGTCGGGCCGTGCGGCGTGTGCGCGATCCGGGACAGCGCGAACGCGAGGCTCGACGTCTGGTGGTGCTCGTCGTGGACGAGCAGCGCATCCTCCCCCACCTCGGCGACGTCAGCCAGCTCGCAGGAGCCGTCCGAGCGCTGGCGGACACCCCGCTCGCCGTCCACGCCGAAGCGGATCGGCTGCCCGTGCTCGAGCCGGATCTGGTTCTCCGGGTGCTCCTTGACCGCCTCGAAAGCGCCGTCGTTGAAGATGTTGCAGTTCTGGTAGATCTCGACGAAGGCCGTGCCCTTGTGCGCGGCCGCCCGCCGCAGCACCGAGGTGAGGTGCTTGCGGTCGGTGTCGATCGACCGCGCGACGAAGGTCGCCTCCGCCCCGATCGCGAGCGACACGGGGTTGAAGGGGTGGTCGAGCGAGCCCATCGGCGTCGATTTCGTGATCTTGCCGAGCTCGCTCGTCGGCGAGTACTGCCCCTTCGTCAGCCCGTAGATCTGGTTGTTGAAGAGGATGATCTTGACGTTGACATTGCGGCGCAGCGCGTGGATCAGGTGGTTGCCGCCGATCGAGAGGGCGTCGCCGTCGCCGGTCACGACCCACACCGACAGGTCGGGCCGAGATGTGGCGAGCCCGGTCGCGATCGCCGGCGCCCGCCCGTGGATCGAGTGCATCCCGTACGTCTGCATGTAGTACGGGAACCGGGCGGCGCAACCGATTCCGGAGACGAACACCAGCCGCTCGCGTTCGATCCCGAGCTCCGGCATGAATCCCTGCATCGCGGCGAGGATCGCGTAGTCGCCGCATCCCGGGCACCAGCGGACCTCCTGGTCGGTCTTGAAGTCCTTGGCGGTCAGCTGCACGTGCCCGTTGCCGTTGTCGCTCACAGCATCCCCTCCATCGCAGCCGCCAGCTCGGACGACGCGAACGGCAGGCCGCGGACCTGGTTGTAGCCGACCGCGTCGACGAGGAACTCCGCCCGGACGAGCTTGAGCAGCTGCCCGAGGTTCATCTCCGGGATCAGTACTCGGTCGTAGCTGCGCAGGACGTCGCCGAGGTTGCGCGGGAACGGGTTCAGATGGCGCAGGTGCGCCTGTGCGACCCTGCCGCCGTCGTTCCGGGTCCTCCGCACCGCGGCGGTGATCGGTCCGAACGTCCCGCCCCAGCCGAGGACGAGCAGCCTCGCGCCCTCGACGTGGTCGACCTCGAGGTCGGGCACCTCGATCCCCGCCACCTTCTGGGCCCGGATCCGGACCATGTAGTCGTGGTTGTCCGGGTCGTAGGAGACGTTCCCGGTCACGTCCGCCTTCTCCAGACCCCCGATCCGGTGCTCCAGCCCAGGCGTCCCCGGCAGCGCCCATGGCCGCGCGAGCGTCTCGGGGTCGCGGAGGTAGGGCATGAACGCCCCGTCCTGGTTCGGCGCGTCGGCGAACTCGACCGGGATCTCCGGAATCGCGTCGGCGTCGGGGATCAGCCACGGCTCGGAGCCGTTCGCCAGGTAGGCGTCGGAGAGCATGAAGACGGGCGTGCGGTAGGTGACCGCGATGCGACACGCCTCGAGAGTGGCGTCGAAGCAGTCGCCGGGCGTCGCAGCCGCGACCACCGGCACGGGCGACTCGGAGTTCCGCCCGAACATCACGTTCAGGAGGTCGCCCTGCTCCGGCTTGGTCGGCATCCCGGTCGCCGGCCCCGCACGCTGGATGTCGAGAATGACGAGCGGGAGCTCGAGCGTCCCCGCGAGCCCGATCGTCTCCTGCTTCAGCACGATCCCGGGGCCGCTCGAGGTGGAGACGCCGAGCGAGCCGCCGAACGAGGCGCCGAGGGCGGCGCCGACGGCTGCGATCTCGTCCTCGGCCTGGAACGTGCGCACGCCGAAGTGCTTGTAGCCGGCGAGCTCCTCGAGGATCCCCGACGCGGGCGTGATCGGGTACGCGCCGAGGAAGAGGGGTAGCCCGCTCTTCACGCTCGCCGCGACGAGGCCGAGGGCGAGCGCCTGGTTGCCGGTGACGTTGCGGTAGATCCCGGGTGCCATCCGTGCCGGCGCGACCTCGTACTGGACGGCGAAACTCTCGGTCGTCTCGCCGAACGCGTAGCCGGCCTGGAAGGCGCGGATGTTCGCCTCGGCGATCTCGGGGCGCTTGACGAACTTGTTCCGGATCTCGGTGATCGTCGTGTCGGTCGGGCGCGTGTAGAGCCACGACATGAGGCCGAGCGCAAACATGTTCTTCGCGCGCTCGGCCTCGCGACTCGTCACCCCGGCGTCCTTCACCGCCTCGAGGGTCATCGTCGTCAGCGGGATCGCGTGGAGGTGGTAGTCGGCGAGCGAGCCGTCCTCGAGCGGGTTGGAGGCATACCCGGCCTTGTCGAGGTTCTTCTCGCTGAACGCGTCCGAGTTGACGATCAGCGTGCCGCCCTTCGGCAAGTCCCTCACGTTCGTCTTCAATGCCGCCGGGTTCATCGCCACCAGCACGTTCGGCCGGTCGCCGGGCGTGAGGATGTCGTGGTCGGCGAAGTGGATCTGGAAGCCCGACACGCCCGGCAGCGAACCCGCCGGCGCCCGGATCTCGGCCGGGAAGTCGGGGAGGGTCGAGAGATCGTTGCCCAGCACGGCCGTCTCGCTCGTGAACCGGGCGCCGGTCAGCTGCATGCCGTCGCCTGAGTCGCCCGCGAAGCGGATGATCACCTGGCTGATGCGCTCGACCGTCTTCGCCATGCCGCCCCTAGGTATAGCGCAGGAGCACGCGTTTCGGTTCGGGGTCGAGTACGGTCGCGTCTGTGGGCTGGCGGATCGAGGGCGACTACTTCGAGTCGTGCAACTGCGATGCGATCTGCCCCTGCCGGACGGTCGGGTCGGTTCCCGGCGGGCGCTCCACGTACGGCATCTGCTTCGGCGTCCTGTCGTGGCTGATCCGCCGAGGGGAGGCGGACGGCGTTCCGCTCGACGGGCTCGCGGCTGCCTTCGCGATCCGCTATTCGGACGACGAGCCCGGCTCGCCGTGGACGTTCGTCGTCTACATCGACGAGCGCGGGAACGAAGAGCAGCGCACCGCACTCGCGGAGATCCTGACCGGGCGGCGAGGCGGCGAGTTGGTCCTGAAGCTCCCGTGGGTGCGCAAGCCGAGCGACCTGATCGACGTCCGGCCGGCCGCGATCGATCTCCGATTCGAGGACGGCGACTACCGCCTGCGCGTCGGCTCTGCGATCGAGCTCAGCGCATCACGCCCGTTCGAGACCGACGAGCGCGTGAGCTGCGTCATCCCGGGGCACCACATCGCCGGACGCGAGTACTACGCCGACCGGCTCTCGGTCGCCGACGATCCCTTCTCCTGGGAGCTCGGCGGCAACTGCGCGTTCGTCAGTACGTTCGCCTATTCGGGCTGAGTGCGGCTACGAGGTGCCGTCGAGGCCGAAGACCGCGCCGGTGGGCCGGTGAGCACGGCGTACCGTTCGAGGTCCTCCATCGACCCGGGCGGAAGGATCACCCCGGCGCCCGGCTCCCGGGCCCATGCTCCGGTCCCTCCGCCTTCGCCGCCTCGACGGCCCCGTCTACGTCCTCGACGACCCGGACGTCGCTCGTGATCAGCTCGTGCCAGGTGATCGCGCCGTCCACTGCTGCTCCTTTCCGCGAGCCGCGAAGACGAGGGCTCCGGCGAGCCACCACAGAGCGTACGCCAGCCAGGGCACTCCGATTGCATCGGTCTGGACGGCGAGCGCAAGCGTTGCGGTGAGAGCGGCGGCGGCGCCCGCTGCGGCGCGGTCGCCCGCCCAGGCGGCGGCGAGGAGGCCGGCGAGGAGCGCGGCATTCCAGGCGATGAAGAGGAGCGCTCCGCCGAGGCCCGTCTCGGCCCCGAGCTCCGTGTAGTTCGACTCGCCGGCCTTCAGGGTGACGCCGAACCGCTGGGCGGTCGTGCCGGCGTTGCCGAGCCCATAGCCCTGCGGGTGGTGGATGACCGTCCTGATCCCGTCGCGGAGGCTGTCCAGGTGGCTCTTGATCGAGGGCTCGCCGAGGCTGACGGTGCCCGAGAGGCCGCTCCCGCGGGGCAGCGGTCCCTTCGCCTTCGCCTGCGCCAGCTGGTACGGCTGGTCTTTCGCGAACCAGTGCGTGCGCGGCGCGATCGTGTGGAAGGCAGCCGCGAAGCCGAAGCCGACGGCGACGACCACCACCGCGGCGCCGAGCGGCCACCGGCGGCGGCGGGCGGCGGCGAGGACGACGAGGCCGATCGCCAGGGCGACGACCGACGAGCGCGAGAATGTCCACAGCAGGCCGGCGGCGCAGAGCACGGCCAGCACCACGGCGAGTGGCCGCAGCCGACGGACGGTCGCGAGCAGCAGGAGAGCGACCAGGAGCATGTAGGCGGTCGCCAGCGGTGAGACGAACGTCGAGACGAGCCGACGGAAGAGGCCGCCGCTCGTGTTGAAGGCGAAGTTCTCCGGCAGCCCGCCCGGCCCGTGGTAGTCGTAGCCGAGCTCCCGGTGGAAGTACCCGACCGCCCCGGAGTGCCGCCACCACTCGATCGGGACGGAGTAGACCTCGACCAGCCCCCAGACCGCGACGCCGGCAGCCGCGAAGGCGATCAGCCAGCGCACGCGTCGCACGTCGAGGGGAACGGAGCGCCCGAGGAAATACGCCGCGACCAGGACGAGGTCGTGGCGGAGGCCGTAGAGGATCGCCCGCGTGCCGGCATGCCCGTCGAGCGCGCTCTGCGGGAGGATCGCGTAGAGGGCGACGACCGCCGCGTAGGCGAGCGCGAGCCAGTCGACCAGGTGGGGCGTGAAGGGCAGCCGACGGGCCCGGATCACGGCGGCCGCGACGGAGGCGAGCGCCGCCGCCAGCACGATCTCCTTCCACGCCTGGATCGCGTCGAGTGGGTGCCCCCGGACGCCGCCGCCGTAGAGCAGCGACATGGCGATGTTGTGGAGCGGGAGGCCGAGGACGAAGACGTAGAGCGCGACGATCGGCCGGCGGACGACGGCGACCGCGGTGGCCGCGAGCAGGACGCCGTAGACGGCGAGCGCGGCCGCGGTCATCGACGAGCGAGCCGCAGGAAGCGGTCGCGGCAGGAGCGGTAGGCCGAGGGCCCCTCGTCCTCGGCCACGACCCGGAGGCCGGCGGCGTCGAGCGCGCGGTCGAGCTCGTCCCGGGTCAGGCGGTAGCCGCGGAACGCCGCCTGGTGCTCCGGCTTGCGCGCGAACCGGACGATCGGCGCGCGGAACGCCCGCCGCATCCTGCCGAGCCGGCCCTCGAGCACCGGGACCTGGACGTACGCCTCCCCGGCCGGCGTGAGCAGACGGGCGAATTCGCAGAGGTACGAGCGCACGACGCGGGCACCGGGCAGGTGCTGCAGGACGAGGTAGCAGACCAGGGTGTCCGCGACCCCGTCCTCGACGCCGTCGAGCCGCTCCCCCGAGACGAGCCGGAAGCTCGCGTTCGGCGCCGTCATGTTCGCGGCGGCCCGGTCGAGCATCGCGGGCGAGACGTCGACGGCGATCACCCGCTCGAATCGCTCGGCGAGGGCTCCGGTCATCCTGCCCGGCCCGCACCCGACCTCGACGCACGTTCCGCCACGCGGGTCGCCTCCGAGCCGTCCGAACAGGCCCGCGAGCTCCTCGGCGCCGCCGCCCGGGTCGCCGACGTACACCGCGGTCTCACCGGCGGCAAGAGCGTCCCACGTGCGGCGCATCTCCAAGCTCGGCAGAGGGTATCCAGCCGCCTTCGCGGACCCCTGGGGAAGACAAGGCACACAATCGTTTCAGTTCCGGTCTCAGAGACTGGGGTGGAAACGTCACGAGGATCGACACGGCCCCTTCGGACCAGACGGGCGTGGCGGCGGCATTCCACAGCCAGTGCCTGGCACCCGACATGTGCCGGAACCGGAACTTCTCGTCCGCAGGATCGGCCACTATCCTCGCTTCATGGTCGGCGCCGACCTCCGCCCCCGCGGGCCGTACTCACTCGCCCTGTCCGCCCGCGGCGGCTCGGACGCGACCCGCACGTTCCGGGACGGAATCCTGAACGCGGCGGTGCCGGCCGGACGCGGTGTCGCGTGGCAGCGGCCGGACGGGATCGTCTGCCTGCAGGCGACGAGCGAGCAGGCGCTCGACCAGGTCCGCTTCTGCCTCGGCGTGGACGACGACCACACGGCATTCGTGCTGCGCTTCCAGCGCGATCCGCTGATCGGGACTGCCGTCCGCCGCCTGCGCGGGTTGCGCCCGCTCCGCCTCGCGACGGTCGCGCACGCCCTCCTCCGCGCGCTCTGCGGCCAGCTGATCCTCGCAAGCGAGGCTCGGGCCATGGAACGCCGGATCATCCGGGCGGCAACCGAGCGTCGCGACGGCCTGGGTGTCCCGCCCACGACCGCCGACCTCGCCCGCTTCTCTCCGGCCGAGCTCCGCCGGCTCGGCCTCCATGCTCGGCGCGGCGCGACGCTCGTACGGCTGACCCGCTCGATCGAGCTCGAGCGCCTCAAGATCGAGACCACGGCCTCGGTGGCCGACCGGCTGCAGCGGGAACGCGGCCTGGGCCCGTGGTCGGTCGGCGTCGTCTGTCTCGAGGGATTGGGGCGCTTCGAGCGCGGCCTGGAGGGAGACCTCGGGCTGGTGAGGCTGCTCGGGACGATGCGCGGCCGCCGGGTCGAAGGCTGGGAGACCGCAGAGCTCCTCGAGCCGTACGGCGAGTGGGCAGGGCTCGCCAGCGTCTACCTGCTCGCAGGGCACGCGAAGGGCCTTGTGCCGACCGCGCGCGCCGCCGCGTGAGGACGCTGCTCCCGACCGGATCGGTCACGCGCAAACCAGACTTCACCGACCACCTCCGGATCCTCCGGCACCCCCCGCCTGGAGACCTGGAGCTGTCGATCTACGACGGCTGGGACGAGAGCGTCGTCGACGACCTCCGGGGCCTGCCGATCGTCACCGCGCATGCCGAGAAGACGATCGGTGCGACCCTCTCGGGAGACCACCCGGCACTGGAGCAGTTCGCGCTCAACTGCCGGATCGCGAGCGCGCTCGGCGCCGGGACGCTCGTCTTCCACCTGTGGGAGCTGCCGGACGGCGACCGACACCTGCACCGGAACCTCGACCACCTGCCCCGGCTGCTCGACACCGCGGAGGCACACGGCCTGACGCTCGCGGTCGAGACTGTCCCGTGCACCGTCGGCACGCCGCTCGAAAACGTTCGCCGCGCCTGCGAGCGCGACCCTCGCTGCCGCGTCACGCTCGACACCGAGTTCCTCGCCCTGCACGGCCAGCTCGACCGGTCACACGAGCTCGGCGACCGGATCGCACACGTCCACGTGAAGGACTTCGACCCGGCGCTGTGGGCGAGCAAGCCGCGCCGCTACCTCCTGCCCGGCGAGGGGGTCCTCGACCTCGATGGCTTCCTCGAACGCCTTCCGTACGACGGAACGCTGACGCTGGAGCTCTCCGCCGTCCGGGACGACGGCACCATCGACGCCGACAGGCTGGAGTCCGCCGCAGCGTGGCTTCGTAGACTTGGCGCATGAACCGGCGGATCGCGATCCTCGGCTGCGGGAAGATCGGCGAGTCGCTTCTCGGTGGGCTGCTGAGCTCCGAGTGGCGGGAGCCGTCCGAGGTCGCCGCCACCTGCCGGCGCGAGGAGCGGATCGGCGAGCTCCGCGGTCACTTCGGCGTCGACGCGACCCTCTCGAACGGCGAGGCCGTGGCCGGTGCCGGCCTGATCGTGATCGCAGTGAAGCCGCAGGACATCGAGACGCTCCTCGGCGAGGTCGGCCCGCTGATCACCGCCGAGCAGACCGTGCTCTCGGTCGCGGCCGCGATCCGCACGTCCCGCATCGAGGCCCGGATCGCGGAGCCCGTCCCGGTCGTGCGTGCGATGCCGAACGCGCCGTCGATCGTGCACGAGGGGATCGCCGGGATCTGCGCCGGCGCGCACGCCGGAGAGCAGCATCTCGCGCTCGCCGAGGAGTGCCTCTCGCACCTCGGCGCGGTCGTGCGTGTGTCGGAGGTCTACATGGACGCGGTCACGGCCGTGTCCGGCTCTGGCCCGGCCTACTTCGCGCTCCTCGCGGAGGCGATGATCGAGGCCGGGCTCCTGCTCGGGCTCTCGCGCGAGGTGACGACCCAACTCGTCGTCCAGACGATGCTCGGCACCGCCAAGCTTCTCCGCGACGAGCACGTGCACCCGGTCGAACTGCGGGAGGCGGTCACCTCGCCGGGGGGCACCACGATCCGCGCGATCCGCGAGCTCGAGTCGGCCGGAGTGCGCGCGGCGTTCCTGAACGCGATCCAGGCCGCGATGGAGCGCTCCCGCGAGTTGGCAGACGACGGAACGTGACAGACGTCGACGTTCGGATCCTCGACACGGCCGAGCTGGCGGGAGAAGCGGCGGCGGCGCTGATCGCCGGGGCGGCCGAGGGGGGCGGGCACATCGGCCTGTCCGGCGGCTCCGGCCCGCGCCCAGCGTACGAGCGCACCGGCATTCTCCGTCCCGACTGGAGCCGGGTGGAGCTGTGGTGGGTCGACGACCGCTGCGTACCGCCCGCGGACGGCCGGTCGAACTACCGGACGATCCGCGAGTCCCTGCTCGACGGCCTCTCCCGCCCGCCCGCCGAAGTCCACCGGGTCCGGGGCGAGCTCCAGCCGGAGGAGGCGGCGGCCGAGTACGACGCGGCCCTGGACGGCGTCACCCTCGTCCTCGCCCTGATGGGGATCGGCCCGGACGGGCACACGGCCTCGCTCTTCCCCAACGCGCCGACGCTCGACGAGACGCAGCGCCGCGCCGTCGCCGTCGAGGCCGGAATGGAGCCGTTCGTCCCCCGGGTGACGATGACCCGGCCGGTGCTCGGGGCCGCGCGCACGATGGTCTACCTGGCCACCGGCGACGCGAAGGCGGATGCGGTCAGGCGCGCGTTCGCCGACGAGCCCTCTCCGGCCACGCCCGCGAGCCTCGTTCGGGGAGTCGAGACGATCGCGATCCTCGACCGCTCTGCCGCCGCCTACTTGGGGTAGTACCCCCACTTCGCCTTCACGGGCGACTGGAGGTCGCGGAGCCGCTCCAGCTCCTCGGGGCTCGTCTGGCCGAGGCGCTCCATCTCCTCGCGCCGCTTCCGCTCGCGCCGCCCGGCCCGCCACTTCCGCAGAGATCTCACGGCAGGAGGTCAGACGTCAGATCGGCCTCCATGTTGCGCTTGGCCGCCAGCGCCTGGAGGACGATCACCGTGTCCGCGACGGGAACGTCCTCGAGGTGGGCCTCGCGCGCCTCGAACGACTCCAGCACCGACTCGATCGCCTCCGTGTAGCCGACGACGTCCTCGGCGGCAATCGTCGCGAGCGCGTCGCCGACCTCGCGCGGAAAGTCGTCGCGGACCCGGATCGCGTCCGCGTGGATCCGCGCCTCCGTCCAGTCGCCGAGGACGGCGAAGGCGAGCGCCGCTGTGTAGCGCGCGATCGCAGACTCCGACTCGGCCGCCCCCTCGGCGAGCGCCCAGCGCGCCGCGTCCTCTGCTCCCGTCCAGTCGTCCGCGAGCACGAGCGCCTTGACGGCGCCGATCGGCCGTCCCCAGCTCTCCGGCGGCGCATCCGCGTAGCTCTCGCGCCACCGCTCCGCCGCGCGTTCGAGCCACTCCCGCGCGTCTTTCCGCTGCATGAGGAGGCAGAGCCCGGCGCCCCAGGCGGCGTTGCCCATCCGCGTCAGCTGGCGTTGCCGTTCGTCGGTTCCGTCCCCGAGCCGGGCCCCTCCGTCCCTGTACCGCTCCGTCTCGTGCTCGAACAGCGCCGCCCAGTCCGCCATCCCGGCAGTATGGCGCCGACGGTTGGCCGGGCAGGGTCGCAGAGGGTATGCTGTGTGCGTGACGCCCGCCCGGGGTCTTCGGGCGTTCTCTCAGACGTAAGCAGCGCAACGGCGCTGCGCCTATGCAGGAAACGATCGATCAACCGTTGACCGTGCGTGAAGCGACGGGCCCTCTGGTCGCTTCGGCTCAGCGCGCCGCCGAATGGGCGGGCGAGCCCTTCCTGCACCCGGACGAGGATCCGGCCCAGGTGCTCGCACCGGGCACGGCACGTCGCCGTGCGCTCGACGACGCACTCGCGGAGATCGAGGCCGGCGCGAAGGAGCCGTCCTTCGACTGGAAGATCCGCTACGCGCTCATGCTCGGGCTCGAGCGGGTGCTGAGCGAGAAGCCGCCGCATCTGACGTCGGGCACCGAGCTGCGGCGCCATCAGGTGGATGCCCTGGCGGGCATGCTGACGGAGCTGATCGCCGCGGCCCAGCGACACGCCCAGCCTGCGGCGGAAGAGCCCGACGAGGACTACGAGGACGAGGAGTACGAAGAGAACGGGGAGAACGGCGAGGAAGGCGGCCTCGGGGAGCGCGACGAGCCCGAGGCGACTGAGGAGCTCTCACCCGAGAACGACCCCGGCGCGGTTCGCCGCTACCGTTTCCGCCACCCGACCGCATCCGGCAAGACGATCGCCGCCGCGGGCTTCGTCGAGGCGGC
>JBLMYA010000106.1:0-23727 GCA_050258035.1 Verrucomicrobiota bacterium
CGAGCGCGCGCAGCGCTCGGCGCACGTCCGCGAGCGCGCGGACGGTTGCCTTCGGCTCGTGGAAGACGGCCGCGGCGAGGCCGGCCAGCCGCGGGCGGCCGTCCGGCGTGACCGCCTGGACGAGGGGCCCGAGCGTGCGCTCGGGTGTGTCCGAAACCGCGCGCACGCAGCCCTCCAGCCGCCCGCTCGCGGCGAGCACGCCGCTCTCCATGTCGACCGCGTCGGCGCCGGTGCGCTCGTGCAGGCGGCGCCGCTCCTCCGGGGTGTCGGCGATCCGGTCGAGGGCGAGGATCGTCCCGGGGCGCGACCCGGCGACGCCGAGCCCGGGCCCCTCCCAGAGGACGCTGCCGTCCTCGGAGACGATCCGCGTCGCGTCGATGACGGTTCCGACGTCGAGGCCGTTCAGACCACCGGCGACGCCGAACGAGACGAGGCGTCCTGCCGGGACGCCACGGTTTGCGCCGATCCCGACCAGGGCGGTCCGGAAGCCGGCGCGTCGGGCGGCGCGCGCCTCGGCGGAAGTGGCGCAGGCTGCTACCCGGTCAGGGTCCACGCCATGCTCCGAACGGTCTCCTTGACGCTCGTGGTCGCCGCGTACGCGGCCGACGGCTCGAAGCCCGAGTGGATGCCGCAGTGCTCGCAGCGGGGGTCGTTGCCGGGCCCGTACGACTCCCAGTCGATGTTCTCCAGGAGCGCCTCGTACGTCGGGAAGATCCCGTCGGTCAGCAGGTAGCAGGGACCTTTCCACCCGTACGGGTTGCGCGTGATCGACCCCCATGGGGCGCACGGCAGCTTCCGGTCGCCGGTGAGGAAATCCTGGTAGATCGGGCTCGCCAGCCAGCGGTAGCCGTGCTTGCGGACGGCCGAGCGGATCTCGCGGAACTTCACCTCGTGCTCGTCTCGGGTCATCGTCAGCGCCGGGTCGATCTGCGAGTACTGGTACCCGGGCGCGATCAGCATCCCGTCGATCCCGACCTCGTTCGTGAGGTAGCCCATCATCTCGATCACGTCGTCGACCGAGGTCTCCTTGAAGACGGTCGTGTTCGTCGTCACGCGGAAGCCCGCCTCGCGCGCCCGCTTGATCGCGTCCACGGCGATGTCCCAGAGTCCGGGGTAGTCGCAGACGTAGTCGTGGATCTCGCGCATGCCGTCGAGGTGGACGACGAACGTCAGCCTCGGATCGGGTGCGAACACGTCGAGGTACTCGGTCAGCTTCAACGCATTCGTGCAGAGGTCGATGTTCTTCCGCAGCTCGAGCATCCCTGCGACGACGTCCTCGATCCCCTTGTAGATCAGCGGCTCGCCGCCGCAGATCGAGACGACGGGGGCCGGGCACTGGACGCCTGCGTCGATGCACTCGTCGACCGAGAGGCGCGCCTTGTTCGACTCGTACTCGCGGATCTTCCCGCAACCGATGCACGCGAGGTTGCAGGCGAGCGTCGGCTCGAGCATGAGGACCAGCGGGTAGAGCTCACCCTTGCGCTTCTGGGCGGCGACGTAGCGACCGATCTGGACGGTCGAGCGCAGCGGAAACTTCATCCGTTCAACCTTTCTCGTAGGCGGCCGAGGGCCATGAGCGGGAAGTGGAGCCGGTAGAGGTGGTAGCGAATCATGAAATCGGTGGGAAAGCCGGTTCCGGTGTAGTGCCGTTCGCTCCAATCTCCGTTCGCGTCTTGCTCCGCGCAAAGGTAATCGGCCGCTCTCGTAGCCGACCGTCCCTTCGCTTCGCCTGCAGCGACGTAGCCTAGTAACGCCCACGCCGTTTGTGAAGCGGTCGTGACGCCGCGCCCGCGCCTCGTCGTCTCGTGGTACGAGCGGATGTCCTCGCCGAAGCCACCGCCTGCCTCCTGGACCGAATCCAGCCAGGCCACGGCCTTCCGTACTACCGGATGCTGCGGTTCGAAACCGCACGCCTCGAGCGCGGGCAGTGCCGCGCCGGTTCCGTAGACGTGGTTCACGCCCCACCGGCCCCACCAGGACCCGTCCCACTGCTGCTCCCCGACGAGGTACTCGAGACCGCGCGCGACGACGTCCTCGTACGCGGATTCCGGCGCGAGCGCCTCGAGCGCGTGGGCGGACACGTCCTCGCTGGGCGGGTCGATCACGTAACCGAAGTCGCAGAACGGGAGCTTGTACAGCCAGTAGCTGGAGTTGTCGGCATCGAACGCGCCCCAGCCGCCGTTCGACGACTGCATGCCCGCGACCCATTCGAGCCCGCGGCGGACGGCCTCCTCCCCCAGCCCCAGCTCGCGGAGCGCGATCGCGACGACCGCCGTGTCGTCGACGTCCGGGTAGAGGTCGTTGTCGAACTCGAACGCCCACCCTCCCGGCGCCAGGTCGGGACGGCGGATCGCCCAGTCGCCCCCGACCCTGACCTCCTCGCCGAGCAACCACTCGCCGGCCCTCCTCAGCTGGGAATGCTCGGCGGGGACGCCGGCGGCGCGTAGGGCGATCACGGCCAGACCCGTGTCCCAGACCGGCGACTGGCACGCTTCCGGGCGGAGGCGGTCGCCGTCGTCGACCATGAACGACCCCCAGCCCTCGACTGCACGGCGCAGGGTCTCGTCCTCGAAGCCCCGGCCGAGCGCGGCCAGCATCACGATCGACCAGACCCAGGGCGGCTGGATGCCGCCCCACGAGCCGTCGGCCTCCTGGCGGTCCTTCACCCATGCTTCCGCCGCCGCCAGCGCGCGGCGCCGGAGCGGGGTCGGGCGAGGTGGGCGCTTCGTCTGGCCCGGGCGGGCGCCGATCCCCCGGAGGTCGACGTCGACCGGGCGTACCGGTCGCAGCGCCCAGACGACCGACAGCGGAACGACCGTCTGCCGCGCCCAGCAGGCGAAGTTGTAGATCGAGAACGGCGCGGTCGGCGGGAGGAGGATCATCTCCGGCGGGATCGGGACGATCCGCTGCCACGGCCATTGCCCGAGCAGCGCCATGAAGCACTTGGTGAACACCCTGCTCCGCGGGATCCCGCCCTCGCGGCGGATGTACGCGAGGGTCTCCTCCCCGGCGTCCACGCCGGCCATCTTCAGCGCCACGTAGGACTCGATCGTGGTCGAGAGGTCGGCCGGCCCCTCCCACCAGTTCGACCAGGTGCCGTCTTCGCGGCGACGGGCGAGCAGATCGCTGGCGAGCCGGCGGTCGGTCTCCGCGTCCCGCAGGCCGAGGACGTGCAGCCAGAACAGGTGCTCCGCGATCATGGTCGCGTTCGACTCCAGCTCCCCGACCCACCATCCGCCCGGATGCTGGAGCTCGAGGAGGCGCGCCGTCGCCTTCTCGACGGCGGTATCGAGCCGGGTGAGCGCCTCGACCGCGCTCATTCGGCGACGGCCCTCGCCGCGGCGACGCCGCTTCGGACCGCCGCCTCCATGGTCGCGGGCCAGTCCGAGGCCACCCATGCGCCTGCGAGGTAGACGTTCGGCCTGCTCGTCCGCATCGTCCACCGCAGCCTACGTGTCGCGGGCCGGGCGGCGAAGGTCGCGCGCGGCTCGCGGCTGACACGCGACCAGAGGAGCTCGGCCGGCCCGAGCCGCTCGGTGAGCGCGTCGTGGATCACGTCGACGAGGCCGCGGCCTCGGATCTCCAGGAGCTCCGGTGCGCCGCTGGCGACGACTGTGAGGTACTGGCCGCCGGCGGGCGGCGCGTGGCCGGTCCGAGCGCCGCGGTCGAACACCCAGTGCGCCGGGCTGTCGAGCAGCGCGGCGAGGCGATGCTCGAGGATCGGACGGTCGAAGAGCAGGTGGACGCTGACGATCGGCGAGTCGCCGAGCTCGGGCGGCGGCCGGCCCAGGAGCCGCGCCGCCTCCGCGGGCGGGACGGCGAGGACGGTCGCGTCGGTGCCCAGCTCGTCGAGCGACTCGACGCGGGAGTCGAGCCTGAGGTCGGCGCCGGCCGCGCGCAGCGTCCGGCCGGCCGCCTCGCCGTGCATCTCGCCGAGCGGCTCCGTCGGGAGGAGGAGGTCGCCCGCGCCGCGGCCGCCGAGCAGCGCGGTCTGGACCGTGAAGATTCCGTAGTCGGCGCCGGCCTCCTCGCTCCGGAGGTTGAGGGCAGGCCGGATGAACACGTCCCAGAACCGGTCGATCTCCTCCTGCCGCTGGCCGAGGCTGCGGAGCAGGTCCGCGAACGTCTCGTCGCTGTGCGGCTCGAGGGGCAGTCCCCGCAGACGCAGGGCCACGCGGGCGATCCGGAGACGTGACGAGAGCGGCACGTGGCCGTAGCCGAGCAGGCGCGGACCCGGCCGGACGACCGACGCCCGCCCCCGCTCGTCGATCACCGGCAGCGACAGCGGCTCGCGCCGGAGCGCGTCACGCTTCCCGATCCGCGTGACGAACCTCGTGTACTCCTCGAAGCATCCGAGCGCTATGTGCTGGCCGTTGTCCGGCGGCGGCGGCGGGTCCTCCGCGCGTTCCGGGAGCGTCTGGACCGCGCCGCCGAGCGTCGGCCGCGCCTCGTGCAGGATCACCTCGTGCCCGCGGTCGACGAGCTCGAGCGCGGCGGCCAGGCCGGCGAGCCCGCCTCCCACGACGGCGACCGTCTTTCCCCCCGGACGGTTCGTCACAGGAGGTTGGCGGCCACGATCCGGAGCTTGGTCAGAGTGGACAGCCGCGGCGGGCCGCCGAAGACGTCGAACCCCCGGGCCTCGATCCGCTCCAGCGTCGCCCGGTAGAGCCCCGCGAACGTGCCGACGCACGCGGAGCTGCGGTGGTCGAGGTAGCCGAGCAAGGTCAGCCCCTCGTCGAGGTACGACCGCGCGCGCGCGGACTGGTACGCCATCAGCGCCTGCCAGGCGGGCGTCAGGCGACCGGAGGCGATGTCCTCCTCGGGGACGCCGAACGAGGCGAGCTCGTCCTGCGGCAGGTAGACACGCCCGAGCTGCCAGTCCTCCCGCACGTCCCGCATGACGTTGATCAGCTGGAGCGCGATCCCGAGAGCCTCGGCCCGCTGCGGCTGGTCGGCTCCGTAGACGCCGATGCACGCGACGCCCACGGCGCCGGCAACGTGGGCGCAGTAGTCCCTGAGCTCGTCGAAGGTCTCGTAGCGCCGGCGGTCGAGGTCGGCGAGGCCGCCGTCGACGAGGTCGTGGAGCGCCTGCTCGCTGATCGGGAAGCGCCTTCGGGCGTCCGAGAGCGCGACCCACATCGCGTCGCCGTTCGGAGGGAGGTCGAGGCGTCGATGCAGCTCCTCCAGCTTCGTCCGCTTCTCTTCGACGGGTGCCTCGCCGTCGGCCACGTCGTCGACCTCCCGCGCGAACGCGTAGATCGCGGCGATCGCGCGCCGCTTCGGCTTCGGCAGCACCATGATCCCGTAGGCGAAGTTCCGCGCGCGGGCACGGGTCAGCCGCTCGACCTCGGCGTAGGCCTGCTCGACGGACGTGACTTCGTCTCTCATCGACGAAGGGCTTCCCGGGCGAGACGCAGCCGAGAGGGGCGGGGCCGCTGCGTGAAGATGTCCCAGTTCGCGTCCTCGAGCGCGTCGAGCGCCGCCAGGCCGCCGCGGGCGAAGAGACCGACGGCACGGCCGACCCGTCCCCCGATCCTGTCCTGGAGGATCTTCCCGCCGCCGAGCAAGCCGCGGGCACGCTCGGCCTCGAAGCGGAGCAGCCGCGTCAGCGCCTCGTTGGGGGCGTCGAGAACGGTCACGCCGAAGCGGTGCCGGTCGTCCGCCGGCATGTAGATCCGGCCGAGGACGAGGTCGCGGGGGACGTCCTGGAGGAAGTTGACGAGCTGGAGACCCGTGCAGACGTCGTCGGAGGCGTCGACGAGGTCGGTGTCGTCCGTCCGCCGGAGGAGCCCGAGGACGAGGCGACCGACCGGGTCGGCCGAGTGGACGCAGTAGTGCTCGACGTCGTCCCAGGTCGCGTACTCGGAGATGCGCTGGTCCATCCGGTTCGCCTCGATCAGGCGGAGGAACGGCTCGCGGGGCAGGTCGAACTCCTCGATCGTCGGCTGGAGCTCACGCATCACCGGCCAGCTCGGGACACCTGTGTAGCACGCCTCGACCTCGCGCTCGAGCTCGTCCAGGAGCGCGAGCCGGTCTCCCTCGGCCTCGTCGCCGAGGATGTCGACCAGCCGGGCGAACCCGTACACGGCGCGCAGGTGCGGCCGGAGGGCGCGCGGGAAGAGCAGGGAGGCGACCGGGAAGTTCTCGGTCCGCGCGCGCGCGCCAACGGCAGCCGGGTCCACGCTCCCTATTCAAACAGCGTCTGCGACCATCCGGCCGTGAGGGCGATGGTGCTCGACATGCCCGGGCGGCCCCTTCGCGAGGCCGAGATCGCCGATCCCGTGCCGCAGGCGGGGCAGGTGCTGCTCGAGGTGCGCACCTGCGGTGTCTGCCGCACCGACCTGCACGTCCTCGACGGGGAGCTCGCCGATCCCAAGCTCCCGCTCGTCCTCGGCCATCAGATCGTCGGCGTGACCGAGGACGGCCGCCGGCTCGGCGTGCCGTGGCTCGGCTGGACCGACGGCGACTGCCGGTACTGCACGAGCGGGCGGGAGAACCTCTGCGACCGGGCGCGCTTCACCGGCTACCAGCTCGACGGCGGCTATGCGGAGCTCGCGGTCGCAGACGAGCGCTTCTGCCTTCCGATCCCGGAGCAATACGGCGACGAGGAGGCCGCCCCGCTCCTCTGCGCAGGGCTGATCGGGTACCGCTCGCTGCGGCTGGCCGGGGACGCCGAGCGGCTCGGCCTGTACGGCTTCGGCGCGTCGGCGCACATCGTCGCGCAGGTCGCCCGCCACCAGGGCAGGCGCGTCTTCGCCTTCACGAAGCCCGGGGACACCGAGGGGCAGACGTTCGCGCGCGACCTCGGCGCCGAGTGGGCCGGCGGGTCGGACGAGCGGCCCCCCGAGCAGCTCGACGCGGCGATCCTGTTCGCCCCGGCCGGCGGCCTCGTGCCGGTCGCGCTCGCCGCGCTGGCGAAGGGTGGCTCCGCCGTCTGCGCCGGGATCCACATGAGCGAGATCCCGTCGTTTCCGTACGAGCTGCTCTGGGGCGAGCGGCAGGTGCGTTCCGTGGCGAACCTGACGCGCGCCGACGGCGAGGAGTTCCTCGAGCTCGCGCCGCGGGTTCCGGTGCGGACAGAGGTCGAGACCTTCCCCCTGGCGAAGGCGAACGAGGCGCTCGACCGGCTACGGGCCGGACGGATCCGGGGCGCAGCGGTGCTGGTCGTCGCCTAGATGCACTCCGTCGCGTTGAGTGCGACGTAGACGGCCTGGGGGCCGCGCCCGAGTGCGACGACGCCGACGCGCATCCCGCCCTCGACGGCGAAGATCAGGTTGCCGAGCCGGTAGGCGACGATCTTCCCGCCCTGCCGGAACGGCGCCAGCCGCGCACCGTAGGCCCGCTTCAACGCAGCGACCGTCGAGCACGGCCCGACGCCCGCGGCGGTCTTCAGGTGCGGGTTCCAGGTGGTCACGACCGCGACCCCCTTCGTCCCGATGCGGAAATACGACTCGAGCCTCTGCCGCGGCGAGACGAGCCGCACGTAGCCGTCCTCGAGCCGGTCGAGCCGCACCGGCTTCGTCATGCGGGCTCGCGCCTGCGCCTGACCGAGGCCGAGGCTGACGCCCGAAACGGCCGACTGCGCGATGCCGCCGGGGCTCTGGGCGATCGCAGCCGACGAGGAACACAACAGGAGGAGGAGGACGACGACGGCGACGGCGATGCGCATTGTGCGACCTTACGGGCCCTAGCGCGGCGCGCGCTCGGACCGGAGCAGCTCGAGGACGGTCGTCCCCACCTTCGTCAGGTTGGCGAGCGAGACCTGGCCGAGGTCGTCGCAGAGCTTCTGCCAGCAGGCGTAGCTGAAGTCGATCAGGTCGATCGCGGGGACGCCGGCGCGGAGGAACGGCGTGTGGTCGTCCATCACCGCCCCCTGGCTGGCAGGCGGGAAGAGGGCGCCGGTTCCCGCCCGCGAGGCAGCCGCGCGCAGGCGGCCCCACAGGGGAACGTCCGAGGTCACGTCGCGCGTCAGGCGCAGGTCGTGGAGCGCGATGAAGTCGAGCACGATCACCTCGCGGAGCTCCTTCGCGTGCGCTGCGGCGTAGGCCTTGCTCCCACGCAGCCCCTCGGCGTAGAAGTCGGTGAAGCCGGACGGCGCCTCCTCGCCGTCCGTGAGCAGGAAGCGAACGGCCGCCTGGCCCGGCCGCCGGGGATCGCCCCGCAGGGCCTTCGCGAGCGCGATCACCGCGCCGACCCCGGCGGCGCTGTTGTTGGCGCCGAGGTATCCGGGTACGTCGGTGGTGTCGTAGTGGGCGACGACCAGGATCGCCGGCAGCCGTCCGGGGAGCCGGCCGACGATGTTCCGGAGACCTCCGGCGACGGGCTCGAAGTGGCCGCCGGGGAGCAGTCGCACGAGCTTCGCGGCCGCGGCGCGCTGCGCCGGCGACCCGGCAGGGCGCGGCCCGTACAAGAGCTGGAGCTTCGTCAGCTCGTAGGCGTAGCGGCCGTCGAACGCTGCGCCGGGATGCAGCCGAGCTTCCGCCCCCGCTGCGGTCGCGGCGAGCGAGCCGACGAGGAGCACGGTTCCGAGGAGACGCTTCAAGCCGACGCCCGGACTCGAACCGGGGACCCCTTCATTACGAGTGAAGTGCTCTACCAGCTGAGCTACGTCGGCGGGGCCTGGGCAGGCCAGCGGCCAGTCTAGCCTGATCGCTTCGCAGACCGGGCAAGGCCCTGCCGCTCGCCGACGCTCCGCGCGGGGAACCGCCGGTGCCCGAAGGAGCCTGTGCGATGTGCGGCACAGGCATGCGAAGTTCTGATCGAGGCGTGACGAAGACTGACAATCGCCCTCGCAACCATGCGGTCCGGCGGGATCGCGAGGGCGGCTGCCCTTAACACGGCCCTAACTTTCTGCCCGGGCCGTTCGTTCTAGGGGCTAACGGGATGGCGCCTTTCGCCCAATCGAGTGCGGCCTCGAGACGGCTCGTCCGCCCCGAGCGGTGGCTCGGGATCGAGTTCCGGCATCTGGCTGCGCTCGAGGCGATCGCACACGAGGGATCCTTCAACCGTGCGGCCCGGCGCCTCGGGTACACGCAGTCCGCGATCAGCCAGCAGATCGCCGCCCTCGAGCGGTCGATCGGCCAGCGGCTCGTCAACCGTCCGGGCGGCTCGTCGCCGGCCGGACTGACCCCGGCGGGCGAGCTGCTCCTGCACCACGCCGACGCGATCGCCGCCCGGCTGGCCGCGGCGGCGGCGGACCTGTCGGCACTCGAGCGCGGGGATGTCGGCCTGATCAGGATCGGCACGGTCCAGACGCTGTGCGGTGGTCTCGTGCCGTCCACGCTGCGGGCGCTGTCGCAGCGCAGACCGGAGCTCGCCGTGGAGCTGACCGAGCTCGTCGACGACCGCGAGCTGCTGGGCGCGCTCGAGCAGGCGGAGCTCGACCTCGTCATCACCCACCTGCCGCTGCCGCCCGGGCCCTACGAGGCGACGCCGCTCTACTCCGACGACTACGTCCTGGTGGTCCGGCGCGAGGACGCCGGCTCCGTGCGGGACGAGGCGCGCCTGGCGCAGGGGCTCGCGGGCCTCCGACTGATCGCGCTCAGCTCGCCGCGGGCGTACGAACCGCTCGCCGTCCACTTCGAGTCGCTGGGGACGCCGGTCACCTTCGCCTACCAGGCCGGGAGCATCCGGACCCTGGAAGGGATGGTGCTCGCCGGGCTGGGCGTGGCGCTCGTCCCCAGGGCGGCAACCGACCTGCTCACCGCCGACGCGATGGTGGTGGAGCCGCACTGCCTCGAGCATCCCGTCCACGTCGTCGCCGCGGTCCGGCACGCGGAGCGCGTCGACGACGAGCGGACGTCCGAGGTGGTTCAGCTCATGCTCTCCTCCGCGGGCGGCGGTAGCGACCGGCGATAAGCCGGTCGAATCGGACAGTCACCGATTTTCACCAACAATGCGTCTCGCGGTGAGCGGGTCGCATGCCCGCGATGCCGTCCAGCAATACTGCTCGCGAATTGCGGAACGCTTATCGCGAAACCCTAACGACGGGCGGTGCATTCCGTCTGTACGTGCGCACGTCGAACCCAGCCGATGACGGGCGGCACCGGGATCTCGGCTCGCAGCCCGTCGCGGGAAAGGAGCACAATGCGAACGCGATTCCTGGTTCCGGGGGCGATGGCGGCGCTCGGAACCGCCATGCTCCTCGCCGCCGTCCTCGCAGGGCCGGCGTCGAGCACCTCGAGCCGGCCCTCCGCCTCCGTGCAGAAGAGGGGCGGGACGATGAACATCAACATGTCGGGAACCGATGTCGACTACATCGACCCGGCTCTCGCGTACGGCACGAATTCCTGGCAGGTTCTGGACGCGACCTGCGCCAAGCTCGTCGGGTACCCGGACAAGCCGGGCGTCGCAGGTACGAAGCTGACGCCCGACGCCGCGGTCGGCTTCCCGACGGTCTCGAAGGACGGCAGGTCGTACACGTTCACGATCAGGCCGGGCTGGCGATCGAACACCGGCCAGGCTCTGACCGCGGCGAACTTCGCGTTCGCGATCAACCGCGACCTCAATCCGAAGATGCAGTCCCCGTCGGTGCCGTTCATAACCGGCGCCAGCGGCATCGTCGGCGCGCAGGCGGTCTCCGAAGGCAAGGCCACGACTGCTTCGGGCGTGAAGACCTCCGGCCAGAAGCTGACGATCTCGCTGATCAAGCCCGACGGCTCCTTCCTCGCGAAGATGGCGATGGACTTCTTCTGCGCAGTGCCGACGAACACGCCGATCACCGCCGACGGCATCAACACGTTCGCGTCGTTCGGCCCCTACTACGTCGCCAGCCGCCAGGTCGGCCGTCAGATCATCGTGAAGCAGAACCCGAACTACAAGGGCCCGCGGCCGCACAACATCGACACGTTCGTCTTCACGGCGAACACGAACCCCGATCAGAGCCTGCTCCAGGTCAAGGCCGGCCAGGCCGACTACGACGCCGGCACGCTGCCGCCGACGGCACACGCCGGCCTCGCACAGCAGTACGGGATCAACAAGGGCCGCTACTTCGTCAACGGCGGCCTGAACATCGACTACATCGCCCTCAACACCTCGCGGCCGGCGTTCGCCAAGATCGCGATGCGGAAGGCGGCCCAGTTCGCGATCGACCGGCCGGCGATGGTCCGGCAGCGGGGCTTCCTGGCCGGGCGGCGCGACGACAACATCCTGCCCCCCGGAATCGCCGGGTACCAGAACTACGAGCTCTACCCGATCAAGGGGTCGGACTACACGAAGGCGAAGGCTCTGGCGCAGCAGGCCGGGGGCTGCAAGGACGTCACGGTGTACACGACAACCACGGCGGTCGGCCAGGGCCTCGGCCAGGTCTTCAAGTACAACCTCGGCCAGATCGGCTGCAACGTGAACGTGAAGCTCCTTCAGGGCTTCCAGATCTACATCGCCGCCGGCACGAAGGGTGAGCCGTACGACGCGGCTATGGTCGGGTGGTTCGCCGACTACGCCGACCCGTACGACTTCATCGACATCCTGCTGAACGGCCAGAACATCCACGAGGCCAACAACAACAATCTCTCGTATCTGAACATCCCGTCGTTGAACAAGCAGATGGCCCAGGCGAATTCGCTGGCCGGCGATCCCCGGTACGGGGCCTACCAGAAGCTGGACTTGACCATCCAGAAGACACAGGCTCCGCTGGTGGTCTACGAGAACCGGAACATCCGCGAATTCGTCGCCTCACGTGTCGGCGGGTACGTCTTCACGAATACGCACGGGCTCGCCAACCTGAACACCTTCTACATCAAGTAGCTCGTCACGAAGGAAATGGGGCGTCATCGGAACGGCGCCCCATTTCCCGTGCACCGCAATAACGGATCCGTCATTTTCGATTGCAATTCATCGCGGCGGACGACCCGCTGCGGATCTAACATCGAATTCCACATCCTCCTCGGTGACGGAGAATCGCACCCTCGTACATCTCGAGAGGGGCCGCGACCCCGGAGTGTGCGGCTCCTCTCCCGATGTACCCGAGGTGTCAGGCTCCGGTCGGCGGGGCGGGCGCTCCCGGGCACGACCTTGCACGGTAGATGCCGAAGCGCTCCGGGGTGAGGATCCAGCGCCAGCGGCCGTCGACGGCGACTGCGTGCACCGTCTTCGTCACGACCACCGACTGCTTCAGCACCGGCTCGGACAGCTCGAGCCGGAACGTGACCGCCTTGCTGTCGACCATGCCGGTGTCGCCGGGAACGTTGATGCGCTCGTCCTTCGCCGAGACCACCCGGATCCAGTCGAGATGGCCTGGGATCGGCGTGAGCTCCTCGCAGCGCACGTATACGGCCCGGGTGGCCACCCGCTGCTGAGCCGGGTGGAGCCGCTGCCAGACGGTGTCGTAGTCGTTCGCAGCGATCCTGGTCACGATCCCGCGGAGGAAGACGGCGGGATCGTCGGTCGGCTGCTTCGCGGCGGAGCCACCGTCGCGCGCGACCGCGACGACGGCGACGAGCACGCCGCCTGCGATCGCCGCTGCGGCGATGCCGAGCGCGAGGTGCTGTTTCTTCGGCGGGCCCGTCGTCCCATCGTACTCGGCCGGGATCAGCAACTATGGAGCAATGACCCGGCTGCTCGCCGCGGGGGCTCTGGCGGCGTTCATCGCGGCGATGATCGTGATCGCCCTTGCGAGCCTCGGATCCGGCGGGGGCGGGACCAAGGCGGTGACGAGGACGCCGACGACGAGACCGGCCGTCCGGACGCGGGCGGCCACGACGGCGCCGAAGCCTCCGGCCCGGATCGCGCTGCACGCGGTCGGGCCATACGACCCACCGCCGGGCGACGGGACCGAGAACGACTCCCAGGTTCCGAAGGCCGTCGACGGCAACGCGGCGACGTTCTGGAGCACCGAGCACTACACGCACGGGTTCTTCAAGCCCGGCGTCGGAATCGTGCTCGATGCGGGCAAGCGGCGACGCATCGCCCGGGTGATCGTCGCCACCGACGTGGCCGGGTCGCGGGCGGAGATCCAGCTCGCCGACAGCCCGACCGGTCCGTACCGCGTCGTGTCCGCCGACCAGGCGCTCGCGGGAACGACGGCCTTCGCGCTGAAGCGGAGCGCGACGGGTCGATACGTCCTCGTGTGGCTGACGGCCCTTCCTTCGTCGACCGGCGAAGGGCACGTCAACGAGGTCCGGGCCTTCGGGGGCTAGTCGCCTCCGCCCGAGGAGCCGGAGCCACCTCCGCCGTCGCCGTCGCGAGCGTCCGCCTCGCCCCCGCCCGACTGATCGTCGCCGCTCTCGGCGCTCGTGTCCTCGTTCGTCGCCTCGGAACTCGACGCCTCGCCCGGTCCCTCGTTGCCGCCGCCCCCGTCGGCCGAAGTCGATCCACCCTGATCCGAACTCGTCGGAGCGGGGTCGGCGGGCACGGGCACCGCGTCCGGCGCGGCGGGAGCCTGAGCCGGGCCAGGCTCGGTCTCGCCTCCTCCGGTCGTGGTGGTGCCGGACGGTGCCGATTCGGCCGGCGGATCGCTCGTCGTCGGTGAGGCGGGCGCGGGAGCACGGGCCGGCCGCGCGACGGACGCGGGGGCCGGCTCGACGGACGTCGAGACGGCGGCCGGCGTCGGGGGCGCGCTCCTCCGGACTCCAGGGGACGTCGAGATCGTCGCTCGCGCCGGCGCCACGCTCACCCGGGGATCGACCCGCACGCGGGCGGGCGGCGCCGCGGCGCTACGGCCGATCGACGCGGTGGGGGCGACCGTCATCGGAACAGGGCGAGGCGCAGGCGCCCGCTGGGCGAGACCCCTGCCGGCTCCTTCGTGAAGCGGCACGTGCTCCACGGCGGCGACCGTCCCACCCGCGACGACGACGACCGCCGCCCCTGCCGCGAGCTTCGCTGCGAGGGGCGCCGCAGCCACCCTGGCGACGCTGCTCGACGAGGCAGCCACGGGATCGGACATGTCGCCGATGAGGCGCGAGAGCTGGTTCCGAATCTCGACGAGCGGCACGGCCGCAACCGTGGACTGGAAGACCGGGCGGAGCCTGATCCGAAGCTGCCTGCGGGCGCGGACGAGGAGCGATTCCACCGCCGGCTCGGACAGGCCGAGCGCCTGCCCCAGCTCCGCATAGGACAGTCCCGAGAACTCGCGCAGGAGGAACACGCGGCGCTGGCGCCGCGGAAGCTCGCCGATCGCGCGCCAGATCTCGGTCAGGTCGGCCCGCGCGGCCGCGGCCGCCACCGGGTCCGGAAGCGGGTGGTCGAGCACCGGCTCGACGAGCGGCTCCCGCATCCGGCGCTGGATCCGGCCTCGGCACTCGTTCCTCGCGATCGTGGCCAGCCAGGCTGACGGATGGCGCGGCTCGGTCCCTCTGATCAGGCTCCGGTAGGCGAGGAGGAAGGTCTGCTGGACAGCGTCCTCGGCCTCGTGCGCGTCCCGGAGCAGGACACGGCAGAGCCCGAGCACCGTCGGCCCGTGGTGCTCGAACAGCTCGCCCGCACGGGCGGCCGCCCGGTCCGCGGCGCGGCCGCCCACCCCGGCGAGACCCGAGACGCTAGTCGTCCCCGCCCCCGCCTCCGCTTCCGCCACCGTCCTCGTTGTCGTCACCCTGGTCATCGGTGGTGGCCGTCGTCGTGGTCGTGGCGTCGTCCTCGCCCTGATCATCGACGTCGCCCTGGTCGTTCTCGTCGACGTCGCCCTGGTCGTCCGTCGTGGTCGGCGTTGTCGGCGTCGTCGTGGTCGTCGTCGACGTGGTCGTCGTCGACCTGGCCGACGGAGCGGCCTTGCGGGCCGACGGGGCATGCGTCTTCTTCTTCGCGCTCACGCAGGCGGGCCGCTTCGCGTGGGCCTTCTTCACGCGGGTCGTAACGCATCGCTTCCCGTGCGACACGGGCAGCTGGGCGGCGGCGAATCCAGTCAGGGCGAGCGCGGCGACTGCGATCACGAGCAGGGCAGCACGCTTCATGACTCTCCTTTCGGTCGAGCAGGGTATCCGGTTTCGTGGGGAGAGATCGTCTCGGGCAGAAAAACCAGCGAAATTCCCTCGAACGAGTTACGCCGCTGCGGGAGAAGCCGCCGCGAACGCCCGTCGGGCCCGCACGAACATCGCCTCGAGGGCGAGCGCAGGCGTGACGTTGAACTCCTCGAAGGTGCGCCAGAGGTCGCGTACCGCCCCGGCCGCCCGTTCCGCGCCGAGCATGCGCTCCGCGGTCCCGTCGTCCGCCAGCTCGGCGAGGTGGTCGTAGTGCACGATCGTCCGCTCGGCGCCTGCGGCGATCACGACGAGGTCCCGGTACCAGGCGGCGAGCTCCTCGAGGGCAAGGATGATCTCCTCCCGCTCCGCCCCCCGCTCGGCGCGACGGACGTACTGCTCGGCCTCGCGCTCCGGAAGCGCGCGCAGCTCCAGGCCCTCCTCGGCCGCCGCCCTCGCCTCCACCGCGCGCTCCGCCGCGAGCGCGATCACCGCCTGCGCGGCGGCGGCTGGCTCGAAGGCAGGTTCTGCGTAGACCGACCGGGCGATCCGGAGCAGCTCCCCCCGCCTTCGCGCGGCCTCGGGGTCGAGCAGGCGCGAGACACGGTCGAGCCGTCCGCCGGCGACGCGGGCGACCGCGGTCAGCTCGTCCGGTGCAAGCCCCGGCGCGAGCCGCTCCGCCTCACCTCGCACGGCCAGCTCCGACAAGCGCCTGAACGGGACAAGCTGGCAGCGGGACCGGATCGTCTCCGGGATCGGTCCCAGCCCGTCGGCGGCGAGGACGACGACGGCGTACTCCGGCGGCTCCTCGAGGTCCTTCAGCAGCGAATCCGCGGCTTCCGGATTGAGCAGGTGCGCGTCGAAGATCAGGTAGACGCGGTGCTCGCCCTCGAACGGGCGCATGTGCAGGTCGCGGCGCAGCTCGCGGACGTCGTCGATCCGGATCTGGTCTCCATGCGGCTCGAGGACGTACAGATCGGGGTGAGCCCGACGCTCGACGCGCTCCGGATCGCCGAGCAGCTCCCCGGCGAAGGCCAGCGCGGCCACGCGTTTCCCCACGCCGGCGGGTCCGTGGAGGAGGTACGCGTGTGTAGGCCCCTCGCGGAGCGCGGACGTGAGCAGCTGCTTCGCCTGGGCCTGCTCGATCAGGCGGTCGAAGCTCACGACCGGCGCTCATCGACAGTGCCCGGCACGGTTGACGAGCTCAGAGCAAGTCCTCCACACGCCGGCGGACGATCGCGGCGACCTCGCCCGGCGACAGGGCGCCGTCGATCAGCTCGAGCCGGTCCGAGAACCGCTCGGCGAGGACGGCATACGCCCTCCCCACCTCCGACTGGAAGGCATCGCCTTCCCGCTCGATCCGGTCCGGGTCGCTCGTGCGGCGCGCGCCTGCTGCGGCGGCGTCGAGGGCGAGCACGAAGGTGCGTTGCGGCAGCAGGCCCTCGAGCACGGTCACGTTGAGCGCCAGCACCTGCTCGAGCCCGAGCCCTCGCGCGATGCCCTGGTAGGCGAGCGACGAGTCGATGAAGCGGTCGCAGACGACGTCGGCGCCGCGTGCGAGCGCCGGCCTGATCACCTCGGCGGCGTGCTCTGCGCGGGAGGCGGCGAACAGCGCGGCTTCCGCCCACGGGGCCATCTCGGGGCCGTCGAGGACGAGCTGCCTGAGACGCTCGCCGAGCTGGGTTCCCCCGGGCTCGCGGGTCGCGACCACCTCGCGGCCCAGTCCGCGGAGGTACTCCTCCAGGAGCCGGGCCTGGGTCGACTTGCCGGAACCGTCGACCCCTTCGATGCTCACGAACATCCATACGATTAGACCATGCGTGCGCTCGTCACCGGCGGGGCCGGGTTCGTCGGCTCCAACCTCGTGGACGCCCTCGTCGCCCGGGGTGACGAGGTCGTGGTCGTCGACGACCTGAGCACCGGCAGGCGGGAGAACGTGCACCCGGCCGCCCGGCTCGTCGAGCTCGACATCCGCTCGCCGGAGCTCGGCGGCCTGTTCGCCGAGGCGGCACCAGAGGTGTGCTTCCACCTCGCGGCGCAGGCCGACGTGCCCACGTCGGTCCGGCGTCCCGACTTCGACGCGGAGGTGAACGTCGTCGGCACCGTCCGCGTCCTCCAGGCGGCAGGCCGCGACACGCCGGTCGTCTTCTCCTCGACCGGCGGCGCGATCTACGGCGAGTGCGAACGGCCGGCCCGCGAGACCGACCCGCGCCGGCCGCTGTCCCCGTACGGCGTTGCCAAGCTCGCGGGTGAGGAGTACGTCGCCGCCTGGAACCGCCTGCAGGGCACCCGCCACACGACACTCCGCTTCGGGAACGTCTACGGCCCACGTCAGGATGCATCGCTGGAAGGCGGCGTCGTCGCGATCTTCCTGGACGCGATGGGCGACGGGCGCGAAACGGCGATCTACGGGGACGGGAACCAGACCCGCGACTTCGTCCACGTCGACGACGTCGTCTCGGCGGTGCTCGCGGCACCGGGCGCCGCCGGAGTCTTCAACGTCGGCAGCGGCGTCGAGACGAGCGTCGCGGAGCTCCATGCGCGGTGCCGCGCGGTCACGGGCAACGAGCAGCCGCCCCGGATCGAGCCGCCGCGCCAGGGCGACCTGCGGCGCAACGCGCTCGACGTCTCGCACATCGAACGGGAGCTGGGCTGGCGGCCCGACGTGTCCCTCGACGAAGGCCTCCGCCGCACCTGGGACTGGATCCGGGCGACGTAGGAGGAGCACCGGCGGAGGGAGCGAATCCCGCCTCCGTGGACACTCCCGCGGCACAGGTCGAGCTCGTCCGCCCCTGGCGCACCGCCACCATGGTCGCGACCGCCGTCGCCGGCCTCGAGCTCGTGCTGCTGGTCGTCCTCGGCATCGTCGTGCTCGGGCGCTCGGTCGCGCCGCACGTCCACGCCGCCGCCGCCCGCGCCGCGGTGGCGCCGAAGCACCACGCCGCTCCCCGACCGGCAAAGGTTGCCCCAGGGCACACCGCACACGCCGCCCGGCTCCTGCCGAGGTCGAAGACCTCGATCCTGATCCTGAACGGAAACGGGATCAACGGGGCGGCCGCCCAGGCGGCGGCGATCGTGCGCTCGCGCGGCTACGCGGTGACGGACACGAGGAACGCGCCCCGGGCCGGGTACCCGACCTGGCGCCTGATGGCCGCCCCCGGCTACGCGGCCGAGGCGACGCGATTCGCGCGGGACATGGCCCTCGCGCGGAGCCGGATCGGGCCGCTGGACGGGATGGTCCCGCGCCAGCTCCACGGCGCGAAGCTCGTCCTCATCCTCGGCGCGTCGCGATAGTCCGCAGGGCCGCCGGGCAACGCCCGCCGGCGAGCGACGAGCGGCCGGACGTGCCCCATGCGGGGCACCAGCCGGCCAGGGGTCAGCGCCCCTCCACCTTTGCCCGCGCCTGGTCGAGCAGACCGCCGGGACGGCCCGCGGGCCCGTAGGGATCGAGCCCGTACGCCCGGTCGAGATCGTGCAGCGCCGCGCGATAGCGGCCGGTGAAGAACTCGAACGACCCGAGCGCGTACCAGGTGTTCGAGTTCTCGGGCTGGAGCCTCACCGCGTCGCCGTAGTACCTCAGCGCGGCCCGGTCGGCGGCGCGTGCCGACTCTGCGTCGCCGAGGGCGAGCAGCGGGGCGGTCGCAAGCGGGTTCAGCCAGCGGGCCGAGCGACCGTCCGAGACGGCCGCTGGGGTGTTCCCGGCCGCGATCGCGCTGTATGCCGAGTCGACCAGCCGGCCGGACGCGTACGGCGCCGTCAGCGAGTAGAGGACGGCGACCGCGACGGCTGCGGTCACACCGCCCCAGACAGGCCGCATCCGCGCGGGGGGGGCCGCCCCCAGGCCCACCAGCACCCCCAGCGCGAAGAACGCCGGTGCGCCGACGGCGACGAACTCCCAGTCGATGTCCACCAGCGAGTGCAGCACGAACGCGCCTGCGGCGATCGCGAGCGCGACGGCCGCCGGGCGCTCGGCGGTTTCGACCCGCCTGACCGCGGTCACGGCTGCGGCGGCGCCGGTTCCGAGCAGCCCGACCAGGAGGAGGAAGCCGACGATCCCCGTCTCGGCGAGGAACTGGAGCGGCAGGTTGTGCGGCTCGGTGGTGACGATCGACCCGTTCCTGATCGCCCGGCGCGCGACCTCGAAGGTCGCCGCGCCCCTGCCGCCGGCGGGCGCGTCCTCGAACAGCCGCCACGCCTCCTTCCACCACGTCCAGCGGTTGCTGGAGCTGAGGTCGGCGAGCCGGTTCGGCGTCTGGGTGACCTCCGCCGTCTTCGTACTGCGGAACTCGTCGAGGATCTTGCCTCCCTTGCCGACGCCGACGGCCGCCACGGCAACGACCCCGGCGACCAGGACGACGGCGCCGAGCGCCCGGGTCAGCGTCCGGCGCCGCTCCGCCGAGACCTCCCTCCCCGCGACCAGAAGGGAGACGCCGACGACGACAGCCGCGCCGATGCAGAGGAACACGCCGAACCAGGCGCCGTCGTTCACCCGGCTCGCGTACGGCTGGAGGTCGTCCGTGAGCGCAGGCCGCGAGAACGCCCACAGGGCCACGAGACCGGCGACCGGCGTGACGATGACGAGCGTGCCGAGCGTCTCCAGGCGGTCGCGGTCGATCGCCAGCCAGGCGAGCGCCGCAAGCGCGGCGACCGCGATCCCCGCGCGCGAGTAGGTCAGCACGACCGCGACCTCTGCGAGGTACACGAGCAGAGCACCGCCGGCGCGGGCTGCCGGATGGAAGCGCCGGGCGCAGGCGAGCCACAGGCCGAAGGGAACGGCGGTCGCTGCGACGAGCGCGAGCGAGTTCCAGTAGCCGACCGGGTTGCGCAGGCGGGCGACGCGGGCCCCGTCCGGGAAGAGCGACGGGATCACCTTCCCGAGCAGCGCCCAGGCGAGCACCAGACCGAGGAGGATGGCCAGGCCGCCGGCTATCGTCCGCGCCGGTTGCGGCACCCGTGCCGCCAGCACCCCGAGCAGGGCGAAGGCGGCGTAGACCAGCACCCGATCGAAGGCAGCCCACGAGAGGTCGGGGGCGATCGACCACCGGAGCGTCACCCCCACCCAGACGGCCAGCGCGACGAGCAGCACGAGCGTGGCCAGCCCGGCGCCGCGGGGGGCCGGAATGCCGCCTCCCGTCGCGATCACGGCGGCGGCGATCACCGCCAGCGAGCCGATCCAGAAGAGGCGCCCGTTCGAGGTCCCGTCGCCGAAGAAGAGCGCCGTACCGAGCAGCGCGGCCGCGGCGAGGAGCGTCGCCCGGCCGGCGAGCGTGGGGGGCTGCATCGCCGCCCGACGCTAGCAGAGGCCCTCCCGGGCGACTACGGTCGGACGGCGTCGGAGCCCTGCGGGCGCAAGGGCCGTTCCGCGTCGGCTAGTCTGTCGCGCCGCCTCCGGGAGACGTGGCATCGACGCAGGGCTTTTACAGACCCTTAACCGGTGCCTCACCGGCCTCTCATGGCGGTTGGAGAGACTGGTTTCAGGACGTATGTCGCCCGGGCAATACCGTACAGTGCAGACGACGAGAGCCCGCTTCTAGCGCGTCGCGTCCGCCCGACCCCCGCTCCGCGTGATTCGTTCGATTCGCCACATCCTTGTCGCACTCCTGGCCATGGGCGCCCTCGGTTCCACCGCGGGCATCGCTCCGGCCGCCACGAAGGACACCGCCCCCGCCTGCTGGAAGGTGCTGATCAACGACTGGTACGACGGGCGGATCGACGGGATCTACCCGATCCACTGCTACCGGGACGCGTTGAAGCACCTGCCCTCCGACGTCGACACGTACTCGAGCGCCCGGGACGACATCCAGCAGGCGCTCCAGAAGCGGATCACACAGAGCCGCGGCGGCAACGGCTCGACGACCACCACCCCCGGCGGCGGCACCTCCGGCGGCGGCGGCTCGGGCGGCGGCACCTCCGGCAGCGGGGGCGGCTCGGGCGGCGGCGGTTCGCAGGCGGCCGGCGGCCCGATCGGGGGCGCGATCAACGCCGGCAAGCCGGGAAGCGCGGACTCGCTCCCGGTCCCCCTCCTCGTCCTGGGCGGCGTCGCGCTCGCCCTGATGGCGGCGGGAGGAGCCGGCTTCCTCGCCCGCCGGTCGCGCCTGCGACGGATGCAGGTCGCTTCGGCGGCGGTTCCACACGGCTCGGCCAACGAGCGGCCCGAGCAGCCGTAGCCGCAGAGAAACGCCTGCAAAAGGACCAAAAACCGTTCCGTCCGGTGGACGCCCTACCCTCCTTGGTCCCTCTCCGGAGGAGAGGATCCCCGCAGCTATTCTGGGAGGCGAAGAGATGGCGTCCACGAAGGCATCCGCAGGTATCGAGCACCCCGTGAACGAGGTCGTGAACGCCGTCCTCGACGAGTCCGCACACGTCGGCGTCGAGCGCTTCTTCACGATCCCCGGCCGCGACCCCTTCGAGGAGGTGGAGTGGGAGATCCGTGATGCCTTCATCCCGGGCAAGGACAAGGCGGTCTTCGACCAGAAGGACGTCGAGTTCCCGAAGTTCTGGTCGCAGACCGCGACGAACATCGTCGCCCAGAAGTACTTCCGCGGCAAGATGGGCTCGCCCGAGCGCGAGCGGAGCGTGAAGCAGATGATCGGCCGCGTCGTCGACACGATCGGCGGCTGGGGCCGCGCCGGCGGCTACTTCGCCGACGAGGACGAGGCGGACTCGTTCGAGGCCGAGCTGAAGGCGATCCTCGTCAACCAGTACGCGTCCTTCAACTCCCCGGTCTGGTTCAACGTCGGCTTCGAGGAGCGCCCCCAGTGCTCGGCGTGCTTCATCCTCTCGGTGGACGACTCGATGGAATCGATCCTCGACTGGATCCGGCGCGAGGGGATCATCTTCCGCGGCGGATCGGGCTCGGGCGTCAACCTCTCCCGGCTGCGCTCGTCGAAGGAGCAGCTCTCGAAGGGCGGCTACGCATCGGGGCCGGTGTCCTTCATGCGCGGCGCCGACGCCTCCGCGGGCACGATCAAGTCCGGGGGGAAGACGCGGCGCGCCGCGAAGATGGTCGTCCTCGACGTCGACCATCCCGACATCGAGGAATTCATCTGGTGCAAGGCGCACGAGGAGGAGAAGGCGCGCGTCCTCGAGCAGGCCGGCTACGACATGTCGCTCGACTCGCCGGACTGGGCGTCGATCCAGTACCAGAACGCGAACAACTCGGTCCGCGTCACCGACGCCTTCATGGAGGCGGTGCAGGCCGGAGGCGAGTGGAACCTGACTGCACGCACCGACGGCAGCGTGGTCGAGACGGCCGACGCGCGCGCCCTGCTGCATCAGATCGCGGAGGCGGCGTGGCGCTGCGCCGACCCGGGCGTGCAGTACGACACGACCATCAACGCGTGGCACACGAGCCCGAACACGGACCGGATCAACGCTTCCAACCCGTGCTCCGAGTACATGCACCTCGACAACTCGGCGTGCAACCTCGCGTCGCTCAACCTGATGAAGTTCCGCGGCGAGGACGGCGAGCTCGACGTCGACGCGTTCCAGCACGCGGTCGACGTCGTCTTCCTGGCCCAGGAGATCGTCGTCGGCTACTCCTCCTATCCGACGCCGGAGATCGAGGCGAACGCGAAGGCGTACCGCGAGCTCGGCCTCGGCTACGCGAACCTCGGCGCCCTGCTGATGGCACGCGGCCTGCCCTACGACTCGGACGAGGGGCGCGCGTACGCGGCCGCGATCACCGCGTTGATGACGGGACGGGCGTACAGGAAGTCGGCCGAGATCGCGGCCAGGATGGGCCCGCACGCCGGCTACCGGCCGAACGCGGCGGCGATGGTCGGCGTGATCGCGAAGCACCGCGCGGCGGTCGGCAACATCCAGGACTCCGGGTCGGTGCCGTCCGACCTGCTCTCGGCCGCGCGGCAGTCGTGGGACGACGCGCTGGACCTCGGCGAGGTGCACGGCTTCCGGAACGCGCAGGCGACCGTCCTGGCGCCGACCGGGACGATCAGCTTCATGATGGATTGCGACACCACCGGGGTCGAGCCGGACTTCTCGCTCGTCAAGTCGAAGAAGCTCGTCGGCGGCGGCGAGATCACGATCGTGAACAAGACCGTGCCGATGGCGCTCGAGAAGCTCGGCTACACGCCGGCCGAGACCGACGAGGTGGTCGCGTTCATCGACGAGCGGAACACGATCGTCGGCGCCCCGTACGTGAAGCCCGTGCACTACCCGGTCTTCGACTGCGCGATCGGCGACCGGGCGATCCACTACTCCGGCCACGTGAAGATGATGGGCGCCGTCCAGCCGTTCATCTCCGGCGCGATCTCGAAGACGGTCAACCTGCCCGAGCAGGTGACGGTCGACGAGGTCGCCCGGCTGCTCGTCGACGCCTGGCAGCTCGGTGTGAAGGCGATCGCGATCTACCGCGACAACTGCAAGGTCGCGCAGCCCCTCTCGTCGAAGGGCGACGCAGCGCAGCCCGCGGTCCCGCCGACGCCGCTCACCCAGCGCCGCCGGCTCCCGGAGGACCGCACCGAGATCGGCCGCAAGTTCCGCGTCGGCGACTACGAGGGCTACATCCACGTCGGCCTCTACGAGGACGGCACCCCGGGCGACATCTTCGTCGACATCGCCAAGGACGGCACGACGATGGCCGGCCTGATGAACTCGCTGATGATCGCCGTCTCGATGGGCCTCCAGTACGGCGTCCCGCCGGAGGTCTACGTCTCGAAGCTCTCGCACATGCGCTTCGAGCCGTCGGGGCTCACCAACGACGCCGACATCCGCACCGCCAAGTCGATCGTCGACTACATCTTCCGCTGGTTCGGGAAGAAGTTCCTCACCCCCGACCAGCAGGAGGAGGCCGGGATCCTCTCACCCGAGGTGAAGG
>JBLMYA010000107.1:0-33274 GCA_050258035.1 Verrucomicrobiota bacterium
ATCGAGCCCGCCGACGAGCTGGCTTCGTCGTTCGCCGACCGCACCCGCCAGGCGGTCGGCGAAGGTGGTGGTCGCGACCGCGGTCCCCGACTCCATCACGGTTCAGGGTAGACACAGAGGGCCGCCCCTGCAGCGGCCCTCTGGTCGACTCGGAGGAGGTGCGTGCGTCCTAGCCCCGAACGGCCTGCTTGAGCCCGCTCCCCGCCGTGAACTTGGGGACGGTTGCCGCCGGGATGTGCACCTTCTGGCCCGGGTTCCGGGGGTTCACGCCCATCCGGGCCTTGCGTTCGGACGTGGCGAACTTGCCGAAGCCGGTGAAGTTGATCGAGTCGCGCTTCTTCAGCGCGTCCGTGATCGTGTCGAGTACGGCGTCGACTGCCTGCCCCGCCTCGCGGCGACTGAGACCGCTGCGCTGCGAAACCGCGTCGACGAACTCTTGCTTGGTCACCTAGGTCCTCCTCCTCTGGACATGATGGAACACGGGGCGGAACCTACCACTCCGCGACATTCCGCTCAGCCATGCGGCTTTCCGGCATCCGACCGGGACCGGGCAACGTCGACTGCCCGGTAGAGGGGATGCAGTCGCACCCCGAGGCGCGCGAGCGAGTCCACACCGCCCTCCTCCCGATCGATGACGCAGATAGCCGTGCGGCATTCGAGAGCAGCTTGCCGTACCGCCCGGACGGCATTCACGGCCGCTCCGCCCGATGTGACCACGTCCTCGACCAGGACGACCCGCTCTCCGGGCTCGAAGGCACCTTCGAGCCGGTTCGCGGTGCCGTACCCCTTCGCCTCGCTCCGGATGATCAGGAAGGGGAGGCGCGATGCGAGCGATGCGGCGGCGGCGAGGGCGACGGCGCCCAGCTCCGGTCCCGCGATACGCTGGGCCTCCGGCTCGACCTCTGCGATCTTGGCCGCCAGCCGCGCGCCGAGCGCCTCGAGCAGCTCGGGCCGGGTCTCGAAGCGGTACTTGTCGAGGTAGTAGCGCGAGCGCTTGCCCGACCTGAGGACGAAGTCGCCCTCCAGGTAGGCATGCTCGCGCATCGCCGCGAGGAGCGCGGCGTCGTTCATCAGCCGCGTGCGGTCTCGAGCGCCCGGCGGGCGAGCGGGAGCACCGTCGACGCTTCCGGCGAGCCGTCCCCGAGGGAGATCATCGACCCGTCCTCGAAGTAGACGTCGACCCGGTCACGCCGCCTGGCGGATCGGCGGCGGAAGGCGACCGCGCCGGCCAGCGAGCCGGCGACGAGGACGATCCCGGTGACGACCTTACGCCGAGGCACCCGCTTCCTCGTCCTTCTTCACACGCCGCGCGCGCGGCCTCGGCCTGGGCTTCTCCTCTGCGAAGCTGCGCAGGCAGCTCTTCAGGTCGTAGAAGACGAGGCCCACTGTAGGCTCCGGGCCCGTGGTCGCGGCGATCGTCCGGTGCTCGTCCCGAACCAGGAAGACGCTGCCGTCGCCGGTCGCGATCTCGGCCTGCGCGAGCTCGCCCTCCTCGTTTCCGGATGCGCGCTTGACCGCCGCCACGAGCTCCTGCACGACCTGGGCGAACTCGGGCCCCCGCTGCTCGTCGAGCGTCGAGGCGAGCGTCGAGCCCTCTCCGTCGAGCACGATCGCCGCCTCGATCTGCGACGAGATCTCCGTCAGATCGGTGAGTGCTTGCGCTGCGTCCATCGGCGCCAGAGGCTAACACAGTGCATATCCGCGAAACGTTCTCGAAGTTCTTCGCCGACCGGGGGACGCACCTGGCGGCGATGATCGCGTACTTCGCGCTGCTCTCCTTCGTCCCGCTCACCTTCCTCGCGCTCAGCCTGCTCGGCCTCGGCGGCCGGACGACCGAGTCGAGCTACTTCGTCGAAGAGCTGCAGAAGATCTTCCCCAGCGCGTCGGTCTCGGGGATCGTCCGCGGGGTCAGCAAGATCCGCAGCCACGCGACGTCGCTGGGCGTGATCGGCGCGGCGTTCCTGCTCTGGTCGTCGCTGTCGCTCTTCAGCGTCCTGGAATCCGCCTTCAACATCGTCTACGAGCAGCCGAACCGTCCGTTCCTGCACGGCAAGGCGCGCGCGGTGCTGTTCATGGTCGCCGGCCTTGTCATCCTCTTCTTCGGGCTCCTCGTCGGCGGCGTCGGGGCGCACACCCTGGATCACTTCGCGCCGGGGATCCTCGCGAACACGGTCGTGGCCCACGCCTTGTCCGTGCTCGTCTCGTCGATCGCGATCTTCGCCTTCCTCGTCTCGGCCTACCGGTACCTGCCGAACGTGCCGCTGAGCACGGTCGACGTGCTGCCGGGAGCGCTCGTCTCGACCGTCGCGCTCGAGGCGACCTTCCAGGTGCTGCCGATCTTCCTCGGCGTGTCCAAGCACAACCCGTCCGCCCAGGTGATCGGCGGCCCGTTGCTCCTCCTGATCTGGCTCTACGTGATGGCGAACGTCATCGTCTTCGGGGCCGAGGTCAACTGGAGGAGATCGAAGCGGTGAGTGGACGGTGAAGGCCGCGACCGCCGCGGTCGCCGAACCGTCACGGATCGGACGGAGCTCGCACGGCAGCCGGGACTCCGCGCATATCTCGAACGCCGCTTCCGGCGCATGGCCGACACCGCGGCCTCCCTCGTCTACGACCTCCGCTTTTGAGGGGTCGCCTCGAGCGCAGCCTCGAGCGCGGCCGCCGCGCGGGCGCGGTGCGAGTTGGCCCGCTTCCAGTCGTCGCCGAGCTCGGCGACCGTGCACGTCTCGCCCTCGGGGACGAAGACCGGGTCGTAGCCGAAACCGCCCGTCCCGCGCCGCTCGGTCGCGACCTCCCCCTCGAGCACGCCGGCGGCGTCGACCTCGCGGCCGTCGGGTGCGATCGCGACCAGGTGCGCGATCATCCGGGCGCGTCGATTCGCCTCGTCGCCGAGCCGCTGCAGGAGGGCAAGGTCCTGCCCGCCGGCGTCCGCCCACCGCGCGGACTGCACCCCCGGCGCGCCGCCCAGGGCGTCCACCTCGATGCCGGAGTCCTCGCCCAGGACCCACGCCTCGGCCGGCGCCGCCGCACGGCCGTACAGCGCCTTCCCTCGAGCGTTGGCGTGGTAGGTCTCGCCCCCCTCGGGCGGGTAGCCGTCCGCCTCGAGCAGCTCGAGCTCCCATCCGGGAAGCGCCGCCCGCAGCTCCTCGAGCTTGTTCGGGTTGCGCGAGCAGAGGAAGAGCCTCAGTGCTGCCAGCCGGCCTCCTCGACCTGCGGCAGCGCCGCCACCGAGTCGAGCGTCGCTGCCCGCGCGCCGCGGTCGAGTCGGATCTCGACCTCCAGACGTCGCCCGTCGCGGCGGAGCGCGAGCAGGTCGCCCGAGCGTTCGATTGCGTCGAGGACGTCTCCCGCGGTGCCGTCCTCCTTCAGGACGACGATCAGATGGGCGGCCGCACGCTGGGGAATCGATACCGCCTTCATCCACTCCAGTGGCCGCAGGCTGATCAGGGCGACGATCGTGGCGATCACTGCCCCCTTCCAGAACCCCGCGCCGGCCGCCATGCCGATCGCGCCGACCAGCCAGAGGCTGGCCGCGGTCGTCAAGCCGCGGATCGTGAAGCCCTGCCGGAAGATCAGTCCCGCGCCGAGGAAGCCGATTCCGGTGACGACCTGTGCAGCGATTCGAGTGGGGTCGACGTTCCTCGCCGGGAAGGCGGAGAACCCGTAGGCGCCGACGAGGGTGAAGAGCGCCGAGCCGACCGCCACGAGCATGTGGGTCCGGAGCCCGGCGGCCTTCTCGTCGAGCTCGCGCTCGAGCCCGATCACGCCGCCCAGGCCGGCTGCGACCACGATCCGCACGAGCGCCTCGAGCCAGGTCAGGTGGGGATCAAGCGCGAACAGCATCGGCGGCCTCCTGCTGCCTGGCCCCGATCAGCGCGATCCCTCTCGCGGCCAGCTCGAGCAGCTCGTCGAGCTGGTCTCGACCGAAGGGGACCCGCTCGGCCGTCGCCTGCACCTCGACGAGCCGCTCGTCGCCGGTCATGACCACGTTCAGATCGACGTCCGCGGCCGAGTCCTCCGAGTAGTCGAGGTCGAGGAGCAGCTCGCCGCCGACGATGCCGAGCGAAACGGCCGCGACCGAGTCGGGCATTGCCCTCGCCAGCCCGAAGCGGTCGAGTGCGCGGCGCGCGGCGACGTAAGCGCCGGAGATCGCCGCACAGCGCGTGCCACCGTCGGCCTGGAGCACGTCGCAGTCGAGCCAGAGCGTCCGCTCGCCGAGTGCCTCGAAATCGGTGACGGCACGGACGGCCCGCCCGATCAGCCGCTGGATCTCGACCGTGCGGCCCTTCTGCTTGCCCGCCGAGGCTTCTCGCTGCGTCCGCCGGCCGGTCGACGCCGGGAGCAGCGAGTACTCGGCCGTGATCCAGCCGACCCCCCGGCCGGCCATCCACCGGGGCACTCCCTCGTCGATCGAGGCGGTGCAGAGCACCCGGGTCTTGCCCTGCGAGTAGAGCACGGACCCGTGCGGCTGCTCCAGGTAGTCCGGGACGATCTCGACCGGCCGGAGCTGGTCCGGCCGCCTGCCCTCTGCGCGGCTCATGCGGCCGCCCGTTCCAGGTCGGCCAACCGGACGCGCTCGACGGCGCTGATCGGCAACTGGAGGAAGCGCGCGCCGGTGACGCGGAAGACCTCGGTGTCGCCCGTGGTCATGAACCGATACGTGCCCTCGCGCCCGGGATCGTTCTCGATGCCCTTGCGGGCGAGCGTCTGGGCCACCTCGAGAGCCGTCTCCTCGGCGGAGAAGACGAGCGTGACCCCGCGTCCGAACACCCGCTGGAAGATCGGCTTGATCAGGGGGTAGTGCGTGCACCCGAGGATCACCGTGTCAACCTCTGCGTCCTTCAGCGCTTGTGCGTACCCACGGACGGCGGTGGTCGTCTCCGGTCCGAACGGGTCGTCGCTCTCGATCAGGGGAACGAGCTCGGGACAGGGGATCGAGGTCATCTGCACGCCGGCGTCGAGTGTGCGCACGAGTGCCTCGTACCGTCCCGACTGGACGGTCGCCTTCGTCGCGAGGAGCCCGATCCGCCGGTTCCGGGTCGCCTGAACGGCGGCGTGAGCCTCCGGCGTGATCACGCCGACGACCGGCAACGCCAGCGACTCCTGGAGCCGCGGCAGCGCCGCCGCGGTCGCCGAGTTGCACGCGACGAGGATCAGCTTGACGCCCAGTCCCTCGAGATACGCCCCGATCTCGTGGGCGAAGCGGCTGACCTCCGGCAGCGGCCTCGGGCCGTACGGGAGGCGGGCACCGTCCCCGAGGTAGACGAAATCCTCGTGTGGCATGGTCACGAGACACTCGTGCAGGACCGTCAGGCCGCCCATGCCCGAGTCGAAGACGCCGACGGGACGTGAGTTCATCGCGCGGATTGTAAGTTCCGGAGATGGCGGCGACGATCCGGCTTGGCACCTGTAGCTGGGCGGACGAGGGTCTGGTCAAGCACTGGTACCCGCGCGGCGTCTCCTCGCCCACGGCCCGCCTCGCCTACTACGCCGAGCGCTTCGACACGGTCGAGGTCGACTCGCCGTTCTACCACCTGCCTTCGCCCGAGACGGCCGCCAAGTGGGCGGACCGCACGCCGGACGGCTTCCTCTTCCACGCCAAGGCGAGCGGCGAGATGACGGGGCACAAGGAGGCCGACCGCGAGACGGCCTTCCAGGAGTTCCGGGAGTCCCTTGCCCCGCTCGAGGCATCGGGCAAGCTCCGCGGCGTCCTGCTCCAGTACCACCCGCGCTTCACGAAGTCCCGGCAGGCACTGGAGGAGCTCGGGGTCGTCCGCTCGCTGCTCGACCCGCTCGTGCCGCTGGTCGAGTTCCGCCATCGCTCGTGGATGGAGGAGGACGAGCGCGCCGACACGCTCTCCTTCCTCGAGCGGCACGGCCTCTCGTACGTCTCCGTCGACTCGCCTCGCACCCGTGCGAGCAACGTCCTCCCGCGGATCGCCGCGGTGACCCATCCGGTCGCCTATGTCCGCTTCCACGGCCGCAACTGGAAGACATGGAACATCCGCGGCGCGAAGACGTCGGCAGAGCGCTTCGACTGGATGTATTCGTCCGAGGAGCTGGCCGAGTGGGTGGAGCCACTCGCCCGTCTCGCGGACGGTGCCGGGGAGGTGTACGCGATGATGAACAACAACCGCGCCGACTACGCTCCGCGCAGCGCCCGCATCCTCCGCGGCCTCCTCGACGAGCACGGAATCGCCGCCACGGGGGCACTCGAGCCGCCCGAAACCGGCCAGTTACAGTTGGGCATGTGAGAGTTCTCGCGCTCATCCACGGGACGAACGCCCGCGGCGGGGTCTTCTACGATGCGATCGACGAGGCCGGGCACCGTTACGACGAGTGGAGCCTCGCCTGGGGAACGCCGCCGCCGCTGCCGCTCGACGGCTACGAGGCGGTGATCGTCTTCGGCGGCTCGATGCACGCCGACCAGGACGACCGGCATCCGTGGCTCCGCGAGGAGGACACCTTCATCCGTGACCTGCTCGAGCGGCAGGTGCCGGTCCTCGGCGTCTGCCTCGGGATCCAGCTGATCGCGAAGGCGGCGGGTGCCTCCGTCTACCCGCTCGCCGGCGGTCCCGAGGTCGGCTGGTTCCCGGTCGAGCTCACGGACGCGGCCGCTCGCGACCCGGTCTTCGGCGGCCTGCCGGAGCGCTTCGACGCCTTCGGCTGGCACTACTACACCTACGACCTGCCGGACGGTGCCGCAGAGTCCGCCCGCAGCGCCCGCTGCAACCAGGCGTACCGCTTCGGCGAGTCCGCCTGGGGGGTTCAGTTCCATCCCGAGGTCACGCTCGAGACCGTACGCTCATGGCTCGACGACAAGGACGAATTCCCCCTCGACCTCGACCGCGACGAGCTGTGGGCGCTCACGCAGGAGCGAATCGGCGCGTGGAACTCACTCGGCAGCGAGCTGTGCCGCGCGTTTCTGGACTTCGCCTCAGCGGGAGGCGCGGGCGAGACGCGCGGCGACCTCACCGACGTGCTCTCGTAGCTCGTCGGGTCGGACGATCCGGAAGTCGGCGCCGAGACGGGCCAGGAACCCGGCGGCCCACTCGAGCGAATCGGCGCCCATCTCGAGGAGCGTGCCCGGGCCGTCGGGCGTGAGCTCCGCGACCGTGCTCGACACCCGTCTCGAGATCTCCTCGATCGACGCGTCGATCCGCACCTCGATCCGCCACTCGTACGGCAGGCGCGAGAGCATCCGGAGCACGTGGGCCGCGGGGTCGAAACCCGGCTCGGGCGGCGCGGCCGGCTGCCCGATATCGGCCCGTCCGATGCGGTCGGCCCGGAAGGTCCGCAGCTCGCCGCTGGCGTGGTCGCGCGCGGGGACGTACCAGCGGCCGCGGCGAGCGACGAGACCGAGAGGGTCGATCGTGCGCGTGCTGGCCCGGCCGTCCGCCCGCGTGTAGGCGATGTCGAGGGAGCGACGGCGCCGGACCGCCTCGGCGACCACGAGCAGCGTCTCGCTGGACGCCGGCGGCGACGACTCGGGCTCGCCCAGCAGGCTGACCTCGTCGCGCAGGCGCTCGATCCGGCGCGCGAGCGGCTCGGGCAGCACGCGGGTGATCTTCGCCAGCGCCTCGCCGGGGGCGATCCCCCGGCGCTCGGCGACCACGAGCCCGAAGGCGACCGCCGTCGCCTCGTCGTCTGACAGCATCAGGGGCGGCAGACGGGTGCCCGCCCGGAGCCGGTAGCCGCCTCCCACCCCCGGCTGCCCGTCGACCGGGATGCCGATGTCGTGCAGCGCGACTGCGTAGCGGCGGATCGTCCGTTCCGTCACCCCGAGGTCCTGCGCGGCCGCGCGGCCGTCGACGACCGGGCGGCTCTGGAGCAGCTCGAGAAAGGCGAGCAGTCGGGAGGCCGGACGGGAGATCCTCGGATTCAAGCACGGCTGCGGACAAAAACTGTCCTCAATCGCGACTAGGCTGGCCGCTCAGTCAGTCGGGCAAAGGAGTCGAGATATGGGACAGAACGACGGGCGGCACGATTTCGACTTTCTCTTCGGGGCGTGGCGGATCGAAAACCGCAAGCGGGTGAACATGCTCGTCCCGGGTGACGACGAATGGGTCGAGTTCGATGCGACCAGCGAGGCGCGGCCGGTCCTCGGCGGCATCGGGAACGTCGACACCTACCATGCGCCCGGGTTCCCGGGCCGACCCGGGTTCGAGGGTGTCACGCTGCGGCTGTTCGAGCCGAAGACAGGCCTCTGGCGGATCTGGTGGGCGTCGACGGCGGCGTCGGGTGGGCTCGACGAGCCGGTGGTCGGCCGCTTCGAGGACGACGGCATCGGCCGCTTCGAGTGCGACGACATCATCGACGGCATCCACCTGCGCGTGCGCTGCGAGTGGACCGTGGTCGACGACGACACCCTCCGCTGGGAGCAGCTGTGCTCGTTCGACGGCCGCCGCACCTGGGAGTCGAACTGGGTGATGGAGTCGACGCGGATCGCCAGTGCCGTCAGCCCGGCGGCGGCCGTGCTCAGCCCGGTCTAGCCGGCGAGCGTCTCCGCCAGCACACGCTCGAACCGCTCGCGCGAGGCTTCGACCACGACGTCGGCGTTCGGCTCGTTCCCGCCGACGCCGAGGACGTCGACCACGGTCTGGCCTCGAGTGAGCTCACCGGCGATCTCGACGTCCACGTGGTAGCGGCGCACGTCCGTCGCCACCGACGGATCGAGCGCGACCGCCATCGCGATCGGGTCAGGCAGGTCGAAGCCGGCGAGATGGGTGACCGTGTTCGTGAACTCGATCACCTTCGCCTGGATCGCGACCGAGAACTCGCCGAGCGGCCCGAGGCCCGCGAGCCAGTCCGCCTGCTCGGGCGTGAAGACGGCGTACACGCGCGAGATGTCCCACCCGACCATCTCGATCGGAGCTCCGGAGCGGAAGACGACCCGTGCAGCCTCCGGGTCGGCCCAGATGTTGAACTCGGCGACCGGCGCGACGTTGCCGACCGCGTCGGAGGTCCCGCCCATCATCACCAGCCGCCTGAGCAGGCCCGGGAGGTCGGGCGCGCGCTCGAACGCCTCGGCCACGTTCGTCAGGGGGCCGAGCGTGACGAGCTCGACCTCGCCTGGAGCCTCGCGGACGAGGTCGACGAGCCTCTCGACGGCGTCGCCCTCGTCGGGCACGCGGCCGGAAAGGGGCAGTCCGATGTCGCCCATCCCATCGACGCCGTGGACGTCCTGGGCCGTGTGCTGCGCGGCTCCCTCTCGCCCCCGGTAGACCGGCGCCTCGCCACCGGCGACCTCTCGCGTGTACAGCGCGTTCTGGATGGCCTGATCCAGAGGGACGTTCCCGGCGACGACCGTGATCGCGGCTACCCGGACGTCGGGGTGCCGAAGCGCCATGGCGACGGCGACGGCGTCGTCCGACCCGGTGTCGGTGTCGACGACGAACGTGCGCAACGAATCAGCGTTCGAGCGGGAGCTCGTCGAGGCGTGACCACTCGTGCCAGGAGCCCGGGTAGTTCCGCGCGCGGTAGCCGGCCGCCCTGAGCGCCATCGACGCGAGCGCCGAGCGCGAGCCCGAGTGGCAGTAGGCGACGATCTCGGCGTCATCGGGCAGGCCGACGAGCGCGCGAATCTCGTCCGTGGGCAGAGGCACGCCCGGCGAGGTGAACAGCTCCCCGACCTCGAGGTGACGGGCGCCGGGAATGTGCCCTTGCCGCGGATCGCACGGGTAGCCGCCCTTCCCGGTGAACTCGTCGGGCCGCCGCACGTCGAGGATCGTCAGCTCCGGATCGTCCAGCCGCCGCGCGATCTCCTCGACCGTCGGCACCGCCTCGAACCGCGGATCGAGCTCGGTCCGGTTCTTGTCCAACTCCACCACCCCCTCCTCGAGATCGCCGTTCCACGACTTCAGTCCCCCTGCCATCACGGCAACGGCCGGGTGCCCGGCGAGCTCGGCGAGCTGAGCGGATGCCGACGCGCCGATGCAGTCGCCGCCGTCGTAGAGCACGAGCCGCTCGTCGCCGGTGACGCCGTGCCGCCGCAGGCGCAGGCCCACCTCGGCCGCGACCTCCTCGAGCACCGCCCGGTCCGTGACGGGCGCGGGCGAGCCGAGGACGAGCGGGATCGAGCCCGGCAGGTGGCCGCGGATGTGCGCGTTGGGCCCGCGGACGTCGGCGAGCAGCAGCCCCTCCTCCCCGAGGTGCTCCGCCACCCAGGCGGCGTCCACGACCGGTGGCAGCGCGCTCACAGCGTCGCGAGAAAGGCCGAGAGGATTCGGTTGAACTCGTCCGGGCGCTCCATGCCCGGCAGGTGCCCGCAGCCTTCGAGGATCTCGACGCGGCCGTTCGGGGACGCGGAGGCGAGCTGCTCCTCGACCGCCGGCGGGATCAGCGGGTCGGCGTCGCCGCCGACGACAAGGAGCGGCAGGCCGCTCGTGACCGCCTCGGTCGAGTCGGGACGGTCGCGGATCGCGACGATCGCGCGCTCGAGCGCGGCCGGCTCCTGGTCGAGGACGATCCGACGGCCGCGTTCGACGATCTCCGTCGGCGTCCCCGGAGCGAAGAAGTCCTTCGCCTGCGCCTGCCACAGACCCTCGGGGCCCTGCTCGCGGACGATCCGGATCCACTCCTCGCGCAGCGGCGCTCGCTCGGGCGGGTCGGCGTCGGCCCGCGACCCGGCCATGACGATCGCCTCCAGCCGCTCCGGCGCGAGCCGCGCGATCGCCCCGGCCGTGTAGCCGCCCATCGACGCGCCGACGGCGACCAGCCGCCCGGGGACGGCCTGGAGGACGCCGAGCGCCCACTCGTCGAAGCTCGATCCGAGCTCGTACAGGGTCGGAGCGTGCACCTCGTGCTCAGCCCCGAGGGCCTCGACTTGCGGATCCCACATCCGGCCGTCGAACGGCAGTGCGTGCAGGAATGCGATCTTCATCGGCCGGTCTCCGGCCGGCCTCTGAAAGAAGGGGGTCGGTGGGGGGAACATGGTCTCCCCCACGGGAGCGCGCTGCAAGCGAGCGACTTCATCGCGTCAGCGCGGCGACGACGTCGAGCTCGGCGGCGACCGCCGGGCGCTCGGCGAGCTCCGCCAGCCGGGCGGCGAGCCGCTCCGGGAGCTCGACCCCGAGCAGGTCGCGAAGCCTGATCAGCCACGGCGCGTAGGCGACGTCGGCGAGCCCGTACTCGAACGGCCACTTCGGGATGCCCGCGTCGAGCGCCGAGAGGCAGTGGGCGAGCCGCTCGGCCGCGCCGTCCTCCCCCCGACGGAACGCGTAGTACGCGTTCCCGAGATTGACGTCGAACCGCTCGATCGCAAGTCGGACGCGTGCCCGCGCGGCCGGGTCGGCCGGCAGCAGGGCGGGCTCCGGGTAGCGCTCCTCGAGGTACTCGTTGATCACGTCCGACTCGGGCAGGACGAACGTGTCCTCCTCGAGCACGGGAACCTTGCCGAGCGGATTCTTCTCGTAGATCCACTCGGGCCGGTCCTGAAGGTCGATCGTCACGGTCTCGTACTCGACGTCCTTCTCGGCGAGGACGATGCGGACACGCGCGCAGTAGGGGCAGCGGTCGGCGTCGTAGAGCGTGATCATCTCCGCCTGAGCCTACCCGGAGGGTTGCACCCCGAGGACCGAGGCCAGCTGGGCGTGCAGCTCGTCGGGCGGGGGCAACTCCTCGGGCGACGAGGCGATGCGAGCAACGGCGCGGAGCTGCACAGGGTCGGCGCCGGTCAGCCGCTGCGCGACGGTCGGGTTCGCGGCGAGCGCGACCACGTCGCCGGGCGGCAGTGGGCCGAAGTACTCGGGGACGCTGGCGTACTCGTCGGCGACGCCCCCGCGGTCCCAGAGGATGTACCGGACGATCGCGCCCTCCTCGACACCGAGCGTCAGGACGATCGCGCCGAGGGCGAGCGAGAGCTCGCTGCTCAGACGGCGCAGCGCCCTCGGGTCGCGGCCGCAGAGCTCGTCGTCGATCCTCGTCCAGCCGTTGCTGGGCTGGGCGACGGTGGTCGACGCCGAACGGCCGATCCGCGGGAGGTACTTGGCAACCGCCCGCTCGACGGCGTCCTGGTCGTCGGTCTGGACGTAGACGGCGCCGCGCGACGGCGGCCGCTCGCCCCCGCCTGCCCGCGCTGCGACCGTCTCGAGCTGCGCGCCCAGGTACAGCTTCTCGGGCTCGAAACCGAGCCGGCGCCAGGCAGTGATGCCGACCTCGTTCGTGGACATCACCTCGAGAGCGACGCGCGTCGAGCCGCGGGACCGGCCCTCCTCGAGCACGGCCCCCATCAGCGCCTTGAGCACCCCCTGCCGGCGCGCATGCCGGCGGACGTGCGCGAAGACGACATACCAGACGTTCGCCTCGATCGTCTTCGCCCGGACCGCCCCGATCAAGCCGTGGTCGTCCTCGGCGAGTACGACTGCGCCGCGGCCGCCGATGTCCTTCACGACGTCCTGCCATTCGTCCTCCCAGGTCTCCGCGAACTCGGGCGGCGCGGGGATCTCGGCCTCGAACTCCTCCCAGAGCTCGCGGAGCGCCGCCTGGTCGGCCTCGGTGGCACGCCGGATGTTCATCCGAGCACTCTCGCGCCGGTCAGGAGGTAGTGGACGGTCAAGTTCTGGAAGGGATCGAAGCGCTGGACGACGGAATGGATGTCGACGTCACCATAGAACGCGGCCACCGCCTTCCGCACGCCGAGGTCGCCCGGCGCCCAGGCCCGCGGCCGGGCGAGGTGGCGGGCGAGGAACCAGTCGGCCGTCCACTCACCCAGCCCGCGCACGGCGGTGATGCGCGCCTTCACCTCCTCGTCCGGGAGCCCGGCGAGCTCGTCCAGGTCGAGATCGGACCGGGCGAGGCCGACCACGTAGTCGGCCTTGCGGCGCGAGAAGCCGAGCGCGAAGAGCTCCTCCTCGCCGGCCGCCGCCAGCCGCTCGCGGGTCGGAAAGCCGTGCGCGCGCTCGCCGTGCTCGCCGAATTTCTCGATCAGGCGGTTGCGGATCGCGAACGCGGCGAAGAGCGACACCTGCTGCGCGCTGATCGACGTCACGAGGCTCTCGAACGGGTCGGGCGCGAGCGGCGGCCGGAAGCCGCTGAGCTTCGAGACGAGATCCCGGACGACCGGGTCGGTGGCGCCGGCGTAGAACGAGTCCAGATCGAACGGCAGGCCGAGCAGGCTCGAGACCTCGCCCCCGATCCGCTCGTCGAAGGGCTCGACGAGGACTCCGCCGGGCGCCGGCTCGATCCTGATCTCGCGTCCGTCCACGACGCGGTGCAGGCCCCCCTCGTGCCAGAGGTTGGCCAGGTCCGGGCCGAACGCCCGGAAGCGCTCGGTCGAGAGCTCGAAGTCGTACGGCTGCGGAACCGGGAGCAACGGCACGACGGCATCATCACCACATGACTGCAGGCGGCTCGTCGATCCCCGAGGTGCAAGCGCTCCTGCGCGCGCTCGCGGCCGGCAGGCACGCGGCCGAGATCGGAACCGCGTCCGGCGGGGGCGCGCGGGCGATCGCAGCCACCGCCGCCGACCTCGTCACCGCCGAGGTCGATCCGGTGCGGGCCGAGTCCGCCCGTGCGGCGCTCGTGGCCGTCTCCACCGTCACGGTGGTCGTGGGCGACTGGCGCGAGGTCCTCCCGCCGCACGGTCCTTTCGAGTTCGTCTTCGTGGACGGCGGCGGGCAGGGGACGAAGACCGACCCGGACGTCTTCGATCTCGGCCGGCGGGGGACGATCTTCGTGCTCGACGACCTGACCCCGGACTATGCGGGGCCGGACCCCGTGCGCGACCTCTGGCTCGGCAGCGAGCGGCTCGCCTCGGCCGAGATCCTCACGACGACTACGACCGCCGCGATCGTGGCGACGCTGATCGGCTGAGCGCGCCCGCGACGTCGAGGAGCGTGTCGAACGGCTCGTAACCGATGCCCTGCCCGTCGAGGTAGTCGGCCAGGCCGTCGCGTGCGAAGACCCGGTCGGCGGCGAGCGCGACGCACCGGTCCGAGTAGCCGTCGCCGACGTAGACGAACGGCCCGTTTGCGACCGAGGCACGCTTGCACGCCTCGCCGCACACCGGGCACACGGTCTCGTCGCGCCAGTGCACGCGCCAACCGTCGGGCCTCGGGTCGAGGCTGTTGGCACGCAGCTCGACCCCGACCCCTTCCCGGGCCAGGATCGGCTCGATCAGCTCGTGGAAGCCGCTGGAGACGACGAGCGGACGGAACCGCTCGACGAGCCCGCTGAACCCGGCACGTACCCGGACGTTCTCGACCAGCCACGCCGTCACCTGCTCGAGCGGCGCGCGGACGGTCGAGAACTCGAGGCCGATCACGTCGTGCAGGGTCATCTGCCGGCCGAGGCCCTCCTCCGCACGCTCGTAGACCCCGGCGTCGCCGAACTCGAGCAGCACCATGTGGAGGCTGTCCACCTCCGTCACGGTCCCGTCCCAGTCGAGAACGAGGTTCAACGGCGCGACGCGTCCCTCATCGGGCGCGCATCGTAGACGGCTACGGGCACTGTCGAGCTTCGGACGCTTCGGCGGCGACCAGTTCGGGCACGGAGCGCCGAACAACGGGCCGAACGACACCCTGTTCTTCACCGCCGCCCGACGACGACACCCACGGTCTCCGGGAAGCGATCACCGCGGGATAGTCGGCGCCCCCGGCTACAGGTGGGACGTGACTCCCGCCGGGTCCTGGTCGGGCGTGCCCGCTCCCGGCTCCTCGTACCAGGAGTAGGCGTACGTGCCGTCGTCGAGATCGCGCGCGAACGTCGTCAGCCGCAGCGGGTGGAACGTGTCGCACATGACGGCCAGCTCGTGGGTTTCGGCCAGGCCGATCGACTTCTCCGCGAGCCCCGGATGCGGGCCGTGCGGGATCCCGGACGGGTGGAGCGTCACCGAACCCACGTCGACGGCCTTCCGCGACGAGAAGTTGCCGGAGACGTAATAGATCATCTCCTCCGAGTTCACGTTCGAGTGGACGTAGGGGATCGGGATCGCGAGCGGGTCGAAGTCGAGCTTCCGCGGGCAGAACGAGCAGATGACGAAGTCCTGCCCCTGGAACGTCTGGTGCGACGGCGGCGGCATGTGGATGCGCCCGGTGATCGGCTCGAAGTCCTCGATGTTGAACGTCCACGGGTAGACGTAGCCGTCCCAGCCGACGACGTCGAAGGGGTGGTAGTCGAGGACGTAGGTCTGGTAGCCGTCGCGGACACGCACCTTGACGAGGTGCTCGCCCCGGTCGCGGTGCGTCCTCAGCTCGGTCGGCGGGTGGATGTCCCGGTGGTAGAACGGCGCGTGCTCCATCAGCTGCCCGTACTCGTTCCGGTACCGGCGCGGGATCTCGATCAACCCGGGCGACTCGAAGACGAGGTGCCGCTCCGGCCCCCCGCCTGCGAACCGGTAGGTCGTCCCGCGCGGGACGACGACGTAGTCGCCCTCCCTGTAGGGCACGTCGCCGAAGATCGTCTCCAGCGTCCCCGAGCCCTCGTGGACGAAGATCACCTCGTCGCCTTCGCCGTTCCGGTAGAAGAAGTCCATCCTCTCGGTCGGCCGGGCAAGCGAGATCTCGACGTCCTGGTTCCACATCAGCAGGTGCCGTGCCGAGATCGGATCGCCGCCCTCCGGCGTCGCGTCGTAGGTCCGGAAGTGCCGGTGCGCGTGCGCGTCCGGCACCCACTCGTCGCGCACGATCGGCTCGAAGTCGCCCAGCTCGCGGATCCGGACGGGCGACTGCAGGTGGTAGAGGATCGACTCGTTCCCCGAGAACCCTTCGAGCCCGAAGACCTCCTCGTTCAGCAGCGTCCCGTTGTCGCGGAACTGGATGTGCCGCTTGCGGGGAACGTCCCCCAGCCGGTGGTACATCGGCATGGCCGAAGCTTAGATCAGCCCAGCGCCTCGACCGCCAGGGCGGCGAGACGGTTTCCGATCGCCGGCCCGAACTTGAAGCCGTGGCCGGAGCAGGCGGAGCCGACGACGATACGGCCGTGGCGCTCCAGGATGAACCGCTCGTCGTCGGTGGTCGTGTAGAAGCAACTCTCCGCATGAACGGGCTCGGGGTCGGCCCGCGGGAACCGCTCCGCCGTCCAGGCGGCGATCTCGCTCACGAGGTCGGGATCGGCGCCCCGCTCCTCGTCCGGATCGGACGGCTTGCCGCGCATGTGGCTGCCGACCTTCAGCCCGTGCTCGGGGTCGCTGAGCGAGTAGAAGCCGTGCCCGCGCGCGACCACCTCGGCGACCACCGACGGCACCGGCCCCTCCAGCCGGAAGTACGCGACGGTCTCGCGCGTCTCGACCACCGGCAGGTCGATGCCGAGCGGCGCGAGCAGGCGGCGCGCCCACGGGCCCGCCGTGACGACCGCGACCGGCTCGTCGAGATCGTCCGGCGACTCGACTCGGCGGCCCTCGCGGATGTCGAGGCCCCTTCCGAACGCCCGAAGCGCCCGCGCCGCCTGCACCACGCCCGCTTCGGGCTGGAAGAGAACCATGGCGTCGGGAGCAGCCGAGACCCCGAATCGCGCCTCCGCCTCGTCGCGCGTGAGGAGCTCGCACTCGGCGCCGCATTCCTCCAGCGCCGCCTGCGAGCTGACGACGCCCTCGCGGCACAGCTCGAGCAGGCCGTTGAGGAGGAGCAGCTCCTCCCCGCTCTCGCGCTCGAGCTCCCGCCACCCCTCGAGCGCCTCCTGGGCCAGCCGCACCCAGTCCGTCTCCGGGTAGGCGAGCCGGAAGATCCGGGTCGCCCCGTGGCTGGAGCCGCGGGTGTGGCCGAGCGAGAACTGCTCGTAGACGACGGCGTCGTAGCCACGCCGGCGCAGCGCCCACGCGGTGGCGAGGCCGTTGAGGCCGGCTCCGACGACGGCGACCCTAGCCACGCCGCGGGCCGACCGTGTTCCGAAGCACCCCGATCCCCTCCACCTCCAGCTCGACCACGTCCCCGGGCTGGAGCCAGCGGCCGTCGCCGTGCTCGAGGATGCAGCCCGTCCCGACCGTCCCCGAGCCGAGAACGTCGCCGGCGCGGAGACGCGTGCCCCGTGCCGCCTGCTCCACGATCCGCTCCCACGAGAAGTACATGTCGCCCAGCTGGCCGCGCGAGCGCTCCTCCTCGTTGACGCGTGCGACCATCACGGCGCTGGAGCCGTCGAACTCGTCCGGGGTGACGACGACCGGCCCGAGGCTCGTCGCGAAATCCTTTCCCTTGGCCGGGCCGAGGCCGACCTTCATCTCCGCCCGCTGGAAGTCGCGGGCAGACCAGTCGTTCATCACCGTGAAGCCGCCGATCGCGCCGTCGGCACCGACGACGGCCGCCACCTCGAGCTCGTAGTCGAGTTCCTCGCTCCCTTCCGGATACGGGACCTCCTGCTCCGGCCCGAAGATCGCGGCCGGGTTCGAGAAGTAGAAGACGGGCTGGGCGTACCACTCGGCCGGCACGTCGAGGCCCCGTGACCCGCGCGCCGTCCGCACGTGCTGCTCGAACGCGTAGAAGTCGCGGACTGACGGGGGGCGCAGCACCGGCGCGCGCAGGACGACGTCGGCGAGGGAGTACTCGGCGTGCTCCCGCGCCCGGCCGCCGCCGGTGAAGAACGACTGGAGCGTCTGCGCCGCGAGCTGGATCACCCGGTCCCCCTCGATCCGGCCCGGCCAGCCCCGCTCGAGGTCCATCTCCCGCGGGCTGAACATGCACAGCTTCACGCGGTGAGCCTAGTCGCAGACGGAGCTGCCGTTCTTGACAGTGCCTGGCACCGTAAAGGCCCTGCACCTCGGCAGGATCCGCGACCCCGTCCCGACAGTGCCCGGCACCGTTAGGGCTCCGTGTGGACGATGACCTCCGAGACGGCCGGCAGCGCCGCACGGATCTCCTCCTCGATCTCGCTCGCTCGGCGATGCGCGTCGGCGAGCGGCACGGATCCGTCGACCCCGAGGGTGAGGTAGAGCACCAGCCCGTCGCCGGTGCTCAGGAAGCGAAGCTCACGTGGAGATTCGCCGCCGCGCGCTGCCACGATCCTGGTCACCGTCTCGATATCACGGGCGGCGTCCGCCTCGGCCGTCTTCCGTCCCTCCGCCTCCTCGGCCAGCGGCTCGAGGTGCGTCTGGACCGCGTCGGCGCCCGGGACCGATTCCCTGATCGCCCGCTCGACGTCGGTGGCGATCCCGTGCGCCTCCTCGAGCGAGAGATCGGATGGCAGCTTCAGGTGGAGCGAGACCTCGTTGCGGCCGTCGACGTGGAGCACGGCGACGTTGTGGATCTCCCGGACCCGGCGCACCTTCATCGCCGCTGCATAGGCGAGCTCGCGCATCAGCGCGTCCTCCTCGGTGGGCTCCACGTGGACGACGACGTCCGTCTCGGGCAACGCGCGCTCGACCGCCGCCTCGACCGCGTCCGCGGCCGTGTGGCCCTCCCCGACGGCCGCCGAGGGCGAGACCGCGATCACGACGTCTGCGAAGTGCCGACCGGCGGCGGAACGCATCCGCAGCCGACGCAGCTCGATCGGCGGCTCGATACCGGCGATCGCCTGCCGCGCCGCAGCCTCGGCATCGGCCGGCGCCCGGTCCATCAGGACGTCGACGTTGCGGCGCATCAGCCGCAGCGCAGCGGACAGCACCAGCGCGGCGACGAAGAGCGCTGCGATGGAGTCCGCCTGCGGCCACCCGATGCGGACGCCGATCAGGCCGATCAGGACCGCGAGCGAGCCGGCGAAATCGCTGCCGAAATGCAGAGCGTTCGAGAGCAGCGCAGCGCTGTGGAACCGCCGCGCGGTCCGGAGCGACGTCGTCGTCCGCGAGATGTCGATCGCGAGAACGAGCCCGATGACGAGGAACGCCCACCAGGTCGCGTCGACCTTGATCTCGATCCGCCCGGCGAGACGGGCGACGGCGAGCGCGGCGACCCCGATGCTGACGAGGCCGAGCACGGCCGCCTCGAACAGCGCCGCCAGATGCTCGGCCTTCCCGTGGCCGTACTGGTGCTGCGCGTCCGCCGGCCGCCCCGAGACGCCGATTGCGAAGAACGTGAGGAGTGCGGCGACGAGGTCCGTCCCGGAGTGGAGCGCCTCGGACACGAGACCGAGGGATCCGCTCGCGATGCCGGCGGTGAGCTTGAGCGCGAGCAGGGCGCAGGCGGCCGCGACGGAGATCAGCGCTGTTCGGCGCTGCGGGGTCACCGCCGGAAGGCTACGCCGCCCGGCTGCCGCTAGAGATTGCCGCGCAACGCCTGTTCGCGCTCGATCGCCTCGAACAGCGCCTTGAAGTTGCCCTCGCCGAAGGTCCGCGCGCCGTGGCGCTGGATCACCTCGAAGAAGAGCGTCGGCCGGTCCTGCGTCGGCTTCGTGAAGATCTGGAGCAGGTAGCCGTCCTCGTCGCGGTCGACCAGGATCCGGAGCCGGAGCAGGTCCGCCCACGACTCCTCGATGTCGCCGACGCGGTCGGAGACGTCCTCGTAGTACGCCTCCGGGGTCGTCAGGAAGACGACGCCGCGCTCCTGCATCGCCTCCACCGTTCCGACGATGTCGTCGGTCTGGACCGCGACGTGCTGGACCCCCGGGCCGCCGTTGTACTCGAGGTACTCGGCGATCTGGCTCTTCCGCCGTCCCTCGGCGGGCTCGTTGATCGGGAACTTGATCTTGCCCTCACCGTCCGCCATCACCTTGGACATGAGGGCCGAGTACTCTGTGTGAATCTGCTCTTCGTCGTAGTGGATGATGTTCTCGAAGCCGAGGACGCGCTCGTAGAAGCCGACCCACTCGTTCATCTTTCCGAGCTCGACGTTGCCGACGCAGTGGTCGAGGAGGGTGAGGCCGACCGGCTGTACGCCGTCCGTCTCGACCGCGACGTAGCCGGGCAGGTGCGGGCCGGCGTAGTCCGCCCGGGCGACGAACGAGTGGACGACGTCGCCGTAGGTCGCGATCGCCGCGATCTGCACCCGGCCGAAGTCGTCCTCGCACCACTCCGGCTCGCGGACGCCCCGCGCGCCGCGCTCCACCGCCACCCGGTATGCCTGCTCCGCGTTCGGAACCCGGAGCGCTATGTCGCGGACACCGTCGCCGTGCCGACAGGCGAAGCGGGCGATCTCGTGGTCGTCGAACAGCGCGCTCGTCAGGACGAGGTCGACTTCGCCCTGGCGCAGGACGTACGAGGCCCGGTCGCGAACGCCCGTCTCCGGGCCGGCATAGGCGTGGCGCGCGAAGCCGAACGCATGCTCGAAGTAGTACGCCGCCTGCCTCGCGTTCCCCACCCACAGCTCGACGTGGTCCCAACCCTCGAGCGGCATCGCGTCAGGCGCGGCCATCGCCTGGATCTTACTCGGGCCCGCGAGTACGATCGGGGCATGCGAAGCCCGGCGACGGAGGTGTCGCGGGCGGTCGCGGCCCTCGGTGGCGGTCCCGACGCGGTGCTCGGGCAGGTAGCGGTGGCGGCCGGCGTCCCCGGCCGCGACGGGATCATCCGCCGGCAGAAACGCGCGCGCCGTCGAGCTTCGGTGACTGCGTCGGACCGCCCCTCTCGTCCACGGTCGCTCCGGAGAGCTCGCACAACCGGCGTCGCCAGTCCCCGAGAAGGTGCTCGGAGCGACCAGGACGACCGACCACGGCATGGACGTCATCGGCCCTGGTGCACCATCTCGTCGGCCTGGTCGTTCGAGTACCCGAATCGACTGATCGAAGGCACGGCGGTCGAGCTGGGCGGCGACCGCGCGCTCCTGCGGCTACCGGGAGTCGGTCCGACGGAGATCCACCTCGACCTCCGCTTCGCGCTTCCCGACCGCAGCCTCTTCACCCCGGCGACCGTCGTCCGCCGGGAGCCGCCCGACCTCGTCGAGGTCGCCTTCGACTGGGCCGAAGCCTACGAGCGCGGACGCCTCCGCGCGTTCATCCGGAGCACGCCGTAGCGCGGAGGTGTCGCGCCGCCCGGGCGCGCCCCGCGTCCGGCGCCAGCGGCGCTCGAGGACGATCCCGGCGAGGATGGTCACGCCGCCGACGATCTGGAGCCAGTGCAGACGCTCGGAGAGGATGAGGGCGGCGAACACCGCGGCGACGAACGGCTGGACGTTCGCGAAGAGCGTCGCCCGCGACGGGCCGACGCGGTGAATGGCCGTGAACCAGAGCAGGTTGGTCAGGAAGAGCGGGCCGACGATCGCGAACGCGAGCCCCAGCCAGACGAGCCAGCCCAGCGACGCGTAGTCCTGCGAGGCCATCTGCGATGAGCTGGCGGCGGTGAACGGGACACACATGACGAGGAGGACGACGGCGCTGATCCGGTAGGGCGAGTACCGCCGCATCAGCGGTGCGATCATCACCGAGTAGGCGGCCCACGACATCGCGAGCACGATCGCCAGCAGGTCGCCGCCGAGGTCGGACGAGAGATCTCCGCCGGAGCCGATCGCGACCAGCGCGACGCCTGCGCAGCCGATCGCGGTCGCGACCCAGAACCGCCGATCGAGGCGCTCGAGCCCGACGACCGACGACAGGGCGGCCGCGAAGATCGGCGTCATCCCGAGAATCAGCGCCACCGTCGTCGCCGTCCCGAGCTTGAGCGCGTAGACGAACGAGAACTGGTTGACGAGCAGAAAGACGGAGGCGGCGGCGATCAGCGCGAGGCTGCGCCGGCCGCCGACCCGCAGCGAACGCTCCAGCGCGACGGTCGCCGCCACGGCGAGGAGCGCAGCCGCTCCGTAGCGGATCGCCCCGTACGCGAGCGGCTGGAAGCCGTGCGTGAGCACGTACTTCGTCACCGTGATGTTGAAGGCCCAGATGACGATCGTCGCGCCCAACATCAGGTCGACCGGGCCCGGACGCCGCATGTCCTGAACCTATCGGCAGATGTAGGCTTGGGCGCATGGCGACCATCGAGGAGATCGACGCGCTCGTCGCGCCGGCGACGCCTCATTTCGCATACCAGATCCGTGCGCGCGTCCGGGAGCTCGTGCTCGACCTGCCCGAGGACAACCCCGTGCGCCGGTACGCGGAGGAGAAGATGGACCTGCTCGACCGTCTCGGCCACGCCTCCTCGAAGGCCGACGACCTGCGCCGGGAGTCGGCGGCCCGCCCCGGCTGGCAGCAGATCCCGAGCTCCGCGCCGGCGGAGCGCCCCCTCCCCGCCGAGAGGTGAGCCGCACTGCCGTCCTGGTGACGGGCGGCGCGCGTGGGATCGGGCGCGAGGTCGCGCTGCGCTTCGCCCGGGAGGGCGCCGGGCGCGTCGCAATCGGGTACCTCCGAAACGACGCCGCCGCCGAGCGGACGGCCGAGGAGCTCCACGGGCTCGGCGCCGAGCCGGTCCTCGTCCGCGGCAACGTCGCCTCGAGCCGGGTCGCCGAACAGGTCGCCGCCCTGGGGCCGCTGGACGCGATCGTCCACTGCGCGGCGACCGGCGTCATGCGCCCCGCGCTCGAGACCTCCGACAAGCACTTCGACTGGACGCTCGCCGCGAACGCCCGCGCCCTGCTCTCGCTCGCGAGAGCGGCGGCCCCCCAGATGCCGGCCGGGTCGTCGATCGTCGGGATCTCCAGCCTCGGCTCGAGCCGCGTTCTCGAGAACTACGTCCTCGTCGGAACCTCGAAGGCCGCGCTCGAGGCGCTCGTCCGCTACCTCGCGGTGGAGCTGGCGCCGCGCGGCATCCGCGTCAACGCCGTGTCCGGAGGGGTCGTCGAGACGGACGCGCTCGACCACTTCCCCAACCGCGAGCAGATGCTCTCCTGGAGCCGGGAGCGAACGCCGGCCGGCCGCCTCGTCGCGCCCGGCGACGTCGCCGACGCGGTCGCCTTCCTTTGCTCGCCGGAAGCCGAGATGATCCGCGGCCAGACGATCGTGGTCGACGGCGGCTTCTCGCTCGTCGTATAGGGCAGACGATGTGGCCGACCGAGCAGAACCGTGCGGCGTGGGAGGAGCGCTTCGGCCATGCCGCCGAGCCTGGGCTGCCGGCGGCGGTCCGGGAGCGGCTGCCCGACGTGAACGGCAAGCACGTCCTCCACCTCGCGTGCGGCACCGGCGAGGCCACGGCAGATCTCCTCGCCCTCGGCGCGCTCGTCAGCGCGATCGACCCCTCCGAGGAAGCGCTGACCGTTGCCCGGGAGCGGGCGCCGAACGCGGCGTTTTTCCAGGCCGAACTGCACGAGCTCCCGCTCCAGCTCCGGCGTCGCCGCTTCCCGGTCGTCTACGCCGCGGAGGGGACGCTCGCGCTGGCGCCCGATCTCGACCTCCTCGCTTCCGCGCTTGCGGCGGCCCTTCGCAAGCAGGGCCGGCTCGTGCTCCGCGACCGGCACCCCGTCCTGGACTGCATCGACCCGGTCGGCCTCCGTTGGCGCGAGAGCTACTTCGAGGAGGGGCGCCGGCGGCTCGGCCAGATCGTCACGGCCGTCGTCGGCGCGCAGCTCGATCTCGTCGAGCTCGAGGAGCTGCCGCCGCCTCCCAAGGAGACGGGCGGCCGACACGATCCGCGCATCCCTGCGAGCTTCCTGCTCCAGGCGTCGAAGCGCGCCGTATGACGGTCGCTAGCGCGACTCGCGCATGAACCCCTGGCGAGCCGCGCTGACGAGCGCCACCGCCTCGGGGAACAGGATCCGCATCGCGTCCCGGAGCGCCAGCGCTTGCTCGTCGGCCCCGCCCTTCGCGTCGACGCGGGTGAGCGCCGCGGCCGTCAGCTCGACCGCCGTGTTCAGGGTGAGCGTCGCGAACTGCTCGCGCTGCGCCTCGGCAACCGACTCGGCCTGCTGCTCGGCGAACTCGCGGAGTCCGCGCATCAGATCCTCCGGATCTCCTCCGAACGGAAAGTTGAAGCTGCCTTCCATGGCTCCAGGTTAGCCTGCAAATGTGGTCGTACCGAGCTCGACCGCGTGCAGATCGGGGCGCCCGGGCTACGTGAGGTCGGCCTTGTAGCCCGCCTCGACGTCGAGCTCGAGCTCGTCGACGACGGCCGAGGCGTGCTTCATCGTCTCGCCGAACGGCGAGCTCATGCTCTCGCCGAGGGCAAGCTCCAGCCTCCGCACCGCGACGCCGACCGCATCGAGGTAGGCCGGAGAGGCGAGCCGCGGCGGCGGCTCGATCGTCCGCTCGAGCGCGAGCGCCGCGTCCTCCGCCTCCTGGATGCCCTCCGGGTGCTCGGTGATCCGGAGCGCCACGAGCTGTTGCCGCAGCTCCTCGAGCTTGCCGCCTGCGGCCGACTCCTCCGCCAGCTCGCAGAGCGCGGCGATCGACACCGCGGCGCGGACGCGGGCGCGTTCCGTGACAACCCTTCCGCCCGCATCGACCGCCGCCCAGGTACGCAGGGGGCCGGAGTAGGCGCAGAGGTAGACCCGCGCCCCGGGAGCCGGCTCCGTCGGGATCACGCTCTCGAGCGTCTCGTTTGGCCCGGCCAGCGCGGACGCGGCCGCGGCGACTCGCTCGAGTTCGTCCTGCAGCTCCACCGGGACAGATACTCGCCTACGATTGGAGGCCGATGCGCCGCAAGCGCCAGACCGAGGACGAGGCCATCCTCGAGGCAAAGGCCCGGATCGACGCGTTCGTCAAGGCCGAGACCGCGCAGGGCGAAGCAGAGCTCCAGCGTGCCCTCTCCGTGGCCCGCGCCGAGACCAGTGCCCTGCTCACGGAAGAGCACCGGCGCCTGGCCGAGGAGCGCCGGGACGAACTCGTCCGCGCGGAGCAGCGGGTGCTCACGGAGCTCTCGGGGCGGCTGATCGCTGCGCAGAAGGAGATCGAGGCGAAGCTGTCCGCGTGGTCGCAGGACGTGGAGCGGGTCCGCGAGGGGCTGGCCACCCAGGTTGCTCGGCTGGAGCAGCGGCAGCGGCAGCTGATGACCGACGCGGAGGCGCGCTTCGCCGCGGAGACGGAGCGGCTCGTCTCCGACACCGAGGACCACCGGGCCGCGGTCACCAAGCTGCGAGAGGACATCGCCCGCCAGATCAAGGACACGGTCTCCGAGGCGAACAACGAGCTGGAGACCCACGCCGCCGAGCGTCGCCGGGCGCTGCACGAGGTCGCCGACCGCCTCCGCAACCGGGAGCGGGCGCTCACCGAGCAGATCGACCGAGAGCTTACCGAGTCCCAGGGCAACCTGACCGAGACGTTCGCCGACGTCGAGCGACGGATGGTCGAGCAGGTCGAGCGGTCGGTCGGCCGTGAGACGGCGCGGCTCGCCGAGGAGGCGGCGGTCGAGTTCGGCTCGACGATCCGGACGGCCCGAGAGGAAGCGGGGCGCCAGCTCGCGCGGGAGCTCGACCGGTCGATCGAGAGCTTCGTGAAGCAGGCGGATCGCCTGCTGGCGGAGCGACTCGCCGAGTTCAACGACTCCGCCGGAGGCAGGCTCGAACGGCGCTACGAGGGAACCCTGTCCGTTCTCGAACGGCGCGTCGCCGAGCTGGAGGCCGCGCTCCGCGACCGCGCGGCGTCGTTAACAAACGATGAGGGCGTCCAACTTCACCGGAGAGGGAACGTCTAGGTGAGAGCGAACCAAGCCGACGTGAGCGAGATCAGCGAAATGGCCCAGATCATCGAGACCGACCACAACGAGCGCGCCAAGGTCCAGAGCTGGCGGCTCCACGTGCTGATCGAGGCCGGTTACCCGCTGCCGCTCGCCGAGAAGCTCGCGGACAGTGACGCCGACCTGCACGACGCGGTCGAGCTCGTCGACTCCGGCTGCGGGCACGAGACGGCGGCACGCATTCTGCTCTAGCCGGCTGGGCGAGGGCGCCCCGCGTCCTACGATGCGGTGATGAAGGTGGAGCCGATCGTTTACGGCGACCGGAAGGTCTATACCGTCGCGGCGTTCAACCGGGGCGTCGCGCAGTGGCTCCAGCGGCTGCCGACGGTGTGGGTCGAGGGCGAGGTGACGGAGCTGCGCCGGCAGGCGGGCTGGCAGACCGTGTTCTTCACCCTCAAGGATCCGGAGAGCGGCGCGTGCCTGTCGGCGGCGATGCCGCGTGGGCAGTTCGACGCGCTTCGGCTCGACCTTGCGAACGGTGAGCGGGTGCACGTGTACGGACGAACGGAGCTCTGGACGCAGAAGGGTGAGATCCGGCTCCGGGCGCTGTCGATCGAGCGATTCGGGATCGGCGAGCACCTGGCTGCGCTCGAGCGCCTGAAGGGCAAGCTCGCTGCCGAAGGCCTCTTCGCCGAGAGCCGGAAGCGGGCGCTGCCCCGGCTCCCCCGGCGGATCGGTCTCGTCACCGGCAACGACGCGGCGGCGAAGCGCGACGTGCTGACGGCGATCCAGTCCCGCTTCCCGCCGGCTCGGGTCGTCGTCTCCGAGACGCTCGTCCAGGGCCAGCGCGCGGCGGCGGCGATGGTCGAGGCGCTGGCGTCGATCTGCGCCGAGCCGGAGGTGGACGTCGTCGTCGTGGCGCGCGGCGGCGGCAGCTTCGATGATCTCCTGCCGTTCAGCGACGAGCGGCTCGTCCGTGCGGTCGCGGGTTGTCCCGTGCCGGTCGTGACTGCAGTCGGCCACGAGCAGGACACGCCGCTCTGCGACCTGGCGGCTGACCGCCGGGCGTCGACGCCGACCGCGGCCGGCCGGCTGGTCGTCCCGGACCTCGAGGAGATGGTCGCGGGGCTCGGCCGCGCCCGGGTCGCGCTCGCACGTGGAGCGCACCGCACCCTCGAGGTGCACACCCAGCGACTGAGCCGGACTCACGATCGGTTGCGCCGGGCGCCGGCGCTGCTCGTGGAACGACGCCGGGCCGCCCTCACCCAGAAGGCCGGCCGGCTACGCGCGCTCTCTCCGCGCGCGACCCTCGACCGCGGCTACGCGATCGTGCGACGGGAGGGCGACCTGCTCCGGTCGGCGGCCGCCGTGGCCAGCGGAGACCCGATCTCGGTCGAGCTGTCTGACGGCGCCTTCGGAGCGAGGGTCGAGTGACCTACGAGCAGGCGGAGGCCGAGCTCACGCAGATCGTCGAGCAGCTCGAGCGGGGAGACGCCGGCCTCGACGAGGCGCTCAAGCTGTGGGAGCGCGGCGAGGAGCTGTACCGGTTCTGTGCGGCGCACCTCGAGGCGGCGGAGGGACGGATCGAGGAGTTGTCGAAGCGAGTCGACTCTGCCCGGCCCGACGGATAAGCTCACGCCTCGTGCCTGCTCCCCCCGAGCTCCTGCGGAAGGTCGAGATCTTCGAGAGCCTGTCCGACCGCGACCTCGAACGGCTCGCCCGCTCGTTCAAGCAGAGCACGTTCGCGGAGGGCGACGTGATCGCGACCGAAGGCCAGCGGGGCGTCGGCTTCTTCGTGATCGGCGACGGAACCGTGGACTACAGCGTGCACGGCGAGCGCGTCGGCTCGGGCGGACCCGGTAACTACTTCGGCGAAGTCGCCCTGATCGACGACGGGCCTCGATCCGCGACCGTCACGGCCGTGACCGACGTCACCGCCTACGGGCTGACGTCCTGGGAGTTCCGCCCTCTGGTCGAGGACAGCGCCGGAATCGCCTGGGAGCTCCTTCAGGTGATGGCGAAGCGGCTACGCGGCGCCGAGAACGGCTAGCCGCCGGCCGAGCTTCTCGCCGAGGTCGGCGAGGTCGGCCCGGGCGCGGGACGGGTCGCCGCTGAGCGCCACGAGCTCGGTCTGGGGACGAAGGCGTGCGGGGACTGCCCCCGTGACGCTTCCGCCGAAGACGACGCAGGCAATTCCGGCGTCCGCGCACCGGCGGGCGGCCGCCGACGGCGCCTTCCCCTCCCACGTCGTCGCGTCGACGGCTCCTTCGCCGGTGACGACCAGGTCGTAGCCGCCCGGATCGAATCCGGCGAGGTCGAGCACCGCCTCCGCGCCGGGGACGAGCTCGGCACCCAGCGCCGCGAGTGCGGCGCCGAGGCCGCCGGCCGCTCCAGAGCCGGGGAGACAGGCGAACGGTGCGAGCCGTTCGTCCGCCCGGAAGCGGGCTTCCAGGTCCGCAACCTGAGCCTCGGTCGCGCCCTTCTGCGGGCCGAACAGCCGAGGTGCGTCGTAGAGCGTCGTCCGCACGTCGCAGAGGACGCGCACGGGGCCCGCCAGGCAGTCGAGTACCTCCAGCAACCCGGCGCCCGCGTCCATCGTGGCCGTGCCGCCGACGGTCACGACGAGCGGACTGTCCCTGTATCGCCCCAGCCACAGCCCGAGCCCCCGGCTCGACGCCGCCGTCACGTCCAGGCGGGACGGGTCGAGTGGGATCGCCTCGGCCGCCTCCACGACCCGCGTCCCGTCCGGCAGCACGCCCGTGCGCGCGATCCGCGGCCGGCCGAACGCGTCCACGGTCTCGACCTGCTCGAAATCGGAGCAGAGCGCGTCGACCGTCCCCTCGCCGCCGTCGGCGATCGGCATCGCGTCTGCATCGACACCGGCCGCTGCGAAGCCCTCCCCCAGCGCCTGTGCGGCCTCGGCCGCGCTGAGCGAGCCTTTGAGGCTAGCCGGCGACGCGAGCGCTCTCGGGCTCATGCTCCGTCCTCTCGTCGGACGGATCCGAGACCTCCTCGCCGTCGTCCGGCTCGTCGGCTGTGACGGCGCCCGGCATCTCGCGCAGCCGCGTGAACGACAGCCCCTCGCGCCCGAGGAAGACCAGCCCGATGCCGACTCCGACCGACGCCTCGATCGCCTGAAGCCCGAAGCCGAAAGCGACGCCCTTGCCGTAGTCGACGCCGTAGCGGACAAGCGGCGTCGCGACCGCGACCTGGACGAGCCCGACGTTGCCCGGCCAGAGCGGGATGATCGTCGCGACGTTCATCAGGAGCAGGACGACCGCGGCGGCGGACAGCCCCTCGTGGATGTCGAACGCGCGCATCGCCGACCACACCGCGAGCAGCTGGAGCGTCCAGCCTACGCACTGTCCGAAGATCGCGAGTGCGGCTGCGCCGGGGCTCCGCATCACACCGAGCCCGAGCCGGGCCATGGTGACGATCCGGCGGACCGACCCCATGCCCTCGATCCGGGTCTGGCCGTGGTGGCGGGCGCTCGCGAACGCGAACAGGAACAGGCCCACCCCGATGGAGAGCACGATGATCAGGCTCGTGAACGCCCAGCCCGGGATGTCCGCCGTGACCAGGACGAAGATCACGAGCAGCACCACGGGAACGATGTCGAAGACGCGGTGGGCGAAGACCGTGCCGACGAGCGTCGACCACAGGCCGCGCCGCCGGCTGTCGAGCCGCCGGTTGAGGACGGCGACGCGGGCGAGCTCCCCCACCCTTCCGGGGAGCACCGCGTTCGCGAGCAGCCCGACGCAGAACGCCGCGAAGACGAGCCGGAAGCGCGGGAACGGTGGCGGCATCGCCGAGCGGATGACGGCGTCCCAGGCGAACGAGCGCGCAACGATCGAGAGCAGATTGAGCCCGACCGCCGCAGCGACCCACTCCCACTGCACCGAGGTGAAGGCGTTCCTGAAATCGGCCCAGTGCGGCCCGTGGAACCAGAGCAGCGCCCCGACGCCCGAGATGAACGCGACCACGAGGCCGCCCCGCGTCCACGGCTGCCGGATCCAGCGCTGCAGCCTCGTCACCCTGCAACCTCTTCGTAGATCTGTTCGAGTCGCACAGCGATCGTCTCCCAGGAATAACGTTCGACCGCGACCTCGCGTGCCCGCTCGCCGAGCCTGCGCCGGCGCTCCTCGTCGCCGAGCAGCTCGACCAGCGCATCGGCGAGCGCGCGGTCGTCGCCCGGCGGGACGAGCACCCCCGTCTCGTCGGTCATGACCGCCCTGTACCCGGGAATGTCCGATGCGACCACCGGCACCGCGCAGGCGAACCCGCGCGTCAGCACCATCCCGAAGCTCTCCTGGCCGATCGACGGCACTGCGAGCGCCTTCGCGCGCAGCAGCTCCCGGGTCAGATCCTCCTGCGGCAGGAAGCCGAGCACGTCGATGCCGTCGTGCGGGATCCGGTGGCGTGCGAGCAGAAGCTGAACGGCCAGCGGGTCTGCGCCGACGAGCCTGAGCCGCGCGCCCGCCCGTCGGTGGACGTCGGGCCATGCCTTGAGCAGGACCGGCATGCCCTTGCGGGGATCGTGGCGGCCGATGAAGACGATCGTGCCGTCACGGTTGCCGGGATCGGCCGCAGGCGGGATCAGCACGCCGTTCGGGATCACCTCGAACTCCCATCCGGGCATCCATCTCTGGGCGGATTCGCTCGCCTCCTGGGAGACCGCGATCCTGTGGTCGATCCGGTCGAGCAGGAACCCCCAGAACTGCAGTCCGGCGCGCATCCAGCCGAGGTTGCCGGCTGCATGCCAGGTCGCGACGATCGGGCAACGGGCGACGGCGAGCGCCGAGACGCAGATCGCCGGTGTCATCGGCTCGTGCAGGTGAAGCACGTCGAAATCCTCCTCCGCGAACAGCCGCTTGAGCCTGAAAGGCACGGACGGGCTCAGGCAGATGTTGGGCAGCGAGCCGTTCGCGGGCACGATCACGGTTCGCCCGACGGGAATCACGTCGGGCGGCGGGTCGTCGTGGCGGCCGTGGCGGGGATGGAGGGCGCGGGTGAAGGTGCCCGGCGGGTCGTTGCCGATGATGATCTTCACGTCGTGGCCACGCGTCCGGAGCGCCTCGGCCTTGAGCTCCGCGTGCTCGAGCACGGCGCCCCAGAAGGACCACGAGAACGGCACCACGATGCCCACCTTCATCCCGGGGGGAGCCTAGTGCCTGGACGTTATGCTCGGCCCGTGTTCGAGGAAGGGCTCGCCGAGCTGCACACCCACCTCGGCGGCTCGGTCGCCTCGGACATCCTCTGGAGCATCGCTCACGAACAGGGGATCGCGCTGCCGGTCAAGGACTACTGGGAGTTCGACCGGCTCGTCACTGTCTCCGACCCGCGCGGCGTCCCCGACCTGAACGCGCTCGACGCGATCTACCACTGGACGGAGCTGATCCAGTCGAGCCCGATCGCGGTCGAGCGGTCGGTTCATGCGGCGATCGGCGGCGCGTACCGCTCCCAGCAGATCACGACGCTCGAGCTGCGCTTCAACCCGATGAAGCGGAACCGCGGAGGCGAGCGCGACCTCGACCACATCATCATGGCCGCCGCGCGCGGGCTCGACCGCGCCAGTCTCGAGTACCCGCAGGTGCGTGCCGGGTTGATCCTGATGATGGACCGCACCTTCGACGAGCGGCAGAACCAGATCATCGTCGAGAAGGCGATCCGGTACCGATCGCGTGGAATCGTCGGCGTCGACATCGCCGGCCCGCGTCCGAACGGCGGTCGCTACCGCTATTCGCGGCTCGCTCCACTGGCCGAGGAGGCACGCGCAGCGGGGCTCGGGGTCACGATCCACGTCGGCGAGGAGGGCGGGGACTTCGGCCTCGAGGAGATCGTGGAGGTGGTCGAGTCGCTCGAGCCCGACCGGATCGGCCACGGGATCCTGGCGGCCCGCGACCCGGTCCTGATGGGCGAGCTGCGCGAGCGCGGGATCGTGCTCGAGATCTGCCCGACGTCGAACCTGCTGACGAAGGCGCTTCCCGACGAGGCCGCGGTCCGCTCCACGCTGCGGGCGTTCGCCGACGCCGGCGTCCGCTTCACGATCGCCACTGACGGGCCGGAGATGATGCGCACCCACCTCCGCGACGAGCTCGACTTGCTGCTCCGGATCGGCGCCCTCGACGAGGACGAGCTCCGCGAGGCCAACGCGAGGGGCCACGAAGCGAGCTTCGTGCGGTCGTCGGCGGTCGCGGCGTAGCTCCCTGGTACGCCGAACAAATACGCCGTTCGATCAATGGTCGGAACGCCTCCCCGCCTCTAGCCTCCCCGCATGGTGAGAACACTGATCGGCGCGCCGCCAGGGATCACAGCCCGGCAGCGGCAGGTCGTCGCCCTCATCGCGGCAGGCTGCTCGAACGAGGAGGTGGCGCATCACCTCGACATCTCTCCGCGCACGGCGAAGGCGCATTCGGACGCGCTTCGGCAGAAGCTCGGCGTGCCTCGTCGACGGCAGATCCCTGCCGCCTACCGCAAGGTGACGGGAGAAGACCCGCTCCGGAGCACCCTGGACGGCCAGTGATGGAGCTCCCCGTGCGCGTGGCTTGGGCCGCGCGTACGGGGACTTCGCATTCCTCGCGACCAGGAGTACAGTCGCCCGAACGGGACGCGTCCCGTGAGCCGGCGATGGCAGGCATCGAAACAGCGGTCGAGGCTGCGCGCCGCTACATCATCAAGCGGCCGAGACTGACGCGCCTCCTGGACAACGCCAACGCCCGGGCGCTCATGCTGATTGCGCCGGCCGGCTTCGGGAAGACCACGCTCGCCCGGGAATGGGTGGCCGAACGACCACACGCCTGGTACCGGGGCACGCCCGCGGCGGCGGACGTCGCCGCGCTCCTCGCCGGCTTGTCGAAGACGGTTTCCGAGGTCGTTCCCGACGCCGGGGTGCGTGCCGTCGGCCGGATGCGTGCGACCGGGACACCGGAGCAGGACGTCGACGTCCTCGCCGACCTGTTCGCGCAGGACCTCGCCGACTGGCCGGAGGACACGTGGCTCGTCTTCGACGACTACCAGTTCGCGATGGAGGCGAAGGCGCCGGAACGCCTGATCGACCTCCTGCTCAGAAGGACGCCGATCCGGCTCGTCCTCACGAGTCGGAAGCGTCCCACCTGGGCCACTGCCAGAAGGCTTCTCTACGGCGAGCTCTACGAACTCGGGCGGAGCGATCTCGCCATGAACCACGACGAGGCCGCGGCGGTCCTCTCGCACCGGAGAGACGCGCCGGCCGCCGGCCTGGTCACGCTGGCCGAGGGATGGCCGGCAGTCATCGGACTCGCGGCGCTCACGGACGAATTCGAGCTACCGGAGGGCGGGCTGCCCGACGCACTGTACGACTACTTCGCAGAGGAGCTCTTCCAGGCCGCCGAACCGTTCGTGCAGGAAGGGCTATGCCGCCTTGCCCTCGCTCCTTCGTTGACCGAGGGCGTCGCCGAGTTCCTCCTTGGTGGCAACGCTCCCGAGGTCATATCCGTCGGGATCCGCCTTGGGTTCCTGGGTACCAGGGCAGGCAATCTCGAGCTCCATCCGCTGCTACGGGCGTTCCTCGACCGGAGGACGCACGAACTGCCTGCGACCACGGCCGGCGAAGCGAAGCGCCTGGCCTCGTACCTGGCCGAGCAGGGCGCCTGGGACGACGCCTTTACGTTGGTGCAGCTCTACTTCTCCGAGTCGCTCTTCGTCGAGATCCTCGAGTTGGGACTCCCGACGATGCTCGCCGAGGCCCGAACGGCGACGCTCGCCAGGTGGGTGGGCCTTGCGGAGAGTGAGAAGGTGGACGCACCGATCGTGGACCTCGCCGAGGCCGAAATCGCATTCCACAACGGTGATCGTCGAAAATCGAAGGCGCTCGCCATCCGCGCCGCGCGCGGTTTCGGCGACGAACATCAGCTGACTTCGCGTTCGTACTACATCGCCGGCACGAGCGCCCGGTTGGACTAT
>JBLMYA010000108.1:0-56200 GCA_050258035.1 Verrucomicrobiota bacterium
ATCGCCCGCTCGCCGCTGAGGAACTTGCCCGTCACGGAGCCGGGGCTCGCCATGATCGCCGCCGCCGGCCCCTCGGCGACGACGTGGCCGCCGTGCTCGCCGGCGCCCGGGCCCATGTCGACGATCCAGTCGGCGGTCCGCATCATCTGCTCGTCGTGCTCGACGACGAGCACGGTGTTGCCCAGGTCGCGCAACCGCTCCAGGGTGCCGATCAGCTTGTCGTTGTCCCGCTGATGGAGGCCGATCGACGGCTCGTCGAGGATGTAGAGGACGCCGACGAGCTGCGACCCGATCTGGGTGGCGAGCCGCAGCCGCTGCGCCTCGCCGCCCGAGAGCGTCTTCGCGGCGCGGTCGAGCGCCAGGTAGCCGACGCCGACGTCGTCGAGGAAGGTCAGCCGCTCCCGGATCTCCTTGACGATGCGGGCGCCGATCAGCTGCTCGACGTCGGTCAGCTCGAGCTCGTCGAGGAACCGGAGCGAGCGCGTCACCGACATCTGCGTGAACTCGTGGATGTTCTTCACCCCGACCGTGACTGCGAGCACTTCCGGCTTCAGGCGCGCGCCGCCGCACGACGGACAGGGCCGGAACGACATGTACTCCTCGATCCGCTCGCGCTGCTGCGCCGAGTCGGTCTCCTTGTAGCGGCGCTCGAGGCTCGGGACGATCCCCTCGAAGTTGAGCATGTACGAGCGGCGCCGCCCCATGCGGTTGCGGTACTGGACGTAGATCCGCTCGCCCTTCGTCCCGTACAGGAACAGCTGCTGGTGCTCGGGCGAGAGCTCGTGCCACGGCTTGTCGAGGTCGATCTCCCAACGGTCGGCGATCGCCTGGATCACGGACTCGTAGAAGTTCGAGTTGCCGACCGCCCACGGGACGAGCGCGCCCTCCGCGATCGAGAGCGAAGGGTCGGGGACGAGCAGATCGGGGTCGATCTCCTGCTGCGCGCCGAGGCCGGTGCACCTCGGGCACGCGCCGTGCGGCGAGTTGAACGAGAAGATCCGCGGCTGGAGCTCCGGCAGCGAGACGCCGTGCTCGGGGCACGCGAACTGCTCCGAGAACAGCATTTCGTCGCCCTCGACGATGTCGACGGCGACTAGACCTTCGGCAAGTGCCACTGCGGTCTCGATCGACTGCCAGAGCCTCGTGCGCAGGTCGGGCTTCATCACCAGCCGGTCGACGACCACTTCGATCGTGTGCTTGAACTTCTTGTCGAGCGGGATCTCCTCCTCGAGCAGCCGCTGCTCGCCGTCGACCTTGACGCGGGTGAACCCCTCGGCGCGCAGGTGCTCGAGCAGGTCCTTGTACTCGCCCTTGCGGTCGCGGACGACGGGCGCGTTGACGGTGAACTTCGTACCGTCCGAGAGGCGCAGCACCTGGTCGACGATCGCCTCGATCGACTGGCCCGCGATCGGGCGGCCGCAGACCGGGCAGTGCGGCCGCCCGACGCGCGCGTAGAGCAGTCGCAGGTAGTCGTAGATCTCCGTGACCGTGCCGACGGTCGAGCGCGGGTTCCTGGACGTCTTCTTCTGGTCGATCGAGAACGCCGGCGAGAGCCCGTCGATCGAGTCGACGTCGGGCTTCTCCATCATCTGCAGGAACTGGCGCGCGTACGCCGAGAGCGACTCGACGTAGCGGCGCTGGCCCTCGGCGTAGATCGTGTCGAACGCCAGGCTCGACTTGCCGGACCCGGAGAGACCGGTGATGCAGATCAGCCGGTTCCGAGGCAACCGGACGGTGATGTCCTTGAGGTTGTGCTCCCGGGCGCCGTGGACGACGAGCTCGTCGACAGCCATCAGAACCGACAGTCTACCGTGCGAACAGGTGTTCGCGAAGATGGTTTCGTTTGGCCCGGGGCAGTAGCGGAGACAACCCAGGATGATGGGTGACGTCGCCCGCAAGTCCTTCGTCGCGACCGTCGTTGCGGTCGCCGTGATCGTCGCTGCCTTCGCCCTCTGGCACCTCAAGGTGCTGATCGCCCTGCTGCTCCTCGCGGTCGTCTTCGCATCGGCGATGCGGCCGGGCGTCGAGTGGCTGCACGCACGCCGCATAGCTCGCTCGGTCGGAGTGCTCGTCCACTACCTCGGTCTCGTCGTCGTGATCGGCCTCCTCCTGTGGCTGATCGTGCCGCGCGCCCTGGACCAGACCGAGATCGCGCTCGGCACGCTGCCCACGTCGAGCTCGGACGTCGCCCAGGCCGCCCGCCACTCCCACGGGGTCAAGCACGAGATCCTGCTCGCGATCCAGCACCGGCTGGAACGCCTGCCGAGTGGCGCCGGTCTCATCCACCCGGCGGTCACGTACGGGCGAGAGGCGCTCAAGGTGCTCGTGGCGATCTTCTTCGTGTTCGCAGTCGCCGCCTACTGGGTGTTCGAGAAGGAGCGGGCCCAGGACGTCGTCCTCAGCCTCGCCAAACGCAACACCCGCAGGCGGATCCGCGACACCTGGGACCTCATCGACGCGAAGCTCGGAGCCTTCGTCCGCGGCCAGCTGCTGATGATCACGTTCGTCAGCACCGTCCTCTCGTTCGCGTTCTGGCTCATCGGGCTCCCCTACTGGGTGCTGCTCGGCGTCTTTGCCGGGATCGTCGAGATCGTGCCCGTGATCGGCCCCCTCATCGCCGGCGTGGCCGCGATCGCCGCCGGCTTCACCGTCTCGATGACGGCCGCGATCCTCGCGGCGATCGCCGTCTTCGGACTCAGGCTGTTGCAGGACTACGTGGTCGGCCCGCGCGTGCTCGGCCATGCCGTCGGGCTGTCACCGCTGATCGTGCTGGTGACGGTCACGTCCATCGGAATCCTGCTCGGCCCTGCCTACGTCCTGCTCTCGACGCCCTTCGCGGCGGTGCTCGCGACCATCGTCGACGTCACCGTGTTCGACAAGGACCCGGCGAAGGAGGACGTGCCCGCGCTGATCTTCCCCGCGAAGGACGCCGAGACGGGCTGAGCTACGCCCGCCGCCAGCGGCCGAAGACGAGGCCGCCGAGAGTGAAGCCGAGGCCGAACGTTCCGACCGCGAACGCCCCGATCGCCAGGACCTTGCGCCAGCTCGACATCTGCCGCCAGCGGCCGAGCGCCTCTTCTTCCTCGGCTGTCAGCGGCTCGCCGCGGCGCTGCTTGCGGAGGGCACCTCCGGCCCGGAGGCCGAGGTAGAGATCGTCGATGATCTCAGCCGGCTCGTCCGTCATGGAAGCGAGTTTATAGGGTGGGTCGGCGGTGGCAGCGCGCGTCCTCCACGTTTCCGACCTGCACGCCGGAGCGCACGAGAGCCCCGACGTCGGCCCCCGGCTGAGCGCCCTCGTCGAGCGCCTGGAGCCGGAGCTGATCGTCGTCAGCGGCGACCTGACCCACCGCGGGCGCCGTGAGCAGCACGACCGGGCGGCTGCGCTTCTCCGGGGGCACGGCGTCGCCGTTGTCGCCGTTCCGGGCAACCACGACATCCCGTACACGTTCCCGGCACGGTTTACCCGGCCGTGGGCCGGGTTCGAGCGGGTCTGGGGGACGACCCGGCCGGTTCACGTCTCCGACGGCGTTTGCCTCGTCGGGATCAACTCGGTGCGACCGTGGCGCCACCAGTCGGGCGCCGTGCGCGAAGACCAGCTGCGGTGGGCTGCGGAGCAGCTCGAAGCGGCGCCCCCGGGGGCGCTGCGGATGGTCGCCCTGCACCACCAGCTGATCGGCGCGCCGTGGCGGACACGCAAGCGCCCGGTCGCACGCCGCGACCGCGTGCTCGGCGCGCTCCTCGACGCGGGGGCGGAGCTGATCGTGTCGGGCCACACGCACCAGGGCGCCGTCGCGGAGCGCCACGAGTTCGAGGTCTGGTCCGACGGCCGGCGCGGCGCGACCGTCGCGACCGCGCCCGGCCTGGGTCAGCCTCGGCCCCACCGCCGCGGGGAGGCGCGAGGGCTCCTCGTCTACGAGGCGGACGAGCGCTCGATCGCGGTGCACACGTATGTCTGGCGCCGGGGCGACTGGGGCCTGACCGCCTCCCGCCGTCTCCCCCGTGGCGCCGGCGCCCTCGGCCTCGACTAGTAGAGCCGGATCGTCCTCGATCGGCCGAGCGGCGCGCCGGCCGCGTCGAGCGCGACGACTGCCGCGTAGCGGGTGCGGGGTGGGATCGCGAACGAGGTCTCGAAGCCTCGTCTCGGATGGACGCCGCCGGCCGAGAGCATTCCCGGCGTCCGCCCGGTCTCGAGCCGCCAACCGGCGAGCGCGGTGGCGCCGTTCCAGCTCGCGTAGAACTGCGCCTGCCCGGCGTCCTGCCGGTAGGCCTTGAACGCCGGTGGAACGGTCGGCTTCCCAGCCCACGGCGACCGGAAGACACGGTAGTTCTGGCCGCGCTCGGGGAGGCTTGCGTCGAGAAGGACCGTGCCGTCCGGCCCGTACTCGGTGAACCAGCCGGTGATCCCCCAGGTCACCAGGCGGTTCCCGTTCGGGAGCAGCTGGTTGGCGCCGGTGGCGAAGGCGAAGAGCGGCGGCCGATGCCTGATCTCGCGCTTCAGCGTCACCTGCTTCCGGCGCTGGTCGACTGCGAGGACGATCGCCCTCGATTCCGGCCGGCGCTCGCCGGGGCGCGGCCCGTTGTCGAACAGGCTGATCGTCCGGCCGCCCTCGTGGAAGCGTGGATCGTGCTGGAAGCCGAACGCCGTTCCCTTGCCCATCGAGAAGTCGCTTCGCTTGCCGCCGAGACGCCAGAGCACCTTCCCGTTCCGCCGGTCGACCTTGTACAGGGCGGACGTGTTGCGGGCGGAGACGAGCAGGTTGCCGTCCCCGTCGACGTCGATTCCGTTGATGTGGAAGTAGTCGAAGGGCGAGCCGAGCTGGTCGCTCACGGTCTCCGTGACGTCGACGTGATCGAGGCTGCGCCACTCCCAGAGGAGCCGGCCGCTCGGGATCGCGAGCTCCTGGACGACGCCTCCGTACAGCAGTCCGTTGCTCGGCCCGCCCACCGGCCGGAGATCGGCGGCGACGGTCTCGTAGGCGGTGACGAGCAGCGCGCCGTCGTCGGTCAGCAGGACCTCGTGGAAATCGGGCCGGCGGTGCCGGGCCGTCGCGAACCGCGCGATCTCCCGGTAGGAGGAGTCCACCACGACGTACTCGCCGACCTTGCCGACACCGCGCACGTACCGCCCTTCCCACCAGGAGAGGACCGGTGCGCCGCGGAGCAGTCCGGGGCGGAAGTCCATCACGGTCCTCGGGGCGGTCGGGTGGAAGTAGACCGGGTCCCCCCGATCGTCGGCGATCAGCCCGCCGCGCATCCCCGGACCCGACGCGGGCGCCAGGAACAGGTAGCCCTCACCGGCGCCCTCGGTATGCCTGAGCACCGAGATCACCGGCGGCCGGAGGTCGGGGCGGGTGACGAACCCGTGCACCTCGCCCTTCCTGCGCGCGGCTGTTGCCTCGGCCCACCCCAGCCCACGGGCGGGGAGGGTGCCGAGGAACGCAACTGCGGCGCCGCCGGCGATTCCCCGTCTGATCAGCGCCGCCCTCGTCAGGCGGGCGGCCGCATCCTGCCTGCCGTGTTCGAGCATCGGCTCTCGCCGCGAAACGCTACGCGAAAACGCGCGCCACCTAGGCGGTCACGGCGAGCAGTTCGCGGCGGAGCTCCTTGATCTCGTCGCGAAGCTTGGCGGCGTACTCGAAGCGGAGCTCCTCGGCGGCCGTGAACATCTCCTCCTCGAGCTCGACGATCAGGCGCTCGATCTCCTCCGGCCTCATCCCCTCCACCTCGGCCTTGCCGCGGCGGCGGCGAGAGGGGACGGTCGGCGACTCGAGCATGAGGAACTCGGCGATGTCGGAGACGCCCTTCGTGACCGACTCCGGCGTGATCCCGTGCTCCTCGTTGTACGCGATCTGCGTCGCCCGGCGACGGTTGGTCTCGTCGAGAGCCCCCTGGATCGCCTCCGTCATCCGGTCGGCGTAGAGCAGCACCTTCCCGTTCACGTTGCGGGCGGCGCGGCCGATCGTCTGGACGAGCGCCGTCTTGCCGCGCAGGAACCCCTCTTTGTCGGCGTCGAGGACGGCGACCAGCGAGACCTCCGGCAGGTCGAGCCCCTCACGGAGCAGGTTGACCCCGACGAGCACGTCGTACTCGCCGAGCCGGAGCTCGCGGATGATCTGGATCCGCTCGAGCGTGTCGATCTCCGAGTGGAGGTAGCGCGCCTTGACGCCCGCCTCGAGCAGGTAGTCGGTCAGGTCCTCGGCCATCTTCTTCGTCAGGGTGGTGACGAGCACGCGCTCGCCCGCCTCCTCCCGGTGACGGATCTCGTTCAGCAGGTCGTCGATCTGGTTCTTCGTCGCACGCAGCTCGACCTCCGGGTCGACGACGAACGTCGGGCGGATCAGCTGCTCGGCGACGACCTTGGAGTGACGGAGCTCGAACGGCCCCGGCGTCGCCGAGACGAAGACGAGCTGTGGCACCTTCTGGAGGAACTCGTCGAAGCGGAGCGGCCGGTTGTCGAGCGCGGACGGCAGGCGGAACCCGAAGTCGACCAGCGTCTGCTTGCGCGAGCGGTCGCCCTCGTACATGCCGCCGAGCTGCGGGACGGTCTGGTGGGACTCGTCGACGAACACGACGAAGTCGTCGGGGAAGTAGTCGAGCAGCGTGAAGGGGTGCGAGCCCGACGGCCGCCCTTCGAGATGGCGGGAGTAGTTCTCGATCCCGGAGCAGAAGCCGAGCTCCTTGAGCATCTCCAGGTCGTACTCGGTGCGCTGGCGGAGCCGGTGCGCCTCGAGCTGCTTGCCCTGCTCCTCGAACAGCCGCACCTGCTCCTCGAGCTCGTGGCGGATGTCGTCCACGGCTCGCTCGACGGTCGGCGTCGAGGTCACGTACTCCGTTGCCGGCCAGATCACGAGATTGTCGAGCCGTGCGTAGATCTCGCCGGTGAGGGGATCGAAGTGCGAGATCGACTCGACCTCGTCGCCGAAGAACGAGACGCGGTACGCCGTCTCCGAGTTGGCGGGCTGGACTTCGACGACGTCGCCCTTCACCCGAAAGCGTCCGCGGGCGAGGACGGAGTCGTTGCGTGCGTACTGGCTCTCGACCAGCATCCGCAGCGCGTCGTCGCGGTCGACCGTCTCACCGACGTTCAGGATCAGGACCCGTCCACGCCACTCCTCCGGCGAGCCCAGGCCGTAGATGCACGAGACCGACGCGACGACGACCACGTCGCGACGGGTGAAGAGCGCGGACGTCGCCGCAAGACGCAGCCGCGAGATGTCGTCGTTCCTGGACGAGTCCTTCTCGATGTACAGGTCGGCCTGCGGGACGTACGCCTCCGGCTGGTAGTAGTCGTAGTACGAGACGAAGTACTCGACCGCGTTGTCGGGGAAGAACTCGCGGAACTCGTTGCAGAGCTGCGCGGCCAGCGTCTTGTTGTGGGCGATCACGAGCGCCGGCCGGCCGACCTTCTCGATGATCCAGGCCATCGTCGCCGTCTTGCCGGTGCCCGTCGCACCCAGCAGCGTCTGGTAGCGCTCGCCGGCGGAGACCGACGCGGCGAGCGTGTCGATCGCCTGCGGCTGGTCGCCGGTCGGCCGGTACTCGTCCGATGTTTTGAACGCGGCCACCGTGACACAAGGTACCGGCATGGCGATCGACCATCAGACGCCGCCCTACGCCTCGTACGCCGCGATCATGGGGACGTTTGCCGGTGGGCTCGCAGCCGCGGCTGGGCTCGGGCGGATGCTCGACCGCGGCCCGCAGTGCCAGACCGCGCTCGACCTGACGGTGCTGGCGGCGGCCACATTCAAGGCCGCCCGGACACTCGCCCGAGACGAGGTGGCGAGCTTCATCCGGGAGCCGTTCGTCCGGGGCCACGCCCACGAGGGCGGCGAGGAACCTGTCGAGACCGGCGACTTCCACCAGGCGATCGGCGAGCTGGTCACCTGCAGCCGCTGCGCCGGCACATGGGCGGCTGCGGGGCTGACGGCGACGCAGGTGCTTTCGCCGCGCTTCGGGCGCCTGCTCACCTGGTCGCTGGCCGCCGCCGGGCTCAACGACTTCCTCCAGGCGGGATTCGCCGCGCTGACGCGGCCGAGCGGCGACCGAGCCGGGCGTCTGCCACGATCAGGAACGTGAGGCGAGCACTCCTGGTCGCCGCGCTGGTCGGGGCACTGGTGGTTCCCACCGCCCGAGCCTGGCGGCCGCCGACGCTCCAGGAGTACCGGCTGGTCGTGAAGGGCCTGCCCGCCTTCTACCACCAGTCCTGCATCCGCTACTCGATCCGCATCTCGACGGTCGACCGGCGCTTCGCCGCCGTGTTCTTCCGGTTCGTCCGCGGCCGCGCTCCCTGCCGACCGTTCGGCGGCCAGGTGCTGATGAAGCGCCTGACGCCGACCAGATGGGTGAAGATCGGCGAGGGCAGCTCCTGGCCGTGCCGGGTCACCGGCGTGACCACAGGAGTTGTCAGAGATCTGTTCGGCGAGTGCGCTCTCCGACGAGCGATGCCATCTCCCTGAGCGCCTTCTGCAGCAAGTCCGCCGCCGGCCCGCGATCGAACGTGCGGTTGTCGACCCGCACGACCGGCATCACCTCGCGGACGGACGAGGTGGTGAAGACCTCTTCCGCCGCGAGCAGCTCGCCCAGCTCATACTCCCCCTGGCGGACGTCGAGCCCCGCCTGCGGAGCCGCCTCGAGCACCGCTTTCCTGGTCACGCCGGCGAGGATCCCGAGCTGGAGCGAGGGCGTGAACAGGGTCGACCCGAGCCGCCACCAGACGTTCGTCACCGGCCCCTCGAGGACGACCCCGTCGTCGCGGACGAACACGGCGTCGTCGGCACCGCGCGCGCGGGCCTCCGACTCCGCCGCCATGTTCACGGCGTAGCTCGTCGACTTCACGCCCCCGAGGAGCCACGGCGCCTCGGCGCGCACGCCCAGGAGCGAGATCAGGGAGATCCCCCGCGCGCGTCGCTCCTCCAGGTCGCCCGGCAGCGAGCTGACGAGGGCGAGCGACACGGGCCGACCGGAGCCTTCCCGCCCGGGCGTGAGGTAGAGGCGCAGCGCAGCGTCGGGCGTTCCGGCCGCCGCCAGCGCCTCGGCAACCAGGCCCTCGAACCCGTCCCACCAGACGATGCCGAGCCGCTCGGCCGACGCGCGCATGCGGGCCAGGTGGTCGGCGAGCCGGAAGGGTCGGCCGCCGTAGACGCGTAGCGTCTCGAACGCCGCCCGCCCTCGGAGCAGGGCCTCGTCGTCGGCGAGCAGCACCGGCTCGTCGAGTGGGACGACACCGCGGCCTCCCACCGCGACCGCGAGGAGTGTCACGCCCGCACCGGATCGCGAAGAGGAGCGCCGATCGCGTCCAGCAGCGGTCTGGCCTTGACCAGCGACTCCTCGATCTCGGCGTCGGGATCGGAGTCCCAGACGATCCCGCCGCCGACCCAGAGGTGGATCCGGCCCTCGGCGACCGCGAACGTGCGGATCGTCAGCGCGAGATCGAGGTCGCCGTTCGGGTAGACGCGGCCGACCGCCCCCATCGAGGCGCCTCGGCCGACCGGCTCGAGCCCCGCGATGTGGTCGATCGCGGAGATCTTCGGCGCGCCGGTGACCGAGCCGCCGGGGAAGGTCGCCTCGAGCAGCTCCGCGAGCCCGACGCCCTCGCGCAGCGTGCCCTCGACGGTCGAGACCAGGTGCCGCACCCCGGCGAGCTCGTGCTCCGCCATCAGCTCCGGCCAGCGGACGCTCCCGCGCTCGCAGACGCGCGAGAGGTCGTTCCGCTCGAGGTCGACAATCATCACGTGCTCGGCGGCGTCCTTCGCGGAGTCGACCAGCTCCTCGTCCGTCCCGAGCGGCAAGGTCCCCTTGATCGGCTTCGTCCGCACGCGCCGGCCGCGTCGGGCGAGGAAGAGCTCCGGCGAGGCGGACACGACCGCCCATCCGTCGCCGACGAGGGGGCGCGGCTCCAGCGGTCGAAGCGGCACGAGCGCCGCTGCAAGCCCTGCCGGATCGCCGCGGAACGGAGCGGACAGGTGCTGGACGAGGTTGACCTGGTAGACGTCGCCGGCCGCGATCGCCTCGCGCACGCGGTCGACCGCGGCGGCGTAGGACGCCTCGTCCCAGCTCCGCTCCCAGTCCCCCACCTCGTACCGACCACCGGCCGGGGCGGGCTCGTCGGCGGATCGCACGCGCACGGCTGCGGGCGGCAACGGGCACGGCTCGGGGGGGCCGGGCGCGGACGTGCGCCGCAGACCGCGCGAGAGCCCGTACCCGATGTAGAGGTCGGCGACGCGCCCTGCCGCACTCCCCTCGAAGAACCCCTGCGCACGCAACTCGCGCTCGACCTCGGCGACTGAGCCAAGCGCCTTCACGGTTCTACGCTAACGTCTCGACGGTGAGGGCGGTCGCCTCCCTGCTCGCGGCGCTCGCCTTCGGTCCGACCCAGCACGCAGCGACGATCGACCTGTCGACGAAGGCGTTCGCGCCGTCGGCGGGACCTCTGACGATCAGCGCCCAGGTCGACCAGCCCGTGCGTCTCGGCATCCGGCTCGCCCGGCCGAACGGGCGGGCGGTCGGCTGGATCGACCCGCCGGCGCTGCGCAGCGAGACCGTCGACATCTGGGACGGAACGCTCGAGGGTCGACCCGTGCCGGACGGCTACTACCAGGCGCAGCTGGTCGCGGCCGGACGCGTCGCCGCCTCTGCCACCTTCCATCTCGACCGCAAGCCGGCGCTCCTCCGCCGCCTGCGCATCGCGAGCAACTCGGCCCCGTTCGCCGGCGACGGACCGCTGCTCGCAACCCTGAGCCCGAACGGCGACGGATTCCGCGAGTACGCCCGCATCGGCTTCGACCTCAGCGAGCCGGCGACCGTGGAACTCGACGTCGAGCGAACCGGGACGGCTGCGACCGCAGGCACGATCTACACCCGGACCTGGGGCTTCCGCCGCGGGCCGCACTCGATCGGATGGATGCCAGCGGAGAACGTGACCGCGAGGACGTACGTCCTGTCACTGACGACCATCGACCCGGCCGGGAACCAGCTCACCTACGGCTCCCCGGACGCGCGGGTCAACCTCCACCCACGAGCCCCGGTCGTCAGGGTCATGGGGATCGACGCCTCGTTCCAGCGCCAGAGCTACGCGCCGGGGCAGGTCGCCGCGCTTCGGATCGCCACCGACGAGCCGAGCGTGACCGTGCAGGTGCTGAAAACCGGGCCGGAGCGGATGATCACGTACGCCGACAGCCTGCTCGAGGGCGAGCCGGTGACCACGCCGACGACGATCGCCTGGGCCGGCCACCGGGACGCCCCGGCCAGTGTGACGATCCGTGTCGGCGCGTGGCCCTCCGGCCTGTACTACGCGAAGCTGACCGCCGAGGACGGGACGATCGGGTATGCGCCGTTCGTCGTCCGGCCGTCGCTCCTCGGCCTCGTCTCGCGCGTGGCGGTCGTCCTGCCCACCAACACGTGGCAGGCGTACAACTTCTGGGACGCGGACGGAAACGGCTGGGGCGACACCTGGTATGCCGGCTACCCGAACAGGACCGTCGTCCGCAACCGCCCGTACCTCCGCCGCGGCGTCCCGCCGTTCTTCTACCGCTACGACCAGGGATTCCTCCACTGGCTCTACTGGAACGACCGGGTGGTCGACTTCCTCGCCGAGTCCGACCTCGACGGGCTCTCGGGCGACGACCTCGCCAGGGACTACGACCTCGTCGTCTACCCCGGTCACAGCGAGTACGTGACCACGCACGAGTACGACGTGATCGAGCGGTACCGCGACCTCGGCGGCAACCTGATCTTCCTGTCGGCGAACAACTTCTTCTGGCACGTGACCCAGAACGGGATCGCGATCACGCGCGACCACCAGTGGCGGAACCTCGGCCGGCCGGAAGCGGCGTTGATCGGCGTCCAGTACCTGGCCAACGACCGCGGCGAGCACCAGGCCCCGTTCACGCTGCTCGATCCCACGCCCGTCGTCTGGCTCTGGGCAGGCACCGGGCTCGAAGAAGGCTCGACGCTCGGGGAGGCGGTCGGCGGGTACGGGATCGAGATCGACCACACGGCGCCGGAGTCCCCCGCCTCGACGGTCGTGCTCGCACAGATCCCCGACCTGTTCGGGCCCGGCCTGACCGCCCAGATGACCTACTACGAGACGAGCGCCGGCGCAAAGGTCTTCGCCGCCGGCGCGCTCGACTTCGGCGGCTCGGCGCTCACCACCCCGGTCTCGACCATGCTCGACAACCTCTGGGCCCGGCTCGCGAAGCCGTGACGGGGAGGCTCTCGCTCAGCGTTGCTGCCGGGTGCGGACGATCCGGATGTCGCCGCTCATCGTCGCGCCCTTCACCTCGACCAGCGGCCCGCTCGCGGCGACCTCGACCCCGCCGAGCTCCACCTCGGACGTCGTGTCGCCGCTCAGGGAGCGGGCGTCGACGTGGAGCCTGGAGCCCTGCTCGATGCCGACGCGTACGTCGCCCGACGCCGACTTCACGTCCACCGACCCCTCGGCGATCGAGCCGATCACCATGTCGCCCGACGCGGTCTGGAGCTTCACCTGCTGGGCCGCGTCGCCGATCACGACGTCGCCCGACGCCGAGCGGATCGTGCCGCCGCCCGATACCGCGCTGATCTGGACGTCGCCGGAGGCCGTGTTCACGTCGGCACGGCCGCCCACCGATCCGAGCTGGACGTCCCCGCTCGCCGAGTGGATCTTGACGTCGTGCTCGACGTCCTCCACCTGGACGTCGCCGGAGGCGGTGTTGACCTCGAGCTTGCCCAGCAGTCCGACGGCGCGGAACGGCGCCGATGCGACATTGGCGTCGACGTCGGATCCGTACGGCGCGCGGATCCGGACGTCGAATTCCTGGTCGCTCGTGAAGCCGAACCGCTTGCGACCCTCGACGACGATCTCGCGTCCGTGCTGCTCGACCTTCACGTCCTCGACGTCGCCCCGGATCGCCTCGACCTCGACGGTGGTCTCGGCGACATCGGCGGTCTCGACCTCGATGCGGCCGGCTCCGATGCCGAGGCGAAGCCTCGGGGGCTTCTGGGTGGCGAAGTCGTACCTCACCGGGGCCCCCTCCTCCGGCGCAACCCGCCGACGAAGCGGGTCGGACGGGGATCGAAGCGGTCGCCGCGGCGATCGGACGCCTGCCACTCGGGGAGGTGTCCGAACAGTCCAGGTTGGTACCTCATGCCTCCTCCTTCTGTCGTGTCAGCTCTGGCCGTAGCCGGTCAGCCTGCTGCCGATACGGCCGCTCGAGGCGACCGCGCTGCTCAGCCCTCGAGCCAGGGCCCTGACGATCCACGTGTTGACCGAGACCCCGTCCTTCGCCGCGGCGCCCTCGACCGAGCTCTTGAGCGAGTCGGGCAGGCGAAGCGTGATGCGCGCGGTGAGACCGTCGTCCGCCGGAGCGGGCGGGGCGGCCTCTTCCTGCTCGACATAGACGAGCGAAGGCTCCTGGCCGGCCAGGCGGATCTCGACGTGGCCGGCGGCGAGCTGCGAGCTGACCTCGAGCGCGGCCTCGGACAGGAGCTCGAGCAGGCGCAGCCGCAGCGCCGGGGCGAGCGCCCGGCTCAGCCGGTCGGTTGCGATTCCGACCTGCTCGTCGCCGATCCCCGCCAGGGCGGCGAGCTCGGCCTGCAGTGCCTGAACGTGCGTCTCCAGCTGCATGGTGATGTCATTATGACATCACAATAGAGTCTGTCAAGTGTCGTGCTGTTGTCGAAGCGATGCGTAGGCGTGGCGGTACGTGTGCTTGAGGTCTTCGACGCGGGAAACGAAGTCGCGCGTCTCGGGAAACTGGATCGGCAGCCGTGCCGCCCGCCAGCGGTCGACGTTCGCCTGGCCGGCGTTGTACGCGGCCAGCGCGAGCTGCTCGGAGCGGTACTTGTCGAGGAGGTGGCGGAGGTACCACGCGCCGTAGCGGACGTTGATCTCCGGGTCGTACAGGTCGGACACCCGGAAACGCGAACCCCCCGTCCGTGCCGCGATCCCCCTCGCGGTCGCCGGGAGCAGCTGCATCAGCCCCACCGCTCCCCGGTCGGACCGTGCGTCGGCGTGGAACTTGCTCTCCTGGTAGATGATCGCGGCGAGCAGCGCCGGGTCGAGGTGGTAGTTCCGGGCATGTCCGAGGACGATCTCCTGGTAGCGGAGCGGGTGACGGAAGCGCTCCCACCAGGCCGGCTGCGTGAAGTGGATCGTCCCGATCGCCGCCAGCAGGACGATGCACACGCCGGCGCCGAGGACGAGCCGGCTTGCGAGCCTCGACCTCGTCACGCCTGCAGACGCTCGAGCACCCGGTCGACGAACGCGTCGAGGTCGTCCAGCGAGCCGTCGTTGACGTAGGCGAAGTCCGCGCGGGCGACCTTCTCCTCGTCCGGGATCAGGCGACGGCTGCGCGTGTCCCGAGACTGGGGGGACCGCGCAGCACGGACGTCCTCCGGTGCGGTGATCACCACGACGACGTCGAACCGTGCCTCTCCCCCGGTTTCGAACAGCAGCGGGATCTCGGTGACGGCGATCTCCGCGTCCAGACCGGCGAGCCACTCGCCGGTGACGCGGCGCACGCGGGGATGGAGCAACGACTCGAGCCAGGCGAGCTGGTCGCCGTCGGCGAAGACGACGGCGGCGATCTCCGCCCGATCGGTCGTCCCGAACCGCCCCTCGAGCGCCTGGCGCACCTCCGGATCGTCGGCGATCAGCCGGTGGACGACCTCGTCGGCCGACAGCGTCGGGACGCCGCGACGCGCGAATGCCTTCAGCGCCTCGCTCTTGCCCGCCCCGATGCCGCCGGTGACGGCGACGGTGAGGGGCATCGCCGGTCTAGGCGGGCTCGTCCGTCGCCTCGGGCCCGGCCTCGGCCTGCGCCTCCGCCTCGGGCTCGGCGTGGCCGCGGGGCGCGTCTTCGTCGACGACCTCGCCGTCTGCGACGGCTGCCGGCTCGTCCGAGAAGACCTCCTCGGAGAGGTCGATCTGCGGGCGGAGCAGCTCGGCACCCTCGGGCAGAGGCTGCGTCTGCTCGCCCTCCTCGATCCGCTTCAGCGAGAGCGAGAGGCGGCGCCGCTCGGCATCGACCTCGATGATCTTCACGTTGACGAGATCGCCCTGGGAGACGACCTCGCGCGGGTTCTCGACGTGATGCTGGGCGAGCTCGGAGATGTGGACGAGCCCCTCGACGCCCGGCAGGATCTCGACGAACGCCCCGAACGTGACGACCTTCGTCACGCGGCCCTGGACGACGTCGCCTTCGCCGTAGCTGTCCAGCACCTGCTGCCACGGATCGGTCTGCGTCTGCTTGAGGCCGAGCGAGATGCGCTGGCGCTCGCGGTCGATGTCGAGCACCTTCACCTTGACCGTCTGGCCGATCTCGAGCACCTCCGACGGATGGTTGACGTGCGACCACGAGAGCTCGGAGATGTGGATCAGCCCGTCCATGCCGTCGAGGTCGACGAACGCCCCGAAGTCGACGATGTTCGAGATCTGGCCCTCGACGACGTCGCCGGGGTTGAGGCGGTCGAGGATCGCCTGGCGCATCTCCTTGCGCTCGTCCTCGAGGACGGCGCGACGCGACAGGACGACGTTGTTGCGCGAGCGGTTCAGCTCGATCACCTTGCAGCGGAGCTCCTTGGCAAGGAATTCGTCCAGGTCCTGGACGCGGCGGATGTCGACGAGCGACGCGGGCAGGAAGCCACGCACGCCGAGGTCGAGGATCAGTCCGCCCTTGACGACCTCGATCACCCTGCCGGTGACCGGCTGGCCGCTTTCCGCCGCCTGCTCGATCGCCTTCCACGCCATCTCGAACCGGGCGCGCTTCTTCGACAGGATCAGACGCCCCTCCGCGTCCTCCTTGGTGAGGACGAGCGCATCGATCTCGTCGCCGAGCGCGACCTCGTCGGCCGGGTTGATCGAGCGCCGGATCGAGAGCTCCGACACCGGGATGACGCCCTCCGACTTGTAGCCGATGTCCACGAGGACCTCGTCCTTGTCCACGCGGACGACCTTCCCGTGCACCACCTCGCCCTCGTTGATCGTGGGGAAGGTGGAGTCGTAGTCGGGGATCAGCTCACCGTCCGGACCCGTCGTCCAGACGTCGGCGTCACTCGTGTCGATTGTCTCGTTTGCCATCGGAAGCGGGTCAGTATACCGGCGCCTCTGTAAGACGCCCTTCGTGGCGGGTGGTTAGCCGAGAAACCGTCCTGAGGTCAGCGCGCGGGATGTCAGTCCTTCGCCTCGTTCCAGTCGCGGCCCACGCCGACGTCGGCGGCGAGCGGCGGATCGAGCTCGTAGGCGCCGCACATCTCCTCGCGGACGAGCTCCTTCACCGCGGTCACCTCCGCATCGGGCGCCTCGAGCAGGAGCTCGTCGTGCACCTGGAGCACGAGGCGCGCGCTCCTGCCCTCGTCCCGGAGGCGGCGATGGATCCGGATCATCGCCACCTTGATGATGTCGGCGTTCGAGCCCTGCATGACGAAGTTGACCGCCAGGCGCTCGCCGAGCGACCTGGTCTGGCGGTTCTGCGCCCGGATCTCGGGCACCGGGCGGCGGCGCCCGAGCAGGCTGGTCACGTACCCGTCCCTCGTTGCCTCCTCGATCGTCCGCGCGATGAAGTCCTGCACGTGCGGGAAGCGCGCGAGGTAGGCGTCGATGTACTCCTGTGCCTGCTCGCGCGGGATCTCCAGGTTCTCCGACAGGCCGAAGGCGGAGATGCCGTAGATGATCCCGAAGTTGATCATCTTGGCGACGGCGCGCTCGCCCTTCGTCAGCGTGGCCGGCTCCTTGCCGAGAACCTCCGCGGCGGTCGCGGTATGGATGTCCTCTCCACGGGCGAACGCCTCCCGGAGCTTCGGCTCGCCGGAGACGTGCGCGAGGATCCGGAGCTCGATCTGCGAGTAGTCGGCGGAGATCAGCTTCGACCCTGGTTCCGCGACGAAGGCCGACCGGATCTCACGGCCGAGCTCCGTGCGAATCGGAATCGCCTGGAGGTTCGGGTTGGAGGTCGACAGACGCCCGGTCGCCGCGACTGCCTGGTTGATCGTCGTGTGCAGGCGGCCGTCCTCTCCGATCAGATTCGGCAACGGCCCGAGGTACGTGTTGACCAGCTTCGAGAGCTCCCGCCACTCTTCGATCACGCCGACGACCTCGTGCTCGCCGCGAATCGCGCGCAGGACCCGGGTGTCGGTCGAGTAGCCCGTCTTGCCCTTGCGTCCCGGCGTGAGCGCGAGCTTCTCGAAGAGGATGCGCGCGACCTGCTGGGTCGAGCCGAGCATGAACTCCTCGCCGGCGAGCTCGTACGCTTTCGACTCGAGCTCTTCGAGCCGTTCGGAGAGACGGGCGGTGATCTCGCCCATGCGGTACGTGTCGATCCGGACGCCCGCGTCCTCCATGTCGGCGAGCACCTGCGTCAGCGGCAGCTCGATCGTCTCGTACAGCTCCAGGTTCCCCCGCTCGAGGAGCCGCGCCCGCATCTGCGAGACGATCCGCGGCGGGATCGCCGCCCGGCGAATCAGCGCCGTCGTCTCCTCGTCGGCCTCCGGCTCGGGCCGGACGTCGACGCCGTACTCGATCGCGAGGTCGTCGAGCTCGTACGCCGCCCGCCCCGGCTCGATCAGGTACGCAGCGAGAAGCGTGTCGTCCGTCGCCGCGACCCGCTGGGCCTTGGCGTCGTGCGCCACTCCCTTCAGACCTTGTAACACTGTGTTACTTGGTCTCGGGACGACGACCACACCGTCGTCATTCGCGACTGCAATGCGGTCTGGGCCGGCCGCGATCCCGGCCGTCCCACCTTGTAACACTGTGTTACTTGCGTCGTCCGCGTCCCGCCACCGGAGGGGCTCGCCTTCGATCGCGCGCGGGGCCGCGGCCGGGAGGGCCTCGTCCAGCTGGTCGACGCGCTGGAGGAGCGCACGGAACTCGAAGCGGCGGAACATCTCCGTCAGCTGGGAGCGGTCCGGCGGGGCGAGGACGAGCCCGGCCGGATCGCAGTCGATCTCGAGGTCGCGGCGCATGGTCGCCAGCTCCTTCGACTGCCGAGCCTGCTCGGCGTGCTCGCGGATCGCCTTCGCGCGGGCGGGCGTGAGCTCGTCGACGTGCTCGAGCACCGCCTCCAGCGAGCCGTACTTGCCGATCAGCTGCGACGCCGTCTTGTCGCCGATCCCGGGGACGCCGGGAATGTTGTCGGAGGAATCGCCCTTCAGCCCGATGAAGTCCGGGACCTTCTCGGCAGTGATGCCGAGCCTCGCCTCGACGCGCTCGGGCGTGTACACGTTCACGTCCGCGACGCCGCGGGGCGTCATCATCAGGCACACGTTCTCGCTCACGAGCTGGAAGGCGTCGCGGTCGGTCGAGACGACGCAGGTGCGCAGGCCGGCCGTGTCGGCCCGGGTGGCGAGCGTCGCGATCACGTCGTCCGCCTCCCATCCCTCGAACTCGAGGTTGCGGTACCCGAACGCCTCGACGATCGGCCGGAAGTAGGGGAACTGCTCGCGGAGCAGGTCCGGCATCGGCCGGCGCCCCTCCTTGTACTCGGCCGAGATCTCGGCGCGATGGACGGGTCGCGTGTCCCAGGCGACCGCCACGCCTTTGGGCCGGTAGTCGGAGAGGAGCTTGAAGAGCATGTTGGTGAACCCGAGCAGCGCGCCGGTCGCGAATCCCTCGCTCGTCGCCAGCTCTTCGGGAAGCGCGAAGAAAGCGCGGTAAGCGAGGTTGTTGCCGTCGACGAGGAAGAGCTCGGACTCCCGCGCGGGCGCGTCGTCCAGCTCGAGTTCGGCCCCGGTGAGAGTCTTCGGGGACATGGCGCAACGCTATCGTCCCGACGCGATGAGCGGCTTCCGCAGGACGTGACGCGCGTCCCGCTCCTGTGCGGCTCCCGACTGGTGGTCGCGGACGCGGGTGAGAACGCGACGGTGATCGCGCCTCCTCGACCGCCCGACGAGCCGATCGCCGACGTCGGCGCGGCCGTCCGCGACGCGCTCCGCTTCCCGCTCGCCGGTGACCCGCTCGAGACCCTCGTGCCGCGCGGCGGCCGGGTCACGATTCTCGTCGAGCCCCCGGCGCTGCCGATCCCCGGCTCGGCGCGTGACCCGCGCCAGGCCGCGCTGGCCGCAGCGTCGGACGAGCTCGAGCGGATCGGCGTGCCCACCGCCCGGCAGACGATCCTCGTCGCGGCGGGGCTCGCCCGCCGGCCCGGCCGCCGTGTGATCGAGAGCCTCGTCACGCCCGAGTTTGCGCTGCGGTTCCACGGCGAGGTCGTCGTCCACGACGCCGAGGACCCCGAGCTCGTCGACCTCGGCGCCAGCGGCGAAGTCCCGCTCCGCATCTCCCGGGCGCTCGCGGAGACCGACACGGTGGTCACGGTCGGGGCGGCGGAGACCGTCTTGCACGGCGGGCCCGCGTCGCTGCTCGCCGCCTCGGGAGCGGAGACGGTGAGAGCCGCGTCCGCCGACTCGCTCCTGGAGACCCACTCGGCACCGGGCTGGGAGCTCGCGCTGGAGATGGAACGTGCGCTGGGGAGGCGAGTCCCCCTGGTCGGTGCGTCGCTCACGCTCGACCTGCCGCGCCTCACCGGAGCGTTGCGCAGCTATCCATACGAGCCGTGGGCCGTGGAGCGGATCGCGCGCTCACGCGCCGCGCGCGGCCTGCGCGTCCTCCCCTCCAGGATCCGCACTCGGCTCCTGGCCGTACTCCCGCTCGACCTGCGGGCGTCGGGGGCGTTCGGCGGCCCGCCGTCCGTCGCCCACGCCGAGGCGCTCCTTCGCGCAGTCGAGACCGAGAGCGCCTCGCTCTCCGAGCCGCTGGACACCGTGTGCATCGGAATACCGGCGACGACGCTGACGCTTCCACGCGAGCGGCCCAATCCGGTCGCGGCCGCCGCTCTCGGGCTCGGCTACGCGCTCCGGCTCTGGCGCGACGAATTCCCGGTGCGCGAGGGCGGAACGGCGATCCTGGCCAGCCCGTTCCGCCGGCGCTTCGCCCATCCGACGCAGCAGCCGTACAGGGCGTTCTTCCAGGCAACGCGGGCGGGTCGAGAGCCGGCGACCCTGGCCGAGGCGGAGCGTGAAGCGGCCGGCGATCCGCGAGCTGTCGAGGCATACCGCGTCGGCCGGACCTGCCACCCGCGCCTTCCGTTTGCCGACTGGGACACCTGCCGGCCTGCGCTCGACCGGCTCGGCGCCGTTCTCGTCGCCGGGTGCCGCGACGCGGTGGCGGCGCGGCAACTCGGCTTCATCCCAACGCACGGCATCTCTGCCGCGTTCGAGATGGCGCGAGGCCTCGGCGGGGACGAGCACCGCGTCGGCTTCCTCCTCTCGCCGCCCTACTTTCCGGTCAGGACTCGACCGGCGTAGCGATCGCGACCCCGACCGCGGCGAGCGCGGACACGAAGACGACCGGAGCCCTCACGCGAACAGTGTAGAGCGGGTTTTCGGAAACCCCTGCCCTACTGGTGGTGTTCCAGGGCTCACGGGGGGAACCGGCCGTTCCCCCCGGTGCTGGTGCGGCGGGTGGGACTCGAACCCACACGCTCCGAAGGAGCAGCGCATTTTGAGTGCGCCCCGTAGACCAGTTCCGGCACCGCCGCGCAAGGTCAGTGTAGACCTGTTGCCTCGAATCCGGACCCGCTCCGGGCCGATAGATTGCGGTCGATGAGCAAGATCGGGATCCTCACCGGCGGCGGTGACTGCCCAGGCCTGAACGCGGTCATCCGGGCGGTCGCGCGCCGCTCGTTCGACCGGGGCCACGAGGTGATCGCCGTCCACGACGGGTGGCGTGGACTGGTCGACGGCGAGACCAGCCAGCTGACGAGCCGCGACGTGTCCGGCCTCCTGCCCCGCGGCGGGACGATTCTCGGCACGTCTCGGACGAACCCGTACAAGGTGGACGGCGGGGTTCGGCAGGTGCTGGACAACGTCGCCGCGTCGCAGCTCGACGCGCTCGTCGCGATCGGCGGCGAGGACACCCTCGGGGTCGCGACCCGGCTCCACGCCGAGGAGCAACTCCCGGTCGTCGGCGTCCCGAAGACGATCGACAACGACCTCTCGGGCACGGACTACACGTTCGGGTTCGACACGGCGGTCGCGATCTGCACGGAGGCGATCGACCGTCTGCACACGACGGCCGAGTCGCACAACCGGGTGATGGTGGTCGAGGTGATGGGCCGCCACACCGGCTGGATCGCGGTGATGAGCGGCATCGCCGGCGGAGCCGACGTGATTCTCATCCCCGAGCAGCCGATCACGGTCGAGGAGGCGTGCGCAGAGCTGCGCAAGCGCCACGACCGCGGCAAGAGCTTCTCGATCGTCGTCGTCAGCGAGGGCTACAGGCTCACATACGAGACCGGCGAGCAGCGGGAGGTCACCCGGCAGGCCGAGCTCGATCAGTTCGGCCATGTCCGTCTGGGCGGCGTCGGCGAGCAGCTCGCCCAGGAGATCGAGGCGCGCACCGGTTACGAGACGCGGGTGACCGTGCTCGGCCACGTCCAGCGCGGCGGATCGCCGACTGCGCGCGACCGCGTGCTCGCCACCCGGTACGGGCTGAAGGCCGCCGACCTCGTCCACGAGGGCAGGTTCGGATACATGGCGGCGCTGCAGGGCGACGCGATCGTCGAGGTCCCGTTGGCTGAGGCGACCGCCGAGCTGAAGACGGTGCCGCCCGAGTGGTACGAGGTGGCGCGGGCGTTCTTCGGCTAGGTCTTCGGCAATCCGGCCGGGCGCCGCTCGGGGAGGACGTCCGGCAGGCCTTCCTCGTTGTTCCCGTCGCTGGGTGTCGACCGCACGGCAGCCGCGTGCCTCGCAGAAGCGGCGCGCCTGCGTCTTGAACACGCACCACTCGCCGGCGAGCGCTCGGCCCGCGACTCGCGGAAGATGCGCGCGACCCCAGGTGCCTCGTTCGGGACGCCCGGGCGGATCACAGCCGATAGAGCGTCACCCACGGTCCGGTCAGACCGTGTCCTGGATCGAGGTGGTAGACCGTGCGTGCCTGCGTGAGCAGCTGATCGTAGAAGCGGGCCTCGCGTGGATAGCGGCTGCGAGCGGCGAGCACGCGGTCGGCGACCGCGCCGGTGACGAGAACGTAGTCGACGCCCTCGCGGCGCAGCCGGGAGAGATCGCGGTTCGGGTCGTAGGGGCGGCCGGGACCCGGTAGCTGGAGATCCAGGACGCGGCGGCCGATCGGCGGCGTCGAGGAGTCGGCGGCGACGGACGCCTGCGGAGGAAGGTGTCGGACGACCCAGCGCCGGGCGACGACGCGGGTGTCGGTTCGCGTCAGCCGCACGTCGTCGCCGATCGCCCAGACGAGCGGGACGATCAGGAGGCCGAGCGTGATCGGGGCAAGCGCGCGCTGACGGCCGGCGAGGACGGCGAGCGGAGGAACGAGCGGCAGCACGTACCTGTCGAAATGGGCACGGATCGTCAAGAGGTCGGCGAGGTAGACGAGCACGAACGACGCGAGGATCAGGTCGGTGCGCGTGTGTCGGCGGAGGGCGAGCACGAGGCCGAGGACGGCGATCACGAGCACCGGCCCAAGCCCGGCCCAGAGCTTCCCGGTGAACGAGAAGAGCGCCCACGAGTCGTGCTCGAAGCCGAGCCACCCGTCGCGGGCGAGGCGCTGCACGCGCGAGGCGTCGCTCCAGGCCTGGTGCGGGTGGACGAGCACGTACGGACTGGTCCCCAGGAACGCGGCGACCGCCAGCCCGACCGAGATCGCGAGCCGCCGCCAACGCCCCCAGCCGGCGACGACGAGCGGCACGATCAGGAACACGGCCGGGTACTTCGAGCTCGCGGCGAATCCTGCCGCGAGCCCCGCCCACTCCAGCCGGCCCGTCACCGCCAGCGCGAGCGAGACGGTGATCAGGGCGGTCATGGGGATGTCGGTGACGGCCATGTGCGCGTAGGCGATGCCGATGGTCTCGACGGCGACGACCGCAGCGGCGACGATGCCCGCAGCTCTGCCGTAGGCGGCCCGCCCGAGCCACCAGGCGGCCGCCACGCCTCCGACGCCGAACGCCGCGATGACGAGCCGCGCGGTCAGGTACGACGGCCGGTCCTGCCACGCCTGGAAGGGGGCGAGAACGTAGAGGACGAGCGACGGATAGTCGAACCAATGGGGGTCGAGCCCGCCGCCGTGGACGATCCTCCACGCCCGCGGGACGATGTTCTGCTCGTCCGGGTTGAGGAGGTTTCCGAACGGCAGGCCGTACTGGATGCCGATCAGCCGCAGCGTCGCCGCGAGCCCGATGACCGCGGCCAGGAGCGGAAGGGGCCTCCGGAGGCGAATCCGCACGACGGTGGGCCGGCGGCGCGGTGGCGAGACCGCGCTCTCGGGTTTCGCCAACGTCCTAGACGGCGGGAGGCGCGCCGCCGACGAGGTGGGCGACGTCGGCCGAGCCGACCAGCACGGCGTCGATCCCGGCGCGTTCGAGCGCCAGCACCTCCTCCCGCGTGCTCGACGGGAGATCGGCGATCGCGAGCTTCCCGGCCGGTACGTCGGGCAGGAGGTCGAGGATCCGCTCGACGTGCGTCTCGTCGTCCTCCGCCTCCCGGGGCGACAACAGGAAGATCTCGGGGTCGATCCGGTCGAGCGAACTCGTGAGCGAGTCCTCGTCGTGGACGTCGACGACGATCTCCAGCCCGAGCTCCAGGGCACGCCGGTTGAGGTCCTCGAGGTGCTCCTCGTCGTCGTGATCCTCGACGACGATCAGGCAGGCGTCGGCGCCCGCGTCCCTGGCCGCCTCGGGGGACGCGTCCACCCGGAACAGGATGGGCAGGCCGGTCGCATCGCGCAGACCGGCGGCAGATCCCCTGACCGCCAGCCCCTCGGCGCCTTGTTCCTCGGCCGCACGGGCGGACTCCGGGTCGGCGACGAGCGCGATGATCGAGATCCCGTCTCCTTCGGAGATCGCCTGGCTGAGGCGCCGCGCCCCGGTCACTGGCCCGGATGCTACTGGAGAAGAGGTCGATCCTCGTGGATCACGAGATCGCCGTCGGCCGTGACCTGGTCGACGACGCCGACGATGACGGATCGGACGGGAGCGGTGGTCATGCCGATCACCTGGCGTGCGGAATTGCCCTCGTCGACGATCAGCACCGCCTCCCCGGCCCCGGAGCCCACCGTGTCCACGCAGATGAGGTAGCCGCCGTCGGGACGGCCGGACGCGTCCAGCAGGTCGCAGAGCAGCAGGCGGCGCCCTTCGAAGACCGGCGCGCTGACCGTCGAGACGACCGTTCCGACGACGCGGCCGATCTTCACCGGTGCCCCTCTGGCTGAAGGGACACTAGAGCTCCTCCACGGCGTCGACGATGCCGACGACGGCGTGGTCGACCGGGACGAACGTGTTCGGCAACGCCTGCGACGCCTCGCGGGCGGCCACGATGTAGACGAGCTCCCCCGGCCCGGCCATGCGCACTCCGTCGGCGGCGACGACCGGATCTCCGGCCGGCTGCTGCTGCCGGTCGAGAGGCTGGACGACCAGGAACTTCACGCCCTCCAGGCCCTCGGCCTTGACCGAGGCGACGACCGTGCCCGTGACGCGCGCGAGCTGCACTACCGCCCCTTCGCCCGGCTGCGCCTCGGCTTGGGCTTCGCGGGCGCAGGCGCGGCGCCGTTGCTTCTCCGCTCGCCGCCGGATCCTGGCAGCGGACGCCCTCGCGGCGCGATGATGCCCTCGGGCGCGCCGCGACCGTTCTCGGCCGCCTTGCCCACGCCGCGAATCCGCCCGCCGAACGTCGGGTCGGCGATCAGGTTCTCGCGCATCTCGCCGTGGAGCTGCGGGATCACGACGTGGGCGACCCCCTGCCCCGACGCCGCCGTGCGAGCGACGGCGTAGCCGACGGCCGCCTCGACCTCCGCCACCTCGCCGCCGAACAGCACGTATCCCTTCCCTCCGAGGTCGTCGGCCAGTCGCAGGTCGCGGATCGTCACCCTCGCGCCCTTCACGCCTGCATCGGCGGCGTCGATCGTCGCCGCAACGGTCGCGGCCTCGATCACGCCGAGCGCGTCGCCCGTGTCCTCGCGCCTCGCCCCGCCGAGAGAGGCGACCACGTCCGGGTGCACGTCGGGCAGGAAGACCACGTCGACCACCGATCCTTCACCGACCTCGCGCCCGGCCTCCATCGCCACCTCCGCGTCGGCCGTCAGGCCGCCGACGAGCACCAGGTACTTGCCGGGATGCACGGTCCCCGCCCGGATGACCTGGAGCGGCGCGCTCTTGATCATCGCGTCGCCGGCCTCGATGCCCCTGGCGATCGAGGAGAACTCGAGCAGGCCGACGGCCGGCTCCATCAGACGATCCTCAGCGCCCCGACCACGGTGATGCGCCGCTCGCGCGAGAACGTCCGCGGCCTGGTCAGCCCGTCGCCGGTGGGGCTCGCGATCGAGAACGACGAGAAGCCCTCGCCGCCCTGGCCGAGCCCGGAGAAGTTCGGCCCGTTGGCGACGAAGATGCTGCAGTTCATCGCCCGGGCCATCTTCGTGATCGTCTCGACGTTGGTCGAGTGGATCGAGGCGGTGTGGCGGAAACCGTGCTCGGAGCGGACGGCGAGCTCGATCGCCTGCTCCACCGTCGGAACGCGCACCACCGGCATCACCGGCATCATCTGCTCGGTCCAGACCAGGGAGTGCTCGCGCGGGACCTCGGCGACCGCCAGGCGGATGTCCCCGTCGACGCGAACCCCGATCTCTCGCAGGATCACGCCGGCGTCCTTGCCGATCCACGCCGTGTTGATGTGCCCCGGCCGCGACGGCGGTCCGAGCTCGGTGAAGATCACCCGCTCCAGCCGCCTCAGCTCGTGCTCCTTGAGGACGTAGGCGCCGTGCTGCCCCATCGCGCGGACCAGCCGGTCGCCGACGGTGTCGACGACGATCGTGGTCTTCTCGTCCGTGCAGATGACGTTGTTGTCGAACGAGGCGCCGGCGACGACGTCGCGGCCGGCCTTGTCGACGTCGGCGGTCTGGTCGACGACCGCCGGCGGGTTTCCAGGGCCGGCGGTCACGGCCCGCTTGTCGGTCCTGAGCGCCTCGCGCACCACCGCCGGCCCCCCGGTGACGAGCAGCAGCCGGACGTCGGGGTGGTGCATCAGCTCCTTGGCGCTGTCGATCGTCGGCTCGGGGACGCCCGTCACCAGGTTCTCGGGCCCGCCGGCGGCGACGATCGCGCGATTGAGCAGCCGGATGTTCTCGGCGGAGACGCGCTTGGCGTTCGGGTGGACGTTGAACACCAGCGAGTTCCCGGCCGAGACGATCGAGATCGTGTTGTTGATGATCGTCGAGGTCGGGTTCGTCGTCGGAGTGATCGCCGCGACCACCCCGAACGGGGCGAACTCGGTCGCCATCATCCCTTCGTCGCCGGTGACCGCTTCCAGCTCGAGATCCTCGGGCCCGGGGGTCTTGGTGGTGACGAGTCGGTTCTTGACGATCTTGTCCGACACCCGGCCGAGACCGGTCTCCGCCACCGCCATCTCGGCGAGCCGCTCGGCATGCTCGAGCATCGACGCGCGGACCGCGGCCACGATCGCCTTGCGTCCCTGGAGGCCGACGCCCTGGTACCCGGCGTATGCCCTCGATGCCGCGTGGACAGCCTCCTCGATCGACGGGAAGATCCCCTCACCGAGCTCGGCCTCGTCCGCCGCCGAGAGCGCGTCCCGGGCGCGGAGGTCGGCGCCGGGATGACCGCCGCCGTCTCCGAGCCGGCGGTGCACCCGCTCGATGATCTCTTGGATCTCGGCCTGCGACAGCGCACTCATTTCTTGAACTTCTCCTCGCCGCCGACCTCCCACGTGTCGACGATCGCCATGATCACTGCGTCGCAGGGGCGGTCCCGCGTCGCCTCGGTCTGCCGGGCAGAGCTCCCGGTGGCGACCAGCACCACCTCGCCGACGCCGGCGCCGACCGCGTCCGCGGCGACGACGAACGAGGGCAGGTCGTTGTTCTCGACGTCGAGATGCCGGACGACCAGGAACTTCAAGCCCTCCATCGTGGGCTCCTTGCGGCTGGCCACCATCGTCCCGGCTACACGTCCGAGGAGCACGTTCGATCTCCTTTCACCGTTTCCGGCCCCGGAGCTCCGGAGCCGGGGAAGCGCCCGCTCCCCCGGCGGCCCGGACGCTTCGAGGGTTAGCCCATCTCCTTCTCCGCCTCGGCCTTCCGCCCGAGCGGCAGGACGAGGTCGATGTTCACGTGCGGGCGCGCGATCACGTGGCTGGCGATCAGCTCGCCGACCTTCTCGGCGTTCTGGATGCCGGCCTGCACGGCCGCCTTCACCGCGGCCACGTCGCCGCGCACGACGGCGGTCACGTAGCCGCCTCCCGTCTCCTCGAAGCTCACCAGCTCGACCTTGGCCGCCTTCACCATCGCGTCCGCAGCCTCGACCATCGCCGGGAAGCTCCTCGCTTCGATCATTCCCAGGGCATCAGCCATGTGGGTCGTTCTCCTTTCCTCCTGTCGGACTACCTGTCGGCTTCCCGGCCGCCCAGGCCTTCGATGGCCGCCACCGCGGCCTGCCATCCGACATCGATGTCCCGCTCCTCCCCACCGAGGTACACACGGCCCATCGAGCCGAACGAGCGCACCTCGAGGATGTTGATCTCGGCGGCCTTCTCCGCCTCGTTCGCCGCCAGCGCGGCGTAGGCGGCCGGCTCGCACTCGAGCGTGTACAGGGTCTGGCCGCCCATGATCATCTGCCCGTGCCGCGTCCGGTTGATCAGCTGGGCGTGGTGGTCGTCGATGTGCCGGACGATCTGGCTGGAGAGGATCCGCGGCTTGATCCGGTCGGACTCGGAGAGCCCGATCGACTCCAGGATCGCCGCACCGGCCGCGCGCGTCTCGGCCTGCTCGGCCGAGTGCACCTCGAGCATGCCGTAGTACCGCTCGATGATCTGCATCCCCGGCCGGACCTGCGTCGACTTCATCGCCACGTCGGTGAGCCGGTTGATCTCGATCCCGGGCGAGATCTCGACGTACAGCGAGGCATCACCGGGCAGGGGCAGGAACCCTTGCGCCACCGTCCCCAGGAAAGCGGCGTACTGCGGTTGCAGGCTGTCCAGGAAGCAGTACGCCCGAAGCTCCACGCCGTTGCTCACTCGGTCTCCCTCCTCATGTCAGTACCGGCCCTCGCCGGGCTTGCCGCCGGTCACGATCTGCACGCTCGCCGAGGCGCCGATCCGGCTCGCTCCGGCCGCGATCATCTCCCGCGCGTCCTCGGCGCTCCGGATCCCGCCCGAAGCCTTCACCCCGAGCTTCGGCCCGACCGTCTCGCGCATCAGCAGGACGTCGTGGACGGTCGCCCCGCCGCCGCTGAACCCGGTGGAGGTCTTGACGAAGTCGGCCTTCGCCACTTTCGCCAGATGCGAGGCGACGACCTTCTCCTCGTCGTCCAGGAGCGCGGTCTCGATGATCACCTTGCAGAGCGCGCCGGCCTCGTGGCAGGCGTCCGCGACCTTCTCGATGTCGCGGCGGACCAGGTCGTGGTCGCCGCTCCTGAGCGCACCGATGTTGATCACCATGTCGATCTCGCGGGCGCCGTCGCGGATCGCGCGGCGGGCCTCGAGCGCCTTGACCTCGGTGGTGCTCGCGCCGAACGGGAACCCGATCACCGACGCCACCCGCACGTTCGTTCCGCGCAGGTTCCGCGCGCACCGGCGGACCCACGTCGGGTTCACGCACACGGCCGCGAACTCGAAGCGGATCGCCTCGTCGCAGAGCCGGTCGACCTCCTCCGCGGTGGCGTCCGGCCGGAGCAGCGTGTGGTCGATGTAGCGGGCGAGGTCGGGCGGGACCTCGGCGCCGTCGCCGGAGTAGCTGATCCGCTCGGCGCCGTTGGAGACCACGCCGCGGACCTTGTCCGAGCAGTGCGCGGCGCAGGCGCCGGCGCAGGCGGGATCCGAGCAGCAGTCGTCGCCGCCCCGGGCGGCGAGCGCGGCCAGCACCTCGCGGGTGACGGCGTCGATCAGCGCTTCGGTCGTCGTGCTCATGCGGCGACTCCTTCGCGGGCGGCCAGGTACCGCCGCTCGATCTCGGTGATCTTCTCGACCCGGCGCGCGTGGCGGTCGCCGCCCCACGGCGTCCCCAGCCAGGCGTCCACGATCTCCAGGGCCAGCCGCTCGCCGAGCATCCCGGCCCCGAGGACGAGGACGTTCGCGAGGTTGTGCTCCCGGCTGTTCTTCGCCGAGGTCACGTCCCAACACGTTGCGGCCCTGACGCCCGGCACCTTGTTCGCGGCGATGCACGAGCCGATCCCGGCGCCGTCGACGACGATGCCGAAGCGGCACGCCCCGTCGGCGACGAGGCGGGCGACGGCGTGCGCGAAGTCGGGGTAGTCGACGGCGTCGGCGCTGTCGGTACCGCAGTCGCGGACGTCGACACCGCCCTCGCGCAGCGCGGCCGCGATCTTCTCCTTCAGCACATAGCCGCCGTGGTCGGCGCCGACTGCGATGTCCGCCCTCCCGGCCGTCGCGTCGATTCCGGGCGGCGGCGAGCCCCAGCGGCGACGGCCCGGGTCGGCGGCCAGGGGCTCGGTGGGGGGCTCGGCCGAGATCACGTCGGCGATCACGGCTGCGACGAGCGCCCGCACCTCGTCCTCCGGGGGAAGCGCCGGTGTGCTCACGAGTGACCCTCCGCAGGGAGCCGGAGCTCGACGCGGTACTCGTAGCGCTCGCCGACGAAGACGAGCCGCGTGCACTCGACCGCCCGCTCGTCCGGCGTGAACGTGATGCGCCGGATGAGCAGAACCGGCGTTCCCGGCCGGCATCCGAGCATCGCCGCGCTCGCGGCGTCGGCGACACCCGGCGCGATCGTCTCTGCCGCGTGGTCGAGCACGAGGCCGATCGGATCGCGCCGCAGGACCTCGTACATCGAACCGCCTTTCAGCCGGTCGCGGTGGAAGAGGTCGTCGTGCCCGCGGAGCGCATCGACCGGAAGCCAGGTCTCGGCCAGGCCGACCGCGTTGCCGTCGGCGAGGAACAGGCGCCGCAGGAAACGGCATCGTGCTCCGTCCGCGAGGCCCAGCTCCGCGGCGACATCGTCCGGCGCCTCTTCGACAGACGACGAGAGGATCCGGTGGGACGGCCGGAATCCCTGGCTGGCGGCCAGCTCCGCGAACGACGTGAGGAGCGGGACGTGCCGGATCTTGGGGACGGCCACGAACGTGCCGAGCCCCTGCACCTTCCGGATCACGCCGCTCTCTTCCAGATCCCCGAGCGCCTGGCGGACGGTCGCCCGCGACACGCCGTACCGGTCGCGGATCGCAGCCTCGGTCGGAAAGCGGTCACCAGGCTCGAAGCCCCCGTCGCGGATCTCCCGGAGCAGCGCGTCCTTGAGCTGCGCGTAGAGCGGCAGCGGGGCCTCGCGGTCGAGCCAGGCTGCGCTCGCCGCGGTGCTCACCGGGCCCCCGACGGATTGATCCGGTTATCCGGACAACCGTACATCTGGCGCCATTATCGGCACCGACACCGCCCAAGTCAAGCCCGAGAGGGGACATGGCCCGGTGTCAGAGACCGGGTGTCTCCCTTGCCGTAGCCTCGACGGAGCGCGCGGGCGGTGACCACGGTCGGCGCCGCCTGCGTCGGGCGCGCCTGGTGGTCGAAGTCGTATGCGAGTGCCTGGCTCAATGTTCCTCCTCGTGTCGTGATCCGAAGACGGCGAAAGGCCCCGCAGTCGCGGGGCCTTTCGCCGCGCGGGGAGGGCGGGCCTCAGGCGGGAGGGATCGGGTGGTTCGACCGGAAGACGTCGCCCGGGTCGACCGCCGCCTTCACCTCTCTGAGCCGCCTGTACACGGCCGGTGGGTAGAACAGCGCCGGGTCCGTGGGCCGCTCGGTGAAGTTCAGGTACTGGCGGCCGCTCTCGTACGGGGCGAGCGCCTCGGCCAGCTTGACCAGCTGTGCCCGATTCGCCCGGTACATCGGCTCGTCGAGCACCATCCCGACCCCGAAGGTGAGGTAGTCGGCCTCGAACGTCGAGAGTGCGCCGTGGTGCGGCTTCGGCCGGGACAGGGCCCCGCCGACGTGCCGGATCTCGGCCGACAGGAGCGGCGACCCGGACTCCGGCCCGGCGGCGTCGACGAAGCCGTCGATCGCAGCGCCGTCCAGCCGGCCGAGCATCTGGCCGTCGCCGGTGTAGGGCACCGGGTGGGGCGGATCCATGTGCAGCTCCGCGATGCCGGCAGGCGGCACCATCGCGAACGTGTCCATCGCAGGGCCGAGTTCGCGGAGGGGCCGGAGGATGTCCGCTCCGGACGCCTCGTCGCCCATGTAGACGGCCTCGACGACGGCGAACTTGCCGCCGCGCACCGGCTCCGGGACCTCCTCGATCGGCGGGAACTGCAGGATGCGTCCCACCGAGGTGACCTCGTCCGGCACCGTGTCCGTCCACTCGAGCCACGCGTGCAGCACCTCGGACGAGCGCTCCCATGGGAAGAAGAGGACGCCCGCGTAGATGTCGGGGATCGCGTACAGCTGGATCTCGAGCGCGGTGACGATCCCGAAGCTGCCGCCGCCGCCGCGGAGCGCCCAGAAGAGGTCGGCATCGTGGTCGGCGTCGACGTGGTGGAGCTGCCCGTCGGCGGTGACGACCTCGATCGCGGTCACGCTGTTCGTCGACAGGCCGAGCTTGCGAGCGTACCAGCCCACCCCGCCCCCGAGCGAGTAGCCGGCGACGCTCACGTCCGGGGTCGACCCGTGCGGCGCGGCGAGGCCGAGGTCCGAGGCCCGGGGGACGACGTCCCCCCACTTCGAGCCGGACTCGACCCGCGCGATGCGACGCCCGACGTCGATCTCGACTCCCCGGAGCGCGTCCGTCCTGACCAGGACGACGTCGTCCATCGAGCCGAGCGGCTCGGCGTTGTGGCCTGTGCGCTGGGCCGCCACCTGCATCCCGTTCGCCTTGGCGAACTGGACGATCGAGATCACGTCCGCCGCGTCGGCGGGGACGGCGACGAGCGCCGGCTCCTGGACGACGGTCGTGTTGAACGCCTGCGTGGCGGCGTCCCACCCGTCCCGGCCCGGCTCGATCACGAGGCCCTTGAAGCGGCCGCGCAGTGAGCGGAGGGCAGGAACCGGAGCGACGCGCGGCTCGGTGTATGCGGCTGCCTGACCCACGATTCCTCCTTCTCGATTGACTGCATCGAGTCTGCGTGGCAGGCGGCCGCGCGAGAATCGAGCCAGCAGGCGTCCCGGGGTACGGCCGACCGCACTTGCTGCGAATCGGCACGATGTCGGCACGGACGCGTACGCGCCGTGCGGGTAGCGTCGTGGTCAGGGGCAGGGGCTTCCCCCACCCGGGTGGGGGGTTGAGTGAACGCTGCTAGGCGCGCAGGAACGCGAGCACTGCGAGCACCCGCCGATGCGTTTCGGAGTCCGCGCCGAGCCGGAGCTTCCCGAAGATCGAGGTGACGTGCTTCTCGACCGCGCGCTCCGTGACGACGAGCCGTTCGGCGATCGCGTTGTTCGACAGACCCTCCGCCATCAGCTCGAGCACCTCCCGCTCGCGCGGCGTCAGCTGCGAGATCGGGTCGTCCTGCCGGCGGCGCCCGACGAGCTGCGACACGACAGACGGATCGAGCGCCGAGCCGCCCTCCCCAACCCGCTTGACCGCCGCCACGAACTCCGGGACGTCCGCCACGCGGTCCTTGAGCAGGTACCCCACGCCCTCGGCGCTCTCGGAGAGGAGCTCGAGCGCGTAGGCCGGCTCCAGGTACTGGGAGAGCACGAGCACGGCGGTCTCGGGGTGCTTCTCCCGGATCTCCTTCGCGGCGCGCAGCCCCTCGTCGGTCTGGGTGGGCGGCATCCGGATGTCGACGATCGCGACGTGCGGCTTGTACGAGCGGACCTTGAGCATCAGCTCGTCGGCGTTGCCGGCCTGGCCGACGACTTCGAGGCCTGCGTCCTCGAGCAGGCGCGCCATGCCCTCCCTGAGCAGCACCGAATCCTCTGCCACGACGACGCGCATCTCGTTCTCGTTCGACACGTTCGCGGCCGTTCCCGCCGCGGACAGGTCGAGTCTGAGAGGCGGGAAGTCCGACTGCAACCCCTCCGCGGCCACCTGGTAGACACGCTCCGGCTCCGGAAGCCCCTTGAACGAGTGGAGGCCGAGATCCCTGGCGTCGCATCGGGCGAGCTCGAACGTCCGCTCGGACAGGAGCACCTGGCCGCCGTGGCCCGCGCCGCTGATGCGCGCGACCCGGTGCACGTCGAGACCGAGGTAGGTCGATCCCTCGATCTCCGGCTCGCCCGTGTGCAACCCCATGCGCACCCGGACCGCCGTCCCGTCCGGCCAGGGGTGGGCGGCGAGGGCCAGCTGGGCGTCGATCGCGCCCTGCACCGCCGCCCCGGCGTCGGTGAAGACGAGGAGCATCTCGTCTCCGCGGCGGTCGATCTCCATCCCGCCCCGGGCTTCCACTGCGTCCCGGACGAGCCGCCGGTGGTCTTCGAGGACGCGCGCGTAGGCGCGGCCGAGTCGCCCGACCAGCGCGGTCGAGCCCTCGATGTCCGTGCAGAGCAGCGTGACGGTCCCGGTCGGAAGCCGGCTCTCCATCGCACCCACCTTAGCCCGCAGCGCTACCGGGCCAAGCCAGGTAGCGCGCGACGTTCGGCCGGCCGCGCGCCGTCCGGGGCACGAGCGGGTTCAAAGCCCGGCGAGGGGAATCACAGCGCGGACCGTCGTCCCCTCCCCCGCGCTGCTCTCGACCTCGAGCGCGCCGTCCAGCGCCTCCACGCGGTCGGCGAGCCCGCGCAGGCCGGAGCCGAGCGACGGATCGGCGCCCCCGATCCCGTCGTCGGCGACCTCGACCACCACCCGCCCGTTCTGGCGCTCGGCCCGCACCTCGACGGCAGACGCCTCCGAGTACTTGGCGACGTTGGTCAGCGCCTCGGAGACGACGTAGTACGCGGCTGCCTCGACCGGGCTCGGGAGCCGTTCGTCCAGATCGGTCGACAGCTCGACCGGAAGAGGCGCACGCGCGGCGAGGGCCTCGAGCGCCGCCGGCAGGCCGCGGTCGGTCAGCACGGCCGGATGGATGCCGCGCGCCAGCTCGCGCAGCTCCGCCAGCGCCTGGGTCAGCTCCTCGGACGCGCCCGCGAGGAGCTGCTCCGCCGCCTCGGGGTCGTCCCGCAGCCGCGACTGGGCCAGCCGCAGCGCGAGCGAAAGCGACACGAGCCGCTGCTGCGCCCCGTCGTGGAGGTTGCGCTCGAGCCGCATGCGCGCGTCGTCCGCCGCCTCGACGATCCGGGAGCGCGACGCGCGCAGCTCCGCTTCCTGCGCCTTGCGCTCGGTGATGTCCGTGCCGCAGACGATGAACTTGTCCGCCGGCTCGCCGAGCGGGCGCAGCCACCAGGCGACGATCCGCCAGGTGCCCGAGCGCCCGATCCAGGCGGTCTCGTGCTCGATGCTGACGCCGGTCTCGACCTGCTCGTGGAAGGCGTTCTTGATCTCGTCGACGAGCTCGGGCGGCGCGACCAGGTCCCAGAACCTCCGGCCGATCGACTGCTCGTCCGCGTACCCGGTCAGCTCGCGAAATGCGTAGTTCACCCCTTCGGGGGCGACCGTCCCGTCCCGCTCGACGGTGATCAGCAGACTCGGCGTCGCGCGTGCGACGACCGTGAGGAAGTCGCGCTGGGACTTGAGCTCCTCGCCCCGCTCGACCAGATCGGTGATGTCCAGCCCGGCGACGATCCGCCGGCTGAGGCCCTGCCCGTCGATGATGTGCGCGACCGATGCGTCGATCGTGCGCATCACGCCGTCCCGGGTCGACCAGCGGCCGCGCACCTCGACCGGCCGTAGGGGATGTACGCGGCGGAACGCGTCCGCGACGGCGTCCCGGTCCTCCTCGACGACGAAGGCGTCCCAGAGGAACCGGCCGCGCATCTCCTCGTCGTCGGCAAAGCCGAAGAGCGCCTCGGTGGTGTCGTTGAAGCGAACGATCCGTCCCTCGTCGTCGCAGAGCATGAGCACGATCGGCGCGGTGTTGACGACCGCGCGCGTGAACTCCTGCTCGTGCTGCACCTCGCGCAGTCGGCGGGCGAGCTCCTCCTCGAGGCGCGCGCGGTCGGTGAAGTCGCGGACGATGACGACGACCTCGTCGTTGCCGGACGGCACCATCCGCGCCTCGAAGTACCGCTCCTCGTCGGCGATCGGCAGGCGGTACTCGACGGTCTGGACGCCCTTCGACGCCGGCGCGGCAAGCGCCTCCTCGAACCGGTCGGCTAGGTCGCGGGGGAGCACGTCGCGCACCGACCGTCCGAGCAGCTCCTCCGGCGGTACGACCATGCGCGACGGGTCGCCCTTCACCTCCAGATACGTCCCGTCCCGCGCGATCCGGAACATCAGATCGGGGATCGCGTCGAGGAGCGCGCGGCTGCGCATCTCGCTCCGCCGCATCGCCTGGAGCCCGCGGTCCTTCTCGATCGCGAGCCGGGCAGCGGAGACGACCTCGTCGAGCACCCCCCTCTGGAGCAGCAGCGCCGAGTCGTGGACGAGCGCGGCGAGGGGGTGCCCGTCCGACTCGCGGTCGATCCGGGTGGTCGCCCGGCGGGCACTGTCGGGCTTCAGCTGGACGGGATTCCCGCGCGCGTCCACGTATCCGCCCATCTCGTCGATCCACGTCAGGAACTGCAGCGTCGGGTCGCCGAGGACCCGGCGCAGGCCCGCCTGCACCTCCTCCGGGCTGGGCTCGTCGGGCACCTCGCGGAGCAGACGGGCCGCCGGCCGGTAGAGCCGGTCGCGCAGCAACCCGGCGAGGAAGAACAGCGGGACGGTGCCGAAGGCGATGAACGTGACGACCCCGAGGACGTTCCCGCTACGGTCGGAGAACGAGGAGACGACGAAGAGCGCGGCGACCAGCGCCGTCGCGACCCCACCGGACAGGTAGACCGGCCCGAGAATCCGGCGCTGCGCCTGGGTCGCGCGCCGCCAGCGCCGGATGAGCAGGACGACCACCCCGGCGAAGATCACGAGGCCGAGGACGCTGAAGAAGACCTGGAGCGTGTCGGCGACCGGCTTGCTGTCCCGGATCAGGTACGGATTGTCGGGGCAGTCCTTGCAGTCGGAGCTGTGCTTCGTGAACAGCGTCGGCAGGACGTTCGCGACGACGGCGATCACCCAGACGGCGATGACGGTGCCGCGCTCGAGCCTCGTCGCCAGCCGTCCAGAGGGGAACGCCAGCATCAGGTGCACGAACGCGGCCAGGAACAGGCTGCCGGCGAAGGCCCCGAGCCCGTAGAGCCAGCCGTTGTTCGCCTCCCAGAGCGCGCTGAGCATCCAGAGCAGCCCCACTGCGACGAGCAGCCTGCCGGTGCCGTTGTCGGGTCTCAGCGTCCACGCGATCAGGCCGCTGACCACGAAGGAGAGGCCGATCAGCGGGAAGGCGATCGCCAGCGATATGGGACTCGACTCGTGGTTCGAGATCGCGCCGATCACGGACGCAGCGGCCGCGGCCAGGAGCATCAGCGGAAAGAGCCCGAACCAGAGCCGGTGCGTGTGGCGCATCAGCGTTCGCAGATCAGTGCAGTCACGGCTTCGCCCGAGAGCTCGCTCTTCGGGACGAAGCCGCAGGCGCCGCTGCTCTCGACCAGCGGGCCGAAATCGGCGCCGTCGCGGCTCGAGACCAGCACCACGCAGGTCTCGCCGTCGTTGGCCACCAACCGCCGTGTGACCTCGAACCCGTCCAGGTCGGGGAGCTGGACGTCGAGGAGAACGATGTCCGGATGCAGGCGACCTGCGGCGGCAATCGCCGACTCGCCGTCTTCTGCTTCACCCGTGACGTCGAATCCATCCGCTTCGAGAATCGCCCTCGCACTGGCACGGAAGCTTGGATGATCGTCGACGATGAGGACGGTCGGCACGGTCGAATGGTGGCACAGGGTCAATTCGACAGCCATACGGCTAGCCACACCATCGTGCTCGAGCCTCCGCGTAATCCAGGCGGGCCGTCCTCAGAGGCCGAGGCGATCGAGCATCGCCTCGTCGCGACGCCAGCGCGGACGCACCTTCACCTGGAGCTCGAGGTAGACCTTCCTGCCGAGCAGCTGCTCGATCTCGGGCCGCGCGCGCGTTCCGATCTGCCGCACCATCGACCCGCCCTTGCCGACCAGGATGTGCTTCTGCGACTCGGTCTCGACGAGAACGCTCGCGCGCACGATCCTGTCCTCGATCTCCTCCACCGTGACCGTGACCGCGTGTGGGACCTCCTCCTTCGTCAGCCGGAGCGCCTGCTCGCGCACGAGCTCGGCGATCTGCGTCTCGATCGACAGGTCGGTGCGCTGCTCGGGCGGGAAGTACAGCGGCCCCTCGGGAAGCAGGCCGACGAGCTCCTCCCGTAGCTCGGCGATCCCGTCGCCGGTCTTTGCGCTCACGGGATGGAGTGCGTGGAAGTGGCCGAGCCCGGCGGCGGTCTGCATCTGCGAGGCGATGTGGGCCGGCTTCAGGCGGTCGACCTTGTTCACCGCGATCGCCACAGGCACGCCGAGCCCGAAGACGCGCTTGGCGATGAACCGGTCGCCGGCACCGATCCGCTCGCGCGCGTCGACGACGAACAGGACCGCGTCGACGTCCTCGAACGAGGAGTCGACGGTCCGCTGCATGTGCTCGGTCAGCGGGTCGCGCGGCCGCTGGAAACCCGGCAGATCGGCGAGGACGAGCTGGAAGCCCTCGCCGTTCGCGATCCCGAAGATGCGCCGGCGTGTCGTCTGCGGCTTGTCGGAGACGATCGCGACCTTACCGCCGCAGAGCGCGTTGACGAGCGTCGACTTGCCGACGTTCGGGCGCCCGGCGACGACGATGAAGCCCGATCTCATCCGGAGGTGGCGATTCCCCGCCTCACCAGCGCAGCGTTGAGCAGGCGCGCGGTGTCGGCACCGACGACGCCGTCCGGCGTGAGGTTGTTCGACTGCTGGAAGTCGACGACGGCCGCCTTGGTGACCCCGCCGTAGGTGCCGTCCGGCGGCCCGGTGGCGAAGCTGAGCGCCGCCAGCGCCCGCTGGAGCGTGACGACGGCGGGGCCGCGGTCTCCGGGGCCCAGTCGTCCGTTCGGGAGCGAGATCCGGAGCGGTTTCTCGGTCGGCGTGGTGGCCGTCTGCGCGGTCGTGGTCGTGGGCCTTTCCGCGGTCGTTGTCGGCGTCGGGGACGGCAACCCTGTCGTCGTCGAAAGCTGCGCCGTCCGTTCGGCGCCGCCTCCACCTCCCCCGAAGACGACCAACGGAACGATGACACCCAGCGCACAGACGCCGCCGATCACGGCAAGCCCGAGAATCCGCCGGCGACGGGTGATCGCGGCTCCCTCCTGACCCCCTCGAGGTTGCCTCGCTCTGGCTTCGGGGACGGCCGGGATCAAACCGCGGCGCGCCTGCGGGTGCGGCTCCGAGCTCGAGGGCTCTTCCTCCCCGAACCAGTCCACCTCGTCCAGGTGCCAGTCGTCGACCTGCCTGTCGCTGGTCGGGCCCTCGGGGGAGGCGGAGGACGGGTTGCGAGGCCTGCCCGCCGCCGTCACAGGACGAAGGTGTCCGGCAGCAGCTCGTCCGGGGTGTGTTCGACGAGCTCCCCGTCGTTGTTCGCGTACACGACGCGGTCGACCTTGAACTCGACGTGCCACTGCCGGCAGCCGCCGCACGGAGAGGCGTTGATCACGATCAGGTCGAAGTCGCCCGGCTCGTAGCCCTGGGTGACGGCGGTCACGTACGCGGTCTTCTCGCCGCAGACGCCGAGCGGGTAGGCGGCGTTCTCGACGTTCACGCCGTCGAACAGCGTCCCGTCGCGTGCGCGCAGGACCGCGCCGACGAGGAAGTTCGAGTAGGGCGCGTAGGCGTGCTGCTTGATCCGCTCGGCGCGCTGGTAGAGCTCTCTGTCGGTCGCGTCGATCAAAAGAAGAGCTGGAAGACGACCAGGGTGACCCCGGCGCCGAGCGCGCCCCCGTAGACGACCTCGAGCGTCGAGTGCACCCCGGACTCGATCCTAGTGTGGGCGACCAGCACCGCCACGGCGAACATCATCGTCGATACGAAGAAGCGGTGCTCGCTCGGGCCGATCGTGAGCGTGACCGCCATCCAGGCCGCGAATGCGATCGCCGCGTGCCCCGAAGGCAGCCCGCCCCGCAGGGGCGTGCCGCGCCCGCTGATCGCCTTCGTCGCGATCACGAGGATGGTCACGAGGATCAGCGCGATGATCGTGAGCTTGATCGGCGCGTCTCGGAGTCGATCGAGGAAGCCCGTCGACGACTCGCTGACATGACCGGAGAAGACGAGGTAGCCGACGGCGATCGCGTTGATGGACGCGATCAGGACGGCACCGGCGGCGATGTCCTTGGCCAGCTTCGCGAGCGGGTCGAACGAACTGGTCGCGACGTCGATCGCCGCCTCGATCGCCGAGTTGACCATCTCGGCGATGAGGACGAACGCGATCGCGAGCAGCAGCACGACGAGCTCCAGCCGGCTGACACCGACCCACAGGGCGAGGACGAGGACGATCGCCGCCGCCGCGAAGTGGATCCGCATGTTCCGGTGCGTGCGGAGGACGTGGATGATCCCCTCGACGGCGTAGTTGAAGCTCTCGACCAGGGAGACCCGGCGGCGGCCGCGACCGGCGCCGGGAAGTAGCGCGCCGGCCCCGTTGCCGCCCCGCCCGCGCAGGCGTTCGCGGAGTGTCGGCCGCCGGTCGTCCATCGCCCTAGCCATTCGGCGCCGGCGAGAGAACTGCTTCTTCCCGCTCCTCCATCTCCGGTCCGTGGTCGAAGCCGAGCAGGTGGAGCACGCCGTGCGCGAGCGCCCGCCGCCAGTCGTCGCCGACCACATGCGGGCACAGCACGACGTCACCGAGTTGCCTGGGAAGCCCGGCGGGGAGCGCGTCGCGACCGTCGATCGGGAACGAGAGCACGTCGGTGGGTTCGTCGACCCCGAGGTGCTCGCGCTTGAGCGCGCGGCTCTCGTCCGGCCCGACGAACGCGATCCCGAGCTCGCCGTCGTCGATCCCCTCTCCGGCCAGCACGCGGCGGGCGAGGTCCTCGGCCCCCTCCTCGTCCACCTCCACGCCGCTGCGGTTGGCGACCTCGATCTCGAGCATCAGCGCCGACGGTGAGTGCCGGTCGCCTCCGCGTGCGTCCGGTAGGCCTCGACGATCCGCTGGACGAGCTTGTGCCTGACGACGTCGGCGTTCGAGAACTCGACGAAGGCGATGCCGTCGATCGCGCCGAGGATGTCCTGGACCGTGACGAGCCCCGATGCCTGCTGTGGCGGCAGGTCGATCTGGGTGACGTCGCCGGTGACGACGACCCTGGAGCCGAAGCCGAGCCTGGTCAGGAACATCTGCATCTGCTCGGGGCTCGTGTTCTGCGCCTCGTCGAGGATGATGAACGAGTCGTTCAGCGTCCGGCCCCGCATGAACGCGAGCGGCGCCACCTCGATGGCGCCCTTCTCCATGTAGGCGGTCAGCCGGTCCGCGTCGAGCATGTCGTAGAGCGCGTCGTACAGCGGACGGAGGTAGGGGTCGACCTTCGCGAGCAGGTCGCCGGGGAGAAAGCCGAGGCGCTCTCCGGCCTCGACCGCGGGGCGGGTGAGGATGATCCGGCCGACCTCGCGCTCGGAGAGTGCCTTCACCGCGAGGGCCATGGCCAGGTAGGTCTTGCCCGTCCCGGCTGGACCGATCGCGAACGTGATCGTGTGCGAGCGGATCGCGTCGACGTAGCGCTTCTGGTTGACGGTCTTCGGCGCGATGTTCGTGCCGCGGTGCCGCCAGACGACGTCCTCGAGCACGTCGCGGATGTCCTCCGCCTGGTCGAGTGCGCCGAGGACGGCGTCCACCGTGCCGGGGCCGATCTCGTGCCCCCCCTCCACGAGCTCGACGAGCTCGTCGACCACCGCCCGGGCCTCGGCGACGTTGGTGTCGTCCCCCTCGAGCGTGAGCTGGTTGCCGCGTAGGCGGATCGTGCAGTGCAGGCGCTCGCGGAGCGCCCCGAGCACGCCGTCGCCGACGCCGGCGAGCTCGGCAGCGACGTCGTTCGAGATCGAGAGAACCTCCTGCAACTCCGGACAGTGTAGGTACGCCGCCCGGCGGGGATTCGGACGGGCGCGGTCGTTCGCGGCGCCGGACGGTCAAGCGCGAGGACACGTCACGGTCCGGTCACACGTCGACACGGTCCGGTCGCAGACGTGTCACGAAGATGCAACTACGCTCGCGGTGGGGAGGAGGCCGGGAGCGCCTCGCACCGCCAAACTGGGCTCGGCCGGAAACAGCGCGTCCGCAACGCCACCGCCGGAAACGGCCGTCCGCGGGGACTACGCCAGCTTCTCGCGCACGAGCTGGCTGACCGCCGAGCCGTCGGCACGGCCGGCGATCTGCGGCATCACGTCGGCCATCACGCGGCCGAGGTCGCGCATGCTGGTCGCCCCCACCTCCGCGATCGCATCGTCGACGATCCGATCGAGCTCGTCCTCCGACAGCGGCTCCGGCATGAACTCCTCGAGCACGTCCAGCTCGGCCTCCTCCCTGGCCGCCTGCTCCTCTCGCCCCGCGCTCTCGAAGGCCTCGATCGACTCGAGCCGCCGCTTGCGCTCGCGCTGGAGCACCTGGAGCTCCTCGTCCTCGTGCAACGGTCGCTGGAGCTCCTTCTCGGCCGAGCGCAGGCTCGAGAGGATCAACCGCAGCGCGTCGCGCCGCGACGCATCCCGTTCCTTCATCGCGACCGTCAGCTCGTCCTCGATGCGGCCGACCAGGCTCACGCGGGCACCCCCCTGAACGTGCCCCCCAGAACGTGCCAATGCAGATGGAAGACGGTCTGGCCCGCACCCGGGCCGCAGAAGATCATCAGCCGATACTCATCCAGACCGGCCACCCTCGCAGTGTCGGCGACGAAGTCCAGCATCCGCTTCGTCTCCCCCGCGGACAGCTCGCCGACGTCCCGGAAGGTCTCGATGTGGCGCTCGGGGACGACGAGGACGTGAACGTCGGCCTTCGGGTTGATGTCCTCGATCGCCAGCAGCCCGTCGGCGCGGTTGACGACGGTCGCCGGCAGCTCGCCGCGGTGGATCCTGCAGAAGATGCAGTCCTCGACGCTCATGCCGCCAGGATCCCCTCCTCCGTGACGGCGGCCGCGCGAACGCGGACGAGCTCGCCCACCGGTGCGTCGACGAGCCAGGGCGAGTAGTCGTCGCCGTATCCCCGGCCCGGCCGGTCGACCAGGACGACGTCCTCGTCCCCGACCTTCGCACTCCAGCGTCGAAGGCAGGCCTGCTGCGACAGCCCCCGGAGCCGCGCGCTGCGCTCCTTCTTCACGCGCTTCGGCACGGTGTCGTCGGCCCCCGTGACCGTCCCGGGGCGCGGCGAGTAGGGGAAGACGTGCACCTTGGTCGCCCCGGACGCCTGCACGACGTCGACCGTGCGCGCGAACGCAGCATCGTCCTCGCCCGGAAAGCCGACGATCACGTCGGTGGTGAGGTTGAAGCCTTCCGCGAGCGCGGCCCGGCGCAGATAGGTCGCCGCGTCGTAGCGACGGCCCATCGCGCGGAGGACGCCGTCGTCGCCCGACTGGAGCGGGACGTGCAGGTGCCGCGAGACGGTCGGCGTCTCGCGCAGCGCGGCCACGAGCCCCTCTGTCAGGTGGTTGACCTCGATGGAGGAGAGGCGCAGACGGGCGAGCCCCGGCGTCGTTCCCGCCTCGCGGATCAGGCGGGGCAGGTCGTACCTCGCCTCCCGGTCGCGGTAGCAGCCGAGGTTGATCCCCGTGAGCACGACCTCGCGGTGACCCTGCTCGACGCGACGGCGCACCTCGTCGAGCACGGCCCCGGATCGACGACTCCGCGAGGCGCCGCGGACGAACGGGATCACGCAGAAGGCACAGGAGAAGCTGCAGCCGTCCTGCACCTTCACGAACGCGCGGATCCGGTCGAGGCGGACATCCGCCCGGACACAGCCGATCGCGCCGACATCGCCCGCCACGGCCGCGGGCGTCTCCTCGCTACGCCGGGCAATCACGGTCACGTTGGCCGGCAGGCCGGCGAACGCGTCCGGAGCGAGGTTCGCCCCGCAGCCGGTGACGAGGACCCGCCCGTGCGTCCGGGCTGCCCGCGAGGCCGCGTGCCGTGACTTCCGGAGCGCCTCGTGGGTGACGCAGCACGTGTTCAGGACGGCGACGTCGCCGCCCCGGCGCTCGACGTGACCGTCCGCGAGCAGGCGCTCGCGCACCGCCTGGGCGTCGGCGTGCGACACCTTGCAGCCGAGGAAGCCGACCGAGAACGTCGCCATGGGCGCGGACCTTACTCCGTCCGCACGTGCAGGTCTGCGGCCCAGCCCTCGGCCTCGCGCCGGTCACGCCGTCGATAGCCGGGAACCTGGGGCTCCTCGGCGGCGAGGTACCCGGAGGTGACGAGGTTGGCGCAGGCGAGACGCGCGGCAATCGACAGGTCGGCGTCCAGCGCGACGTTGACCACGGCGGTGTCGGTGGCGGGAATGGGATCGCGGGCGGCATCCGCCAGACGCGCCTCCACGCTCACGACGTTCGCCGCCGCATTCCGCTCGGTCGCCTCGACCGCCTGCGGGTCGAGGTCGACCGCATGCACCGGGTCGAAACCGAGCTTGGCCGCCGCGATCGAGAGCACGCCCGAGCCGCAACCCGCATCGAGCAGGCTCCCGCGCCGCACGTCGAGCAGCAGTTCCAGGCACAGCCGGGTGGTCGCATGCGCGCCCGTGCCGAACGCCCGGCCCGGGTCGATCACGACGGGGATCGCGTCGCCGGCGGGCAGTTCCCACGGCGGCCCGACCCAGAGCGGCCCGATCCGCACCGGTCGGTGGAACGCACGCCAGCGGTCCTCCCAGCCTTCCTCGACATCGGTCGCGCGGGCGCCGCCGAACGCCGACCAGAGCCGCTCCTCGCCGCGATCGTCGGTGTAGGCGGCGAGCTCGACGCCGTCCGGGGAATCGCGCTCCTCGAACCCCTCGGGGAAGAGCTCGAGCATGACTGCGCGTGCCCGCTCCGCCTCGGCAGGCGGGACCGTCACCGAGACGCGCCGGAGGCTCATCCGGCTCCGAGCGGGAACGCGGTCCGTGTCGCCCAGGTCTGGTCGGGCTGCTCCTCGAGCAGCGTGACCTCGGCCGCTCGGGCGGCGATCGGGAGGCGGGGTCCGAGCTCGAGGCGAGCGGCCACCTCCCCCGCGTCGACCGTCTCGCCCGAGGCGATTGTCAGGTGCGGGATCACCTCCTCGAAGACGCCGCCGTACGGCGGGTATTCGGGAAGGCGGTCGAGCGTGCGCGAGACCGGGTCGACGAAGCCCCCCTCGGCTCCGCAGCCAGCCAGACGTGCTCCGGGAACCGTTCGACCCGGGCGACCTCGAATCCGAACGGCGGGGCAGCCGCGTAGAGCCGCCGGAGCGCAGCGGCATCGACCGCGTCCGGCACGGCGAACGGGAAGACGATCGTTACGTCGGCGGGGATCCTCCGCTGGACGGCCGGGTCGAAGCGTCGCCGGAAATCCTCGACCACGGGCTCCTCGTCCACGACGACCACGAGCGCCGTCCGGCGCGCGGTCAACGGAACGCGCTCTTCAGCTTGTCGAAGAATCCCTCGTCCGGCTTGTACGTGTCCTCGTCGGCGCTCTTCTCGAACTCGCCGAGCAGGCGCCGCTGCTCCTCCGTCAGGCGCCGGGGGACGACGACGTTGATGAGCAGGCGGTGGTCGCCGCGGCCCCGACCCTGGAGAACCGGCATCCCGGCGCCGGGGATCACGCGGACGTCGCCGGGCTGGGTCCCGGGCTCGAACTCCAGCTCGACGTCTCCGTCGATCGTCGGAACGCTGATCGTCGCGCCGAGCGCGGCCTGGGTGATGGTCAGGTCCACCTGCGAGATCAGGTCGTGCCCATCGCGGACGAAGCGCGGGTCGGGGCGCACGCGGACGAGCACGTAGAGGTCGCCGGCAGCGCCGCCGGGATCGCCGGCGTGGCCCTCCCCGCCCAGCCGGATGCGCTGTCCGTCGTGGATCCCGGGCGGGACCTCGACCGTGAGCGTCCGTTCCTCGACCACCCGCCCGGCCCCGCCGCACGTCGTGCACGGGTGCTCGACCACGCCCCCGGTGCCGCCGCAGCGGCCGCATGCCTGCGTGCGCACGAACTGGCCGAAGACCGTGCTCGACACCTGCTGGAGACGGCCCGCTCCACCGCAGGTCGGGCAGCGGACCGGCCCGGTTCCGGGCTCGGCGCCACTCCCGCCGCACGTCTGGCACGCCACTGCGACACGGAACGGAACGTCGCGCTCGACGCCGCGCGCCGAGTCGACGAGCTCGATGACCACCTCGGCTGCGACGTCCGCGCCCCGGGCGGCCCCGCGCGGGCGGCCGCCGACCCCGAACAGGTCGTCGCCGAAGAACGCGGAGAAGAGGTCGCCGAGCGTCCCGAAGTCGAAGCTCGTCGGCGTGAACCCCCGACTGCGGAGGCCGGCGTGGCCGAAGCGGTCGTACAGCTCGCGCCGCTCGGGGTTGGAGAGGACCTCGTACGCCTCGACCACCTCCTTGAAGCGTTCCTCGGCATCGGGATCTTCGGACACGTCCGGATGGAGCTCGCGCGCCAGGGACCTGAACCGCTTCTTGATCTCGGCCTCGGTCGCGCCGCGGGCGACGCCGAGGAGCTCGTAGTAGTCGTGGTCGGCGGCCACTACCTGTCTCCGTAGACGACCTCTGCGAAGCGCGAGAGCTCCGACGCCGCCGAGCGGACGGTGCGTATCGCCTTGTCGTAGTCCATCCGCGACGGGCCGATCAGGCTGACGGCGCCGAGCGTGCGGTTCGCGATCCCGTACGCGGCCCCGACCAGCGCGAGATCGCGGAGCCCCGGGTCGGCGAGCTCGTCGCCGACTCGCACGAACGGGCGGCGGGGGTCGAGCGCCTCGGCGAGCATGTCGAGCAGCGTCCGGCGCCGCTCGAGCAGCTCGATCAGCGAGCGGTACGAACCGAGCTCGTCGTCGCGGACCTCGTCGAGGAGCCCGGCGGCACCGCCGACGTACACGCGCTGCTCGTCGTCCTCGGCGTCGATGAACGCGGATTCGATCACCTGGAGGAAGGCCGACTCGGCAGGCGGAAGGGTCGGGTCCTCCAGTCGGCGCCGGAGCTGCCCGCTGCCGAGCGTCAGGCCGACGACCTGGTCGTTCAGATACTGACCGGCCCAGTGCACGAGCCCGGAATCGACCGGCGTGTCGAACGCGTAGGCCCGCTTCGTGACCCCGCCGCCGGACGTGATCACGACCACCATCGCCACCTGCGGCTGGAGGAGGAGCACCTCCACGTGACGGACGGTCGCCGTCTGGAGCGGCGGTGCCGAGACCAGCGCGATCAGCCGGGTCACCTGGGAGAGCATCTCCGTTGTCGCCTGGAGCGCCGACTCGACCTCGCTCCGCGCCTCCGTCAGATCGAGGGGAAAGGTCGCCGGCCGCGGTGCGGGTCGCTCCAGCAGACGGTCGACGTAGTAGCGGTACCCGCGGTCGGTCGGCACCCGGCCCGCCGACGTATGCGGATGCGTGAGCAGGCCGAATCGCTCGAGTTCGGCGAGCTCACTGCGGACGGTCGCCGACGAGACTTGCATCCCGGTGCGCTCGACGAGGTGCTTCGATCCGACCGGCTGGCCGGTGGCGACGTACTCCTCCACGACCTGGATCAGGATCTGGCGCTGACGCCGCGTGAGATCGGGGCTCGTGGAAACCATGGTCTCTGCAGGCAAATGCTACGCCAGCAGATCGGCGGTGACGCCCCCGCCGAGGAACCGGCCGCGATCGGTCAGGGTCAGCGTCTCGTAACCGTTCGCGCCGGCTCGCACGGCCAGGCCGAGCTGCTCGAGCCGGGCGACCGCCTCGCGGTCGAGGGCGCGCTCGAGACCGGCCAGCGGCAGCGGCTCGTCGAGCCGGAGCCCGAGCATCACCCGCTCCCGGTTGCGAATGTCGCGGTCGAGGGGCTCCACCTCACGTCGCGGCTCACGCCCGCACGCGAGCGCCTCCAGGTACGGGCGGAGCCGCGGCGCGTTGCGCCGGCGGACGCCGTCGACGGTCGAGACCGCGCCGATCCCGAGGCCGAGGTAGTCCCGTCCGAGCCAGTACGCGAGGTTGTGCTTCGCCCGCAGATCGCGGCCGCCGGCACGAGCCGGCTCGCGACAGAAGTTCGCAGTCTCGTACCAGCGATGGCCGGCTCCGGTCAGCGCGGCGACGACCCGCTCGAAGTAGGACTCCATCGACTCGGCGCGGCGCTCGAGCTCGGCCCCGTGGGCATGCGTGAAGCGGGTGCCCGGCTTCGCCTCCAGCTCGTAGCAGGACACGTGCTCGGGCTCGAGTGCGAGCGCCTCTGCGAGGTCGGAGTCGAGGTCGGCGGCGCTCTGGCCGGGAATGCCGTAGACGAGGTCGAGGGAGATGTTGTCGAATCCGGCATCACGCAGAACGTACACGGCGCGCCTGACGTCCTCGGGCTGCGCACGCCGCTCGAGGACGGACAGGAGCCGCGGCTGGAAGCTCTGCGCGCCCACCGACACCCGGCTGACCCGGTTCCGGGACAGAAGCCGGGCCAAAGCCGGCGTCACCGTCTCCGGATTCGCCTCGACCGAGACCTCGTCGGCATCCGGCAGCGCGGCGAGCAGCCGCTCGAGGGCGGCCGGCTCGGTGAAGGTCGGCGTACCCCCGCCGAGGAAGATCGTCTCCAGCCGCGGCGCCAGTACCCCGCGCTCCAGCTCGAGCTCGGCGAGCAGCGCGTCGACGTACGCCCCGTGCTGGTCGGGCCGCCCGACCGCGGTGACGAAGTCGCAGTACGCGCAACGGTGCGCGCAGAACGGCAGGTGGAGGTAGACGTGCCCGACTCCACTCATTCCGCTTTCCTCCGCGGCCGGGCTACCGGCTCGCCGCCGCAGTTCGGGCAGACGTGCTCAGCCGCCTCCGCGCACGCGGCGCGGAACGTGCAATCGTACGAGCAGATCGCCGCCGGCCCGTCCGGCGCGAGCGCCGTCCCGCACCGCACGCACACCTCGCGCGTCTCGAGCGTCATGCCTTATCTCTTCTCCTGGTCGAGGTTGAGAACGGCGAGGAAGGCTTCCTGCGGCACCTCGACCGAGCCGACCTGCTTCATCCGCTTCTTGCCCTTCTTCTGCTGCTCGAGCAGCTTGCGCTTGCGCGAGATGTCGCCGCCGTAGCATTTGGCGAGCACGTCCTTGCGCTTCGCCTTGATCGTCTCGCGGGCGATCACGCGCGAGCCGATCGCCGCCTGCACCGGCACGTCGAAGAACTGGCGCGGGATCTCCTCGCGCAGGCGCTCGACGAGCGCGCGCCCGCGTGAGTACGCCCCGTCGCGGTGGACGATCAGCGACAGCGCGTCGACGGGCTCGCCCGCGATCAGGATGTCGACGCGCGACAGGTCGCCCGGGCGGAAGCCGGCGAAGTCGTAGTCGAAGCTCGCATACCCGCGCGTGCGCGACTTCAGCTGGTCGTAGTAGTCGAGGACGATCTCGCCGAGCGGCAGGTCGTACGAGAGCAACACGCGGTCCTCGGACAGGTACTCCATGTGGTCGAAGCGGCCGCGGCGCTCGTTGTTCAGCTCCATCACCGCGCCGACGCCGTCCTTCGGGACGATGATCGACGCCTTCACGTACGGCTCCTCGACCTCCTCGACCTCGCGGGGCATCTCGGCCGGGTTGTGCACCTCGACCTCGTCACCCGTCTTGGTGAGGACGCGGTATGCGACGTTCGGCGCGGTCACGAGCAGGTCGAGGTCGAACTCACGCTCGAGCCGCTCGCGGACGATCTCCATGTGCAGGAGGCCGAGGAAGCCGCAGCGGAAGCCGAAGCCGAGTGCCTGCGAGCTCTCGGGCTCGTAGTGGAGCGAGGCGTCGTTCAGCTTCAGCTTCTCCAGCGCGTCGCGGAGCTCCGGGTACTGGTCGGAATCCGTCGGAAACAGCCCGGCGAAGACCATCGGCTTCACGTCCTTGTAGCCGGGCAGCGGCTCCGCGGCCCGCCGCGCCTTCGCGGTCAGCGTGTCGCCGACGCGGAGCCGCGAGACGTCCTTCAGGCCCGTGACCACGTACCCGACCTCGCCGGCGGAGAGCTCGCCGACCGGGGTCATCGTCGGCGACATGAAGCCGAGCTCCTCGGCGTCGAACTCGGTGCCGAGCGCCATCGCACGAAGCGCCTCCCCACGTCGGAAGCTCCCGTCGACGACGCGCACGAATGCGACCACGCCGCGGTACTGGTCGTACGACGAGTCGGAGATCAGCGCCCGCGGCGGCGCTGCGGGATCGCCGGCCGGCGCGGGGATCCGCTCGACGACCGCGTCGAGGACGTCCCCCACGCCCTCCCCGGTCTTCGCGGAGATGCGCAGGACGTGGTCGGGCGTGTCGCCGACGAGCCGGGAGACGGCGACCGCCGCCCCCTCGGGATCGGCCTGTGGCAGGTCGATCTTGTTCAGCACGGGGACGATCTCGAGGTCGTTCTCGATCGCGAGATAGGCGTTCGCGACCGTCTGCGCCTCGATCCCCTGGGCGGCGTCGACGACGAGCACCGCTCCCTCGCACGCCTGTAGCGAGCGCGACACCTCGTACGTGAAGTCGACGTGGCCGGGCGTGTCGATCAGGTTGAGCTCGTGCCCCTTCCACATCACGCGGACGGCCTGCGCCTTGATCGTGATCCCGCGCTCGCGCTCGAGCTCCATCGAGTCCAGCAGCTGCTCGCGCATCTCGCGGCCCGTGACGGTCTCGGTGACCTCGAGGATGCGATCGGCGAGCGTCGACTTGCCGTGGTCGATGTGCGCGATGATCGAGAAGTTGCGGATCTTGCCCTGGTCCATGCGGTCTCCGCGCTGATCGTAGCGGCGCCGTCGCCCGCGATTTCCGGCCCCGGCCAGGCCGGGATTGCGGTCGGCGCTTCGCCCCGGACCGCGTCGAGCCGCTCCAGCCAGGGCGGCGCCTCGAGCCGCTCGAACGTCTCAGCGGACGCGAGCGAGCACGCAGAGGCGGTACCGGAAGACGTCGTGCCGCCGCCCCACGACCTTCTCGACCGTTCTCAGACCCGGGAAGAAGCTCGGGCGCCACTCGCTGCGAACGACCTCGAAGCCGCAGCCGCCGAGCAAGGACTCGAGCGCGGGTGCGTCCCGGAGGCCGATGTGGGTCGGGTTCTGGGCGAGCAGGATCTCGTGTGCCTTCAAACGTTCGACGAGGTGGCGTGGATTCGGCGTGTACAGCGCGAACGTCCCGCCGGGGGTGAGGACACGGCGCAGCTCGACGCACATGCGCTCGAAGACGCCGTCCTCGATGTGCTCGACGAAGTCGGCGGCGACGGCCTTGTCGAAGCGGGCGTCCGGAAAGGGCAAGTCGCAGGCGTCTGCGACCTCGAAGCGGAGCTCCGGAAACAGCTCCTGCGCCTTCTCGATCGCGAGCGGCTCGGAGTCGATGCCGACCGGATCGGCGCCGAGGGTGGACAGATAGTGCGTGATCGCGCCCGCCGCGCAGCCGAGGTCGAGAACGCGGTCCCCGGGATGCGGATCGACCAGGTCTCGAACGACGGCGAGGCGAAGCTCGGTCCAGGGCGTGCGCTCGAGGTACGCGCTCGCCATCGTGTCCATGAAGCGCTCGTCGTACCTTTCCGGTGCGGGGCGAAGCTTGAGCATCAGGCTGCGGCGGACTCGGCCACCGCATCGGGTGTCTGCGATGTGATGTCGAGCGCACGCCGGTACGCGTCGACGGTCGCTCCGGTCACCGACCGCCAGTCGAAGCGGGCGATGGCATCGGCGCGGGCAGCGGCCCCGAGGCGACGGCGCAGGTCCGGGTTCTCGAGCAGCTGCTCGACCGCCAGGCGCAGTGCGCCCGGGTTGCCCGGCTCGACCAGCAGCCCGGTGCTTCCATGCCGCACGAGCTCCTTCAGACCTCCGACTGCGGTCGCGACCACCGGCCTGCCGTGCGCCATGGCCTCCGCGCACACGACGCCGAAACCTTCGCTCCTCGATGGGCAGACGACGACTGCTGCGCGTCGGTAGCGCTTGTCCAGCTCGGCCGGCGAGAGGAACCCGAGCGCTTCCGGGAGGAGCGACCTCAACGGGCCGTCGCCGGCCACGACCAGGTTCATCTCGGAACAGGCCGATGCGAGCTCCTCGATTCCCTTCTCGGGAGAGAGGCGGCCCGCGTAGAGAATCTCGGCCGGCTCCGCCTCGGCGCCGATCTCGTCCGGGACCGCGATGCCGTTCGGGATCACCCGCACCTCGCGCGCACCGCAGGCTCGTGCCGCCTCGGCCAGCACCTCTGAGACGCAGATCACGAGGCGGGCCCGGCGAAGGATTGCGCGCACGAGCCTGGGGCAGCGCCGCGCAAGCTCGAGGTCGGAGAACCGGCCCGCGGAGCCCGACCCGTGGAGGGTGATCACGAACGGCTTCCGAGCCAGGACGACGATGAGCCCGGAAAGCAGCCAGTGCGCGTGGACCAGATCGCAGTCGGCCTTCCGGAGAGCACGAACCGAACGAACGACGAATCCGGGCGCCCGCCACGGGGCCCGCTTCAGCTTCGCCGCCACCGTTCCGCGTCCGGCCAGCTCGGGACAGAGGACAGCGACCCGGACTCCGCGGGCCCGAAGGTGTCCGACCGCATCCGCGACGAAGCGGCCGGCCGGGTCGTTCCCGTCGCGCGGGTAGGAGGTCGTGAAGACCGCGATCCGGAGCGGCTTCGGACGATCGGCCCAGGGACGGCCGGGCCGACGGCGGTCGAACGAAGGCTGTTGCTCGGTCACGCACCCGTTATCGGCAGCGCGTCCGCGCCGTTTGAGACCGCCCTCAGACGGAACGATCGAGCCGCATCAGCGGGTGCGGGAGGCCGTCCTCCTCGACGTTCCGGACGCCCGGTACTCGGCGATCGACTCGTCGACGTCGTCCCGCCACCCACGGCACGTGATCCCTGCCGAACCAGTCCGCGACGAGCGGAAGGTCCGCCTCGGTGAGCGGCGGGGACTCGATCACGCCGCGCGCGACCGCCGCAGAAGACGCAGCGCCCGGAGCTCCTGCACCCGCAGGAGCCGGCACACGAGCAGATAGGCGGCGGCGCCGACGGTGAGCGCGGCCCCGAGCGACACGACCTGGGCGACGAACCGGTGCCCGAGTGCGTCGTCGAGCGGCCGCCAGACGCCGTAGGCAACCGCCCCGAGCGCCGCGGAGGCGATCACGATCCTGAGCACCGAGTCGAGCGTCCGGCCGAGGTCCAGCCGGCCGAGCTGCCGACGGAGCAGGACGAGGAGCACGAACGTCCCCGCGACGTTCACGACGGAGGTCGAGAGCGGGATGCCCCAGATTCCGAACCGGTAGAAGGCGGCGTCGAGAGCGGCGTTCAGCCCGAGGTTGGCGAGGGCCACGCCGGTCGGGATCCAGGCGGTCTGGAGCGAGAAGAACGCCCGGTTCAGCATCAGCATCGCCCCGTTGAAGGCGAGCCCGAGCGCGAACGCCGCGAGGCACTCGGCGACGACCGTCGTCTGCGAGGGGCTGAAGTCGCCGCGCTGGTAGACGATCCGGACGATCGGCTGGGCGAGCACGGCGCAGATCACGCTCGCCGGGATCAGCAGGAACGCGATCTGTCGCAGGCCGGCGGAGACCATCGAACGGAAGCCGTCCAGGTCGCGGCGGGTGGCGAGACGCGACAGCGACGGGAAGAGGACGGTCGCGACGGCGACCGAGAACATCCCCTGCGGGAAGATGTACAGGCGAAACGCCGCGTTGATCGAGCTCGGCGCCTGGTACTTGTCGAGCAGCCGCGCCGCGAAGATCGTGTCGACGAAGGCGTTGAAGTTGATCAGCCCGAGGCCGAGCGTGATCGGGACCATCAGCTTGAACGTGCGCGCGACCGCCGGGTCGCGCCAGTCGATCACCACGTGCAGGCGGTCGTCCCGGCCGCGCAGCCACGGCAGGGGCAGCAGGAACTGCAGGATCGTCGCGATCAGGATCGAGAACGCGTAGACGTAGAGCTCGGCGTCGATCGTGTCCGCGCGCGGGACGCCGATGACGAGGCCGACGATGATCGCGACGTTCCACAGGACGGGCGAGAGCGCCGGCACGGAGAAGTGCTCGTAGCTGTTCAGGATCCCGACGACGATCCCCGTCAGGCCGAGGATCAGGACGATCGGGAAGAGCACGCGCGAGAGCCCGACGGCGACGCCCGAGTAGCCGAAGATGTCCATCACCCACGGCGCGATCACGATGAACAGCGCCGTCAGCCCGCCGAGACCGAGCATGATCAGCCAGAAGAGGCTGGAGGCGACGCGCCAGGCGCGCTTGCGCTCCCCCTTCTCGAGCAGCTCGCTGAAGACGGGGACGAACGCCGACGACAGCGCCGCGTCGGCGACGAGCGCGCGGACGGTGTTCGGGACGAGGAACGCGACCTCGAACGCGTTGATCGGCCCGACGGTGCCGAAGTAGTAGCGGACGACCGACTCGCGGATCAGGCCGACGACGCGGGAGAGACCGGTGGCGCCGGCGAAGAACGCGGTCGAGAGCGCAAGCCGCCGGTGATGGGTCGCTCCCTCGATCGGCAGGTCGATCTCGGGGGCCGCGCGAGCCGCGTCCTCGGTGGACACGCCGACGCCGGCGGCGTCACGGCCTCGCCCTGCACCAAGGTCGACGGCTCCGCTGTCGCCTTTGTGCTCGGCGTCGTCCTTCACGGGGTGAGCATAAGGAGCGCGCCTGTTGCTACCCGGGTCGCCAGGTGCCGTTTCGGAACACCGCCGCACGGGGTCGACCTCGTGACCCTCGCGGCCGACAGCGGCACGCCCGCCTCAGCCCGCCGGCCGAGCCCGACTGACGGCGTGGTCCGGCTGTTGCTACCATCCGCTCGCCCGCGCAGTGCGGGCCTTTTCACGCCATGCCGAACATCAAGCAGCAGGAGAAGCGGGTCCGCGTCGCCGAGCGCCAGCGGGCGGAGAACATCCGCTACCGGTCGACGGTGAAGACCCTGACCAAGCGGCTCCAGGCCGCGGTCGAGAACGGCGACGCCGAGGCGATCGCCGCCGAGCACCGCACGCTCGTGCGCTGGGTCGACCGCGCGGCCTCGAGGGGCGCGCTCCACGCGAACACCGCCGCACGCAAGAAGGCGCAGGCCGCCCGGCTCGTTGCCGGCGGCGCGTCCTAGCGCCCGCCCTCGTGCCGCTCCGCCTCCGGCCGCTCCGGGAGGACGAGCTTCCGGCGTACATGGAGCACGGACGGGCCGCGTACGAGCGCGACCTCGTGACGCAGGCCGGACTGAGCCCCGAGCAGGCTGCAACCAAGACCAAGACCGGCTGGGCGCGCCTGTTCCCCGACGGCCGGGTCGCTCCGGGGCATGAGCTCTTCGCGGTCGAGGACGATTCGCGCGCGCGTCGGCGACCTCTGGATTGCCGAACGGGAGAACGACGGCGGCGGGAAGGTGCTGTACGTCTATTCGATCGAGATCGTGCGGAGCACCGGGGACGCGGCCTCGGCCGCGAGGCGATGCTGCTGTTCGAGAACGAGGCCCGGTCACGCCGCATCTCCGGGGCGAGCCTGACCGTCCTGGGCGGCAACGAGATCGCCCGCTCGCTGTACCGCTCGCTCGGCTGTATCGAGCGGGCGGTGTTCATGTCGAAGGACGTCGAGGCTCGGCCGGCGAGCTAGTCGAATTCCCAACGGGTGGTGTCGGTGGGGAACTCGCTCCACCCGAACGCGACGCGAGGGCGCATGGCCCACAGGCCGCCGTTGTCCCACTGCTCGGGCGGCGGCCGGTATTCGTACTTGGTCGCTGCGTACTTCTCCGCGAACGCCTCGGCGAGTCGCTCGGCGAGCGCCCGGTCGGGCTCGCCGACCTCGTGGGCGTCGCCCTCGAGGATGACGACCTCGTCGCCGCTCTCGAGGTGAACGACGACCGCGGGATTCACCGCAACGTTCCGGGCGCGTCTCGTTGCGGGGCTGCCCTCGAAGAACAGTGCCCCGTCCAGCCAGACCGCCCAGGCCGGCATGGCGTGCGGCCGACCGTCGGGACGCGTCGTGCTGAACCAGTAGTTCACCGACGACGCGAGCCGCTCGACCGCCCAGCTCCACTCCAGCAGGCCCTCGTCCGTGCCCGGGACGCCGTAGCCCTCGGGCATCGACGGCCGGGCCGCCCGCGGCTCGAGCTCGTCTGTCACGGCTGCTCGGGCGCGCGCGTGATCGCGACCAGCGTCCGCTGGAGCTCGAGCTCGGACGGGAGCCTGCTCCCGCCCTTGATCGCGAAGTCGAGGTCGGCGAGGCAGACGATTGCTCCGTGCAGTTCCTCGATGGAGAAGTTGCGCGCCTGGCCGAACGCCTTCTCGGCGGCAAACGGATGCATCTTCAGCTCGGCGGCCGCGTCCCGCGCGCGGACACCCTCGGCGTCGAGGCGCTGGCAGGCCTGAACGCGCCGCACGTGTGCGACGAGCCGACCGACGAGCATCGGGATCTCGCCCGAGCGCGTCGACCGCTCCAGGATCGACTCGCACGCGGCCAGCACGCCCGCGACGTCTCTCCTCCCCCATGCGTCGGTGAGGACGAACGGCGGGACCTCGGCCCGGGGGGCGACGAGCCGCTCCACCTCGTCCTCGCCGACCTCGTCCGATCCGGCCCAGAGCGCGAGCTTGTCGATCTCGCCGGCCAGCTCGTGAGGGTCGTCGCCGACGAGCTCGATGAGGGCGCGGCAGGCATCGGTTGTGACGCGGACGCCGTGACGGGCGAACTGCGCCGAAACCCACTTGGGCAGCTCGCGCTTCGAGACGTCGTAGACGAGCACTTGCCCTTGCTTCGCGCACGCCTTCGCGAGCGGCGAGTCCTTGCGGATCTCGCTTCCGAGGAGCGCCAGCACCGTGTCGGGCGCCGGCGTCGTCAGGTAATCGGAAACTGCCTTCGCGTCGACGGCCTTCCACCGCTCGACGCCCTCGACGAGCACCAGCCGGCCGCTCCTCGCGAAGAGCCCCATCGCATTGCAGGCGGCGACCGCGTCGTCGCCCGACGCGTCCTCGGCGGAGAGCCGTTCGACCGAGTCGTCGCCGAAGCGGTCGCGCAGCCGGTGTACCGCGCGCGCGATCTTCGGACGATCGCTGCCCGTGAGAAGGTAGACGGGCTTCAGGTCCCCGGCCACTCCCGGCAAGCATAGTCAGGGCTTGCGGAAGTTCCGGTCGCGGCCACCGACTGCGACGAGAAGCAGCGTCGACGTGACCAAGAGCAGCGCCCCGAGCCCCGCCGTCGACGACACCACCGCCCCCGGCAAGCCGCCGACGAGCCGCGCACACCAGGCGAGGTAGGCCGCCAGCCAGCCGTTCGCCGACGCGATCACCGCCGCCCCCGCGGGTGAGACCGGATCCGCCACCGCGGCCG
>JBLMYA010000109.1:0-28261 GCA_050258035.1 Verrucomicrobiota bacterium
CCGTCGGGCTGGACCGCGACCGCAGAGGCTCCATCGCTGCCCCCGAGTCCGGTCAGTACCTTGCCACCGAAGCCGAAACCGGCGTCCAGCTGGCCGCTGGTCGTGTACCGGACGAGCGCAAATGCCGACTGGCAAGGGGTCCCCGGACACGACGGGCCACTACCGCCGGCGGCGACGATCTTCCCGTCGCGCTGAACGGCGACCGCATGGGCTCCAGCGCCGCCGCCGCCGAGAGCGGTCAGCACCCCGCCGCCCGAGCCGAAACCGGCATCCAACGCACCGGTCTTCGTGTAGCGGACGAGCATGAACACGCGTGGGCTCGGCGACCCAATGCGTGCGTCCGCGGTGCTCGCGCCCGCAGCGACGATCTTTCCGTCGGGCTGCAGCGCGACCCCGTAGGCGCTTGCGCTACCCCACCGACCCGGGTTGATCAAGGTTATGCCACCCGCCCCGAAGCTCGCGTCCCGCTTCCCGGCACTCGTGTAGCGGGCGACCGCGAAGCCGCTACCGAACGAGGCGTTGTAATCGCCACCGACAACGATCTTCCCGTCGGGCTGGATCGCGATGGCATGGGCGATTTCGTTGACTGCACCCGTTGCCGTCTGCGCCCCGGCTGCCCCGAACGCGACCGCTGCGCAGCAGCCCGCCGCGACCAGCCACGAACTCGACCGTGTCAACAACGCGCCAACTCCCTCGGGCGCAAGCCTTGCGCCCAGGGGTCGAGATCGCATCAGCGTGTGCACGGATAACGAACGGCGCCCTATTGACGTTGGCAGTCAGGCGTCGGCGAACTCGCCTGGGCGAGTGTGCTCTCCCTTGACATGAGGCAGAGGACGGTTTGCAGGGACCGGCACGGCTGCCTCCGAGGCCGCGCTTGAGCGCGCCGGGTGTTTGTCCCTCGTGGCTACTGCGTCACCGGAACAGGCGACGGAACGGTGCAAACTTCGGCGTCAACGGTCTTCTCACGCAATCAACGGCGGGCGAGGCGGCGACCGCTCTCGGTATCCGGCGGCGTGTAGTTGAGTTCGTAGTGGTGGTAGAGGGCAGATTCGTCTGCCTGGGAAAGTTCTTCGCCGTGTTGTTCGATGTTCGGCGCGGACTTGATCTGCTCTCGAGTTACGGTTACCTGGAGTTCGTCGGGGCCGACCTTGATGCCGCCGAGAGGCACGAAGGTCAGGTGACGGCCGATGAAGCCCTCCTTGACGGTGGCGAACTGCGGCTCGTCGTTCTCCACGTCGACGTAAACGTCCTGCAGCTTGCCGATCCTCTCGCCGTCGCGATCGACCAGCATCTTGCCGTGCCACTCCGCGGCGTTCCAATGCGCATTCTCCTGGTGCTCCGTCACCGTCCCCGCCTCCTGGATCTCGCATTGACCGGCCGCCACCATTGTAGTTCGTTCACCTAGCGGCAGGGTGCCCACGCCAGTGCGGATCCGTTCGGAGCTCCCGGCGGCGCGGCGCCGGGAGCTCCGGTGTTTCTCCGATGGGTCAGGCGCCCGGGATGAGGACCCGGTCGATGACGTGGATGACGCCGTTCGAGGCCATGATGTCGGCCTTGACCACTTTGGCGTTGTTGATCTTGACGCCGCCGCCCATGGCGCTGATGCGCACCGGGGATCCTTCGAGCGTCTTGGCGGAGTTCAGCATCGTCACCTTCGCGGCCGTGACCTTGCCGGGCACGACGTGGTAGAGGAGGACGGCCTTCAGCTTCGCCTTGTCCTTGGCGAGCGCGGCCAGGGTCGCCTTCGGCACCTTGGCGAACGCCGCATCTGTGGGGGCGAACACGGTCAGCGGGGCTTTGCCTGATAGTGCTCCGGCGAGGCCGGCCTGCTTGACCAGGGAGACGAGCGTCTTGAACTGCCCGGCGGCGACCGCGGTCTGGACGATGTTCTTCTGGCTGCTCCCACTGGATGCCGTGGCCGCACTGACGCCCGCGAGAGCGCTCAGGGCGACGGTGACGGCGAGCCAGACGGCGACGTGCTTGCGCTTCATGATCGAACTCCTTTTCCTGGTTTGGCCTAGGCGGCCGGGTGGATGGTGTTGGCGGTCGAGGTGGTGGTCCGGATCGGGAGTGAGACGGGCGGGAGTGACCCGCGCTCCTCCGGTTCATCGAGGCGGCGTTGCCGTTCGTCGCGGCCGTCGAGGATGGCTCCCCAGATGCAGAGCCCGAGGGCGAAGGCGACGATCAGCGTGACCGCCGCTCCTATGGCGAAGAGGCCGACGGCGCTCATCGCCCTCGCTCACTTCCGAGAGCCAGGTTCGCCAGCGACAGGATCGAGGGAACCCAGAGCCCGACGAAGATGCCCTGAAGCTCGTGGCCCGAGAACCAGAGCGAGACGGAGAGGACGAACGAGGCCACCGCCGCGAGCAGGAACAGCGACCGCGCCGTCGTCTCGTGCGCGCGGGCCGCCTTCAGCGGTAGATCGATCGTGTTGCCGACTGCGTGTCTCATTCCGGTACCCCCGTTCATCGATTGTCCAGAGTCTGTGCAGCTAAGGTACATGTCTGTACGAGGATTGTCAAGGTTTTGTCCATATTGACGCTGGCGGCGTGAACGGCGGCCACTTGCGGATGCCAGGCACACCGGCACGAGCCCGGAGCTCCTCCGGCCTGCGAGCGCCGCTACAAGCTGCTCGGCCTACCCGGACGCCCGGCGGCCTCCGCCTCTGTTACGAGCGACGACGAGCGCCGTGTCGAGCGGATGAAACGGGAGCTGGCCGGCGGGCCGTCCGCGTCCCAGGCGGCCGAGGTTGCGCGTGCGGGGGCAGGGTCGCCATCCATAGCGCTGGGCATGCTTCCGCGATGCGCGTGCGGGCTGCAGCCGTCGGTCTCGTCGCCCTGGCCGCCGCCGCGGTGCTTCCGGGGCACGCGCCGGCCGCCGGCCGCACCCCCGTCGTGCCCTCGCTCGAACCGGCGGCGACCGCGAGGCTCTGGAAGCAGGTGGTCGAGCACCCGCGGCCGGTGCACTCGGCCGCCCAGGCCGCCTGCCGGCCGCTGCGCGGCATCTTCTACGCGCAGACCGACTGGCTTCGGCTCGCGACGAAGCTCGCTGCGCAGGCATCGCCCTGCGCCCAGTACTACGTCTCGGTGCCGCCGCTCGCGGCCAGCAAGACAACGCTGCGGAACGGCGAGGCCGCGAAGATCCGCGCGCTCGGGCCGAGTATCCACGCGCTCGCGGAGATCAACTGGACGGGCTGGCGAGCTTGGGTGACACAGAACAACTCGACCTGGTTCGAGGCCGGCGTGGAGGCCCGGCGACGTATGGCGGCGGCCGGCTTCGACGTTTCCAGCGGTGACACGTGGGCGGTCAACGAGTTCCCCTCCTCGGTCCGCGTTCCCAGCGCCGACCGTCAGAACGCACGAGATCTCGTCCGCGGCCTGTACACGGGGGACGGCGGCCCGCCGGTGAAGGGAGCCGTCTTCATCGTCGGAGTCGGCCAGGCGGTTCCGGACACCACGCCCTACCAGACCAACCTGCAGAACTGGCTCGGCGACGCAGCCTTCTGGACCGACATGAGCGCTTACGTCGCCGACTGGTCGCAGGAGGTCTACGGCGACTACCGGAAGGTCGCCGTGCCAGGAACCTCGCCGCAGCAGCGGCGCGACTACCTGAACGACTACCTCCAGCATCAGATCGTTCTCGCCCGGGTCGCCCCTGCCGTGGTCGAGCCGGGGCGGACGTTCATCCAGACGACGTCCAGTCCGCTTGCGAACGCCGCATGGTCGTGGGGGAGCGGCTACGGCTGGACGGCGATCCCGTTCGATCAGATGCAGTCCTTCGTCTCCGAGCAGGTCTACGCCCTGCGCTCGTTCAGCGCGTCGACCGGACAGCCGCAGGATCACTGGGGCTTCGCCTGGGCGCCGCGGAATCCGGGCCTCGCGAACGGAGACTTCGTCTCCCAGAGCGGAGCGATCCTCGACCGGCTCGCGGCCTCGATCCGGGACTCGGGACAGCAGACCCACCCGTCGGATCCAGGGATCGAGGCGTGCAACGTCTCCTGCGCCGGCGACTGGCCGGGCGCGACCTTCACCGAGGCCTGGAAGTCGTTCCGCACCTGGACGCAGCCCGTCCTGACCTTCGGCAGTTCTCCGCAGACGATCCCAGCCGGAGCGCCCTCGGGGCCGATCTCGCTCACGCTGCTGAACGCGACCGGTGCAGTGCAGCCGGCACCGACGGCGGTCGGCATCACGCTCGCCTCCAACTCCCCGAAGGGCCAGTTCTCGCTCGCTCCGACCGGCCCCTGGACGCCGACGCTGTCGCTCTCGATCCCCGCAGGCGGGGTCGCGGCCGGGCCGTTCTACTACCTCGACACGAGAGCGGGAAGCTCGACGATCACCGCCTCGGCGGCCGGGGTGACGAGCGGGACGCAGTCGGAGACGATTCTTCCCGGCGCCCCGATCTCGCTGAAGGTGACGGCAGGTGCCCGCACGGTCGCGGCGGGCGGCACAACGACGCTGAACGCCGTCGGGGCGGACCAGTACGGCAACGCCGTGCCCGTGAGCGCGGCCTGGAACGTCGACCCGTCCACGCTGGGGACGGTGCAGCCGCGGGCCGGGGCGACGGTCACTTTCACGGCCGGAGCGAAGGGAGGCCGGGGGACGGTGACCGCGACCGGCGCCGGTCTCACCGCGTCCGTCCCGGTCACCGTCGCACCCGGCCCGCTCCGGATCGCGGGTATTCGCTACGGCATCGGCGCCGGCAAGACGTTGCTCGTCACGGTCACGCTCGTCGACGCCCGCGGCCGGCCCGTCCCGAACGCCTATGTGTCGGTGCTCGTCCGGAGGCGTGGCTACCCGTTCTTCACGGGGCGCGGCACCACCCTCGGCAACGGTCGCAAGACCTTCCGCGTCCGCCACCTGAAAGGTTGCTACCGGACGAGGGTGGTTCGGGCGAACGCCAACGGCTACCGCTGGGATCGGAATACACCCGTGAATCGGTTCTGCAAGTAACCGACGCGTGCGAAGCCGGGGAATGGGGGCGGGAGGATTCGAACCTCCGAAGGCAGAGCCAACGGGTTTACAGCCCGTCCCCTTTGGCCGCTCGGGAACACCCCCAGGGGAGTGCCAGTGTAGCCACGTGGGCCTGCGCCGACCGGCACTACGATGCGTGGATGGAGCGCTACGACGTCGCCGTGATCGGGGCCGGCCCGGCCGGTTCCGTGACCGCCATCCATCTTGCCCGCAGCGGTGCGCGCGTCCTGCTCCTCGACCGGGCTCGGTTTCCGCGCGACAAGCCCTGCGGCGGCGGCCTCACCGTGCGGGCGGTTCGCCAGCTGCCGGTGGATCCCGCACCGGTCGTCGAGGACGAGGTCGACCGGATGGCCTTCCGGCTCGGCTGGCGCTCGCGGTTCGAGCGCCGCGGCAGGCGCGGTCCGTTCGTGCTGATGACCCAGCGGCGACGCCTCGACCACTACCTCGCCGAGCAGGCGGTCGCGGCGGGGGCGGAGTTCCGGGACGGCGTGAAGGTCTCCGTGGGAACCGACCCCCGGGGCGGGCTGTCCCTGGAGGCGGACGAGCGCGAGATCCGGGCGCAGGTGATCGTCGGCGCCGACGGCGCGAACGGCACGACGGCGCGTGCCCTCGGCCTCGGCGGGCCGATCACGCACGGGGTCGCGTTCGAGGGCAACGCCCCCTTCGAGGACCGCTATCGCGGTCTGGCGGTGATCGAGCTGGGGACGATCCCGGGAGGGTACGGCTGGGTCTTTCCCAAGCGCGACCACGTCAACGTCGGCGTCGGGGGCTGGGAGTCGGAAGGACCGCGCCTGCGCGAGCACCTCGCCGAGCTCTGCCGCCGTCACGGCATCGACGGGGAAGGACTGGAGAGCGTCCGCGGCCACCGGCTTCCCCTTCGCCGGGGCGGCTTCGTCCCGGCCCGCGGCCGGACCATCCTCGTCGGGGACGCCGCCGGGCTCGTCGATCCGCTCACGGGCGACGGCATGTACGAGGCGTTCGTCAGCGCCCGGCTCGCCTCCGACGCGATCGTCGACGTCCTCGCCGGACGGGCCGAGACCGTGGAGCAGTACACGGACCGGCTCGCCGAGGCGCTGGGGCCGCTCGCGAAAGCATCGTGGGGCGCGAAGATCGCGCTCGACCGCTACCCGCGGACGACGTTCGCCCTCGCGAGGGCGCCGCTCGTCTGGCCGGTGGTCGAGCGGCTCGTCCGGGGCGACATCAGGGCGCCGGACGAGGCACGGGGGCTCGCACGGCCGCCGCTGAAGGCGATCGCTGCGCTCGCCCGGCTGGCGTCATAGCAGCCGGTCGCCGGTGACGCGGTGGACCTCGCCGAGCGACGTGACGCCGGCGAGCGCGAGGCGGAGCCCGCTTTCCCGGAGCGTGGTCATGCCCTGCTCGACGGCTGCGGCGTGGATCTCCTCGGTCGGCGCGTCGATGAACCGGCGGATCTTGCCCTCCACCGACATCGCCTCGTAGAGGGCGACGCGCCCCTCGAAGCCCGTCTGCAGGCACGTCTCGCACCCGCCTGGCCGGTACAGCTCATGAACGCCGCCGAGGCTGTCGAGATCGAACCGCTGCCGCTCGAGGTCCGTCGGCTCGTACGCCTCACGGCAGCTGAGGCACAGTCTTCTGGCGAGCCGCTGGGCGACGATGCAGTTGAGCGAAGGGGCGAGGAGGCCCGGATCGACGCCCATGTCCTTCAGCCGGACGATCGAGCTCGAGGCGCTCTGGGCGTGGAGCGTGCTCAGAACCAGGTGGCCCGTCGTGGCCGCCTGCATCGCGATCCGCGCCGTCTCCTCGTCGCGGATCTCGCCGACCAGGATCACGTCGGGATCGCTGCGCAGGATGGTGCGCAACCCTCGTGCGAACGTGAGGCCCGCGGGCGGATCGATCTCGATCTGCCCTGCGCCCGGCATCTGGTACTCGACCGGGTCCTCGATCGTGACGATCACCCGACCAGGGTCGTTGAGCACGGCGAGCGCGGCGTAGAGCGTCGTCGTCTTGCCGCTCCCGGTCGGGCCGACGGTGATGATCGCCCCGTACGGTCGCTCGATCGCCCGCCGCAGAATGGTCTCCGTGTCCGTGTCCATCCCGAGCTCGGCGAGGTCGAGGGGCCCCTGGGCGCCGCCGCCCTGCGGGATGCGCAGCACGGCCTGCTCGCCGTAGGTGGTCGGGAGGACCGCGACGCGAAGGTCCATCGGCTGCCCGCCCACGCGGATGCCGATCCGGCCGTCCTGCGGGGCACGCCGCTGGGCGATGTCGAGACCCCCCATCACCTTCAGACGGGCGAGGACCGCGGCCTGCATCGAGGTTTCGATCCGGGTCAGCTCGCGCGTCACGCCGTCGACGCGGACACGCACCACGAGCCCGTCGGCCTGCGGCTCGAAATGGATATCGGATGCCCGGTGGGCGAGCGCACGGCTGATCACGTCGTTGACGAATCGGATCGCCGGGGCGGAGTCGTCCAGGTCGACCCGGTCGTCCTCGCCGCCTTCGCCCGCTCGCCACGCGGCGCTCGAGAAGGTCTCGACGGCGCCGAGCGCCGCCTGCCTGTGGTAGCGGCGGGTCATCGCCTCGTTGAGCTGGACAGAATCGGCCACGACGATCTGAAGGTCGGCGCCGAGCGCCAGGCGCAGGTCGTCGTGAGCGAGGATGTTCGTCGGGTCGGAGACGGCGACCACTACCGTGCCGTCGTGGACCCTGACCGGTAGCGCGTCGTAGCGACGGGCGACGCTCTCCGGCAGACGAGACGCCGACTCGTCGTCCAGCTTCGTCGTGCTCAGGTCGACGAAGTCGAGCCCGTGCTGCTCCGCGAGTGCTTCGGCCAGGTCGCGGGTGGTGATCAGGCCGAGAGCGAGGAGCACCTGGCCGAGCGGAAGGCCGCTCCGCTCCTGCTCCGCCAGCGCCTGCTCCAGCCCCTCCGTGTTCAGTCTCCCGCGCTTGACGAGGAACTGGCCGAGGAGGGGACGCCCCTCCGAGGGCCGGTCGTCGGCGGGCGCAGGCAGGGGCTGGACGGCCATGGAAGCTGTATCGGCGGCGCCCGGAGCCGGCATTAGGAAGCACCCGTTCTCGGCTAAAGCAGCCTCTTGGGCATGCCGATGGGGTTCTCGTGGATCTGCAGTCTTTGCTCGAGTACGCCGTCGCCGCCGGCGCCAGCGACGTCCATCTCAAGATCGGCCAGCCGCCGGTCATGCGCCACGACGGAGCGCTGAGGCCGGTCGAAGGATGGCAGCCGCTGGGCATGACGGAGCTCGAGGAGGTTCTGGCGATCGTCAGTGCCCGGGACGCCGCACGGCTCTCCTCGTTCGAGCAGACCGGCGAGCTCGACGTCGCCTACACGCCTCCCGGTCTACCGCGCCTCCGCGTCAACGCCTTCCGCCAGCGAGGCGCGATCTCCCTGGCACTCCGTGTGATCCCGAGCCACGTGCCGACCTTCGCCGAGCTTCAACTGCCGGAGGGGATCGAGGTACTGGCCGAGCAGCCGCGCGGGCTCGTCCTCTGCACGGGTGCGACCGGCTCGGGCAAGTCGACGACGCTTGCGGCCATGATCGGCCACATCAACGCCACCCGCAGCTGCCACATCGTCACGATCGAGGACCCGATCGAGTTTCTCCACGACGACCGGCACAGCATCGTCAACCAGCGCGAGGTCGGTCTCGACACCGCCTCGTTCAGCGAAGCGCTGCGGCGCGCGCTTCGCCAGGATCCGGACGTCATCCTCATCGGCGAGATGCGCGACGCCGAGACCGCGCAGACGGCGATCCAGGCGGCCGAGTCGGGCCATCTCGTGCTCTCGACGCTGCACACGGTGGATGCGGCCGAGACGATCGGGCGCATCGTCGAGTTCTTCCCCCACGAGAAGCACCAGCAGGTGCGGTCGATCCTCTCGGGCGTGCTGCGCGGCGTGATCAGCCAGCGGCTCCTGCCGCGCATCGACGGCGGACGCATCGCGGCGGTCGAGGTGATGATCACCAACGCCCGGATCGCCGACCTGATCCGCGAGAACCGGGTCGGCGAGATCGAGGACGCGGTCGCGGACGGCGCCTACTTCAGGATGCAGACCTTCACGCAGGCGCTCATCGGGCTCGTCCTCGGCGGCGTCGTGGACACCGAGACGGCCGCGGCTGCGGCCGGAAATCGTCACGACTTCCTCGTCGCCCTCGACAAGGCGGTGAAGGAGAGGGCGGAGGCAGAGCGCAAGGCGGCGGAGGAAGAGCCGGAGGCCGCCGAACCCGCCGCGTTGCGGCTCATTCGACCTGCGGGCCGGTGAAGCGCCTCCTCGTTCCGCTGCTGGTCGGGCTGCTGGCGTGCGCCGGCGCTGCACGGGGCGGTCCGACCTTCTCGGTCGTGCAGGGCGCTCCCCAACTGCCGACTTCCGTTCTCGCCAACGGCGGCGACCTCGTGCTCGCGCCCGATTGGACGTTCCCGCCCGCCCAGCCTGTCCAGCTCTCCTACGACCAGCTGCTCGGGCTGTGGCAGAACGCGGGCCAGGCGTACGGCATCCCGTGGAACGTGCTCGCTGCGATCAACAAGATCGAGTCCAACTTCGGCCGAAACATGGGGCCGAGCTCCGCGGGCGCGATCGGCTGGATGCAGTTCATGCCGTCCACCTGGATGCGCTGGGGAACGGACGCCGACGGCAACGGCGTCGCCGATCCGTGGAACCCCGTCGACGCCGTCTACTCGGCCGCGCGCTACCTCGCCGCGTCCGGTGGTACGACCGACATCCGCCGGGCCGTCTTCTCGTACAACCATGCAGACTGGTACGTGAATGAGGTCCTCCAGCTCGCGCAGCTCTACGGCACCTCCACCGGCGCCGCCGCCGACGCGTTCCAGAACCTCCCCGCAGCGCAGCGCCCCGTGTTCGCCCTCGACCGCCTGCAGGCGAAGCTGGACGACGCCCGGGCGGCGGTCTCGAGCGCGAGCGACGCCTACCGGACCGCCCTCGACAACGCCCAGGCATTCGCCGGGCGCGCGGAGGGCCTGGCCGCGGAGGCGAATGCGGAACCGCTCCTTTCGGACCGGCTCGGGCGGCAGAAGATCGCGGGGCAGGCCGGTGCCGTCGCGACCGCCGCGCAGGCCGAGGCGGATCGTCTGAAGCAGAGGCTGGCGGCGGCCGAGGCGAAGCTGGCTCAGCTGCAGGACGAGGCCCGGGGAGCGTCGTTCAACGAGCCTGCCCGCCAGATCCTCTCCGGCGCCCCGGTCGACGGCTCGGGCAGCTACGTCTTCCCCGTCGGCGGCGGGCCCTCCGTCGTCTCGGTCTCGCACTACCACCACGACTATCCGGCTGCCGACATCGTGGCGCCCGAGGGCTCGCCCCTCTATGCGCTCTCCGACGGCACCGTCCTCTACGCCTGGACGTGGGACCAGCGCTGCGGGACCGGCTTCACGATGAAGACCACCGACGGCCAGACGTGGACGTACTGCCACCTCTCCTACCTCGACCCGTTGGTTTCGCAGGGGGCCGAGCTCAAGGCGGGCGATCCGGTCGGCCTCGTGGGCGAGACCGGCGACGCGACCGGGCCGCACCTCCACCTCCAGCTGCAGCCGGCCTCGTCCTACCCTCAGGACCAGGCCTGGTTCCAGGGGTTCGCCGGCACCGCCTTCCAGTGGTTGGACGCTGGCGCCGCGAAGCCGGGCGGCTCGCAGCCGCTCGTCTTCCACATCGTCCGGCCGCTCGACTAGCGGACGCGGCCGTCGGGCAACCCGCAGGTCAAGTAACACAGTGTTACAAGCTCGGGACGCGCCGCTCTCGACGCGTCTCCGCGCAAGTAACACACCGTTACTAGCGTTTCGGGCTCAAGGTTCGGCGGCGAAAGGCCGATGAATCGGGGGAATGCTCCGGTTTCTAGCGGCTCTCTTCCGTGGCGTCGTCGCCGTCTTCGCCGGCCTCCTGATCGCAGGTGGGACGTTGACGATCGCCGCCGACCAGGTTGCGCCCCAGCGGCCGACTCTCGTCGCCGTCACCGCGTCCAAGCAGAAACTGACGGTTCCGCAGGTCACCGGCCAGGCGTACGTCTTCGCAAAGGGAATCCTCCAGGACAGCGGGTTCGCCTGGCAGGTGCTCGGGCCGGTACGGGGCTTCGCAGGCAACACGGTCGTCGGCCAGGAGCCGGCGGCCGGGTCGGTCGTGGTCGATACGGGTGCCCCGACCGTCACGCTGACGCTGGCGCGGAATCCGGCCTACGCCGAGCGGGGGAGGCCGGACAACAAGGCCCCCTACGGGGGCACGGCCGTCCTGCTTCCCGCGCCGGCGAGGCGTGCGTGAGGCCGGCCGTCCCGCCGACCTGAGATGGGAATCGCGCTCGGAGCTTTCGTGGTCCTCCCGGGGCTGGCGGTCGGGAGCTTCCTGAACGTGGTCGCGACGCGGCTGCCGGAGCGCCGCTCGCTGGTTCACCCGCGCTCCGCCTGCCGCTCGTGCCGGACGCCGATCGCCTGGTACGACAACGTCCCGCTGGTCAGCTACGTGCTCTTGCGCGGCCGCTGCCGGACGTGCCGGACGCCGATCGGGCCGATCTACCCGGCGGTGGAGCTCGCGACGGCGGCCCTGCTCGCGGCCTGCCTCTTCACGTTCGGGCTCTCGCTGGAAGCCCTCGCCGCGGCGATCTTCTGTGCCGCGCTCGTCGTCGTCACGGCGACCGACCTGAGCCATCGGATCGTCCCGAACCTCGTCGTCCTGCCGACGGCGGCGATCGTCTGCGCGCTGATGACCGTCGCCGAACCGAGCCCCGAATGGGTCGTCGCCGGAGCCGCCGCCGCCGCGTTCCTCCTGATCGTCGCGCTTGCGTACCCGGGCGGGATGGGGATGGGCGACGTCAAGCTGGCGCTCCTGATGGGCGTCGCGCTCGGCCGGACGGTCGCCGTCGCCCTGCCGCTCGGGATGATCGCCGCGCTCGTCCCGGCAGTCGTCCTCCTCGCACGGCACGGGTCGGGGGCGCGGAAGATGGCGATCCCGTTCGCGCCGTTCCTCGCTCTTGGATCGGTGATCGCCCTGTTCGCCGGCGACGCTCTCGTCCACGCCTACACCAGCCTCTTCTGAGGGGCCGGCGTGTGACATGGAGCCCGGGTCGCCCGACGTCAGCCCGCTGAGCCAGGGCACAGAGGAGGTCTCGGCACCCCCGGCGCCGCCGCCCCAGGCGGGGAGCGGGATCGACAGCGGCCCGGCCGAGCTCGTCGCCGACCTGATCGAGGCAACCGCGCTCGTTCCGCTCGACCGGCTGGCGCTCGTCCGCGGACACACACGTCAGGGTTCGTCGTTCTCCGAGGCGCTGGTCGCGGAGGGACTGGCGTCGAGCGACGGTGTGGCGCGGCTGCTGGCCGCCCGCCACCGTCTGCCCCTCGTCGACCTGAAGACGATCGGGGTCTCCGCCGAGGCCAGCGTCCTGGTGCCACTCCACGTCCTCCGGCGCGCGGTGGCGCTGCCGTACCGGCTCGCCGGCGAGACGCTTCACGTCGCCCTGGCCGACCCGCAGAACGTCCACGCGATCGACGAGCTGCGCCTCGCCACCCGGTACCAGCTCTCGATCGGTGTGGCTGGGCGCGACGACATCATGGTCGAGCTCGACCGGATGGACCGCGTCTCGGACGCCGTGGTCGAGTCGTACGAGGAGTCCGAGGACGTCGGCGGCGACGACGGAATTGCCGATCTCGAGGAGGACGACGGGGTCACGGAAGGGCCGGTCGTTCGGATGGTCAACTCGATCCTGCTGGCGGCTGCCGAGGACGGTGCCAGCGACGTCCACTTCGAGGCGCAGGAGGACGGGATCGTCGTGAGATTCCGGATCGACGGTGTTCTCCACGAGATGCAGCGGGTGCCCCGACGGCTCCAGGCGGGGGTGACCACGCGGCTGAAGGTGCTGGCGAAGCTGGACATCGCCGAGCGGCGCAAACCACAGGACGGCCGTATCTCGCTCCGCGCGGCGACCGCCGGACGGCTCCTGGACATCCGTCTCGCCACGCTCCCGACGGTTTCGGGCGAGACGGTCGTCCTGCGCCTGCTCGACAAGACGAAGCAGGCGCCCACCCTCGAGGCGCTCGGGATGTCGGACGAGATGCGGGAGACGTTCAGCAGCCTCGTGTCGCGACCGACCGGCGCGCTCCTCGTCACCGGACCGACCGGCTCGGGAAAGTCGACGACGCTCTACGCGGCCCTGACTCAGGTCAACCGGCCGGAGATCAACATCATCACGGTCGAGGATCCGGTCGAGTACCGGCTGGCGGGCGTGAACCAGATGCAGATCAACGTCCGTGCGGGGCTGACGTTCGCGAGCGCGCTGCGGTCCATCCTCCGCTCCGACCCGGATGTGGTGATGGTCGGCGAGGTGCGCGACGGCGAGACGGCGAAGCTGGCAATCGAGGCTGCCCTGACCGGACACCTCGTCCTCTCGACGCTGCACACCAACGACGCGCCGAGCACGCTGACCCGGCTGAACGAGATGGGCGTCGAGCCGTTCCTGACCGCCTCGGCCGTGTCGGCCGTTCTGGCCCAGCGGCTCGCGCGCAGGCTCTGCACGCACTGCTGCGAGATGTACACCCCGGGCGCCGAGGAGTTGATCGAGGCGCGGGTGGCGCCGGACGTGGCCGCGGCCTCCGATGGGATGGTGCTCTACCGAAAGCGCGGCTGCCCGCGCTGCAACCAGACCGGCTACCGGGGCCGGGTCGGCATCTTCCAGCTGATGTTGATGAACGAGCCCCTGGCCGAGCTGGCGGTCCGCAGGGCAAGCCGTGACGAGGTCGAGCGCGAGGCGATGGCAGCCGGGATGCGGACACTCTGGGACGACGGCATGGAGAAGGTGAGCGCCGGCCTGACGTCGATCGAGGAGCTCGCGCGCGTCACCGTCTAGAGATCGCTCGGACGTCCGGAGCCCCGCTCTCTGGGCAGAGGCAGTCCGCTCCTTGCCTTTTCCGAGCGATCACGTGGAACGTGCCGACCGGGAGCTCTCGGCCCCTCCGGTCCGGGTACGGGCTAGACGGCCTGGATGTCGCAGCCGAGGTACATCAGCGCCTCGACGGCCTCGGTGACGAACGCGCTCGCCTGGTGGGCATCGGCGAAGGTGTACGGCCCCGCCGTGACGAGCTGGTTCGTTCCCTGGGGCGAGATCTCGGCCTCCACGACGCAAGTCGACCCGCGGTCGACGGCGCGGAGCATCGCTATGAGCCTGCCGTCCTTGCGCGCATGGCGGACGAACAGCTCCCGCTCCTCGAGAGCTGCCGGGCCCGCGAGCTGGCCCTGCATCCGTAGTGGAGCAGGCTGCTCCTGGCTCGGCTGTAGCTGGAGAAGGTCGTTCCAGGCCTGCTCCTCCGCGGGGGCCCGGTGCCGGCCGAAGCGCATCAGGAATGCGCGGCGTTCAGGGCGGCCTGGGCGACCGTATCCTTGTCGGCGAATCCATCGATCCGGACGACCAGCGAGTCCGGCGGACGAAGGACGAGCACCGCCGGATCCTGGACGGCCCCGTACCGGGCGTTCAGGGAGTCGACCGCGTGGCTGCGCACGTCGATCGGCACGAAGGCGCCGTGGCCGAGCCGGGCGCCTGCCTTCGCCTCGGCGAGCGCGCCCTTGTCGATCTTCGCGTTCGGGTCGTAGAGGGCGATGACGACGACACGGTCGGCCGCGAGCGCCTTGCGAACCGCCGCGGGAAGGTCGTTGACGGGAGAGGGCGCGGCCGGCTTCGCCTTCGGTGCCACAGCGGGGGCGTGACGCGGCGCGGCCGCGGCGGTGGCGTGAGGATGCGTCGCGGGGGCACTGTGCGGCGCGACGGCCGGCTTGGAGGTCGCCGAGGTCGTCCCGTGCGTCTTGGTCGCCGGGGCCGCGGCGTGCGTCACGGGCGCAGACTCGCCGCTCGAGTGATGCAGGGCCCGGAGCGACATGAACGCGGCGAGGGAGGCCGCGAGAACGAAGAGCAGCACGAGGAGCAGCATCCGTGCGCGCGTGTCCAGGGTCAGCGTCACATCTCTCCTATCGGCATCGCCGGGCGGTTGCTTGACATCTCGGGGCCGTGTTCATGGACGTCAGGGGCCGCTGAAGGCCGACGATTCACGCGCCATGATCATCCCCGTCGCCGCGTCGCGCACGACAACGGTGACGCGCTTCAGGGTGAGCCCGGACGCCGGCGCGCGGACGGAGAGTGTCGCATCGTTGTTGACGTAGTTGACGTAGGTGTCGATCCGATAGGTGTGCCCGTCGGGGCCGGTCACGTTCTGGACGGGCAGGCAGGCCGCGGGCTCGTCGACGGTCGCGCACGCCTCGTCGCCGTTCTGGCCGGCGACGGCCTGGTTGGTCGAGGGGGGGATCGTGGAGTCGGTCGAGTTCGCGGTCACGTACGTGCCGCTGGTCGGGATCAGCGTCCCGTCGATCCGCACCGCGGTGAAGGTTCGGGTGCGGTACTTCTCCATCTGCGTGTCCGCGAGGGTGAGCGCCGTGCCCTTCTCGCCCGCGCGCCGCAGCGAGACGGCGCTGGAGACGAAGACGGTGACGAGCGCGCCGATCGCGATCGTGAGCATCGTCATCGCGATCAACAGCTCGATGAGGCCGAACCCGTCGTCCCCCGAGGCACGTCGCCCGAGGCGGCGCAGGGAGGTGGCCGCGAAAGTGGCCATGTCTACTTGAGCTGCTGCCAGGAGCCGGGGACGTCGCTCCAGGCCGCCGTGTCCGCGCCCGACTCGGTGACCGTCTCGTCGTAGGCGGAGCCGGGGGATCCCGGCGGCGGGTTGTGGATCGTCCGCGCATCGCCGTTCCCCGCCATGTTGGCGGTGTCGGCGAGTACGGGGCCGTGAAGAGTTGCGTTGCCGCCTTCGTTGAGGATCCCGTTGGTGAACGCGATCCCCTCGAAGGTGTTCTGGCCCGTGAGGGTGAAGCCGGTGGTGGTGTGGCTGCCGTTGTTGTACGCGGCGAACACGAGCAGGTTCTGGTTGTCGTCGTAGTTGCCGAGGCAGGGGCTGCCCGAGGTCGGTGTCTCGCAGATGTTCGCCTGGCCGCTGAACGAGATCGTGCCGGTGGCGTAGATCGTCCCCCGGCCCTGGACGACGGCGTAGTCCTGGCCCGCGAAGCCGAGGTTCCCGTCGATCCACATCGTTCCCAGGATCGTCAGCGTGCCCGGGCTCCCCGGCTCCCATGCGAGCCGGCCCACGAGGTCGCCGCTCGAGTTGTAGTACCGGCAGTCGAAGCTGCCGAAGTTGAGGAAGTCGATCGTCCCGAGGCTCGAGTTCATCGTCGAGTCGTTGTCGAAGAGGGCGCTTCTGAACGTGGAGGCGGTGTAGCCGCTGGGGTACGTCGACATGTAGGCCGCGTTCCCGGGATGCGTCGGGTCGTCGTTGCAGCCGGTGGCCGGCCCCGGTCGCGCGTTCGCGTACCACGCCGTGTCGATCGTGGGCGGCGGGATGGTGATCTGCGTCGACGCGTAGGCGGCAGCGTAGATTCCGGAGCCGTATCCCGGCTGGTTGCTCCGCTTGGTCGGGTCCCCGCGGCTGCTGCACACGACCGCGTTCCCACGCGTGTCGACGCAGCCGCCGACGACGGTCGCCTGTGCGATGCACCCGGAGCCGCAGGCGGCGGGCGCCGGTTGTCCTGTTCCGATGGGCGACGCGTTGCTGCCGGTGACCTTGAACTTCTTGCCGACGTACAGGCTGAGGGTCTGGCCGCTTCCGGAGGGCTCGCGCATGCTCACGTTGCTGCCGCCCCAACAGAGCGATCCGGCGACGTACATGCTGACGCTGATCGAGAGGTTGCCGCCGAAGTTGTTTCCGGTCCCGACCGTCACGCAGTCCGAGTTCGGGTCGCCGAGGAAGAAGCCGTATTCGTACGCGGGGGAGGGCTCGTGGTGGATCGTCTGCGAGGTGGAGTGATGGGTGACCGTCTCGGCAACCTTCCGGCTCACGATCCGGGTGACCTCGCCGTCCGGCGAGATGCCGGTGGACGTGATCGTCCAGTAGTACAGGTCGGGGTTGGACGAATCCTGCGTCCGTGTCGACGTGTACGACCACGATCCCTGGTCGGTGGTTCCACTCGTGTCGGGCAGTGAGGTGGCGGTCGCAGGCAAGGCCTTCAATGCGTCCACGCCGGCGTTCAGCCCTGCCTCGGCGACGTTCAAGGCCCGGTTCACCTGCCGGTCACGGCCGAACGCGTGCTCGTTGGAGTTGACCGCCGTGATCGTCGCGGCGGTGCCGATCGTGAGGACCGCGACCACGATGATCGAGAGGATCAGGGAGATGCCGTCCTCGCTGCGCCAGCTCGGGCGGGCGCGCGCGCGCAGGCCGCGGCGCAGCGCGTCCAGTGCCCGTCTGCCGATCGCATCGGCATGCATCCGACGCATACCCAGACCGTCGGCGCGCGCGGCAACGCCGGCAATCACCTAAACGGGGAATTTCGCGCCCGAACGCCTAACGCCGCGCCGAACCGGTGCCGATGGACAACGAGATGATCCGTTCGGACATGCTCGCGGTGCTGCGACGGGTGGCCCGCCGTTCGCCGGCGGCCGAAGACGGCTTCACGCTGATCGAGATGCTGGTGGTGATGATCGTGCTCCTCGCGATTCTGGCTCCCCTGACCGCCTCGCTCGTGTCCGCCCAGACCGCGCAGGTCGACCAGACGCGGCGGTTCGACGCCCAGGAGAACGCCCGGCAGGCGCTCGACCGGATGCGCAAGGGCATCCACTGCGCCCACGGCGTCACCGATCCATACGCAAACGACGCCGGCGGGTTCACGATCGTGATGACGGAGACGAACCTCACCGGCCAGGCGGAATGTCCGGGACTCGTCCAGACCAACGCCTCCGGTGTGCAGTGGTGCACCGTCCCCGTCGGCGGCGCGACCGACCGGTTCCGGCTCTACCGGGAGAACGATCCCGACAACGCGTGCACCGGAACGGGCTCGACGTTCATGACCGACTACCTCACCGATCCGGCCATCTGGGCGAGCCCGACCTGCGTGACCGGCCAGTACCCGACGGTGGCGGTGACGATGCCGGTCGACGTCGATCCGTCGAAGAAACCGGGCGCGTACGAGCTGAGCGACCAGATCGCCCTGCGGAACGGCGACATCTGCAGCTAGGCACCCACCGCCGATCCATTTCTCACCCCTGTCGCCGGTGAACGCGTCGCGGCGAAAGCCGCACCGCCGGCGCCGTCGGAGCCGGACTACGCGACAGGAAACCGGCAGGCGGCCCGGCCGGGCGTGAACACCGGCGGAGTCGCCTGCGCACCCACCACGCGGAGCCCGGTGAGGGCGCGGACGTTCGAGCGATACGTGATGCGTGCTCTTCCCGTCCGGCAGACGGCGAGGCGTACGTTCTGGGCGCGGCCCGGCCGGACGCGGGCCCGCAAGACCCGACCGTCGGGGAGGGTGAACGTCATCTGGATCGCTCCCAGCGGCTCGGGCGCTGTGAGGCGCATCGAGATCCAGCCGGAGAGCCGGCCGCCCGTCCGCCGCGGCCACAGGTAGACGGCTCCCCTGTCGGCCAGCCAGCCGTCGTGGTACACGCCCTGGGCGTAGAGCCGGAGGCGCGGCCGCTCGAGACGATCGGGCACCCACAGGGTGGCCGTCGGCCCGGACTCGAGCTCGCGGGCGCCCCACAGCCGAACCGTCGAGCCGAACCTGTCGACGAGCAGCGGGCCGCCGAGGGGTCGGCCGTTCACGGTCAACGAGCCGTCGTCGGCCACTCTCACCGCCTGCGTGCGGAAGACGTCGAACCTCGTCGCGCCCGGAAGGAGCGCCGCCCGGGTGATCGAGCGGTTCCAGAAGAGCTCCTGCAGCGTTGCGCTGCGCGAGCCCAGTGCAGACTGGAGCAGCGTGACCTGACCCACGTGTGCCCGGTCGACCCACGACGGGTCGCTCGGGAGCGTGGTCTTTCTGACAAGAGAGCTGTTCGCCACGTCGAGCGCAACCGCGCCGGCCGAGGCGACGCCTGTGGCGAGCAGGGCCAATCCGAGCACGATCGGAGTTCCCAGCCGCGGGCGCCTCGATGCGAGCACGGCGACGACCGACATCACCCCGACCGTCGCCGCGACGAGCCCGGCGGCGTTCCCGGGGCCGCCGAGCTTCACGGTCAGCCAGTAGACGCCGAACAGGATCGGCGACGCACTGATGGTGGTGGAGATCGCGAAGCCGCTCAATGGGATCCTGACCGAGAGCACCAGGAGCGCCGCAGCGAGGACGAGGTGGGGGAGACGAGCGGGCCACCCCCGCCTCGCATACAGGGCGAAGGCGACGCCGGCGAGCGGGACGACGTAGAAGACGTAGCGCTCCTTGATCTCGATCACGGGGACGCCGGCGCGGCCGGCGGCGTTCGCCTGCATCAACCCGGCCTCCGCCACCAGGGTTGCGGTCAGGAGCACCGCCACGACGGCGAACGACTGCTCCAGACGCGAGGTCGGGCGCCGAAGGGCGAACCAGAGCCCGAGCAGTGCGCCGGGGACGATGATCCAGCCTGCCGCGTAGGCGAGCACCATCGCGTCCCATCCCGACCAGCGTAGGAAGACGATCGGGTGCAGCTGGAGATGGAGCACCGAGCGGTAGTAGCCGAGTACGTGGTTCGTCCCGGCGAGGCCGACCGCGACCAGTGGGACCAGGAACGCGCCGATCGGCAGGAGCTGCTCGCGCAGGGCAGAGCGGACGCGCTTCTGGAGGGCGCCGAGCACGAGCGCGGCGAGCACGAAGAGGACCGGCAGCACCGCGAGCTGGGCGCGCGTGAGGGCCGCGAGGGCGGCGAACGCGACGAAGGCGAGCTGCGCGCGGCGGCTCGGCTCCGCCAGGGCGACGGTCGCGGCCGCCGCCGCGGCCAGAACGAGGGGATAGGCGAAGGGCTCGGAGGAGACGAACGACGAGTAGAGGAGGTCCGGGACGAGCACCGCCAGGGCCGCGCACGCGAGCGCGATCCGCCGCGAAAGCCCGAGCCGCACCGCGAGGACGTACACCGGGATCGCGGCGAGCGACATCGCGAGCGCGCCGATCGCCTGCACGGCGCGGAAGGCGGTGCCGACGTCACCGATCAGCCAGGCGGGCGCGGTCAGGATCGGCTGGAGCAGTGCGGGGAAGTGTGCCGACCCGCCACGGATCGACGGCCGTCCGGAGTCCGCGAGCGAGCGGCCGATCGCCGAGTAGATGTACTCGTCGGGAAAGAACCCGGGCGTGGAACGGAGCCAGGCGAGGCCGGTCCGGGCAAGGAAGCTCACTCCGACGATGGCCGTGAGGGCGAAGGCGGGACGGCGCTCCACACGCTCTTGCTCGGCACAAGCCAGCCGGGGCTTTAGAGAGAAAGAGAGAGGGCGCGGTCTCCCGCGCCCTCTCGATCCGACGTGAACCTATCCTGCTACGCGCACGGAGTGGGGGTACCGCTCGACACCGTGCCGACGACGATCTGCTGGTTCGGACCGTTCTTTACAGCGATCTTGTCGCTGTCGCTCGGCGACGTCGCCTGGACGCAGTACGTCGTGGCGGTCAAGGTCGATCCGAGCGTGATGATGCCGGAGCTGATCGACTGGTCGTACGACGCCTGGAGGATGGGGACCGTCATGCCGTTGTACGTGCCGTGGTCGGAGAAGTACGCCTCGACCGACGGGATCGCCGCCCTGAGGTCGGCCCCGGCCGCGCTCTTGTTCGCGCGGTCGCGGAAGCTCAGGTACGAGGGGATCGCGACCGCCATCAGGATCGCGAGGATGATCATCACGACGAGGAGCTCGATCAGGGTGAAGCCCTTCTCGCTCCTCAGCCGCTTGCGCAGCGTGTCCAGCATGTCGTACTCCTTCCCTGGGGGAATTGAGGTGGCCCGCCACGTATCGGGACTGTCCGCGGGGCGCCTGAGCCCTAGAAGGAGTGATTGGGCGACCGCCGAGCGATAGGCCGAACGGCCCGTTAAGGATCGGCGCTCAGCTGCCGATAGCCCGTGCGGGATGACGGAGGTTCACTCGATCGACGAGCTGCTCTCGCGGATGCACGACCTGAGAGCATCCGACCTGCACATCGCCGCGGGCTCGCAGCCGCTGGTGCGCGTGCACGGTGAGCTGGAGCCGCTCGAGGACCTTCCCGTGCTCGAGCCGGAGGACACACAGCAGCTGCTCTACCGGATCCTCACGACCGAGCAGCAGAAGCGCCTCGAGGTCGACCGCCAGATCGACCTCTCGTACGCCGTCTCCGGCGTCGCCCGCTTCCGCGTGAACGTCTTCTTCCAGCGGTCCGCTCTCGGCGCCGCCTTCCGCCTGATCCCGTACAAGATCCTCACGCTCGAGGAGCTCCGGCTCCCGACCAGCCTCCACGGGATGGCCGAGCGGCCCCGGGGCCTCGTGCTGGTCACCGGGCCGACCGGATCCGGGAAGTCGACGACGCTGGCCGCCCTGATCGACGAGATCAACCGCAACCGGTCGGCTCACATCCTCACGATCGAGGATCCGATCGAGTTCCTGCACCGGCACCGCCGCTGCCTCGTCAACCAGCGCGAGATCGGTACCGACGCGAGGGGCTTCGCCGAGGCGCTCCGGGCGGCTCTCCGCGAGGACCCCGACGTGATCCTCCTGGGCGAGATGCGCGACCTCGAGACGATTTCGACCGCGCTGACCGCCGCCGAGACCGGTCACCTCGTGTTCGCCACCCTCCACACGCGCGGTGCCGCGAGCACGATCGACAGAATCATCGACGTCTTCCCCGCCGAGCAGCAGGGCCAGATCCGGGCGATGCTCGCGGCGAGCCTGGAGGGGGTCGTCACCCAGACGCTCCTTCCGACCGCGGACGGCCAGGGCCGGGTCGCGGCGCTCGAGATCCTGATCCCCGACTACGCCGTCCGGAACCTGATCCGCCAGCGCAAGCTCGAGCAGATCTACTCCGTCATGCAGACCGGGACGACGCGCGGGATGCAGACGATGGAGCAGGCGCTCTGCGACCTCGTCCTGCGCGGAACGATCACGGCCAACATCGCCCTCGACTCCTCGAGCTACCCGGACCAGCTGACGGGCCTCCTCGAGCGCTCGGGAGCCCCGCAGAACGGCCAGTCCCCGACCGCATCCTCCGGCCTCAGGCTGGCGGGGAGCTGAGATGGCCGACGGGACCTCGATCTGGAAGAAGGAGATCAGCTTTCGCCGGAAGCCGAAGGCGGACGCGCCTGCGCCGACGCCGGAGGCGCTCCCGGCTCCGGCTCCGCCGGTCGCCGGGCCCGCCGCGGCTCGGCCGGCGCAGACGTCGATCTGGAAGAAGGAGATCAGCTTCCGCCGGAAGCCGAAGAGCGACTGGGTCGCACTGCCTCCGGTTCCTCCGGTCTCGCCCCCGGCGACGCCCGAGCCGGTGCCCGCGGCCGCCCCGCCGGCTCCGCCGGACGCCGGCGTCCCCCAGCCGGTCGTCCCCGCCGCCCCGCCCGAGGCCGCGCCGCTCGTCCTGCCTCCCATGACTCCCGCAGCTCCGCTGCAGCCGCCGCAGGCGGCCCCCGGCGCTCCCGAGCCTCCGACCTTTGCGCCCGAACCGCACGTCGAGGCCGGCCCTCAGCCCACCGCGCCCGCGACCCTGCCGCCGGCGTTCGAGGCCCACGTCCCTGCCGGGGCTGCGCCCGCGCCGCCCGAGCCCGACGTCCAGGCCGAGCCGGTGCCCGTCTTCGAGCCGACGCCCGCGGCCGCGCCGGTTCCCGCCCCGGCTGCGGTGCCCGCCGTCGTGCCCCTGCCCTCCGTCCCACCGCAGCCGGAGCCTGAGCCCCAGCCCGCACCGGCGGCGGCGGCACCGGCATCCGAGGCCGCGGTCGCTGCGGCCACCCCCGCCGCTGCACCGGAGAAGTCTCGCCGGCTGCGCCGCCGGGAAGCCGGCGGGGCAAAGGGCGATCCGTCAACGCATAGCCAGCTCGTGGGCCTGAAGATCGGCGCCTCGCAGATCGCCGCCGCGCAGGTCGTCAACCGCGGGGGGCCCCGTATCGTCCGCATGGCCCGGATGCCGCTCCAGCGAGGCGTCGTCGTCGGCGGCGAGCTTCGCGAACCGGAGGAGCTGGCGACCGCCCTGAAGACGTTCTTCAAGAAGAACAAGCTTCCCCGCAACTGCGTGCGTCTCGGGATCTCGAACAACCGGATCGGCGTGCGCACGTTCGAGATCACCGGGATCGAGGATCCCAGGCAGCTGGCGAACGCGGTTCGCTTCCGGGCGCAGGAGACGCTCCCCATCCCGCTCGAGGAGGCGGTTCTCGACCACCGGATCCTGGCGGACCGCGTCGGCGAGGACGGCGTCCGCGTCTGCCGTGTCCTGCTCGTGGTCGCCCACCGTGAGCTCGTCGAGCGCTACGTCGGCGCATGCCGGAAGGCCGGCCTGAAGCTCGTCGGGATCGACCTGGAAGCGTTTGCACTCCTCCGCGCGCTCAGCGATCCCGAGCAGCCGCCGGGTGAGGATGCGGCGGTCGTCTGCGTCTCGATCGGCCACGACCGCTCGACCCTGGCGGTGTCGGACGGCAACGTCTGCGAGTTCACCCGCGTCCTCGCCTGGGGCGGCTCCGCCCTGGACGGCGCGCTCGCCCGCGTTCTCGACCAGACGCCGTCCGCCGTCGTCCCGATCAAGCACGCCCTCTCCCTCACCGGCGCGGGGGAGGCCGCCGGGCTCGACGCGCGTCACGCCGACGAGGCGCGGCGGGCCATGGTCGGCGAGCTGCAGTCGTTCGCCCGCGAGCTCGTCGCCTCGCTTCGCTTCTACCAGGAGCAGCCCAACTCGCTCGGCATCGTCGAGATCCTGATCACCGGCGGAGCGGCCACCTCTGCCGGGCTCGCGGAGGAGCTCGAGCGGCTGATCGGCATCCCCGTTCGCGTCGCCGACCCGCTGGTGCGAATGAAGGCCCGCAAGGCACAGCAAGAGGTCGACGTCTCGACCGCGTCGATGGCAGTTGCAGTCGGCCTGGGAATCGAGGACTGATGCGCGCCGTCAACCTGCTCCCGGCTGAGCCGAAACGGACCCGCAAGGCGCCGGGCGTCGTCACCCAGCTCGCGTTCGTCGCTCCGTTCGTGGTCGGCGGGCTGCTCGCGGCGGGCTACCTCCTGGCCGGCTCGCAGGTGAACAGCAAGCGGGCGACCCTCCGGGCGCTCCAGGACGAGCTGGCTGCGCTCCCGGCTCCCTCGCCTGCGACGCAGCAGAGTCCGGCGCTGGCGTCGGAGCGGAGCCTTCGGATCGCGACGCTCAGCGCCACGCTCCAGAGCCGGCTCGTGTGGGACCGCGTCTTGCGCGAGATCTCACAGGTGCTGCCGGGCGACGTCTGGCTGACGACCCTCTCTGCGCAGTCGCCCGAGACGCCGGCATCGGTCGCCGCCCCGACTCCGGCGGCCGCAGCGCCGACTCCGGGCAGCACGACGGGCAGCACCACGGCCACGACCGCGACGCCGAAAACGACCACCAGCGCAGCGCCGGCAGCCCCGGCGGCTCCCCCGGCCGAACCGCTCGATCTCCAGGGCTACACCTACTCCCAGGAGGGCGTCGCCCGACTGCTCAGCCGCCTGCAGGTGGTCCCGGCCCTCCAGAACGTGAAGCTGATCTCCAGTTCGCAGTCCACCGTCAGCGACCAGTCCGTCTACTCGTTCACGATCCAGGCCGACGTCCGGCCGCAGGAGGCGGGATGAGCAAGCTCCCGACACCGGCGAAGATCGGCCTGCTGGCGGCCTGCGTCCTGCTCGCGCTGATCGCGGGCTGGTTCCTCCTGATCTCGCCCAAGCGGGCGGACGTCAAGACGCTGAAGCAGGAGATCAACGACACGCGCGACCAGATCGCGGCCGCTCACGGCGTACGCACCCCGACCCAGCCGCCGATCCGCGTGGCCGACCTCTTCAGGCTCTCGCGCGCGATGCCGAATACCGCGGACATCCCCGGCGTCCTGCTCCAGATCAGCCGCGTGGCAGAGGAATCCGGCGTGACGTTCCAGGCCATCACCCCGCACGACCCGACCTCGCTCGGCGCCTACCAGCGGATCGACATCGACCTCACCTTCCAGGGGCGCTTTTACGACCTGTCGGACTTCCTCTACCGCCTCCGGAACCTCGTCGACGTGCACGAAGGCGTGCTCAACGCGACCGGCCGCCTCTTCTCGGTCGACTCGATCACCCTCGACCAGGGGCAGGACAACTTCCCGCAGGTGAAGGCCACGCTGACCGTCTCTGCGTACGTCTTCGGGGACGGCACCGCGCCGCCGGTTCCGTCCGGCCTCGCCCCCCAGAGCGGTGCGACCCCGTCCACCCCTGCGGTTACGAACACGCAGCCGATCCCGCCCGCGCCCGAGGGCGCGACGGCCGCCGGAGCATGAGCCCGACCCCCAACACCGTCAAGTCGCTGGCCGAGCGGCGCGTCCGCCGCCAGAAGATCTTCATCGCCGTGGGCTCCGTCGTCCTGCTCGCCGTCCTCGGCTTCGAGTTGCCGAAGATCATGGGGGGCAAAGGCGGGCAGAGCGCGGCTCCACATGCGGCCACGACCGTCGCCGGCACGTCGGCCGGAGCGGGAGCGCTCGCACCGGTCCCGGCGGGGCAACTGCCCGGCACAGACGTCGTCGTCGTCCAGCGCGACTCCAACCAGCTGATCTCATTCGGCCTGTTCAAGAGCAAGGATCCGTTCGTCCAGCAGCTGACGACGAACGCGACGACGACTCCGTCCGCGCCGCCGACGCCCGCTCCGGGGCAAACGACACCCGCCTCGACCGAGCCGAACCCGCCGGTCGCGGTAGTCCCGGTCGGCTCGCCGTCGTCCACGACGCCCTCGCCGGGCCCCCCGGCCCTGCCGGGGACGACCACGCCGTCGGGAACGCCCACGGCACCGGCCCCAATCCCGACCGAGGCCCTGATCGCCACCAACGGCATCTGCGAACAGGTCGCCGTCAAGGGGACGTTCCCGGCCACGGAGAACATCTTCCGGCTCGTCTCGATCGCGAAGGACGGCAAGTCGGTGCAGATCGGGATCGTCGGCGGATCCTTCGACAGCGGCCAGCCGACGGCGACTCTGAAGCTCGGCGACAAGCTGACGCTGGTCAACACCGCCGACGGGACGCGGTACGTGATCGAGCTGAAGTCGAAGTGCGCCGGGCTCCCCGTGCAGCAGGGCGGCGCCCAGACGACGACCTCGCCCCAGCCTCCCCCCACGACACCGGTGGCCCCCGCGCCGCCCGCGCCGACGACGACCGCGACGACGACCACTACCGACACCGTGACGACCCCGATCGTCACCGACTCCCTGGACACGACCACCCCCTCGAGCTAGGCGGCGATGGCTGCATACGCGTACACGGCGATCAACGCCTCGGGTCTCGAGCTCAGTGGTCAGGTGCAGGCGCCGACGCTCGGGGCGGCGCGGGAGCAGCTCCGTGCCCAGGGTCTCCTCGCCGAGCTCCTCGAGGAGCTGCCGGGCGGCGGCGCGGCGGCCGGAAGCATCGACGGCGACGCCCGGGCAGCGGGCTCGGGATCCCGCCGCTCCACGAAGGGAGTCAAGTCTCGCTCTCTCCAGGTGTTCTCGAGGCAGTTCGCCACGATGATCGACGCCGGCCTGAACGTCGTCACGGCGCTGGCGATCCTCGAGGAGCAGACCGACGACATGAACCTCGCCGCCGTGGTCGCCGAGGTGCGTGCCGACGTCGAGCGGGGCGCACTCCTCTCCGAGGCGCTTGCCCGTCACCCCAAGGTCTTCTCCCGCATCTACGTCTCGATGGTCGAGGCCGGGGAGGCGGCGGGCATCCTCGACGACGTGCTCGACCGGCTCGCCACCCAGATCGAGAAGGAGGCGAACCTGAAGCGGCGCGTGAAGAGCGCGATGGTCTATCCGACCCTCGTCATCACCTTCGCGTTTCTCGTCCTGGTCGCGATGCTCCTCTTCATCGTCCCGATCTTCCAGAAGCTGTACAGGCAGTTCAACGGCCAGCTTCCGAAGCTGACCCAGTTCATGATCACCTCGTCCGAGCTCCTGCGACACCGCTGGTACATCATCTTCCCGGCGATCGGGCTGACGGTCTTCGTCTTCGTCAAGTGGAAGAAGAGCGAAGGTGGCCGGAAGCGGTGGGACCGCTTCAAGCTGCACGTCCCGATGAAGATCGGAGACGTCGTCCTGAAGGTGACGATGGCGCGCTTCGCACGCACGCTCTCCACGCTCGTCGCCGCAGGCGTCGACATCATCAAGGCGCTCGAGATCACGGGCACGACGGCCGGCAACTGGGTGGTGGAGGACGCGCTCCGCGACATGCGAGAGCAGGTGCATGCGGGTGTCCCGATCGCCCAGCCGCTCGTCGAGCACCCGGTCTTCCCGCCGATGGTCGGCCAGATGGTGAAGATCGGCGAGGAGACGGGTGAGCTGGACGCGATGCTCGGGAAGATCGCCGACTTCTACGAGGAGGAAGTCGACGCGGCGATCTCGTCGCTGACCTCGATCATCGAGCCGATCATGATCATCTTCGTCGGCTTCATGGTCGGCACGATCATCCTCTCGATGTACCTGCCGATGTTCAAGCTGCTGACGCTGATCAAGTAGCGCTGCAGACTGCCGCTCATTCCACCTTTCCTGATGCGCACCGTCTGGGTTGCGGCTATGTCACCCAAGTCCTGAAAGTGACGGACACTCGTGGTCAGCGGAGACCTGGGCATCGGCGCGTGTTGCTGACTTGCCACCCGAGCTGCGACGACCAGAACGTCTGCTTGGGCCAGTGTTCGGAATGACGCGTGAAGACGTAAGGCTGGATGTCGCCGATGCCGATGAGTTCTCGCTGGCCTGTCAGTCTCCAGCGGGCGCGTGTCCGTAGCAGGGGAGAGCGGCCGGAGCAGGCGGCCGAGAAAGGAGTCGTGAGATGGCGCGGTACTTGATCTCGTTCGATGACGGCGCGATGGACTTCATCCCCGAGGAGGAGATGCCCGACGTCGCCGATGCCGCCCACGCGGTGATCCGAGAGGCCCAGAACGCCGGGGTACTCGTGTTCGCCGGCGGTGTGTATCCCCGCGGCGAGGTGAGCGTGAGCGTCGTGGCCACCGATGGGACGTTCACCGACGGCTCGGAGAGCAAGGCGTACATCGCCGGAGTCACGATCATCGACGTGCCGTCACGGGAGGAGGCGCTGCAGTGGGCCGCCAAGATCGCCGCCGCGTGCCGCTGTGCTCAAGAGGTCCTCGAGTTCGCGCCCGACCCGGCCGTGGGGAACTGATCGGGCGCGTCAGCCTAATGTTCCGGAATGACCCCTGAACGGCGGCTTCCATTTCACGTCGACCCATCCTTGTCGGCTAGATGTGTTCGGGACTTGTCGGCTAGATGTGTTCGGGAAGACCGAAGCGGCCGGGCAGCGCGGGGTCGGCGAAGAAGGTGATCTCGTCGACCTTGCTGCCGCTCAAGGTGAGCACCATCATGCCCCGAGGCTGCG
>JBLMYA010000110.1:0-20937 GCA_050258035.1 Verrucomicrobiota bacterium
GGGGCGTAGGCCGGCGACGGCCCGGCCACGGCGCGCGACCACCAGCACCGCGAAGACGAGGACCGTGCCGGAGAGGATCGTCGCCGCCGCGGCGAGCTGCGGCGGCACCGTGCTGTCGGAGGCGATGTGGCGGACGACGTTGTCGCGAGTCGCGAAGAGGACGGTGCAGCCGAAGGCGTAGACGAGCCCGATCGCGCGGAAGTGCTCCGGTCTCGCGCGCTCGGCGACGAGAGCGAGGCCGCCACCGACGATCGCCACCGCACCGACCAGGAGCGGAGCGCTGGCAGGCTCCCCGAGGGCGAGGATTGCGATCGTCACAGCGACGAGCGGCGCCGCGCCCGCGATCACGGACGTCCGCGCCGGCCCCGCTTCCCGCACGCCGAGCACGAACAGGAGCTGAGCGCCGCCCGGCGCGAGCAGGCCTGCCAGCATGTACGGCCAGAGCTCGCCGCCCCACTCGCGACCGACGAGCGCGACCACGGCGCACACGCAGAACCCGCTGAACGAGGTCGCGAAGGCGCCGACGAGCGCGTCCCTGCTCCGCATCATCGAGAAGCCGAGCGCCACCGACATGCAGCCGAACAGGACTGCAGACGCGAGCGAGAGAGCGACCCCTGACACGGCTCCGAACCTAACGGGTTAGGTTCTCGCGATGAGGATCGAGCGGGTCTGCGTGGTCGGGGGCGGAGTGATCGGCAGCCTCTACGCCGGACATCTCGCCTCGGTTGCCGAGGTCAGCGTCCTCACCCGCCGCAAGGAGCACGCCCGCGCGCTCACCGCCGAAGGCCTGCGGATCTCGGGCAAGTCGGACTTCACCGCGACCGTCCACGCCACCGCCGACCCGACCGACCTCCCGGACTTCGATCTCGGCATTCTCGCGACGAAGGCCACCCAGCTCGAAAAGGCGGCCGCGGCCCTCGCCGGCCGGTTCCCCGGCGCCACGCTGATGACGATCCAGAACGGCCTCGGCGCCGAGGAGCTCGTCCGCGCCCACGGTGACTGGCCCCTGCTGTCCGCGGTCACGTTCATGAGCGGGGTTCGACACGGCGACACGCACGTCGAGTACGAGCTCGACACCGAGACCTGGCTCGGGCCCTTCGCGGAGACGGCCACGCACGAGCAGGCGCACGAGGTCGAGTCGCTGCTCCTCGCCTCGGGGCTCCGAGCACGCGCCTTTCCCGACCTGCGGCCGGCGCAGTGGTCGAAGCTCATCTTCAACGCGACCGTGAACACGGTTGCGGCGCTCACCGACCTGCCGCACGTGAGCGCGTTCGCCGCGCGAGAGCACGAGACCGATCTCGGCAACCTCGTCCACGACCTGATGGACGAGGGGAAGGCGGTTGCAGCCGCCGCAGGCATCGAGCTCCACGAAGATCCGTGGGAGATGAACGTCCACGCCGTCCGCCGCGGGGAGACCCTCGCCGCCGAGGGGCACTACGCCCACGTCCCGTCGATGCTCGAGGACGTCCGAGCGGGGCGGGCCACGGAGGTCGACTTCATCACCGGCGCGCTCGTCCGGGAGGCCCGGCAGCACGGCATCCCGGTTCCGCTCCACACGGCCGTGTATCGGCTCGTCAAGGCCCGCGAGCACCCAGACGAGCGAGAACGAGAATGAGAATCACTATCATCGGCTGCGGCGCCGTCGGCTCCCTCTTCGCCGCGAACCTCGGCACGCTCGACGACGTCGAGGTGTGGGCGTGCGACCCGTGGCAGGAGCACGTCGACGCGATCAACGCCCGCGGTCTCAGGCTGTCGGGCGCCGGGGAGGTCGTCGGCCGGGTCCAGGCCACCTCCGATCCGGCCGCGCTCCCGCCCTCCGACCTCGGGATCGTCGCCGTGAAGAGCATGCACACGTCGGAGGCGGTCGCCGCCACCGCGCACGCATTCGAGCACGGCGCCGTCTGCTCGGTGCAGAACGGCGCCGGCAACGAGGAGCTGATCGCCGAGCACGTCCGCGAGGTGATCCGCGGGACGACCTTCCCCGCCGGGCACGTGATCGAGCCCGGCCACGTCGGCTGGGACACGAGGGGTGACACGCACATCGGCCCGTTCGAGCCGAGCGCGGCGCCGATGGACAAGGTCGAGGCGCTCGCCGACGCCTGCACCCGCGCCGGCATGCCGACCCACGCGCTGGCGGACGCCCGCGGTGCGCAGTGGCGCAAGCTGATCTTCAACGCCGCCTCGAACGCGATCGCCGCGCTCACCGGCCGGACGCACGGCCAGGTCGCCGAGCCGCCGACCCGCGGGCTCGCGTGGGCCGTGATGGCCGAGGGCAGGGCGGTCGCCGACGCGCAGGGCATCACGCTGGACATGAGCCCCGAGGAGCTGTTCGACCATGCAGCGCGCAGGGACGTCGCCTACGGCCACAAGCCGAGCATGCTCCAGGACGTCGAGGCCGGGCGCGAGACCGAGATCGACTTCCTGAACGGCGCGATCGTCGCCTTCGGCGAGCGTCACGGAGTCGACGCGCCGCTCAACCGCGCACTCACGCAACTGATCAAGGGGAGGACATGACGAGCACGCAGGAGATCGAACGGAGGTATGCGAACGTCCGCGAGGCGGCGGCCCGCGACGGCCTGGACGCAGTCGTCGTCGCAGGTTCCGAGTACACGGGTTTCGAGGGCGCGGTGCGCTACCTGTCCGGCTTTCGCATCCTCCACCGCTACGCCTACGTCGTCCTTCCCGTCGAGGGCGACCCTTCTGTCGTCTTTCCCAAGGAGGCGCGCTGGGTGGGTGACCACTCCGAGGCCTGGATCGATGACAAGGTGTTCGCCGAGCGCCCCGGGCAGTGGATCGCCGACCGCGGGTTCCAGAAGATCGGTGTCTACGGCCTCGACTACGTGATGCCGGTGCGCGACTACCGCCCGCTCGCCGACGTCGCCGTGCCCTGGGACGAGGGCTTCGACCTCGCGCGCGCGGTGAAGAGCGAGGAGGAGCTCGCGTCGGTGAGGGAGAGCTTCCGGATCAACGAGGACGGCGTCCGGGCGGTGCTCGCCGAGTACGGGGTCGGCAAGACCGAGGCCGAGCTGATGGGCGTGGCGGAGCGCGTCTTCGCCGCCGCCGGCACCTACCGGACGACGATGGACATGGTCCTGACCGGCGAGAACGGCGGCGCTGGACCGGAGTTCAAGTTCCCGTCGCTGCGCCGCATCGGCCGGGACGACCTGCTCCTCTACGGCCTCGAGATCGCCGGGCCCGGCGGCCACTGGGTCGAGTTCTCGCGCCCGATCTGCGCGGGGCAGCCGAGCGAAGCGACCCGCGCCGCCCTCGACGCCTACCACGAGTACTTCGAAGCCGCGAAGCAGACGATGAAGGCCGGCGCGAGCGCTCACGACGTCCACACGGCCGTCTCGAAGCCGTTCCTCGACCGCGGGTTCACCCTCGGCCACGTCACCGGCCACTCGATCGGGATGACGATGATCGAGCACCCACGGGTCGGCGAGGGGATCGAGGTCGAGCTGCGTGAGAACATGGTCGTCTCCATGCACCCGCACGCGATCACGAAGGACGAGCAGACGTGCCTCTACATGCAGGACACGTGGCTCGTCACGCCGGACGGCGGGCGGCCGTTCTCGCAGGTGCCGATCAGGATCTTCGAAGGCGGCGAGCAGCTGTGAACGGGCTCGACTTCTTCGTCGAGGCCGTCCCGCCGGCGCTCGCGGTCGAGTACGGCCGCCGCGTCGAGGAGTCCGGCTTCCGGGCCGCCTGGTTCCCGGAGATCACCTTCGGCGACTCGTTCGGTCCCGCGACCGCGACGGCGACCGGTACCGATCGGCTCCTGCTCGGCACGGGCGTGGTCGGCATCTGGAGCCGCTCGCCGGTGACGATGGCGCTCCAGGCGGCCTCCCTGAACGAGCTCTCCGACGGGCGGTTGCTGCTCGGCCTGGGCCTCCAGGCGCGGAACTACGTCGAGGGCTGGCACGACCGAACCTACGAGCGGCCGATCCGGGCGATGCGCGAGTACGTCACGATCCTGCGCCGCATCCTCGACGGCGAGCCCGTCAGCTTCGAGGGCGAGATCTTCTCCGTCCGCGACTTCCAGCTCCAGCTGCCCCCGCCCGAGCGGCCGCCGAGGATCTACCTGGCGGCGATCGGCCCGCAGATGGTCAGGCTCGCGGGCGAGCTCGCCGACGGCGCGATCGGATACTGCTGGTCGGCGGCGTACGTGCGCGACGTCGTCATGCCGGCGCTGGCGGAGGGCGCCGCCCGGGCGGGCCGGACGATCGACGAGGTGGACGTCGCCTGCGGCTACCCGACGGTCGTGGCGGAGGACGGCAGCGGTCTCGAGGAGGCGAAGGGCCAGGTGCTGATGTTCGCGACCGCCACCAGCTCGTCGCCGTTCTACGCGCAGAGCTTCGCCGCGGCCGGGTTCGCCGACGAGGTGCGCGAGATCCAGGAGCGGGTCGCCGCCGGCGACGCGGACGGTGCCCTCGCCGCGATCGGCGACGAGATCGCCGATGCGATGACCGTCTCCGGCACGCCTGAGGACGTCCGGCGCCGCGTCGGCGAGCTGCATGACGCAGGCGTCGACACGGTGGCGGTCAATCCGTCCCCGCCCGGACTCTGGTATCCCCTGTACCAGGGCCACTTCCCGGAGGGGTTCCCGATGCGCGAGTTCTCCTTCCCGGACTACCTCGGGCAGATGGACGACGCGCTGCGACTGATCGGAGGTTGACGATGCTCGAGGAGGAAGGCGTCCGCGCCCGCGAGGCCGTTCCCTTCGCCGTCCGCACGGCCGACGGTGACACGATCGAGTTGACGTACTCGTCGCCACGGGTCGCAGAGGAGCACGACGAGCTCGAGGTGCTCGAGTCCCTGCCGTGGTTCGAGAGCGGGAAGCCGCTCCGCAACTACGTGCTCCACGAGACCGACTTCTACGACGAGGTCGAGCAGATCTGGGGTCGAACGTGGGGCGCCGAGGGGATCGGGACGCTGCGGGAGGTGCTCGTCTCACGGCCGACCGAGAACGAGATCAGGCCCGAGTACGCGAAGGAGTGGCAGTACTACTACTCGAGCGCCGCGGGGAACGCCGATCTCGGCAGGCTCCAGGCGCAGTTCGATGAGTACTACGAGGTGCTCGCCGGCCACGGCGTCCGCGTCAACTACCTCGAGGCGCCCGTGCCCGCGATCGGTGCGTACGGGTACATCAAGAACCTCGTCACGCTGGCGGGCGCGGGCCTGTGCGTGCGCGGCGGCGTGGTGCTGCACCGCTACGGCCTCGGCTCCTGGCAGCGTGGCCGCGAGGTGATCTGGGCGAAGGCGCTCGCGGCGCTCCAAGTCCCGATCTACCTGACCATCCACGGGCGCGGGATCTGCGAGCCCGGCGCCGGCCGCTGGCTGGACTCGAGGACGTTCGTCTTCAACGAGAGCGTCGTCGCGAACGAGGAGGGGTTGCGGCAGCTCCGGTTCGTGCTCGAGGGCCTCGGCGTCGAGCTCGTCGTCACGCACAGCCCCGGCTGGTACGACTCGATCGGCCAAGGCTCGATCGGCACGTCGCACATGGACATGGTCTGCCTCGTCCCCGACCGGCGCGTGATCGTGCTCGCGCCGCACCTCGTCAACTACGGCTTCGTCCGCTGGCTGAAGGAGCGCGACTTCCGGATCGTCGAGGTGCCGCTCGAGGAGTACTGGGACCTGGCGGTGAACGGCGTCACGCTGGAGCCCGGCAAGGTTGTCGTCAACAACGGGTCGCGGACGGTCGTCGAAGCGCTCGAAGGCGCGGGCGTCGAGGTGATCCAGGTCGACTTCTCCGAGAGCCAGCGCTTCGCGATCGCGGGCCTCCACTGTGCGACGCTGGAGCTGGTGCGCGACCAGCCCGGGCCGCTGCTCGATCTGGCCTAGACGCCCGCCTCGGGCGCAGGCGCGGGAGCCGGCGGCTCGGGGCCGCTCGGTCTGCCGCGCAGCGAGCGGGGCAGCGAGAACTCCTTCCCGCCGGTGATCCCGCTCGGTCGGAGCAGGAGGATCACGAGCATCACGATCGCGACGCCGACGAGGCTGGTGCCCGCCGGCGCCTTGATCCCCCAGCCGAAGACGTGGATCCCCAGCTCGGAGTTCCCGAGCAGGATGGTGAGGAGGCTGATCGTGATCGACCCGATCACGGCGCCGAACAGGCTCGAGATGCCACCGACGACGAGCATCGCGAGGGTGAGGAAGGTGAGGTCGAGGTAGACCTGGTTGGTGGCGATGCTCCCGAGCAGGTGGACGTAGAGTCCGCCGGCGAAGCCGGAGAGCGCGCCCGAGAGCGTGAAGGCGAGAAGGCGCTGGCGATGGATGTCGATGCCGGCGGCGCGGGCAGCGGCGGGATCTTCCCGGGCGGCGCGCAGCTGGCGGCCGAAACGGCTGCGCTGATAGGCGAACGCCACGCAGATGACCGCGGCCGCCCCGGCGGTCGCCTGCCGGTAGTCCGTGGTCGTCGGGATCAGCGACAGCACCGTCGACCCGGGCCCGATGCTCGTCCAGTACGTGAGGATGTTGTAGGTGATGCCCAGCACCGCGAGCGTCGAGATGCCGGCGGCGATGCCGGACAGGCGCATGAGCGGGATCCCGACCACGAACGCGTAGACCGCCCCGAGCCCGGCGGCGAGCGCGAGCGACCACGGGCTCGAGATCGTGTGGTCCCGCAGGAGCGGGAACAGGGTCGGGAGCACGCCCCGCTTCGAGTCGAGCGGGATGGTCATCACGCCGCTCGCGAACGCGCCCACGGCGACGAAGCTGACCTGGCCGAAGGAGATCACGCCGGAGTTGCCGACGAAGACGTAGAGGGCGGTGACGAGCGCGACGTAGACGATCGCGTTCTGGAATTTGACCTGGTCGCCGCTCGTCACCCACAGGCTGGAGGCGACCGCCAGCAGGACGACCAGGGCGATCGGCCCGAGCAGCTCGGTCAGCCAGCCCCCGCGCCTCATACCCGCTCCACCGAGCCTTGTCCCGTCCGCGCGAAGAGCCCCTGCGGGCGCAGGAGCAGCGCGACGATCACGGCGAGGTAGATGACCGACGGCATGTAGACGTTGGAGGTGAAGGGCGTCGTCCCCGACGTCGGGAGCTCGGAGCCGACGAGCGACGTGGCGAACCCGATCGCGAAGCCGCCGAGCGTGGCGGACGTGAGGCGGTCGATCCCGCCCGCGACCACGCCGACCAGCACGATCAGCGTCTCGTTGAGGCCCGTCGTCGGGTTGACCAGCGGGCTGGTGATGCTCAGGATCACGGCCACGATCGCAGCCAGCACGCCGGCGACTGCGACGGCGACCATGATCACCGTGTCCGCCTTGACGCCGAGCAGCCGCGATGTGCGGAAATCGAGCGCGGCGGCGCGCATCTGGAGGCCGATCGAGGTGCGGTTGAGCAGGAGCCCCAGCCCCGCCAGCGAGACGACGCTCGCGCCGATCGCGAGGAACGTCGCCCAGCGGATGTTCAGCGACCCGATCGTGACCGCCTGGTTCAGCTTCGCGAGCGTCCCCACCGGGTCTCCGAGGCCGCCCCGCTGGCGGTAGGTGTACTGGAGCAGCGCCGCGTTCTGGAGCAGGTACGCGACCGCGAAGGTCGCGACCAGCATCGTCGACGCGTCGGCCGTCCTCAGGGGCCGGAACGCCACCCGCTCGAGCACGAGCGAGGCAGCGACGGCGACGAGCACGGCGAGCACGATGCTGGCCGCGTCGGGCCAGCTGTCGGTGAAGGCGAGCGCGTAGGCGGCCAGCATGATCAGCTGGCCGTACGCGAAGTTGATCAGCCGCAGCACGCCGAACACGAGCCCGATCCCGACCGCGATCAGCGCGTACAGGGCGCCCACCCCGATCGCGTCGATGAGCGACTGGACGTGGGTCACGAGGCCATGTAGGCGGCGACGATCCGGTCGGTGTCGTCCGCGTCGGCAGGGGTGAGGGTCATCTTGATCTCGCCGTTCGTCATCACGTACGTCCGGTCGGCGAGGGCGACCGTGCGCTGGGCCCGCTGCTCGACGAGCAGCACGGTGACGCCGCGAGCGCGGATCTCCGTCAGCGCCTCGAGGACGACGTCGACCGTCGTGGGGGCCAGTCCGAGCGACGGCTCGTCGAGGAGGAGCACGCTCGGCTCGGCGACCAGGGCTCGCGCGATCGCGAGCTGCTGTTGCTGGCCGCCCGAGAGCGTTCCGGCCTGCCGGGCGCGGAACTCGTGGACGACGGGGAACAGCTCCTCGATCCACTCGAGGTCCCTGTCGGAGCCGGCCCGGTTCCTCCGCGCCACCAGCCCGAGCCTGAGGTTCTCCTCGACCGTCAGCTCGGCGAAGATGCGGCGGCCCTCGGGCACCAGCGAGATGCCCCGGCGCGCGATCGCCTCCGGCTTCCGGCCGACGATCGACGCCCCGTGGAGTCGGATGTCGCCGGATCGCGCCGCCACGAGGCCGACGATCGTGTGCAGCGTCGTCGACTTCCCGGCGCCGTTCGGTCCGATCAGCCCGACGATCTCGCCGGCGCCGACCGTGAACGCGAGCTGCCTGACCGCCGGCACGGAGCCGTAGTTGACCCAGAGGTCCTCGATCTCGAGAGCGGGGGGCGCGGGTGACGACGCCGTGCTCACCCTGCCGCCTCGTGGATCGCGCTCTCGCCCAGGTACGCGGCGGTGACGTCCAGGTTCGCCCGGATCTCCTGCGGCGTCCCCTCGGCGAGCGTGCGGCCCTGGTCGAGCACGTGGATGCGGTCGCACACCTCCATGATCAGCGCCATGTTGTGGTCGATCAGCAGCACACCCGAGTCGTACACGTCGCGGACCGTGTCGACGACCGCGGCGAAGTCGGGAACCTCGGCCTCGGGGAGCCCGGCCGCGGGCTCGTCCATCAGGACGAACCTCGGGGCGGTGGCGAGCGCCCGCGCGACGCCGAGTTTGCGCTCGTCGCCGTGCGCGAGCGTCGCCGCCGGCCGGGCCCCGTACGCCTCGAGGCCGAGGAGCTCGAGGAGCGCCGTCGCCCGTCGCCGCGCCTCGCGGCTCCCCGCGCCCGATCCGAGTGCGGCCACCTCGACGTTCTCCCGCACGGAGAGCGACCCGAACGACCGGCTGTGCTGGAACGTCCGGGCGAGCCCGGCGCGGCCGCGCCGGTGCGGGCTCCACGACGTGATCAGCTCGTCGCCTAGCGCGACCGAGCCCGAGGTCGGGAAGTCGAATCCGGTGATGACGTTTACGAGGGTCGTCTTCCCGGCGCCGTTCGGGCCGATCAGCCCGACGACCTCGTGCCGGTGCAGCTCGATGTCGACGCCGCGCAGCGCGTGCACGCCCTCGAAGGCGCGCGAAACGCCGGTGGCCCGGAGACTGCCCCCGGGCCACCGGCTCGCCTCACGCGAGACGTCGTCTGCCAACGCCTCTCAGAGAGTGCCCAGCTTCTTCGCCGTGTAGAGCTGGACGAACTTCGGCTTGGAGTTCTGCACCTCCATCACGCGGTACGCGCGCCCGAAGACGCTGTGCAGCGCCGGCGAGAAGCTCACCTTGCCCGAGATCGTGGGCAGGCCCTTGAACTTCTGCATGATGGCCGCGAGCACGGATCCCCTCGTCGAGCCCTTCGCCCGCTTGATCGCGGCGGCGATGCCGTCGATCGAGGCCGCGCCCGTGACGAAGCCTCCCGTGGCCGGCGGCTGGCCGATGTTCGTCAGCTGGCCGATCATCCGCTTCACCGCCGCGCTCGGGTCGTCGCCGAACACCGACGCGTAGGTGACGTACCAGTAGTTCGAGACCGGCGGGCTCTTCGGGAACCAGAAGGTGCCGTCGCCGGCCCACGAGTTCATGATCGGTGTCTGGTTGTTCAGGCTGCGGATACCGGCCATGAACGTCGGCCAGTCCGCGAACCCGGTCGAGGTGACGATCACGTCCGCCTTCTGCCCGTTCACGCGGCTGACGACGTTGCCGATCGTCTTGTCGAACGACGTGAAGCTCTCGGCGTCGACGATCTTCCCGCCGAGCTGCTTGTAGCGGGAGGTGAACGCCTGGACGATGTTCTTGAAGTAGACGATGACGTTGTCGGTGACGGTGATCGCCGTGGTCCAGTGCTTGACGTTGTAGGCGTACTCGGCCATCGCCGCGCCCTCGTCCTGGGCGACGTTGCCGTAGCTGAAGGCCAGCTTCCCGAGCGCCGCCCCGAACCGCTTCGGCCCCATCTGGTCGGTGCCGATGCACGGCGCGATCGTCAGCATCTTCTTGGCGAGGAACTGCTGGATCGCCGCAGTGGCGAAGTCGACGTCGCAGGTGACCATGCCGATCACGGCCCCCTTGGACACGACGTTGTTGACGCAGGACTTCGAGACGTCCGGCTTCGAGTTCTGCGTGTCGCAGGCGACGATCTTCAGCTTCGCCCCGTTCACGCCTCCGGCCGCGTTGATCTTGGCCGCCTCGAGCTTGGCCGCCGTCAGCGCCGGGTTGTCGAACGGCGCCATCTGCCCGCTCAGGTCGGCGGCGAAGCCGATCACGATCGGCTTCTTGGCCGACTTGGCGCCGGACGCCGTCGTCACGCCGACGACGGCCAGGGCGGCGGCGGCGACGAGCACGAGCCCGCCGGCCACGCCCCATCTCTTCCTATCCCTCATGCTGCACTCCTCCCTTTCGGCTGAACCGTCCGGACTGAGTTAACCATCTCCCGGGTGAGCCCTCGGGGCGAGGCGGCCGCGCCGCAGCTCGGATCCCGTGACCGGACCATACGACCGATCGGTACGCCGGTTCAACGCAGTTCGGTTTAGCGTTGTGCCGTGCGCGTCGGGATCTGCGAGTGGACGACCTTCCCGGCCTCGTTCGAGGACGAGCTCGCCTCCCACCGGGCGGCCGGCGCGGGGGCGATCGGGATCCTCGAGCCCACGCTCGACGGGGTCCCCGGAGCAGCCTCGCGCGCCGCCGTGCGCGCGCTCGAGGCGATGGAGGCGTTGTGAGGCGCTACGACGCGGTCGCGATCGGAAGCGGGATCAACGCCCTCGTCGCGGGGGCGCTGCTGGCGCGCCGCGGCTGGAGCGTCTGCATCCTGGAGCGGAACGACTGGCTCGGCGGCGCCGTCCGGACGGCCGAGATCACCGAGCCGGGCTTCGTCCACGAGGTCTTCGCCTCCTGGCATCCGCTCTTCACCGGCTCGGCCGCGTACGCGGAGCTGAAGGACGAGCTGGGAGCACGCGGCGTCGAGTACCTGAACACGGGCCTGCCGACGGCGACGTTGTTCCCGGACGGGACGGCTCGATTCCTGACCACGTCGCACGAGCAGAACGTCGCCGAGCTCGGGCCGGGGTGGGAGACGACGGTGTCGGGGTTCCTGCCGAACGCCGACCTCGCCTTCGGCGTCCTCTCGACCGAGCTGTGGTCGCGCGACGGCGCAAAGCTCGGCTGGAAGGCGTTCCGGCGGCTCGGGCGCCGCGGCCTCGTCGAGTTCGCCGGCAACGTGCTGACGAGCTGCCGCGACTGGACGCGGGAGACGTTCGAGGACGAGCGGGCGTGGGGGATCTTCGCGCCGTGGGTCCTGCACACCGGCCTCGGCCCCGACGCGGCCTCGTCCGGCTTCATGGCCCAGGTGATCGGCGTCGCGATCGAGCTGGGCGGGATGCCGGTTCCGCGCGGCGGAGGCGTCCGGCTGGTCGAGGCGCTGGCCGGGATCGTCCGCGACGCAGGCGGATCGTGCGAGACCGGTCGCGAGGTCGAGCGGATCGTCGTCGAGGCCGGACGCGCAACGGGCGTGCGGACGACCGAGGGTGAGGTGATCGAGGCGACACGGGCGGTGCTGGCGGGCGTCACTCCGACCGCGCTCTACGGCCGCCTCTTGGGGACAGTCCCTGCGGGCCGGTCCCTCGAGGAGGCCCGACGGTTCCGATACGGGCGGGGTGCGATGCAGATCCACTTCGCCCTCTCCGAGCCGCCCAGGTGGACCGGCGACCCGCGGCTCCGACGGACGGCGATCGTCCACCTCACCCCTGGGCTCGACGGGGTCTCGCGCGCCGTGAACGAGGCCGACCGCGGGCTCTTGCCGGCAGAGGCGACGGTCGTGGTCGGCCAGCCGACGGCGGTCGACTCCTCGCGTGCTCCCGACGGCCGCTGGATCCTGTGGATCCAGCTCCAGGAGATCCCTGCAGAGCTCAAGGGCGACGCGTCCGGGGAGATCGACACCTCGGACGGCTGGACCGAGGCGGTGCGCGAGGCCTACGCCGACCGCATCCAGGCGCGGATCGCCGCTCACGCGGCGGGCTTCGACGGATCCGTGCTGCGACGGGTTGCGCTCTCCCCCGTCGACATCGAGGCGGCCAACCCGAACATGGTGGCCGGGGACATCTACTCCGGCTCCTGCGCGCTCGACCAGAACCTGATCTGGCGACCCCGGCCGGGCCTGCCCGGCCACAGGACGGAGGTCGAGCGGCTCTGGCACATCGGCGCCTCGACCCACCCCGGCCCGGGGCTCGGCGCGGGGTCGGGGACGCTCGTCGCAAAGGCTCTCGGGTGATCCGCCAGCTGCGACTGGTCGTGACCGCGGAGGACTACGACCAGGCGGTCACGTTCTACCGCGACGTGCTCGGCATGGCGGAGCTCGCCGTCTGGGCCTCGCCGGACGGCGGCCGGGTCACCCTGCTCGACGCCGGGCGGGCGACGCTCGAGATCACCGATCCGACGAACGCTGCGTTCATCGACGAGGTCGAGGTCGGGCGCCGGGTCTCCGGGCACGTACGCGTGGCCCTGGAGGTCGGCGACTCGCGCACTGCGACCGCGGCAGCCGTGGACGGCGGTGCAGAGCTCGTGGCGGGGCCTACCGAGACCCCCTGGCGGTCGCTGAACGCGCGCCTCGACGGCCCGGCCGGCCTCCAGCTCACGCTGTTCGAAGAGTTGGACACAGATTCTGCGCCGGGCGCCGGCGGCTCTGCCCCCGGCGCGCCCGGCAAGGCGGAGTAGCCTTTCGCCGTGCCGGTCGACCGCGACCTGTTCGTCGAGATCATGGCCTCGTATCCCGCCGGGGTCGCGATCGTGACCACGCTGGACGCGGACGGGACGCCGCGGGGCCTGACGACCACCGCCGTCTCGTCGGTCTCGGCCGAGCCGCCGCTCTTGCTCGTGTGCGTCGACCTGACCTCCCGGACGCTGCCCGCGCTCCGGGACGGTGGGCGCTTCGTCGTCAACTTCCTCCGCGAGGGCCGGAGCGAGCTCGCGCGGCTGTTCGCGTCGAAGGCGGAGAACAAGTTCGACGGCGTCGACTGGCGCCCGACCGCGAGCGGGATGCCGGTGCTCGCGGCGGACGCCCTCGCCTGGGCCGAATGCGTCACCGTCCACGAGATCGAGCCGGGCGACCACGTGATCCTGCTCGGACAGGTCGAGGAGGGCGCGGGCGCCGCCGACGAGGACGCGCCGCTGATGTACTACCGCCGCTCGTGGGGCGTCTGGAAGCCGGCGCCGCGCGAGCTCCCGAGCCGCCAGATCCCTGCGCTCGAGGTCAGCGGCCAGGATCTGCTCTGGGAGGGCGCCGAGCTCTAGACGGTCGTCTTCGCCCTCTTCTTCGCCTTGAAGTGGGGCATCACGCGGTGGGCGAACAGCTCCTGGTTCTTGATCGCCGCCCAGTGGTCGAAGTTGCCCGGGTTGACGGTGATCGAGACCTCGGTCAGCCCTTCGCAGACGTCGCGCACCGCCTCGATGCGCTCGATCACGTCCTCGGGCGTCCCGACCCAGACGATGTCGCCCGCGACCATCTCCTCGTACGGCGTCTCGGCGAGCTGCTCCAGAATCCCCGCGGTGTAGAAGCCGTACCCGGCGGCGGCCAGCTCGTCGGCCGGCGGCTTCTCGTGCTCGACGAGGGGGGAGGCGTTGCCGGCGAGGAAGCCCTTCATCCCTTTCTCGGCTTCGCGCAGCGCCGTGTCCCGGTCCTCGTCCAGGTAGCACGCGTGGATCCAGACGATATCGGGCTCGTTGCCGTGCTCGGCACAGGTCTTCCGGTAGAGGTCGAGCTGCTCGCGGAGCGCCTCGTAGGGCAGGAGCGGCGGCACGACGATCCCCCAGCCCTTCGAGCCGGCGAGGACGTACGTCTTGTCCGACGTGCCCCCGGTGAAGACGCGGAACCCTCCGGGGGGAGGCGGCGGCACGATGCGGGCGTCGTGGACGTCGTAGAACTTCCCCGGGTACGAGAACGGCTCTCCGCCCGACTCGAGTGCGGTGAAGAGGAGCTCGAGGGACTCGTCGTAGCGCTCGACCATCTCGCCGTACGAGACGCCGGCACGCCAGGGAATCCACCCGTGGCCGCGTCCGACCCCGAACTCGTACCGGCCGCCGGTCATGACGTCCGCGAAGGCGATCCGGGACGCCAGCACCATCGGATTGTGGTACGGCAGCACGTGGACGAGCGTCCGGAAGTTGATCCGCGACGTCCGCTGGGCAGCCGCGGTGAAGAGCGCGATCGGATCAGGCGAGGACGAGAACTTCGGGAAGAAGAAGTGCTCGATCGCCGAGTACGTGTCGAAGCCGACCCGGTCCGCGTTCTCGATCTGCTCGAGGACCTCCGCGTAGACCTGGGCCGGATCCTTGCCGGGCCACCACTGGAGCTCCGAATAGATGCTGAACTTCACCGCGCTGCCTCCTCGTAGGGGACGGTGCGATCTTACGACGGTGCAGCAGCCGGGGAGCGGCTGCGCTAGCCGCGTTCGGCGGCCAGTGCCGGTTCGAGCGCGTCCGCCGCCAGTGGTCGGCGGCTCGGGATCAGGAGCGCCGAGAGGGTGCAGACGACCATGAAGCAGGCGGCCATCGCGAACGTCAGAGTGAAGCCGGTGACGAGCGGGAGCCCGTTCGCGGCGAGATGACCGGCGACGAAGGTGGCGGAGAGCTGACCGCCGATCGCGCCGCCGATCGTCCGCATGACCGTGTTCATGCCGCCGGCCGCACCGGTCTGGTGAGGGGCGACCGCCTGCACGATCAGGTTTCCGAGGGCGGAGAAGGCCAGCCCGATCCCGATCCCCATCAGCGCCGAGCTGATCAGCATGTCGATCGGCGAGCCGTGCTCGACGGCGATCAGCGCGAACGCCGCGGCCGAGAAGATCGATCCTGCGATCACGGCCGTCTTCGACCCGAATCGCCGCGCGATCCGGCCGGCGAATGACCCGACGATCACCATCCCGACCGTCGACGGGAGCAGGTAGAGGCCGGAGACGACGACCGACGCGCCGAAGCCGAAACCGGTGCTCTCCGGCAGCTGCGCGAACTGGGGGAAGACGACGAAGGACGAGTAGAGGCCGGCGCCGAGGAGGAACGCCGTCAGGTTGGTCGTCCAGACGCCCCGTACGCGCATCATCGTCATGTCGATCAGAGGCTGCGGACTCCGAGCCTCGACCACCACCCAGAGGGCGCAGACCGTCAGCCCGGCGACCAGCAGGCCGATCGTCCTGGGTGAGCCCCAGCCCCACGAGGTCGTCTCGCTGACGGCGATCAGGACGGCCGAGATCCCGGTGCTCATCAGCGCGGCCGCGAGCCAGTTGACCCGGCCGGGCACTCGTACCGGCGACTCCGGGATGAACCGCCAGGCAGAGACGGCGGCCGGGACGATTACCGCCAGCGGCATCCAGAACAGCCATTGCCAGCCGAGGTGCTCGACGACGAGCGCACCGACGACGACGCCGACTCCGGCCCCGATCCCGAGGATCGCGGAGACGAGTCCGATGCTCCCGGCGACCTGCTCGCGCGGGAACTCGTCACGGATGATCCCGAAGGAGAGCGGGAAGATGCCGCCGCCGATGCCCTGGATCACCCGGGCGACGATCAGGATGCCGAGCGAGTGCGCCACGGCCGCGAGCAGCGTGCCCGCGCCGAGGACGACGAGCGTCCAGACGAGCACGTGCTCCTTGCCGAACATGTCGCCGAGACGCCCGAGGATCGCGGTCCCGACCGACGCCGATAGCAAGTAGCCGGTCAGCAGCCAGGCGATGCCCGTCTCGGTGGCGTTGAGGTCGTGCTGGATCGTCGGCAGGGCCGGGACGACCGCCGAGCTGAGCATTGCGTAGGCGAGCCCGGCGATCGACAGCACGGCCAGGGTCAGGTGCGGATGGGAGCGCCTCGCCGTCATCGGGTCGCGAGCAGGGCGGGGCGGTGGACCGAGGCGCCGGCGTTCAGCGCCTCGTTCAGCCTCGCAAGCAGGTCGACCAACCTTCTCCGCTCGGCGGGCGCGAACCCGGCGAGCGCCTCGTCGAGCACGGTCTCGATCTCTCTGCGGCGCGCCTCTGCCGCCGCCCGACCGCGCGTGGTCGCCTCGTGCAGGACCGCCCGCCGGTCGACTGGGTCCGCCTTGCGGGCGACCAGCCCTGCGTCGACGAGCCCGTCGACGGCGCGGCTGGTCGTCGGGTCCGTCGCTCCCGCCCGCTCGGCGAGTGGGCCGAGCCGCAGAGGCCCCGAGTCGACGAGCTCGAGCAGGACGAGCCGCTGCGTCGAGGTGAGCATGCGCCACTTCGGGGAGCCGGTGCCGGCTCGGACGAGGGCGGAGAAGAGCGGTGCGAGCTGGTCGGCGAGGGCGGCGCCGTGTCCGGCTGATCCTTGCACCGGGCAAAGGTTACCCGGGGCAAGAATCGATGTCAGCCGGCGAGCCCGCGCAGCTCCTCGTCGGTGACGAGGCCGCGCTTCTCGGCGCCGAGTGCCTTCACCTCGGCGAGCAGCTCCGGCCAGCGCTCCTCGGGCACGTCGAGCCCGAGTCGCTCGACGGCGATGCGGATCGAGTCGATCCCGCTCTTCTTGCCGAGCACGACCGAGCGCTCGGCGCCGACGAGCTCCGAGGAATACGGCTCGATCGCCGGTGGGTCGTGGAACTGGCTCGCCACCGCGCCGCTCTCGCGGCGGAACAGATTCTCGCCGACGACCGGCTTCCACGGCTCCAGCTCGGTACCGGTCACGCGTCGGACGAGCCCGGACACCTCCCGGGCGCGGTCGAGCCGCAGGCTGGTCGACACGCCGTAGAGCGCGTCGAGCGTCAACGCGAGCTCGATCAGGTTCGCGTTCCCTCCGCGCTCGCCCATGCCGTTGATCGTCCCCTGGATCCAGCTCGCGCCGGCACGGACAGCTGCGGCCGCCGCGGCGGTGGCCAGCCCGAAATCGTTGTGGCCGTGGAAGTGAACCGGAACGGCGGGGCCGAGCGACTCGCGGGTGCGGCCGACGAGCTCGGCGACCGCCTCCGGAGTCGCGACGCCGATCGTGTCGACGACGACCGCCTCCCCGGCGCCCGCCTCGACCGCGGTCTCGTACGCCTGCCGGAAGAACTCGAGGTCTGCGCGGGTTCCGTCGACGCCGAAGTAGGCGACGGTGATGCCGTGCCCGGCGGCGAACGACACGGCGTCGCGGATCCGGCCGAGCATCGACTCGCGGGTGACCCCGAGCGCGGCGAGCTTCGCGTCCGAGATCGGCGACTCGATCACGCTCGCCTGCACGCCGAGCTCGACGAGCGCCTGGGCGTCGGCGGCGACGGCGCGCGAGAAGCACCACACCTCGGCGTTCAGGCCCGCGTCGGCGATGAGCTTCACCGCGTCCCAGTCGTCCTGCGAGACCCGGGGGAAGCCCGCCTCGATCCGCTCGATGCCGAGCGAGTCGATCGCCCGGGCGAGTTCGAGCTTCTGCCGGGGGTCGAGGACGACGCCGACGGTCTGCTCCCCGTCGCGGAGCGTCGTGTCGTAGAGGCCGACCGAACCGCCGATCCGATGCGGCTCGTTGATCGAGCCGGTCCAGACGAGATCAGATCTCGACGACGCCATCCGGGAACGGAGACAGCTTCTCCGGGCCGTCCGCGGTGATCAGGAAGTCGTCCTCGAGTCGGAGACCGCCGCCCTCCGGCCAGTAGATCCCGGGCTCGATCGCGAGCACCATGTTCTCCGCCAGCTCGCCGGCTCCGGCCTGGTGCGCGTACGGCGGCTCGTGTGCGCGAGCGCCGATGCCGTGGCAGATCGGGTGAGACGGCTGGCCGGGGTAGCCCGCCTCGGCGATGCCCTCGCGGATCCGCCGGTCGAGCTCGGCCAGGCTCGCCCCGGGCGAGCAGAAGTCGACCGCGTCGTCGTAGACCGCGGTCAGCCGGTCGAGGAGCTCCGCATAGCGCGGGGTGAGCGTGCCCGGGCAGAGATTCTTCGTGTGGTCGGCCCAGTAACCGTCGGCGCACACCCAGATCTCGAACAGCGTCGGCTCACCCTCGACGATCGGATCTGCGGTCGTCGCGGTGAACGTCTTGATGCTGGGGCCCGACCAGACGAGCGAGAACGGGAGCGCGAGCTCCACCTTGCCGTCCCAGCCGGTGCCCTCGCCGTGGACGAAGCCCTGCCACTCGGCCGCCGCCTGCGCGCACGTCATCCCGGGGCGGAGGACGCCCTGGACGTGCTCCATCGCCGCGGCGGCGATCTCGTTCGCGAGCCGCATGCGCTCGATCTCCTGCTCGGTCTTGACGGCGCGAGCCTCGGCGAGGAGCGGCGTGGCGTCGGCGGCGTCGGGAAACGCATCGAACCACGCCTTCGGGTACGTGGTCGGCTCGCCGACCATCCGGTCCGACGCCTGCGTGCCGAGGCTCAGCTCGAGGCCGACGTTCTCGTACGCAGCGGCCGACTCGCGTGCGAGGTCGAGGGCACGGAGCCCCGGCGGCCGCGGATCGGCCGCGTCGTAGCCGCCGAAGAACCGGAGGTCGGCCGTCCAGGCGGTACGGGCGGCGTCCTCGGCGGAGGGCTCCAGACAGATCAGCACCGGATCGCCGTCGCGCGGGAACACGCAGGCGTCGAAGCCCTTCATTCCCCAGAAGTTCGTCAGGTAGAGGACGTTGTCGGGCGCACGGACGACGAGCGCATCGAGTTCCCGCTCGGCCATGAGCGTGCGCACGCGTTCGAGCTTCGCGTCGTCGCGAGGCCAGGTCACGGGAGGAACCTATCGGGCTGGGGACGGTCGGTGACGGTCCTGTAGGGGGTCAGACCCCCTACAGGAGTGTGCCGCCGCCTCCACAGGTCAGGGCAGCGGCGACCAGATGCCGTCCGCCATCCGGCCGAAGCCGCTACCGGGGAAGTGGCCCGCCGCCAGGATCCGGTCGCCGTACGCGGACAGCACCTCCTCACGTGTTCTCGCCGACCGACGGGGATCAGCGTCCGAGAGGTAGACGAGGCCCGGCAGTGCGAGCTGCGCCGGGTGGACGGCGACGTCGCCGAGAACGACGATCTCGTCCCCGACCCGGACGCTCATGTGGCCGGGGAGGTGGCCGGGCGTCTCGAAGGCGACCACGCCCGGCGCGAGCTCGGCTTCGCCCTCGACCGGCGTAGCTCCGGGCAGCGGCCGCCCGCGCTCCGCAGACAGCGCGATGCTCTGGCGGTGCGCCACGAACGGGACGCCCACGAACGTCGCATTCCAGCCGACGTGGTCGATGTGGATGTGGGTCAGGAACACGGTGTCCGGCCACGCGTGCAGCCGCTCGAGCTCACCGGGCAGCCACCCCTGGGCCTCCGGGAGGAACTCGCCGCCCCTGGGACCGACGCCGGTGTCGACGAGGATCGTCCGGCCGACGCCCCGGATCAGGTACGAGCGGAACGGCAGCCGCCAGCGGTCGCCGTCGAAGAGCTCCGGATGACGTTCCCGCCACATCTCCCAGTCGTCCTCCTCGGCGTCGGGGAAGCCCTCCGAATAGGTGGTGAACGAGCCCTCGGCGTCGAGGAGGGCGTCGACCTCGAAGTCGCCGGCTACCACCGCACCCGGGGCGGCGCCGGCTTCCCGTGGCCTTCCTGCCACGAGATCACGGGGTTCCGGAGCACGCCGATCCCCTCGATCTCGGCCTCCATCACGTCGCCCGGCTCGAGGTAGAGCGACGCCGCGTCGGGGGAGAACCCGGCGACGCCCGACACCGTGCCCGTCGAGAGCACGTCCCCCGCCGAGTACCCGAGCGGCGAGTAGTGCGCGATGATCTCCGGGATCGTCACGGACATGCGTGACGAATGCGACACCTGCCGCTGCTCGCCGTTCACGCGCAGCTCCATCGCCAGGTCGTGCGGGTCGGCGACCTCGTCCGGCGTGACGATCCACGGGCCCAGCGGACAGAAGGTGTCGATCGCCTTGCAGAACGAGAACACGCCCGACTCCATCTCGCGGCGCTGGATGTCACGTGCGGTGATGTCGTTGAAGATCACGTACCCGGCGACGTAGTCCATCGCATCGTCCGTCCCGAACCACTTGCCGTCGCGGCCGATCACGACCGCGAGCTCGAGCTCGTAGTCGAGCTCCTCGGTCAGGTGCTCGGGGTAGATCACCGGGTCGTCCTGGCCGATCAGGGCGTCGACGTTCTGGAAGAAGACGATCCAGGGCGAGATCTTGTGCGACCAGTCGACCTGCTTGGACTCCTCCTCGTGCTCGCGGAAGTTGCCGGCGGTGTGGAAGAACTTCTTCGGGACGATCGGCGGCCGGAGCCTCGCTCCCGCGAGTGGCACGCGCTCGCCCGTCTCGGCGGCTCCGCCGCGCTCGAACCACTCGCGCATCGTCGGTACGTCCAGGACGACGATCTCGTCGTCCTCGACCCGGCCGACCCGGCCCTCGTCGAACGTCACGAGACGAGCCACGCGACCACCTCCTCGGCGTTCCGGTCGGGCGGGAAGACCGGGTAGAAGACCTTGGCGACGCTGCCGGCCTCGCAGACGAGGGTGACCCGCCGGTACAGCGTCGCGCCTTCGAACTCGAACGTCGGCAGGCCGAGCGCGTCGCGGAGGCGAAGCTCGGGGTCTGCGATCACGGGATAGAGGATCCCGAGCCGCTCCGAGAGCTCGATCTGCTCCTCGAGCGTCTGTGCCGAGAGCCCGGCCACCCGCGCGCCGCGCTCTCGCAGCTCGTCGGCGTGGTCGCGGAACCCGCACGACTGCGGCGTGCAGCCGCGGGCGCCGGGGACCGCGTCCCAGCCCTCGGGCACCGGCCGGTCCGGACGGCCCGTGCGCGGATAGACGTAGAGCACGGCACGATCCGCGGCGAATGCGGCCTGGTCGACCGGGCCGACCGACGACT
>JBLMYA010000111.1:0-13849 GCA_050258035.1 Verrucomicrobiota bacterium
ACAAGCTCATTCCACGCCTCCGCCTCCCCCGCCCGACAGCGACGAACGAGCTGAGCATCACCGAGCTCCGCCACCATCACACTGAATCTACGCTGTTCACCCCCCCAACAGCCGCGGCAAAGCGTTCAAGACGATCCGCCGTCGGGCCTCTTCCCTGAGCGATGAGCCTCTCCGCCGGGCGGAGTCCCCCGTGCAGTGCTGTCGTCCAGTTCGTGATTCGTGTCCACGCTGGCACGGCGTTGACGATGGCGAGGTCAATGAGGTCGGTTAGCCAATCGCCTCGAGTTCACCGGCGAGGGCCGTGAGGAGAGTCTGAGCGTCGTCAGGGAAAGGCTTGCCAATGGCAGGGTGGTCATGCCAGTGCGTGAGCGCTTCGAGGAGGTGTTGCTTGCCGTCATGGTCGAGGTCTACCGGCCGCCTCGACCCGACGTTCTCGAAGTAGAGAACGACGTGGAGCGACCCTGGTGCACGCTCCAGGAACTTCAGGATCTCGTTCCGGGTCGCCCACGTGATCGCGACGTCCTCGCCTCCAACGCGCACGATCAGATGGGCACGGCGCAACTCTTCCCCCGCCACCACTTGCAGCCTAAGCCATGCAGCTCTCTGCCGGTTGAGCCGGCGGGGTCTGTCACGATCGCCCACTCCCTTGCCGCGACCGCGCTTCTAGCGACCGTCGGCCGCCGTGTCACTCAAAGGAGACGCAGGCTACCGCGCCGACCGACTCGGCCCGGCGCGGGAGGACCCAGTTCGGACGCGGGAAGTGACAGGTGTACCCGTTGGGATACCGCTCGAGGTAGTCCTGATGCTCAGGCTCTGCCTCCCAGAACGGGCCCGCCGGCGTCACCTCGGTCACGACCATCCCCGGCCAAAGACCTGACGCCTCGACATCGGCGATGGTGTCCTCGGCGACCCGGCGCTGCTCCTCGTCCAGATAGAAGATCGCCGAGCGATAGCTCGTCCCGACATCGTTGCCCTGACGGTTCAGCGTCGTCGGATCGTGGATCTGGAAGAAGAGCTCGAGCAGCTCCCGGTAGCTGACCTGCTGCGGGTCGAAAACGATCTCGATTGCTTCGGCATGCGTCCCGTGATTGCGGTAGGTCGCGTTCGGAACATCACCGCCGCTATAGCCCACCCGAGTGGAGAGAACGCCGGGCCGCTTCCGGAACAGATCCTGCATTCCCCAGAAGCACCCACCGGCGAGAATCGCCTTCTCAGCAGCTTCTCTCACGTCCGCACCTCCGAGTCCGGCACTCTACCGGCCAGATCACCGAAGGCATGTCCGAGAGCCGCGACTGCCTGGGCCGAGCTGATCCGTTGCCGCTGGGCGGCGATGTTCGAGGCGGCCGGGCACGCGCTCGAGCACGCGCGCCGCGCCGGCTCGGTGCGCTGGGAAGGAGAGCTTCCCGCCTGGCAGGGCACCGCCATGCTCTATGGCCCGACTCCGGCCGACGAGGCCCTTCGCTGGTACGAGGACCAGCACGCCCAACATCCAGTCGCTCTCACACAGCAGGCGATTCTCGAGGCGATGCGCGGGAACTTCGACCATGCGCGCGCGCTCGCGGGCTCGGCGGATGCGGCCGCGGAGGAGTTCGGGCAGAAGCTTTGGCTCGCCGCGGGCGGCGAGCAGAAGGGCAACCTCGACGCGGTCGGACGAGCCGGCCGAAGGCTCGAGGAGTAAACGCTTACGCCGGCGTCTCATGAGGCAACGCGCGCCCTGCATGTCGATACGGGCACGATCGCCAGATAGCCGTCATCCTCGGCCGACGCCGGGAAATCCGGACAACGAAACCCCCCTTGGCACGACGAGCTCGTCTTGCTCGACCCCGTGCGGCTCCGCACCCTGGCGAAACAACGCGCCCCCATGACCAGGAGGTCGAAGACGCCTCGCATCCAGGAGGACGAGACCTGGGTGACGACCTAGGGTACGCGCTGGAAGCGTGCGACCGTGAAGCCGAGCAGCACGGGAACGGTGAGCGTGAACGTGAGGAGCAGGAGTGTCATCACGACGAGCACCGGGCCGCGCGTCTGGTCGTAGACGATCGCGTACTCGATCATCCCCGCGATCACGATGTACGCGAGCAGCGTCCAGCGCGCGACCTGGAAGAACCGCCCCCAGGCGAACTCCCTCTCGCGCGCGAGCAGCACGATCGCGGCGACGAGCACCGCCACCGCAACGACGAGGCAGGCAATCGCCGGGCCGAGCGGCGCGTGCTTCGGCAGGTAGGCGGCCACGTAGCTGACGCCGCCGGCGACGAACGCGATCGCGACCATACCGAGCGCGGTCACCGGAGGAACCCTCCGGTGGGCCCATGCCCGCTCCTCAGGGCCGATCATCCGCTGCTCGCCAGCCAGGTCATGATCACGAGCGTCGCGATCTGCATCACTCCGATGATCCCCGCCGTGAAGATGAAGCGGCGCATCAGCTTCTCGATCACCGCGCCGTTCGGCGCGGGCTTGCGCAACTCGAACAACACCGCGACGTTCGCCGGCTCGAGCAAGCCGATCGCGATCACGGCCATCACGCCGACAACGGCAAACGACGCCACGACCCAGGCGTGCTCCGGATAGGAGGTGCTCAGCATCCCGTTGTAGCGGGCGAGCTGGAAGCCGGCCGCAAGCGTCATCGTCACGAGCGTCGGAACGATCAGCACCAGCTTCGGCATCAGCTTCTTCGTCAATTCGATCCGACCGGGCAGCGCGAGACTGCCCAGGATCGGGCCGAGGATCAGGCCGAGGAAGAGGTCGAGCGCCGTCCAGATTCCGCCTCCCGCGACATGGAAGAAGTCGAGCGCCCAGTGGGAGTTAGTCGCAATCGCCGCGATCAGACAGCCGACGATCACCGCGACGACCGGAAGCGCCTTCACCGGGAGTATCTCGACCGGCCGCTCGCCGGCGGGAGCATCCGCCTCGACAACCGGAAGCTGCTGCTCCGCGACCGCCATCGGGAGCGAAACTCTAGACCGCTGCGATTCCCCTGTCGAGACCTCGTCCGTCGATGCCCACCGGCTTTGAGCTGCACGGCTTTGAAGTCGAGGATCTCGAGCAGACAACTATGAACGAGGTGCCCAAGTTCGTCAGACCCCTCGTTGCCGGCTCGGCGGTGTAGATCCAAGCACTCCGGCGCTGCTCGAGCGCGAGTGCGCCGCGACGATCGAGCCGAACCGTCGCAATGGCGTTCCGCCTCGTGCTCGATCGATCGGGGCGGTCGACGGGAGAACGACCGCCCCTGCTCGTTGGGGTCAGGAGTTTCCGCCGACTCGGCGGATGTGGCTTGAACCGTCGAGGTACCCTGGCCCCGCTTGGCGCTGGGGAAGGTAGATGCGGACGGTGTAGGTGTGTCCCCGCTTGAGAGACACATGGAACCGTGCAACCGAGAAGGTGTTCACGACGATCACCGCTCGCGTGCGCCAAGCCGAACCGGTGCGCACTTGGAACAGTGCGACCGCGCCCGCGAACGTGTCACGGCCGGTGATCTTCGCGGAGAAGTTGTTTCCGGAGATCCCGAAGCCGACTCGCGGGTGGACGCTGACGGAGACGGTCTGGCTCTTCGAGGTGCTCGTCTGTGCCGTGTAGGTGGTCTCGACCAGCGGCCGCACCACCGCCGACCAGTTCCCGCTCGCATCGCTGACTGTCTTCGCAACGGTGTCGGTCACGTCCTCGTCGAACTCGCGGCCGATGATGACGATCGGCTCTCCGGCTTTGTTCGAGGACACGTGCCCGTTCAGGCGCACGGTTTGGCAGCAGATCGTCGTTGTTCGCTTTGCCGAGATCGTCGTCGTGACCGCAGGAACGGTGGCGTTCTGGACGACCGCGGTTGGCTTTGATTCATTGACGGTGCTGCCGTAGTCGTTCTTCGCCGTTACTTGGACGCGAAGGGTGTGGTCGAGATCGGCGCTGCGGACACCGTATGTCTGGCCGGTCGCTCCTGCGACGTCCACGCAACCGCCGCCGGTCTTGTCGCAGCGGCGCCACTGGAACGCGTACTTCTCCACCGCACCCCCCGTGTACGTTCCGGCATCAGCGACGAGCTGAGCACCGACGACCGGCTTCCCCGTAATTGTCGGGGGCGTCTTGCCCGTGGGAGCGATTGCCTTCGTAACGACGTCGGTTGGATGGGAGTTCGCCGTTGCCGAGCCGTCGCTGTTCTTGGCGGTAACGAGAACGATGATCGTATGTCCAAGATCAGCGGCCACCAGCACGTACGACTTCTCGGTCGCGCCGGTGATCCGGTTGCAGTTGTTGCCCTTTGCATCGCAGCGCATCCACCGGTAGGCGAAGGTGTCTGGGCTGTTGCGCCACAACCCGTTCCCGGCCGTGAGTGTCTTGCCGAGGATTGGTGCACCCGTAATCGTGGGCGGCGATGTCGTTTCCGGCGCCGCCGCGCCCGCCGCACCGGCGAAAACAAGCAAGACAGCAGCAGATGCGCCCGCTGTCCGTAGGAATCTCTTCATGACCTGCCTCTCCTCTTGAGCGCAAAAATACATCGACTAATGATGTGCTTTCCGCCTGGAGGGACAAATGAAACAAGCTCTGCGGGACACTCAGCCGCTCTGCCGATGACCCCTCTCAGCCTGACTGATCGCGGCCGCCAAGTCGTCCCTCGCCTCACCGAGTTCCTGTAAGCACGACGACAAGCGATCTCGCCCGGCAGGCGTGAGTTCGATCCAGATGCGCCGCCGGTCGAGGCCGTCCGGCGTCCGCGAGACAAGACCGGCTACTTCTGCGCGATTCACCAGCTGGGTTACTGCGGGTTGGCCAAGCTGGAACATACCCGTGAGCGCTGTCGTTGTCGTCCGTTGTCCAGGCGCCGCCTGGACAAACAACAGCAAGTCGTAACGCTGCGGCGACAAGCCACACCCGGCAGCGACCTCCTCCGACTTTCGCAAGAACCGGCGAAGGCCAGCCCGAAAGAGCGCCGCGCGCTGGACTTCACTCTCGAGACCCATCTTCGGTTTATATCGACCCATGATCTGCCCGGGAAACAGAGGCTGCCGTCATGCCGACGAACCAGCCGGCCAAGCCTCTCGCTCTGGCGGCCTGCCTCGACCGCGCCGTGCACGAGTGTGAGGATTACATCATGACCTGTCTCAAACGCCACGCGATCCCTCGCGCCTATCGGTGATTCGCCAACCGTTCCGCCTGCCCACCCCCGGCGCCCCGGCACCCTGCTGACCGGCCCGGGACCGGGGGTCGAGGTTCCCATGGCTGGACGCTGGCGTTCGCCCGTCGTCCGTTGCTCAGGAGGCGCATTCCGCTTCGAGGTCGCCACGGCCGGCGTTCGCCACCGCGGCGCGCACGGGAGGGAGGCTCTGCTTGGGCATTCCGTCTGCGTAGAGGACACCCGACTGCCAACCGATCAGGGACGGCTCGTCTCGCAGGTGGAAGAAGAGCACGCCGGCGACGTTCGGCTGGCAGGCGGCGAGTTCGAGCGTTCGGCGGTAGGCGGCGGCCTGCTGTTGCTCGGAGGCCGTTGCGGCGATCTCCCTTCCGGTGTACAGGGTTCGCCGTGCGGGGGGTATCGCGGTCTCGACGCCGATCTCGCCGTAGAGGATCGGGAGGTCGCTGCCCTGCTGCGCGGTGCCGTCGAAGGCATTCGACAGCAGGCCGACGAGCTTGCCGTAGTCGGCGAGCCCGATCGCCGTCACCCGCGGGTGGCGCAGGTCGATCGGCACGCGCGCCGACTCGGGATAGGGGTGGTGAACGAAGCCGTCCATGACCGGCCGGTCGCGGCCGCTCTGTCGGTAGGCGGCCCCGAGCGCGCGCACGAACGCCGTGGGAGACGTTGTCTCGCGGACGGTTCGCGGGCGGTCCGAGCCACGAGGTGCCGTGGCGCCGCCCCAGACGCGCACGTCCTCACGAACGGCCTTGACCGCGTCATAGGTCGAGGCGAGCAGCGCGAGGTAGGCGGCGGCGGACACGTTCCTGCCTCCGGGGCCGAACTGTGGCAGCCAGAAGCGGTTGAGATTCGGCTCGTTGCCGATGATCAGGTCGTGGACGGCCGGCACCTTCCTGGCGACGGCGGCCGAGTAGGACGCGAAGTCGGACCTCGCTGCGCCGGTCAGCGGGGTGGTCGCGGAGCCGGGCTGGTAGACGATCACGAAGAGGCGAACCCCGGCAGCGTCCGCGGTCGCGGCGACCCGACGAAGCGAGGCCGTCTCGTTTGCGTCCGGCTCTCTCCGCCCCGGCTCCCACAGGCTGGAGACTGCGAGTGCGTCGAAGCCGGCGTCGGTCAACTCGCCGAGGAATTCGGTCGTGTCACGCGACCGAGCAGCGTCGTCGACCACTCCGACCGCGAGCTCGTGGCGCGCGCCGGCTCCGCAGCCGGCGGCAAGGAGCAATGCTCCGACTGACGCGCCGATGCGCCCGATAGCGCGGTGTATCGCCATGTCTCGGAGAGCCTGTCTCTCCCGTACCCCGATGGACCGCTCTTCCCCGCGCGCGGCCGGGGCCGGAGGGGGCGTGCTGGCGCCGGGAACCGGGGCCCGGCGGATCCGTAGTAGGCAAGGACGCTCTTCCCCCGTACCCCTGGACACTCGAGGTGGTCCGGGAAGCGGCACAGGCGTCCGCCACCCCGTCGGGGTGATCCTCCGCGGACGCTCTGTCGTCGTCAGCACTCTCGAGCAGGCATGATCTTGCCGTGGACCCGGCGGCGAGGTAGCGGCTTGGCGCGGCGAGCAGCCGCGCGTTTCCGGCGCAGTGTTGCCGAGGCCCGCACTGCGGGCTCGGGCGGCTGCGCGCCCACCGCTACGACTCGGAGGTACCACGATGAATCGTCAGAACCTCTTCTCAGACGCATGGGATGGAGAGAACGAAGAAGCCGGGACTCGGCATCGGATCTTCTGGCGGCCGGACGACGCCAGGATGGGAGCGACCCTGTACGAACTGGCGCCCGACGCGCCTGAGACGCGGATGCATATGCACTTCGGAGCCGAAGAGATGTTCTTCGTCCTGAGCGGTCGTCCCCTCTTCCGGAACCAGCACGGCGAAGAGGAGTTGGCTCCGGGTGACTTCGTCTTCTGCCCCGAGGGACGTGCCGGACTGCACACGTTCAGCAACCCCACCGAAGAACCCGCTCAGATCCTCGCGATCAGCGCTGGGGGCTTCCCGGACGTGGTCGCCTACCCCGAACACGGATATGCATGGGTGGCGACTCGCGATCCCGATCCCGAGCGACTCGCGAGAAACGGCGACCCCGGCATCATCGCTCGCTTCGAGATCCCGATCGAATAATCGCTCGGCCCTATCGACCCTCGTCAGAGCCGAAGGAAGTCGGGACGAAGTCACTCCTCTTCGACCGTTCGGTGGGAGCGCCAACGTGGCTTCCGTTCACCGCCCGATGTGGGTGTTGGTGATCGTCGTGAACTGGAAGATCAGCGCGGCGGCAAGGAAGACGAGCCCAAGAGCGATCTCGTTGAAGTGGCGCAACTCTCTCCCGGCTGCGGCGAAGACGAACATCCCGAGAGCGGCGACCATGAAGATGAGGGCGAGGATGTCCACTCGGGCTCCCGTCGGTCAGCCCCAGAGATCGGGGCGGTAGCGTTTCTCGGTCGTCTCGAGCTGCTGCAAATACGCCTGCGCATGCTCCCGCAGCAGCGAGCCGTGCTCGGTGACCACGTCGACGAAGGCTTCGTGGACGCCCTCGCGCATCGGCTGCGAGCCGCAGACGTAGACATATCCGCCGGCTGAGAGGAGGCGCCAGATGAGCTCGCCGTGCTGCCGGATCCTGTCCTGGACGTAGACCCGGCGACCGGCCCGCTCGCGCGAGGTCGCGAGGTAGACATGGTCGAGCACTCCCTCGGCCCTGAACCGCTCGATCTCATCCCGGTAGATGAAGTCGAGCTTCCGCGAGCGGATTCCGTTGAAGAGCGCCGCTTCCGCCAGCGCGGCACCCGCCCGCTTCAGCGCCAGCCGCTCCCAGAGGAACGCCCGCATCGGTGCGAAGCCCGTGCCGGCGGACACGAAGATCATCGGCTTCGACACGTCCCGCTGCAGGTGGAACCCGTCGGAGCTGTCGAGGAAGACGTTCACGCGGTCCGCCTCGCGGAGCGAGTGGACGTAGTGCGCGGTCATTCCACGGAACTCCCGGTCGGGCATCCCCGGGACGGGCACCACGTCGAGGCCGACGGTCACGTGGACGACGCCGTCTCCGTGGATCGCGGGGCTCGAGCTCGTCGAGTAGTAGCGGGGCCGGAGCGGTTGCGCCACCTGCAGGAACTCGAAGATGTTGAGCGAGCAGGACGCGAATTCGTCGAGCAGCCGAACGACGTCGTAGGCGCCGTGGTCGATTGCCGAGCGCAGCGACGACTCGGGCCCGTCCGGCGTCTGGAGCACATCGCGAATCTCCTCCAGCCTCGAGCGCTCGACCGGGTCGACGACCTTCTCGATGAGCAGGTCGAGGAGTGGGACGGTCGGCTTCCCCGCGATGTCGACCAGATTGGTCAGCACGTTCCGAACCTGGAGCACGACGCCCCTGGGCACGGCGCGGACGTTCAACGTCTTCGGCACCATGAAGAGGCCGTCGAGCGCCGCGCCGAGGTGCTGCGCGAGCCGTTCGACCTGCTCCTCGTCGTTTCTCGGACAGATGCCGAGGTGGTCGCCGGCCGTATAGGTGACGTCGGGCGGAAGACTGACCTCCAGATGCCGTGTCCGCTTCGGCGACTCCTGCGCCTGGAGCTCGCGGCAGGTGAGCGCGCGAACCGTGATCGTGGCGGCACCGACGGCGTTCGTCAGGATCGTCGGGACGAGCAAGACCCGCGGCACGGCATCCTCGCCGTGGAGAGACTTCGCCATCGCCGTATTCGAGTCGGCGCCGGTCAGGGCGCCCGCAGCGGCCTTCTCGGCCGCGACGCGCTCGGCGGCCGCCTTCGTCGGCCGTGCCTCGGAGAGCCGGAGGAGCACCGGCCAGACGCCGGCGTTCCATTCCCCGTGCAGCAGCTCCCACGTCGGCGACCCGACGTCGCCGTACGCGAAGTCCGCGACCGGTGTCGCGCCGAGCTCGGAGAGTTTCCTGTGCACGTAGCGGGGGAACGCGAGGAACGCGTTCCACTGGCTGTTGCCAAGCCCCCAGACGAGGTACCGGCAGTTCCGCCACGTCTCTTCATCGGCACCACCCTGCTCGAGCCACGATTTGAACAGAGTCGCGTTCGACGGCGGGTTTGACGTGTAGGTGGACGTCATGACGACGAGCAACCACGGCCCGGTGCGTGGCGGCGATTCCGCCAGCTGGTTCAGTGTGAGCACGTCGCTCGAGTAGCCGTAGAAGCGGCTCCGCTCGGCGAACTGTTCGGCGAGGTCCTTGTTTGCGCCGAAGTTGCTGCCGTACGCGATCATGAGATGGCGGTAGGCGCTGGTCTCCGGGATCTCCGTTGGCTCACCCCAGTCGCGGCCGGCGGTGGGCGCCGTCCGCGCCTCGACCGGCCTTGCCCGGAGCGCAAGCGGCGTCCGCCGCTCCTCCTGCACGCGCGGCAGACGGACGATCGGCACCGCCGCCGGCTTCGTCGTCACGACCGTGTTCTTCGTCACCGTCGCGCCGGGCGCGAGCCGCAGTCGGTAGCGCTTGTAGATCTCGAAGAGGACGACGCGGAGCATCATGAACGTGACCTCCTGCGCCATGCACTGCCGCTTGCCGATCGAGAAGGGGATGAACGCGTGGCGCGGCCGGTCGACGACCTTCTCCATCGCGAACTGGTCTGGGTCGAACTCGCCGGCGTCCGGCCCCCAGAAGCGTGGGTCGCGCTGGGCGGCAAGCGAGCCGACGAGGATGATGTCCCCCTTGCGGACGCGGTAGCGGCCGAGCATCCCGTCCTCGAGGCTCCGGCGGATCGTGACCGGCATCGGCGGGTAGATGCGAAGCGTCTCCTTGATCACCTGCGTGGTGTAGGTGAGTGCCATCAGATCGTCGTACTGCAGGTCGTGGTCCGGGTTGCCGCCGGTGATCGAGTCGACTTCTGCGATCAGGCGCTCCTCGACCTCGGGGTGCGTGGCCAGAACGTAGGCGAGCCACGCGCCGGTGATCGACGGGCCGTTGAACCCGTTCGAGAGGTGCATGAGGATCTGATCGCGAATCGTCTCGACGTCGAGAAGCTCGCCGGTCTCGGGATCCGGTGTGCTGACGAGGCGGCTGAGCAGGTCCGTCTGCTGCCCGAGTGGCTTCGTGTGCATGCGGGCGCGGACCAGCGCCTCCGCCGTGCGGAAGAGCTCTTTGTTCTGTCGGCGGTAGCGCTTCCGCCGTGCTCGTCGCGCGCGGCCGGCGAAGAGCGTGAAGTCGGGACGCGGCTCGGCCACCCGGAGGATGCTCTCCTTCGTGCTCTCGGGGACGGCGGCCGCAAATGCATGAGGGCACCCGGAGTCGCCGTCCAGCAGTCCGAAGTCGTAGCTGCACGCGCCGCGGCCGGAGACCTCGAGCGTGTATCGCTCCATCCAGGTGCGCGCGTCGATCGGCTCGTCGTTGGGGAGCGCGGACCAGGCGGCGACGAGCTTCTGCGCCTGCTCCTTCATCCGCTCGAGCTGCGTTCGCTGGTGCGAGGGCGCGTACCACGGCAGCATGACGCGGCGGATGCGCTCGTAGTGGTCGCCGTCTCCGATCACCGAGATGCCACCGCCTCGCGTGTTGCTCAGCTGGTCGAAGAAGTTGATCTCCTCGACGGGCTTCCCGAACTGCTCCTCGTTCGCCGCCACCTCGTCGAGGAGCCCCGGGTCGGAGACGAAGAGAATGCGCCACTTCTTCGTGGGGATTCCGACCGCGTAGATGTGGCCGAAACGCCGGTAGTAGTCGAGTTGCGTGTCGTTGTCGTTGAGGATGTCGAAGTTCGCGAAGCGCTCGCCCTTCGGTACGAGCCACCGGATGCCGTAGGGGATCTCGAGCGGCCGCTCGCCGACCGGCGCCTCGGCGAGGCGCGGCGCCGATTCGGTTCGGACGCGACCGATCTTGTAGGACTCTGCCTCCGCGAGTGCCGCCGCCGAGTGCCCTACCGCTGCGTGCGAGACGGTGGCGTCGCGGCCGAGGTTGGAGAGCAGCGGCTCCGCCCCGCCGGGATGGTGGTCGATCCACACGCTGACGTCGTAGACGAAGCCACCGAAGACGATCCAGCAGTCGCCGGGCCGATCGTGTCGGCGAATCTCGTCCCAGTCGTATTCGGGGAGATCGTCCGGTGAGCCGATCCGCCCTGCCGGGCCGGCGACCACCGGCGCCGCAGGTCTGGGCCTCGTCTTCGAGGTCCTGCGATTGGCGACCCCCCCGACCGCCGTTCTAAACATTAGATCGGCAATGTATAGAGTGAAGAGACGATTGTCTAGCGATTCCTCGGACACGAGCCATCTCGAACTGCTCGGGCGGCGTGAGCTGCGCTCCACCCTGCTGTACGTCCGCGCGTCACCGGCGCCGGTGACCGCGGACGACGCCGCGGTCGCGCTCGGCGTCCACCGCAGCGTCGCCCGGGGCAGGCTCGAACGACTTCTCCAGTCGGGGCTGCTCGAAGCGGGCTTCTCGCGCCGCTCCGGACGGAGCGGTCCCGGTGCCGGGCGACCGGCAAAGCTCTACTCTCCTGCGCCCGAGCCGGAGGTGCTCGAGTTCCCGCCGCGGCGCTTCCCCGAGCTCGTTGCGCGCCTCCTCGACGAGGTGCCGGCCGACGGACGTGAGGACGCGCTTCTCCGGGTCGGCCGTGATTTCGGTCGCAAGCTCGGGGCCGGCCTACGACCCGGCAAGCGCGTCGAAGCGGGCCTCGAGCACGTCTGCGCCACGGTTCGTTCGCTGGGCTTCCATGCCGCCCTGGAGAGGGTTGACGCCGACACGGCAGTGATCAACACGCCCACCTGTCCCTTGCGCCCGCTCGTCGCGGAACGGCCGGAAGCAGCACATATCGATCGCGGAATGTGGGCCGGGCTCGTCGAACGAGGCGTGCACGGGATATCCGCGGAATCGGTGGAGTGCGAGACGCACTCCTGCCTCGACGACGGCGAAACCTGCTCGGTAGTGATCCGATTCCGGCGCTGACCCGGGTCGCCTCGGCATTGTCCGCGGCTACGACAACGTGTGCATCATCGACTGGACGAGTCTCCAGGCGATCGACGGATTGCCCTCGACGACCGTTCGGAAGTCGAGCGGCGCCAGGCCGAAGCAGTGAAGGTCGCTTGTCGCCGTGATCGTCGCCGCGCGGCCGGAGCCCGTCAGCAGAGCGATCTCGCCGAAGACGTCACCTGCCGCGAGCGTGCCCTGCCGCTGTCCCTGCACCGTGACCTCGGCCTCGCCGCTCTCGACGATGTAGAAGCCGTCGCCGGGCTCGCCCTCCGTCGTGGCAGTCTCGCCGGCGGCGAAGGTGCACTCGTACATCCGGTCGGCGAGCGGCTGGAGCTCCTCCGGATCGAGATCGGCGAGGAGCGGTACTCGCCGTAAGGCCTCCAGCGCCCCGACGATCACGTCGGATTCATAGCAGGCGAATCCCGCGACCGGAGTCCCTCGGCAAGCGACCGCGCGCACCGATCACCGCGAGCGGCGCCGCGCACCTCCCGGGCGGCGACCGCCTGACCCAATTCGACCCGTCACCGAGGTCGAAGTGCTGGTCAATCGCGGCGGGCAACTGCACAAAGTTCGGCAGTTCGGGCAGAGCGTCGGAAGGCTCGGTTAGGAGCGGTGGGTTGTGGTGCGGATCTTCTCGGCGACTGCGGGGGTTCCGAGGAGGAGGATCAGCAGCCGTGCCTGGAGCGGCAGCTGCTGATACTGGTGCGCCGCGACGTCGGGGAGCCTCGCGACCACCTCCTCCGGCACCGCGAGCGCTCGCAACAGCGGCTCGGCAGTCGCCGCGGGCATGCCCGCCCCGACGAGCGCCGCCACCGGATCCGTGTCGAGCTCGGAGCGGTACACATCGTCGCTGGCGATCCGCTCGGCAAGAGCGACGAGCTCACCCATCTCCCGCTCCAGTCCGAACGCGAGCTCGCGCATCCCCGCCGCCGCGACCGCAGCAACCGGATCGGCATCGAAACGCTGCCGGAACATCGGGTCGACCTCCAGCTTCCGCCCCAGCTCCGCCAGATCGCCGTCTCCCAGCCTCCCCGCCTCCGCCGCAGAAACCCGAACCCGCTGCGCCTTCCTGATCCAACCCGGGGGAACGGGACGAAGCAGCCGCAGCAGGCGCGCGACCCGCACATCGCCATCAGAGCTCACCGGCACATCAAACAAGACGCCGACGCAACGGCGATTCTTCCCCAGCATCCGCGACATCGCGCGTCCCACCCCGGCCGCCACCTACGAAAGTCGGCACCGAGCCGGATCATGCCGAACCGACGCTGCCCTCGAAACGCTCGCGCAGCTTCTCCAGACAGCGCGAGATGCGGCTGGCGATCGTCCCGGACGGGATCCCGAGAGCCTCGCCGATCGTCCGGTAGCTCTCGTCCCGGCAGAAGAACCGGTCGAGCACCTCGCGGCAATCCTCCGACAGCCCAGCCAGCGCCTCCCGGACGGCAAACGCCTCGTCCAACTCCGCGATCGTCGCCTCCACCTCTACTGCCACGATCACCCCCGCCGGCTCCTCACGCGAGCCAGCCGCGAGCCGGTCGAGACAGACCCGCCGAGTCAGCTGCGCGATCCAAGGGCGAAGAGCAGCACCATCCCGCAACGAGCCGAGCCGATCGTAAACACGCGCGAACACCTCCTGAAAAACGTCCTCAGCATCATGCTCGCGAAACCGGAAACCACGCACGATAATCGCGTACACATAGCGCGAGAACCGCTCGACAAGCTCATTCCACGCCTCCGCCTCCCCCGCCCGACAGCGACGAACGAGCTGAGCATCACCGAGCTCCGCCACCATCACACTGAATCTACGCTGTTCACCCCCCCAACAGCCGCGGCAAA
>JBLMYA010000112.1:0-20992 GCA_050258035.1 Verrucomicrobiota bacterium
CGCCGCAGGTGTCGGCATCGAAGCCGTACTTCGCGCGGTCGTAGCCGATCTCGCGGACCTTGTGCCGCACGAGGCGCGGGATGTCGACGTAGGTCTCGGTCGAGATCTCGCCGGCGACGACGACGAGACCGGTCGTGACCAGCGTCTCGCAGGCCACGCGGCCCAACGGATCCTCGGCCAGAACCGCGTCGAGGATCGAGTCCGAGATCTGGTCGGCCATCTTGTCGGGATGGCCCTCGGTGACCGACTCGGATGTGAACAGGAACGAGCGGGCGGACATCGCGCCGAAGGCTACAGGACGGCGGGGGGTCACTCCCCGCGTGGGCGTCGCCCCATCAGCGACGCGGCAAGCTCGCCGAGGTCGTCGCCTTCGAGCACCCGGCAGACCCCCTCGGTGATCGGCAGCTCGATGCCGAGCCGGCGGGCGAGGTCCCGGAGCACCGGAGCGGTCGTGAGGCCCTCGACCACGTGACCGATCTCGGCGATCGCCTCGGCCGGCGACGACCCCTGGGCGATCAGCTCGCCCGCGCGCCGATTCCGGCCGAGCCGGCTCCAGCAGGTCACGATCAGGTCTCCCATCCCCGCCAGGCCGGCGAACGTCTCGGGTCGCGCGCCGCACGCCTCTCCCAGCCTCGCCATCTCCGCCAGGCCGCGGGTGATCAGCGCAGCCTTCGCGTTGTCGCCCGCGTCGAGACCGTCGACGCCGCCGGCGGCGAGGCCGATCACGTTCTTCGCGGCCGCGCACAGCTCGACGCCGACGAGGTCGGAGTTCACGTAGACGCGAAAGACGATCGAGTTGATCGCGTGCTGGAGCTCCACGGCGAGCTCGGCGTCCTCGCTCGCGACCACCGCCGCGCTCGGAAGGCCCAGCGCGATCTCCTCGGCCATGTTCGGGCCCGAGAGCACCGCCACGGGACGGTCGCGAACCAGCGTCGAGAGGCGCCCGCCGCTCTCGGGGTCGAGACCCTTGGTCAGCGACAGGACGGGCCCGCCGGCGGGGAGCCCCGCGACGACCTCCGAGAACGCGGCGCTCGGCACGGCGAGGACGTACAGATCCGCGCCGGACGGGGCAGCGGTGACCGCGTCGACATCGCGGAGGTCGGCGTCGCCGGCGGCGCGTGGGTTGCGGCCCGTCTCCACGATGGTCGCGGCGTGGGCGGGATCCCGGCACACGAGCGTCACCTCGAGCCCCCGGTCGGCGAGGAGCCGCGAGAACGCGGTCCCCCACGACCCGGCCCCGATCACGACCGCCTGCACGGTCGTCCCTCCTGTGGACGGAACGTTGTCGTTTCTTCGCACCTCTGGTGCCAGGCACGGGCTGTGGATTGTGGAAGCAACGTCACGGTTTCGTGACACGTCTGGTGCCAGGCATCGGTTGTGGACAACGGGGCGGCCAGCCGCTCGGACATCGCCCGGCGAGTCTAAGCCCGCGGCGCCGGCGGGCACGGCCCGACGGCACGGGAGCAACCGGCTCGAGCCGCTAGGAGCGCCGGACGAAATCGATCGAGACGGGAACGCCTTCGAGCTCGAACCGTTCGCGTACTCGGTTTTCGACCCAGTAGCCGTAGTCACGGGTGACGAGCCCGGGGTCGTTGACGAAGAAGCGGAAGCGCGGCGGTCGCGTCCCCGTCTGTGTCCCGTACAGGAGGTTCAGCCGACGGCGGTCGCGCGACGGGGCCTGGCGGGCGCTCCGGAGCTCGCGCAGGAACGCGTTCAGGGCCGGCGTCGGGATCCTGCCCGTGTGCTTCTCGTACAGCTGCTCGACGCGGTCGAGCAGCCGCGCGACGCCCCGGCCGGTCGTGGCCGAGACGGTGACGATGCCCGGACGCTGGCGCAGCCGGCTCTCCAGCCGCGGGCGCACGTCCTCGACCTTCAGCTGACCGATGTCCCACTTGGACAGGACGACGATCGTCGAGCAGTTCGCCTTCCGGGCGACGTCCGCGACGGCGAGGTCCTGGTCGACCAGGCCGTCGCTCGCATCGACGAGGACCAGCGCGACGTCGGCCCGGTCTGCGGCGTCGAGCGTCCGCAGCTCCGAGTAGTACTCGACCCCCTGCCGTTGCCGGCGCTTGCGGCGAAGACCGGCCGTGTCGACGAGCACGAACGCGGTGCCGTCCCGCTCGAAGAGAGTGTCGATCGCGTCGCGCGTCGTGCCGGGGACGTCGGACACGATCACGCGCTCCTCCCCGAGGATCGCGTTCAGGAGACTCGACTTGCCGACGTTCGGGCGGCCCAGGATCGCGACCCGGATCGCCTCCTCGCCGACCTGAGCCGGCCCGGCGCCGGGCAGGCGTGCCACGACCGCGTCGAGCAGGTCTCCGGTTCCGTAGCCGTGCAGTGCCGAGAGTGGGATCGGGTCGCCGAGGCCGAGCCGGTGGAACTCGAGCGCCTCGGCATCGCGCGACGGGTCGTCGATCTTGTTGGCGAGCAGGAAGACGGGCGTGCGAGATGAGCGGAGGATCTCCGCCACCTCCTCGTCGCCGGGGGTGACCCCCGCCCTGGCGTCGACGACGAACAGGACGAGGTCGGCCTCGGCGACGGCTGCGCGCGCCTGGTCCGCGATCGAGCGCGTGATCGGAGAGGAGTCGGCGACGTCGACGCCGCCGGTGTCGACCAGGCGGAAGGCGGTTCCGGCCCACTCGCACACCAGCTCCTTCCGGTCGCGTGTCACGCCCGGCGTCTCGTGAACGACCGCAGCGCGGGTGCCGGTCAGTCGGTTGACGAGCGTCGACTTGCCGACGTTCGGGAACCCGACGACGGCCACGGTGCCCGCGAGCTCCCCGGGCATCGCAAAGCCTCAGGCCGGGGCGCGCTCGCGGACGATCTGCTCGATACGGTCGACGACCTCGTCGGCGGTCAGGTTCGTCGTATCGATCAGCTCGGCGTCCTCGGCAGGTTGCATGCGCGCCGCGTCGCTGTCGTCGCGTGCACGCAGGTCGGTGGCGAGCGCGTCGGCGGACAGCTCGGGCCGTTCCGCCAGCCGCCTGCTGGCGCGGACGGTCGCGTCCGCCTGAAGGTACACCTTCACCGGCGCGTCGGGGGCGACGACGGTGCCGATGTCGCGGCCCTCGATCACCACGTCGCCGTCGTCCGCCAGCTCACGCTGGCGGTCGCGCATCACCGTCCGCACCTCCGGATGACGGGCGACGACGGGAACGAGCCGGTCGATCTCGGCCCGGCGGATCGCCGCGGTCACGTCCGTCCCGGCGATGAAGCAGCGGCCGTCGGCGTCGAAGTCGACCGGGTTTGCGGCGGCGAGGTCACCGAGCTGCGCGCCCTTGTCCAGCGGCACCCCCTCGCGGCGGGCCAGCCAGGTCAGCGCCCGGTACATCGCGCCGGTGTCGAGGTAACGGAAGCCGAGGCGCTGCGCGAGGCCGCGCGCAACCGTGCTCTTCCCGGCCCCGGCCGGGCCGTCGATGGAAACGATCATCTCTGAGTAACCGCCTCGAGCTGCCCGAAGAATCCGGGGAAGGATATCGACACGGCCTCGGCCCCCTCGATCTTCACTCCCTCGCGCGAGACGAGCCCGGCGACGGCTCCGAGGATCGCGATCCGGTGGTCGCCCGCCGCGTCCATCCCCCCACCTCGTGGGCGGGTCGGGACCCCTCTCACCCTGAAACCATCATCCGTGTCGGAGATGCGGATCGCCAGTGTCCGTAGGGCATTCGTCACGGTTTCGATCCGGTCCGTTTCCTTGTGGCGCAGCTCCTCGGCCCCCCGCACGACGCTCTCGCCGCGCGCCATCGAGGCGGCGAGCGCGAACAGCGGCAGCTCGTCGATCAACGACGGCACCTCGTCGGGCTCGATCCCGGTCGCGACCAGGTCGGCGTGCTCCACCTCCACGTCCGCGACCGGCTCGCCGCCGGACACCGACCGGTTGTAGAGGGAGATCCGGGCGCCCATCCGCTCGAGGACGTCCAGCAGCCCGGTCCGCGTCGGGTTGACCCCCACCCTCGAGAGCCGAAGGCGGGAGCCGGGAAGCAGCGTGGCCGCGATCAGGAATGGTGCGGCGGCGGAGAAGTCGCCCGGCACGCCGATGCGGAGCGGGTCGAGCTTCGCGGCCGGCCAGATCTCGATCCCGCCGGGCTCGGACCGCACCCGAGCGCCGACAGCCCGCAGCATCCTCTCGGTGTGGTCACGGGTGGCCACCGGCTCGACGACGGCGGTCGGCCCGTCGCCCGCGTAGAGGCCGGCGAGCAGGATGCACGACTTCACCTGTGCGCTGGCGACCGGCAACTCGTACCGGATCGGGCGCAGGCGCCTCGCGTCGATCCCGAGCGGCAGGCGACCGTCCGTCGTCTCCACGCCCGCGCCCATCCGCATCAGCGGGTCGGCGATCCGGCGCATCGGCCGCGAGCTCAGCGACTCGTCGCCGACGAGCTCGAACTGCCGGCCGCGCTGACCAGCGAGGATTCCGGGCAGCAGCCGCGCGAGCGTCCCCGCGTTCCCGCAGTCGATCGGCCCCGGGGGCATCTGGAGGCCCCGCAGGCCTGCGCCCTCGATGCGGAGCGTGTCGCCGTCCTCGTCGACGCGAACGCCGAGCGTTCGCACCGCCGCGATCGTCGACGCGGTGTCCCCTGAGCGGCCGAATCCCGTGACCAGCGACTCTCCTTCGGCGATCGCCCCGACGAGGACGGCCCGGTGGGAGATCGACTTGTCGCCCGGCAGGGCCACCCCGCCCTGCACCGAGGCCGCAGGTTCCACCCTCACTCCAGCACCGGCGTGACCGACGCTCCATACCCCTGGGCCTCGAGCAGCGCCGCCGCCCGCGCCGCCTGCTCCGCACCCGAGACCAGCATCGTCAGCACGCCGCCCCGGTCGGGCGAGAAGTGCCTGAGCTCGAAGTCCTCGATGTTGATCCGCTCGGCACCGAGCGCCTGCGTGATGCCGGCGAGGACGCCCGGCCGGTCGGGCACGTGGACGACCACCTGCTGGAGCTCGCCCGGATCGGGGTACGCCTCGGCGAGCATCCGCCGCCGGTTCTCCGACGCCTCGGCGATCCACCGCGCGAGGGAGCCGGCATTCCGCTCGGCGAGCCACTCCTCGACCTGCTCGACGCGGCGGCGGTGCTCGGCCAGCGCGTCCGCGAGCTCCGGCGCGTTGTCGAGGAAGATGTCCACCCAGATCCTCGGATTGGCGCCGGCGACGCGGGTCATGTCCCGCAGGGAGCCGCCGGCGGCCGAGAGCGGATCGTGGCCCTCGATCCGTCCGGAGCCTGCCTGGTTGACGAGCAGGTTGGCAAGCGCGTGCGGGAGGTGGCTCGTCAGCGCGACCAGCCTGTCGTGCGCCTTCGGGTCGATCGCGACCGGCACGGCGCCGAGCGACGCGACGAAGCCGTGGACGGTGCGGTAGCGCTCCGGGTCGGTGGCCGCCACCGGTGTCAGGAACCAGGTCGCGCCGTCGAACAGGTCGGCGGTCGCGTGCGTCGGGCCGTGGGCCTCGCGCCCGCAGACCGGGTGCCCGCCGACGAATCGCTCCGGGAGGCGCAGCGACCACTCCTTCGTCGAGCCGACGTCGGTGACCGTGCAGCGGCCGGGCGCCCGGGCAATCACGTCCTCCACGAGCGAGGGCAGGACGGTGACCGGCGCCGCGACGACCGCGAGGTCGGCCTCGGCAAGCAGATCGGGGAACGGCGCGACCTCGTCGACCGCACCGCGCGCGAGCGCGATCGCAGCGGCTTCCTCGTCGGTGTCGTACCCGCCGACCCACTCCACGCCGGCCTGCTTCGCCGCCAGACCCACGGACGCCCCGATCAGGCCGGTTCCGACGAGGACGAGCCGCATCAGGAGGCGCGCATCAGCTCGGCCACGTGGAACGCGAGGTCGAGCGACTGCCGGGCGTTCAGACGGGGGTCGCAGAGGGTCGTGTAGGCGTCGTCGAGCTGCTCCTCCGAGAGGCTGTCGCCGCCGCCCAGGCACTCGGTGACGTCGTCCCCCGTGATCTCGAGATGCACGCCGCCCGGCCACGTTCCCTCGGCATGGTGGACGGCGAAGAACCCCTCGATCTCGGCCATGATGTGGCCGAAGTCGCGCGTCTTTCGGCCCGAGCCGGCGCGGAAGGTGTTCGCGTGCATCGGGTCGCAGATCCAGACCACCGGGTGACCCGCGTCGCGAACCGCGCGGACGAGCGGCGGCAGCGCCTCCCCGACGCGCTCTGCGCCCATGCGCGCGATCAGCGTCAGGCGCCCCTGGACGCGCTGCGGGTCGAGCGCCTCGCAGAGCGCGACCGCCTCCTCCGCGGTCGCGGTCGGCCCGAGCTTGACCCCGACGGGGTTGTGCACACCGGTCAGGAACTCGACGTGGGCGCCGTCGGGTCGCCGCGTGCGCTCCCCGATCCAGAGGAAGTGGGCGGAGCAGTCGTACCAGTCGCCCGTGAGGGAGTCGCGGCGCGTCAAGGCCTCCTCGAAGTCGAGCAGCAGCGCCTCGTGGCTCGTCCAGATGTCGGTCTGGTGCAGCGCCGGATTCCGCATGTCGACGCCGATCGCCGACATGAAGCTCATCGCGCGCTGGATCTCCGTCGCGAGCTGCTCGTAGCGGCGCCCCTGGGGCGAGTTGGCCACGAACTCCTGCGTCCAGACGTGGACCTGGCCGAGGTCGGCGAACCCGCCCTTCGTGAACGCCCGGAGCAGGTTCAGCGTCGAGGCGGCCTGGTGGTACCCCTGGAGCATCCGCGACGGATCGGGCGTGCGGGCCTCGACCGTCGGCTCGTCGCCGTGCACGATGTGGCCGCGGAACGTCGGCAGGACGACATCTCCGACGGTCTCGGTCGGCTCGGAACGCGGCTTGACGAACTGGCCGGCGATGCGGCCGACCTTCACCACCGGCAGGCTGGCCGCGTACGTGAGCACGGCCGACATCTGCAGGATGATCTTCAGCTTCTCGCGCAGGTTGGGCGCGTTCCAGTCGTGGAACGACTCGGCGCAGTCGCCGGCCTGGAGCACGAACGCCTTGCCGTCCACGACATCCGCGAGCCGGTCGCGCAGGCTCCGCGCCTCGCCGGCGAAGACGAGCGGCGGCATCCTCGTGATCTCCGCCCGCACCTCTTCGAGGCGTGCCTGGTCCGGCCAATCCGGCTGCTGGAGGGCGGGATGGGCGCGCCACGACGAGGGCGACCAGGATGCGGAGGTCACTGCCACTTTCCAGAGTGTAGTGAGTGGCCGGAGGGACTTTCCGGCCCCTGCGCGGGGCTAATCGGGCTCGGGGACCGGCTGTGGCCCGCGGACGAAGAGCGCGCGGCGCACCGGCTCGGGGAACCACCAGTTGTACTTGCCGAGCAGCATCATCAGCGACGGCACCAGGAGCGCACGGATCAGGGTCGCGTCGATCAGCACGCCGGCGGCCAGCCCGATGCCGAACTGCTTGATGTCGGGGCCGGGCCCGGTGGAGAGCGAGAAGAACGCGAACACGAGCACGAGCGCTGCGCTCGTGACGAGCTTGCCGGTGCGCGCGATCCCGAGCGAGATCGCCTGGGCCGTGTCCTTCGTCTCGTCGTAGGCCTCCCGGATGCGCGTGACGATGAAGACCTCGTAGTCCATCGAGAGGCCGAAGAGGAACGCGAAGATCATCAGCGGTATCCACGCGATCACCGCCTGCGTCGCCTTGATCCCCCAGATCGCGTCGCTGCCGTGCCCTTGCTGGAAGATGAAGACGACGACGCCGAGCGCGCAGCCGAGCGAGATCAGGTTGAGGATCACCGCCTTCACGGAGAGCACCACCGACCGGAAGGCGCGCATCAGGAGCAGGAACGTCAGCAGGACGACGAAGCCGAGGACGTACGGGAAGTTGCCGTAGACCGCGTGGACGAAGTCACGGTCCTCCGGCGCGACGCCGCCGAGGGTCACCCTCGCGTCTCCGCCGATCTTCTGCTCGAGGTCGGGGAGCACGGTGTGCTGGAGGTTCGAGATCACCTTCCTCGCGGGCTTGGCGGCACCGTCCGTCGACGGGATCGCCTCGACCAGCCCCGTGTCGCCCTTCTGCCACGTGGGTGGCGCCGAGGCGCCGTCGATGCCGGGCGTCTGCTCGAGCCGTTTCACGATCAGGGCCCGCGCCTGGGGCGTCGACCCGTGCTCGACGAGCACGACGTACGGCTTCAGGGCGCCCTCGCTGAGGCCGGCCGCGGAGAGCGCGTCGCGCCCCTGGAAGGCGTCCCCGCTGCCGGGCAAATCCTTCGCCTGGGCCTCCGAGGGGTTGATCTTGAAGGCCGGGACCAGGAGCAGGGCGACCAGCGCCAGCCCGGCGACGGCGATCCTCCCCGGCCGTCTGACGACGTAGTCGGCCCAGGCGTGCCAGAAGCCCTTCTCGCCGGGGTCGGCCGAGACGATCCGCTTCGGGATCACCCGGAGCCGGTCGATCCGGGTGCCCATCCAGTAGAGGAGGACGGGAGTCAGTGTCAGGGTCGACAGCACGGCGACCGCCGGGATCAGCATGCCGCCGATCCCGATCGAGCGGATGAACGGCAGCGGCAGCAGCACCATGCTGAGCAGGCCGATCGCGACCGTCGAGCCGGAGACGACCACCGAGCGGCCCGCGTGCGTCATCGTCTCGACCAGCGCCTCCTCGACGTTGCCGCGGTGGTGGAGCTCCTCACGGAAGCGGAAGATCATCAGCAGGGAGTAGTCGACCGAGACACCGAGCCCGACCAGGGCGACGAGGAACTCGACGATGATCGACACGTCGGTGACGTAGGTGAGCGCGAAGACCGCGCTGAAGGTGGTCAGGATCGACGCCGCCGCGGTGACCAGCGGGACGCTGACAGCGGTCAGCGTCCCGAAGACGAACAGCAGGACGAGGAGCGCGCCGGCGCCGCCGATCATCACCTCGACGAGGACGCTCGGCCCGCCGCTCCCGCCGATGTCCTCCTGCAGCGGGTCACGGCCGGTGAGGTGGACGGTCACGCCCGGCGGGGTCGCGGCTCTGATCGCAGCCCGCACCTGCTTGATGTTCTCGTTCGAGTTGAACCCCGGCGTCCCCGGCGGATAGATCTCCGCGAAGGTGGTGTGGCCGTCCCTGGAGACGTAGGCGCCGGACCCGGTGCTGAAGTACGAGCTCGTCCGCGAGCCGGGGTTGACGGCCGCACCGGCGGCGACCGCCTGCTCGATCCCTCGCCGGCTCGTGACGACCCCGTTGGAGCGGAAGACGGCGACGAGCGGCGCCTGCTCGCCGCTGCCGAACGTCTTCAGCGTCCGCTGGTTCGCCTCGTACGCGGAGTAGCCGGGAATCGAGAACGACTCGAACCAGCGGCTGCCGATCTTGCTGGTCGTGAACAGGCCGAGGACGAACAGCAGGATCCACGCGACGACGACCCAGCGGCGACGGCGGATGACGAGGTGGGCGAGGCGCTCGAACACTCGGCCTCCACGTTAAGGAATCCGGGTGAGGCTGCGCAAGCTCGTGAGCCGGATATCATGGGTCCGGATGGTGACCGTCTCGTACCGGAGCTGGGACTGGCTTTCGGGGCGAGGCGGGAGCGTGCGCGCGTAGCGCCGGGACAGCCGCCTTCGCCCCGTGTCCGGCCTCGTTCAGAGGCCGTTTTCATGCCACCGCGTAGCAGAATGGAGCGAACCATGAGGATCTTCTCCGGCATCCAGCCCACGGGCGACAAGCACCTCGGCAACCTGATCGGCGGCTTCCGCCAGTACGCTGCGACGCAGGAGCGCGGCGACGCGTTCTTCTGCATCGTCGACCTGCACTCGATCACGGTCGACTACGACCCCGACGACCTGCGGACCCGCACGTTCGACCTTGCGGCGATGCTGTTCGCGACCGGCCTCGACCCGGAGCGCTCGACGACCTTCTGCCAGAGCCACGTCGCCGCGCACGCGGAGGCGGCCTGGCTGCTGTCGTGCGTGACGAGCTACGGCCAGCTCGGGCGGATGACCCAGTTCAAGGACAAGGCCGACCGGCAGGAGATCGTCACCGCCGGGCTCTTCACCTACCCGGTGCTGATGGCCGGCGACATCCTCCTGTACCAGACCGACATCGTCCCGATCGGCGATGACCAGCGCCAGCACCTGGAGCTGGCGCGGGACGTTGCGGAGCGCTTCAACTCGCGCTTCGGCCCGACCTTCGTGGTGCCGCAGGGCGTGTACCCGGAGGTCGGCGCACGGATCATGGACCTCCAGGAGCCGACGAAGAAGATGTCGACGACGGGCGGGAGCGAGCAGGGGACGGTCGTCCTGATGGACGAGCCCGACGTCATCCGGCGGAAGTTCAAGTCGGCGGTGACCGACTCTGGCCGCGAGGTCCGCCGCGCGGACGACAAGCCCGGGATCACCAACCTGATCGACATCATGTCGGTCGCCACCGGCGAGCCGCCCGACGCGATCGAGGCGCAGTTCGACGGATCTGGCTACGGTGCGTTCAAGGAGGCGGTCGGCGAGGCGGTGGTCGCGCTGGTCGCGCCGATCCAGGAGCGCTACCGCGCGCTGCGGGCGGACGAGGGCGAGTTGCGGCGCCTGCTCGCGCTGGGCGCCGAGAAGGCCGGCGAGGCGTCGGCGCCGACCCTGACAGCGATGTACGACCGGATGGGCTTCACGCGGTGACGCCACGCCGGTGAGGCGCACCGTCCTCGTCGCCGCCGGCGTCGCCGCACTCACCGCGACCACCGCCGCGCTGCGGTACACCGACGCCTCACCGACCGCGGTCTTCGTCCTGGCGGGACTCGCCCTGGGCGGGATTGCGTGGCTCGTCGGTGTGGCGACGGAGTCCGTGGGGGCGCGTTTCGGCGCCGCCGTCACCGGGGCGCTCCAGTCGACCCTCGGGAACCTGCCCGAGTTCTTCATCGTGCTCTTCGCGCTCTCCGCCGGCGAGGTCGTGGTCGCGCAGACCTCGATTCTCGGCTCGCTGTTCGCCAATGCCCTGCTCGTGCTCGGGCTCGCGATCGTCGCCGGCGCGCGGGCCGCGGACGGCGAGGTGATGCGCTTCCGCAGGCGGCTGCCGAACGACACGGCGACACTGCTGATCCTCGCCCTCTCGGCGATCGTCGTGCTCGGTCTCTCCGACCGGCTCGGCGACCGGGCGAGCGAGCACGAGGTCGCGATCTCCGTCATCGGTGCCATATGCCTGCTGGTCGTGTACGGCGCCTGGCTGCAGTCGTACCTCCGATCCGACCGTCGCGAGCCCGCGCTGGAGGATCGACTCCACGGCGCGCTGCCGTTCACGGCCGCGCTCGTCCTCCTCGCAGCCGCGGGAACCGCGGCGGCCTTCGTCTCCGACTGGTTCGTCGAGGCGCTCGATCCTGCCGTTCAGGCGCTCGGGATCTCGAAGGCCTTCACGGGCATCGTCATCGTCGGCATCGCGGGCAACGCGGTCGAGAACGTGGTCGGGATCACCCTGGCCGCAAGGCGGCAACCCGATCTGGCCGTCTCCGTGATCAAGAACTCGGTCGCCCAGATCGCCTGCTTCCTCTTCCCCGCACTCGTCCTGCTCTCGCTCTTCTTCACCGACCGGCTGACGTTCGTCCTCAACCCGGTCTACATCGGAGCGCTCGCGGTGACGGCGTTCGCGATCTGGCAGATCACGGGCGACGGCGAGGCGTACGCATACGAAGGGCTCGCGCTCGTCGGCATCTACGTGATCCTCGCGGCGGTCACCTTCTACGAGTAGTGAACGTCCGGCCGCGAGCAGTGTGAGGCCAAGGGGGAATCGATCCTCGCGATGCGCTTCGACACCTCCGAGCTCGTAACACCTGGACCGAGATCTGCGCCCACGGCACCGCCGTCAGGCTCCGGAAGATCGAGCGGGACGGATCACAGCCCGACCGTCCGCCGGAGGGCCTCGACCTCGGCGGGGGACAGGTCGCGCCACTCGCCGGGCTCGAGCCCGCGTACGTCCAGCCCTGCATACCGGCTGCGGTGCAGGCGGTGCACCGGGTGGCCGACCGCCGCACACATCCGCTTCACCTGGTGCTTGCGACCCTCGTGGATCGTGAGCTCGAGCCGTCCCCGGCCGAGCCGCCTGACGCGGGCCGGCGCGGTCCGGCCGTCGTCCAGGTCGACGCCTTCGGCGAGCCGGCGGAGGGCGGCAGGGCCTGGATCGCCCTCGACCTCGGCCTCGTACGCCTTGTCCACCCCGTAGCGCGGGTGGGCGAGCCGGTGCGCGAGCCGCCCGTCGTTCGTGAGCAGGAGGACGCCCGTGGTGTCGGCGTCCAGCCTCCCGACCGGCACGACGCGCGGATCACATGGGACGAGCGCGACCACGGTCGGCCGGCCGCGAGGATCGCGGGCGGTGCTGACGGCCCCCTCCGGCTTGTTCAGCAGGCGGTAGGCGAGCACCTGCTTCGCCACCGGACGGCCGTCGACCTCGACCGTGTCGCCGGTCCCGACGAACGTGCTCAGCTCGCCCGGGCGCCCGTTCACGCGCACGCGGCCGGCCTTGATCAGCTCGTCCGCGCCGCGCCTGGAGGCGACGCCTGCTCGGGCGAGAAAGGCGTTCAGCCGCATGACGCAATCCTTACGTGTTTCTCATCGCGCTCTCATCAGCGGTGTCGAGCATCTCCGCCGACACCCGAGAAAGGACGAACGACATGAGAGGCAGATCGAAGAAGGCATTGGCCGCCGCCGGGGTCACGCTCGCCGTGGCCGCGGGCGCGGGGGGCGCCGTCGCCGCCGGCGGGAACGGCCGCAACGGCCACCCCGGCCCCGCGGCAATCGCCGCGTACCTGGACCTGACCCCCGCGCAGCTGCGGGAGCAGCTCCGGTCGGGCAAGTCACTCGCCCAGATCGCCGTCGCGCAGGGGAAGACCGTCTCCGGCCTCGAAGCCGCGATCTACGCGGACGTCCAGGCGCACCTCGACAAGGCGGTCACGGGCGGCCGGCTGTCGGCGGCCCAGGAGCAGGCGATCCTCACCCGGTTGAAGACCAGGCTCGACGCCATCGTCAACCACGCGTTTCCGCCGCTCACGCGGCCTCTGCGCCCGCGGCTCGTCGGCGCGGTCACCGCGTACCTCGGCCTGACGCCTGCCCAGCTGCGCACGGAGTTGCGCGCGGGAAAGTCGCTGGCGCAGATCGCAACCGAGCACGGCAAGACCGTCGCGGGGTTGAAGTCGGCGATCCTCGACGCCGTGAAGACGAAGCTCGACAGGGCGGTCGCGGGCGGCAGGCTGTCGGCGGAACAGGAGACGACGATCCTCGACCGGCTCTCGGCGCACCTCGACCGGCTCGTCAACCGGACAGGGCGCCCGCTCGCGGAGGCCTGAGGGTCAGTACAGGATCGAAGCCAGCCGGCGCCGGTACTCGCTGCTGAGCGGGTGGTCCTGCCCGAGGTCCTCGAAGACGGCGACCATGAAACGGCGGATCTCGTCGCGGGCGGCCCCCTCTGCGGTCGTCGCCCGCCCGAGCAGGAGGGACAGCGCCCGTTCGTGGTCGCCGTCCTCGAGCGAAGCGACCACGTCCTCGAAGCCTCCGCGCTCCCGTAGCTCCTCGAGGAGCCGCTCACCGGGCGGTGGACCCAGCAACCCGTCCAGGAAGGTCGCGACGACCTGGGGCGGTTGCGCACCGGTGAACTCGGCGACGACCTGCCCGTTCCGGAACGCCTTCACGGCCGGGATGCCCCGGATCCCGTAGTGCCCGGCGAGCGCGGGGTTCGCGTCGACGTCGACCTTGGCCAACTCGAGCTGCGGCCGCTCGGCGACCCCGCGCTCGAGCACGGGCGTGAGCGCCTTGCACGGTCCGCACCATTCCGCCCAGAAGTCGACGACGACCGGGTGCTCGTGGGAGCGCTCGACGACGTCGCGGTAGAAGGTCTCGTCGGTTACGTCCATCTCGCTCGTAACAGTGCCAGGCACGATCAGGCAGGTCGGCGCTCGGCGAACGCCTCGAGGCGGCCGCGGATCTCGTCTGCGGTTCCCCCGAGATCGTCGAGCCGCGGCAGCGCCGACAGGCTCTGGAGCCCGAAGACGCGTTCGAAGAGCGGCGTGGTCCGGTAGCGGACCGCTCCACCCTCGTCGCGTCCGGACTCGGAGATCAGGCCGCGTTCGACGAGGCCGGCGACGACCGAGTCCGCGGCGACCCCGCGGACCCGGGCGATGTCGGGCCTCGTGCACGGGCCGAGGTAGGCGATCACCGCGAGAGTCTCGAGCGCCGCCTGCGAGAGGCCACGCTCCACCGGCCGCTCGAACATCCGCGCACACGCCTCCGCGGCCTCGCGCGAGGCACGGAACGCGTATCCGCCGGCGACGTGCTCGAGGACGATGCCGCTCCGGCCCTCGGCGAACCGCTCGCCGAGGATCTCGAGCGCCTCCTCGACGCGGCCCATGCCGTCGTCGGCGGCGACGGCGAGGTCCTCGGCCGTCAACGGCTGGGACGCGACCACGAGCAGCGCCTCGACCGTCCGGGCGAGTTCGTCGACGGGGTTGGTGGTGATCAGGCGGAGCGGACGTTCCACGAGCTCTCTCCTTCCTCGGCGATCGCCGGAGTTCCTGCCTTGTGGATGCGAATCGGAGCGAACGGCGCTGCCTGCTCGATGCGGATCTCACCCGCCTTGCGCAGCTCCAGGAGCGCGAGGAACGCGACCGCCTGCTCGATCCGGTCGAGGCCAGCGGTCTCCTGCTCGAAGTCGAAGTGCCGGCGCCGGCGGAGCAGCGCCCGGAACCGCTCGAGGAACTGCACGACCGGCGGGAAGCGCAAGCCCATGTGCGACAGGGACACGGCCGGGGGCTCGGCCGCCAGGACACGAAGCGCGGCTGCGAGCGCCGCCGGCCGTTGCGGTGCGATCCGCGGCTCCGCCCGCGGCGCGAGCGGCGCCGGGCCGAGGCGGAAGAAGCGGTCGTTCTCCCGCCCGAGGCGCTCGCGCAGCCATCCCGCCGCCTCCTTGATCCGCCGGAATTCCTCCAGGCGGCGCGCGAGCTCCTCGGCCGCCTCCTCCGGGTCGAGATCGGCGAGGTCGACCTGCTCGTCGGGGAAGAGCTCGCGGGCCTTCAGCTCGAGCAGGGCGCCGACCAGGACCAGGAACTCGCCGCAGGCGTCAAGGTCGAGCCGCGCGCCCTCTGCGGAAGCAAGACGCTCGACGAACGTGACGACGACGTCGGCGACGTCCACGTCCCGCGGCTCGAGCTCCTCGCGGAGGACGAGCGTGAGCAGCAGGTCGAAGGGCCCCTCGAACGCGTCGAGGTCGAGCTCGAGCTCCCGGGCGTGCACCGGCCGCAGGCTATCGGCGCGGGCGGACGCGGCCCTTCGGCACCGCCATCGCAGGGCCCTTCGGGACCTCGCGCGCCCTGCGTCGAACGGTCGGACGGTCGTCCCCCTCGTGGAAGAACTGCCACCACACGAAGAACGCGACCGACAAGACGCAGACGACCGCCGACACCCAGAAGTTGATCCGCTGTCCGAGGAAGTGGTGCGACGGGTCGATCCGCAGGAGCTCCTCGAACGTGCGCCCGAAGGTGTAGAAGGCGACGTAGAGCGCGAACAGCCCGGGCGGCTTGATCCGGAACCGCCGGCCGATGAGAATCAGCACGCCGGCCATCCCGAGGTCGTAGATGAACTCGTAGAGGAACGTCGGGTGGAACGTGTCCGAGAGCAGGTACTGCGGCGGCCGGTGCCGATCGTCGATCTCGAGCCCCCACGGCAGGTTCGTCGGCTTCCCGAAAAGCTCCTGGTTGAACCAGTTGCCCCAGCGGCCGATGCCCTGCGCGATCAGGAGCCCGGGGGCGACCGCGTCCGCGAACAGGCGGACGCTCTCGCCCGAGCGGCGGATGACCACCGCGCCGGCGATGCAACCGAAGAGGACCCCGCCCCACACTCCGAGGCCGCCCTGCCAGACCGCGAACGCACCCCACCAGTGGTTCGGCACCTCGTTCCAGCTCGTGATGTCGTGGTAGACGCGCGCGCCGACGATCCCGAACGCAACGCCCCACACCGCGACGCGCAGGACGAGGTCCCAGTCGCCGCCGAGGCGCGTCCAGCGCACGCCGGTGAGCCACACACACGCCGCGATCGCGACGAGCAGCATGAGCCCGTACATGTGGATGTGCAGCGGGCCGAGGTCGATGACACCGCTGTGCGGCGAGGGGATCGAGGCGAGCGGTGGCACCCGCACGGATTCTGCCCGCGCGCCCCGGACGGCGCTAGCCGAACTAGAGGAGGATCCTGAGAGCCGTGTCGACGGGGCAGCCGCGCTCGAGCAAGTCGACCGCCAGGTGGAGGTCGACGTCGTGGCGGGCCGCCAGCTCGGCCGCCTGGAGGGACTCGTAGCCGGCCCGCTCGAGCTCAGCTGCGCGCCAGCGCTCGATGCGCTCCGTCTCGGTCTCGATCTGGACTTCGAGCTCAGCTGCCGACATCGGATTCCTCACTCGTCATTACCCTACTCGACTCGTCATTACCCTATTCGTCATTACCCAGTAACTTCGGCGCCGGATCGCGATCGGTTCTCCCCTTTTATGACCAATTGACTCCGCCCGCACGTTTGTCCCCTCTCGTGGGCGAGATGACTCCTTCCCGGTGGGCAAGGAGCCGTTCCGGTCACCTGGAGACTCACCGGAACGAACGAGCGATCCGGAGCGCCTGGGCGAGCGTGAGATCGCCCTCGAGGCGGAGCGTCAGCGGGCCGTGCTGCCAGAGGATGACCTGGCGGGAGAGCCGGACCGGCTCCTCCCGGACGGTGCCCCCGGGCGCAACGTAGAGGAAGTGCTTCCCGCCCGTGATGAAGTAGCCGGGCTCGCCGTTCACGTACACGGGGGTGATCATCGTCTGCGGCTCGACGACCTTCTTGACCAGCTCCAGACGCTCGCGGCCGCGGAACTGCGAGACGAGGAGCCGCGTCCGGCCGTAGCGGTACCAGAGGAACGAGCCGTCCCACGTGACCTCGTTCGGAACGCCGAGGAGGGCCGAGGCGAGCGGCCGGAAGCCAGCCGTGCGTTCGGCGTCGCCCGGCCGGATCGGGATCCCGAGGTCGAGAGGCGCGGTCCGCACGTCGGGGAGCCGGTCGACGTATTCGATTCGCACGCCCTCGAGGTGGAAGACGCGCAGGATCGCCGAGCGTGCAGGCGGCACGGCGAACGCGATCGCCACCGCGGCGAGCACCGCGGCCAGCACGACCACGAAGGCGCGGCGGCGAGACGGCCGCCCACGCAGGCGCGCGCGCACGGCCGGCGTGAGGTCGCGATCCTCCGGAAGCTCGAGCCAGGCAGCCAGCGCTCTCAGCTCCTGCTCGGTCACCGCTCCTCCTCCGCCGGGTTTTCCGGTGGCGCGCCGCCGGCGACGCCTGCAGCCTCGAGCTCGGCCCGCAGCCGCTCGAGCGCCCGCGAGAGGCGGGACTTGACCGTGCCACGGCGGACGCCGAGCGCGGCCCCGGTCTCGGCCTCGGTCAGGTCGAGGAAGTAACGGCAGGCGATCGCCTCCCTGTCGGCCACGCCCAGCCGATCGAGCGCCGCGATCAGCTGCTCGCGCCGCTCGACGCCGAGCAGAGCCGCCTCCGGGGAGGGGGCCGCCTCCCCGGAAGGCATCTGTGCCGCCCGCAGCGCGAGCGCCGTCCGGCGTCCTGCCGAACGCCGCCTGTTGCGCGCCTCGTTCGCCACGATCCGCAGCAGCCACGGCTTGAAGGGCGACCCCGCCCGGAAGCGCCACAGCGCCCGGTAGGCCTTCACGAACGCGTCCTGCGCCGCCTCCTCGGCGTCTGCGGCACTGCCGGCGAGTACGTAGGCGGTGCGGAAGGCGATCCCCTGGTATGCGCGCACGAGCTCCTCGTAGGCGTCGGCGTCGCCCCGCTGCGCGCGGGCGACGAGCTCTCGTTCGTCGAGTGGCCGGCCCACCACCGACCGCCATTACACCCCCGGGGCTAGGCTGGTTCCCTCATGACCCGAGCCGTCGGGATCAACCACGTTGCGATCGAGGTCGACGACCTCGACGAGGCCCTCGCCTTCTACGGGCGCATCTTCGAGCTCACCCTCCGCGGCCGCCACCGCTCGATGGCGTTCGTCGACCTGGGCGATCAGTTCATCGCGGTGTCCACGGGCCGGACCCAGCCGCCGGACGTGGCGCGCCACATCGGCCTGGTGGTGGACGACAGGGGCTCCGCGCTCGCCGCGGCGCGCGAGGCAGGCGCGCGTATGCTCGGCGACAACGACTTCCTCGACCCGTCGGGCAACCACTTCCAGGTGGTCGACTACCGCGACGTCCAGTTCACGAAGACCGACCGGATCCTGGAGGGGATGGGCGTGCACGGCGTGGAGAAGCGGGAGCTCGCGCTCGACGAGCTGCGCGCGAAGGGGCTCGCCGACTAGGAGGCCCCGTGCAGTCTGTCCGCCCAGCGGAACGGCGCGGCCTGGTGGGAGGCGAGCCGCCCGAGGATCTCGAGCACCTCTTCGACGACCGGCGACCCGACCGCGTAGGCGACGCATTCACGGCCGTGGGGTTCAGAGGACGGCTGCTTCGCCGAACAGTGCCTTCACCTCGGCGTAGAAGTCCGGCACAGGCGCGACGCGGTAGTCGGGCCCGAGCTCGAGCGTCTTCGGCCCCTCGGAGGTGTCGAGCGCGAGCACGACCTTCGCGTCGCCCGGATAGTCGCGGACGACATGTCCGAGCTCGCGCAGCACGCCCGCCGGGGCCTTGCGGGCGTCGACCTTGAGGCGGATCTCGGCCGGTGGGACGTACGCCGAGAACTCGGACACCTCGATCGCGATCAGCTTCGACTCGCCCTCCTTGTGGTCGACCCGGCCCTTGAGCACCAGCACGCGGTCGGCCTCGCACAGCTCGCGTGAGGCCGTGTAGACCGAGTTGAAGACGACCGCCTCGGCGCTGCCGGAGAGGTCGTCCAGACGGAGGAAGACCATCGGGTCGCCCTTCTTGGTCGTCAGCTGCTTCACGCCGGAGACGATGCCGCCGACCGTGACGATCTCGCCGTCGCGACACCGGTCCAGATCTCCGAGCGCACGATCGCACTTCCGCTTGAGGTCACCGGCAACCTCGGCAAGCGGGTGCTCGGAGATCCACAGACCCAGCGTCTCCTTCTCCAGGCGCAGGAGCTCGGACTTCTCGTACTCGCCCGGCGGGATCGGCGCGTGGTGCCGGGGCCGCTCCGCGCCCTCGTCGACGAGGTCGAAGATCGACCCCTGCCCGGAGCTGCGTGCCTCGTGCTCGCTGCCGCCCCAGGACAGCGCCTGGTCGAGCACGTCCACCATCCCCTTCCGCGGCGCACCGGTCGAGTCGAGCGCGCCGCACTTGACCAGCGACTCGAGCGCGCGCTTGTTCACGACCTGTGGGTCGACGCGCTCGGTGAAGTCCCAGATCGACTCGAAGGGGCCTCCCTGCTCCCTGGCCGAGACGATCGCCAGGCAGGCCGCCTCGCCCACGTTCTTGACCGCGTTCAGGCCGAACCGGATCTTGCCCTCGACGACCGCGAAGTCGACCTGCGACGTGTTCACGTCCGGCGGCAGGACCTCGATCCCGAGCTCGTGGCAGGCGTTGACGTAGAACGGAACCCGATCCTTCGTGCTCATCACCGACGAGATCAACGCGGCCATGTACGCGTGCGGGTGGTGTGCGCGCAGCCAGGCGGTGCGGTACGCGATCAGCGCGTAGCAGGCGGCGTGCGCCTTGTTGAACGAGTAGTCCTGCGACTGCTCCATGTCCTTCCAGAGCTGCTGGGCGACCGCCGACGGTGTCCCCGTCGCCGCGCACCCCTCGACGAACTTCCCCTTGAGGGACGCCATCAGCTCGTGGATCTTCTTCCCGATCGCCTTGCGCAGCGTCTCGGCCTCGGCCGGCGTGAAGCCGGCGAGCTGCTTGGCGATCTGCATGTACTGCTCCTGGTAGATGCAGATCCCGTACGTCCCGCCGGTGATCCCCTCGAGCCGAGAGTCGATATAGGTGACGGACTCCTGCCCGTTCTTGCGGCGCGCGTAGACCGGGATATAGCCCATCGGGCCGGGGCGGTAGAGCGCGACGAGCGCGATCAGGTCCTCGAACTCGGTCGGCTTCACCTGGCGGAGCGCCTCCCGCATCCCGGAGGACTCGAACTGGAAGACGCCGATCGCGTCGCCCCTCGCGAGCATCGCGTAGGTCTTCGCGTCGTCGAGCGGGATGTCGTCCACCTCCATGCCGCCGATCAGGCGCAGCGCCTCGTCGATCACGTCGAGGTTGCGCAGGCCGAGGAAGTCGATCTTCAGGAGGCCGAGGTCGACGACGTCCCACATCCCGAGCTGGGTGACGACCTCCTGGTCGGGGCCCTTCTGCTGGACTGGGACGATGTCCATCAGCGGACGGTCGGCGATGACGACGCCCGCGGCATGGATCGAGTCGGCGCGGACGAGCCCTTCGAGCGGCTTCGCGAGATCGACGATCTCCCTGACGAGCGGGTCGGCGTCGTAGGCCGTACGGAGCTCCTGGCCGGGCTTCAGGCTCTCGTCGAGGTACACCTTCGGCCCTTCGGGGATCATCTTCGCGATCTTGTCGACCGTCCCGTAGGGCACCTCGAGGACGCGCCCCGCGTCACGCACGGCGGCGCGGGCCATCATCGTCGAGAACGTGATGATCTGGGCGACCCGGTCGCGACCGTACTTCTCGGTCACGTAGTTGATCACGCGGTCCCGCCCCGCGACGGCGAAGTCGATGTCCATGTCGGGCAGGTCCTTCCGCGCCGGGTTGAGGAAGCGCTCGAAGAGCAGGCCGTAGCGCATCGGGTCGACGTCGGTGATCTCCAGGCAGTAGGCGGCGAGCGACCCGGCCGCCGAGCCGCGCCCGGGGCCGACGCTGATCCCGTGTGTCTTCGCGAAGTGGATGAAGTCCCAGACGATCAGGAAGTAGTCGGCGAAGCCCATCTCGCGGACCGTCTTCAGCTCGAACTGGAGCCGGTCGGAGAGCTCCGGCGTCGCGCGCCGCTACGGGCGCGCGAGGTCGACGATCTCCTTCGCGACGGGGTCCGAGTCCACGGCCTGCCGCAGCTCGGAGCCCGCCTTGAGCGACTCCTCGAGCGTCTGCCCCGGGCCCTCGGGGACGAGCTTCGCGATCCGGTCGACGACGCCGTAGGGGATGTCGAGCACGCGGCCCGCGTCCCGGATC
>JBLMYA010000113.1:0-13457 GCA_050258035.1 Verrucomicrobiota bacterium
GGGGCGGGGGGAGCCGCGCGGGGGGCCTGGTGCAGGCCCGCCGCGCCGTGTCTCGGCCGGGGGCGATCCGGCTCAGGCCGCTTCTTCGAACGTCGGCGTGACGCCGACCACCGGCTCCTCGCTCGCCTGGAGCTCGGGCCGCGGCTTCCTGCCGATCGTCAGCACGGCGATCACCGCGCCGGAGAGCAGAAGGGCTGCGCCGACCTGGAGAGCCCGGTGATACCCCTCGACGAACTGTGCGCCGTACTGCGGGCTGGCCGGGCCGACGGTGATGCTCGCGGCGACCAGCGTCCCCATGATCGCGATCCCGAGCGAGCCGCCGACCTGGCGCATGCTGTTGATCACCGCCGAGCCGACGCCGGCCTTGTCCACCGGCACCGAGCTCATCGCGGCCGCGGTGGTCGGCGCCATCGTGATCGCCATCCCGAAGCCGCCGACCAGGAGGCCCGGGAGGATGTTCCAGAACGTCGACTGTCCGTCGAGCGTCCCGAACAGGAGGAGCGAGCCGGTGAGCAGCGTCATCCCCAGACCCATCGGCCAGCGTGGGCCGATCCGGTCGGAGATCTTCCCCGCGACGGGGGCGACCAGGATGATCAGCAGGGTCATCGGCAGGAAGGTCGCGCCCGTCTTGATCGCGCTGTACCCGAGCACGTTCTGGAGGAACAGCGAGTTGAAGAAGAAGATCCCGAACATCGCGAGGCCGACGAGGCCCATCACCGTGTTCGCTCCGCTGAAGGTCGGATTGCGGAAGAGCGAGAGGTCGAGCATCGGCACGCGCCCGCGCGACTCGATGAGCACGAAGGCGACGAGCGAGATCACTGCGATCGCCAGCAACCCGAGGACGCGTGGCGATCCCCAGGCGTGCGTGTTCGTCTCGATCAGGCCGTAGGTCAGGGCGAACAACCCGATTCCGGACGAGAGCAGGCCGGGAAGGTCGAGTCGCTGCTCGCGCGAGCTGTCCTTCGACTCGTCGACGAACAGCCGTGCGGCGACGATCGCCAGCACGCCGACCGGCACGTTGACGAAGAAGATCCAGCTCCAGCTGATCCTCTCCGTCAGCAGGCCGCCGACGAGTGGCCCGATCGCGAGCGCGAGCGCCGAGACGCCGGCCCAGATGCCGATCGCCGTCCCACGCCGGCGCGGAGGGAACGTCGCCGTGATGATCGACAGCGTCGCCGGGTTCATCAGCGCGGCGCCGACCCCCTGCACCGTCCGGGCGGCGATCAGGGAGGCAGCTCCGCCGGCGAGTCCGCACCAGAGCGACGCGCCGGTGAAGATCACCAGCCCGGTGATGAAGATCGTGCGCCGGCCGAGCAGGTCGGCGAGCTTGCCGCCCGTGAGCAGCAGCACGCCGAACGTGAGCGCGTAGGCGTTCACCACCCACTCGAGCTCGGAGACGGAGATGCCGAGGTCGCTGCGGATGGACGGCAGCGCGACGTTCACCACCGTGTTGTCGAGCATGATCATGAAGAGCCCGAACGAGACCGCGACGAGGGTCCACCACTTCCGGTTCTCGTCCGTGAAGAGCCGTGCTCTCATCGATATCCCCCCTCCTCTCCGACTGCCCGTTCCAGGTGGGCCAGCTCCGTGCGGACGCGCGCGATCGCGTCGGTGTGAGCGTCCAGCTCTGCCGTCGACGCGCCTTTCGTCTCGAGCAGCGCCCGCACGTAGACCAGCCCCTTCAGTTGCAGGCTCAGATCGTCGCCGCGGCTCATGCAGCCTCCAGCTCGGGCTGTACGTCAGAAGCGACGAGGCCGACCTCTTCCGGCTCGCCCGGCTTCGATTCGAGCATCACGGCCGCCAGCACCGCACCGGCCCCAGCCAGGGCGGCAAGGACGTAGAAGGCGATCTGGAACCCGTGCGTCAGCGCCGGCCCGCTGAACGCGGTCGTGCCGGCGTGCGCGTCCACGTAGCGGGTCGTGAACGTGGTGGCAACGGTCGTGGCGACCGCCACTCCGATCGCACCGCCGATCTGCTGGGTCGTGTTGATCAGGCCGGACGCGATGCCGGCGTCCGCCTCGGAGACGCCCGTCAGCGCGCCGATCGACATCGGCACGAATGCGAGCGCGAGTCCGAGACCGCTGATCATGAACGCCGGGAACAGATCGCTGAAGTAGTCGCCGTGTACCGGCAGCTGCGCGAACAGGACGAGTGCGGCGGTCGACAGGCCCAGCCCGACCGGCAGGATGCGCCGGATGCCGACGCGCGTCACCAGGGCCTGCGCCACCGCCGAGAAGACGACGATTGTCAGCGTCAGGCCGATGTACGCGACGCCGGTCTTCAGCGCCGAGTAGTGGAGCACCTCCTGCATGTAGAGCGTGAGCAGGAAGAATTGCGCGAAGATCGCACCGCCCATCAGCAGGCCGCTGACGTTCGAGGCCGTGAGCGTGCGCAGCCGGAAGATGCGCAGCGGCAGGAGCGGCGCCTTCGAGCGCGACTCGATCGCGAAGAAGGCTCCGATGAGGACGGCGGAGGCGGCCAGCAGGCCGATCGTCTCCGCAGTCGCCCAGCCGTGCTGAGTCGCGCGCGTGAGCGCGTAGACGAGCAGCATCAGTCCGGACGTGATCGAGGCGGCCCCGGCGAAGTCGAACCGGCGATGGCCCAGGTCGGCACGGCTCTCGCTCAGCAGGAAGGGGCTGGCCGCCATCACGGCAATGCCGACCGGCACGTTGATGAAGAAGATCCAGCTCCAGCTGAGGGCACTCGTCAGCGCACCGCCGAGGAGCACGCCGGCGGCGCCGCCGCTCCCCGAGGCCGCGCCCCAGACGCCCAGCGCCAGGTTGCGCTCACGGCCCTCCCGGAAGGTCGTCGTCAGGATCGACAGAGCGGCCGGCGACAGGAGTGCTGCTCCGAGCCCCTGGAGGGAGCGGAACGCGATCAGCGAGCCCTCCGACCATGCGAGGCCGTCGAGGAGCGAGAAGGCGGTGAAGATCGCCAGTCCCGCGATGAACACTCGGCGCCGCCCGAGGAGATCCGACAGCCGCCCCCCCAGCAGGAGGACGCCGCCGAAGAAGATGGCGTAGGCGGTGATCACCCACTGGAGGCTCTCCTGCGAGAAATGGAGATCGGTGCGGATCGAGGGCAGGGCGACGTTCACGATCGCCACGTCGAGGACGACCATGAACTGCGCGACGACGATCAGCGCCAGCGCCCACCAGCGCCTGCGGTCCTGGTCTCCGACTGCGGGCTGTGTCACAATTTCGGTCACCATTCGTTTACCCTCCCGATCGTTGAAGTCTGCCACGATAACAAACGTCAACGTTTGTCCGCTACACTTATTCCGCAATGTCTGTAACAAGCGCTGAGTCGCCTGCTCGCCCGATCCACCGGATCGCAAGGGAGCAGCTCGGGAGCAGCGGCTTCCTGCTCGCCCGGCTCGGCTTCGCGTTCAAGGGAAAGGCGATCGCGGCCTTCGAGAAGGCCGGATTCGAGCTCTACGACTACAGCGTGCTGGCGCTCCTCGCCGAGGGCGCGCGCGAGACGCAGTCGACGATCGCCGACTCGCTCGCGGTGGACCCCAGCCGGCTCGTCGCGCTGCTCGACTCGCTCGAGAAACGCGGACTCATCGCCCGCCAGCGCGACGTGCAGGATCGGCGCCGCCACGTGGTCAGCATCACGCCCGACGGCAAGCGAGAGCTCGGCCGGCTGCGCGGCCTGATCAAGCGCCTCGAGGAGGAGTTCTTCGCTTCGCTCGACGACGAGAGCCGCAAGACGTTCCACGACCTCCTCCTTCGCCTCGTCTGCGAGATCGACCCGCGGTGCGCGTTCGCCGCAGTCAAGCCCCCGCAGCTGCCCGAGTCCCCTCGGTCGGCCTGAGCGCGCGTCCGGCGCGAGAGGTTTCGAACCGCCGCGGACGGGCACCCCGAACGACATGGGGAAGAGATCCGCAAAGAGAGTCGCACGTCGGGCTGCGAGCCAACCACTGCTCGCATTCGCCACTCATGGGTCGGGTGCCGGGCGCACGCAACCCGTGGTGCACGTGAACTTCGGCGTCTTCACCGGCCGGGAGGCGACGCAGGCAGAGATCGACCGGCTCGCGGTACGGCTGCTCGACCGCGTCGACCACGTGACGATCGTCTCGGAGACGCACCACGAGATCGATGCCCGCTCCGAGGCGGCCGTCCACCAGGTCCGGATCGAGATCGGCAGCGTGGACGACGCGAGCGCGACGGGAGAGCTGGAGCATTGGCTCATCCAGCGAGCCGAGCTCTGGGCCCGCGCGTGCATGGCCGAGCGGACCGCCGACGCCGTCTAGGCAGATCGCGTCAGACCGGAGGCGGCGATTCGACCGGCACCGGGGCCGGATCTGCGAGCGCGTCGTCCAGGGTGTCGTAGATCGTGAACGCCCGGTCGAGCAGCGTGATCGAGAGGATTCGACGGATGTTCAGGTCGGAGCAGACGATGACGAGCTCGCCGCCGCTCATCCGGAGACGCTTGACCGCGCCGAGCAGCACGCCGAGGGTCGTCGAGTCCACGAAGGTCGCGCCGCTGAGGTCGACGACGATGCGCTGCGGGCCCTCGGCGACGAGCCGCAGGAGCTCCGACTTCAGCTCCGGCGCCGTGTAGAGATCGACTTCGCCGGTCAGGCCGACGACGAACGTCCCGTTCCGTACCTCACGGGTGACGAGATCGAAATCGACCTCGCGGTGATCCTCGGTGCCGAACGTCACAGTCACCGCCGCCGAGTACCCAGGCGATTGCTTCTCCAAACCGATCAGCCCCGGTGCAGCACCGCTCTGGCCGCGACGGCGAGTCCGACGGCGCCCGCACCCGCGATCAGCACGATCAGCTTGCGACGTCCCTTGCGCGGTGCCCGTGCGGCGCGGGCGGACGCGTCCTCCATCGTCCTCGCGAGGACGACGGCGTCCGCCGCCAACCGCGCAGCCGCGCGTCTGAGCTCTCGGTCGCGGAGCGCTCGAACGAGGACGGCCCCGGTCGGCCGTCCGCCGGCGCCGAGACGGGGTGCGTCCACGCTGCCCATCACACCTGACCTGCCCATGCAGCGGCCCTGTGAAACACGGGCCTGGACAGCTCAGCGGGTGAAGACGTGGCGCTTCCAGCCGCAGTTCCGGTACGGCCGCGAGGAAGCCCGAGTCGTCGAACGGGCGGGCCCCGCATCCCAGCTCTGGACGAGGTGATGGTCCGGGGAGCCTTGGCCGGCGGGTTGGTCGGGACGATGGTGATCTCCATCGGTCTGCAGCTCGGACAGGCAACCTGGGTGGACACGCATCGATCTTCACCTGCTGCTCGGAACCGCCTTCGTCGAGGACCGGAACCGCGCCCGCGCGCTCGGATGGCTGCTCCACCTCGGATACGGCCTGGTCTTCTCGCTGCTCTACGCCGCCGTCTTCGCCGCCGTCGGTCGCGCCGGCTGGCTGTTCGGGCTCGTCCTCGGCGCCGTCCACGCCGGCTTCGTCGGCGGCCCGCTCTCGAATCTGATCCTGCCCGCGGTCCACCCGCGGATGGGACGGCCGTGGTCCGACGCCCGGGACACGCCGCTGCTCGAGCCTCCGGGCTTCATGCTCCTGAACTACGGCGGCGCAACGGTTCTGCTGACCACCGTGCTCCACCTCGCCTACGGAGCAATCGTCGGCGGCTTCGCCGCGGGGCTGTCGTAGCGGCGGCCAGGCGGTCGGTCATTGGCCCGTGCTTCTGCAATCGCCCGCCGCCGCTCGCGGGCCGCGCGCTCCCCCGCCTGGAGCTCCAGGCAGACGCGGTAGGCGACGAACGCCGCCAGCGGCGGTCCGACGAACACCGCCACCCGGTAGAACCAGATCTGCCACGCGTAGCTGACTCCGAACGTGACGAGGACCCGGTCGGCGGAGCCGGCGAGGAAGACGAGCAGGACTCCGGTGAGCGCAGCGAAGCCCAGCGCTGTGCGGCCCGGCGCGTCGCGCGGCCGGTCGAGCAGGTTGTGGAAGGCATCGTCCCCGGTGATCTTCCGCTCCAGCCAGGGCCAGAGGTAGAGGAACGCGAAGACCACGAGCGGGAGGAGCGCGCCGCCCCAGAACGGGTTCGGGACGAGCGTGTAGTGCCCGACCGTCCAGTCCCAGCCCGGGACCAGGCGCAGCGCCCCGATCAGCCAGCCGAGGTACCAGTCCGGCTGCGCGCCGTTGGTCGAGACATACGTGTGAAACGGCCCCCACAACCAGATCGGGTTGATCTGGACGAGACCGCCGAGCAGGACGAGGAGACCGGCGACGGCGAACACGAGGCCGAGCGACCGTGGCGCCTGCCCCGGAAACGTGGGGACTCCGACGACCTTCTGCTCGGTCTCCCGCGCACCCTGCTCGAACTGGGTGTGGTGTCGCAGCGCGACCAGCGTTAGGTGGGCGGCGAGCAGGACGGCGATCAGCGCCGGGAACAGGAGGACGTGGGCGATGTACATGCGGGAGAAGAAGGCGTCCGTCCCCGGAAACGGGCCGCCCCAGATCAGCGCTCCGAGGTTCGCCCCGACGAACGGGATCGAGAGTGCGACGGCGTTGCCGATCGCGAGGCCCATCCCCGAGAGCAGGTCGTCGACGAGCGAGTAGCCGAGGTAGCCCTCGAGCAGTGTGACCGCGAGGATCGTCAGGCCGATCCAGTAGGTGAGCTCGCGCGGCTTGCGGTAGGCGCCGGTGAAGAAGATGCGGAGCAGGTGCAGGACGATCGCGGCCACGAACACGTCGGCCGCCCAGTGATGCGTCTGCCGGATCAGGAGTCCGGCCTTGACGCTGGTCGAGATGTCGAGCACGGAGCGGTACGCCTCGCTCATGTGCTGCCCCTGGAGCGGGACGTACGGGCCGTGGTAGACGACGTCGGCCCGGCTGTCGGAGTAGAACAGCGTCAGGTAGACGCCGGTCGCGAGGAGGACGAGGAAGCAGTAGAGCGCCACCTCGCCGAGCAGGAACGACCAGTGGTCCGGGAAGAGGTAGCGGAGCGACTTGCGCACGAACGGCGCCGTGCTCGTGCGCTGGTCGAGGTAGCGGACGAACCTGCGGATCACGCGCTCGCTCCCCGGTTCCGGACCCCCCACCACGAGGGGCCGACCGGCTCGTCGAAGTTCCCGGCCGCGCGCAGGTGGCCGCTGCGGTCGATCCTGAGCGGGAGCATCGGCAGCTTCCGGCCGGCCGGCCCGAAGATCACCGTTCCGCCGGTGGCGGGATCGAAGGTCGAATAGTGGCACGGGCAGACGAGCGCCGGCTTGGGCTCGCCCGACGGGAAGAGCGGCGCCCGGTACAGCGAGATCGCGCAGCCGGCGTGGGTGCAGATCTTCGAGAACGCGACGATCCCGCCGGCGTCGTAGCGGGCGTTCTCCGCCGGTAGCTCCAGCTCGCGCTGCGGCAGCCGTACGACCACGAGCGGCGAGCCGAGCTCCTCGCGGTCGGCCCCCTCGGGAAAGGCCGTGTAGAAGACGTCCTGCTCGATGTCGGCGGCGCGATACGGTCGTCCGTTCTCGTCGACGAGACGCCGTCCGCGAGACCACGGCGTCCTGGAGAAGGACTGCACGTCCAGGACCGGACCGAGAGAGGCGAGCGGCGCGACCAGCGCGAGCCCGAGGGTCCCGCCGGCTGCTCCCAGGCCGAGCTTGAAGAGCCGCCGGCGTGTCAGGCGGCTGCCGCTCTCCTCGACCGTCTCGACGATCTGCTCCTCGTCGTGCGGGTGCTCGACCGGCGGATAGTCGTGCTCGAGCTCCTCCGTCACCACCAGCCGCTTCGCAGTCACGACGAGCGCCGCGGCGACGGACAGCAGGGCGAGGCCGAGGGAGAGGCCGAGCAGCTGCGTCGGCCGCGGCAGCCGGTCGAGCGCGTACACCGCGATGAAGGCAGCTGCGCACACGGCGCCGAAGAGGAGGAGCGCGAGCGCGAGTAGCTCGGCCCGCGGCTCGGGCGTTCCAGCCGGAACGATCCGCCTTCGTTCACGGGGTGGCTCCTTCGGCCGCCGCCCCCGGCGCAGGAGGAGGATGCCGAGCAGCACGAGCATCGTCCGCAGCCGGTCTCTCATCGGCGCGCCAGCCTCCCGCCGACGACGGCGCAGAAGACGACGAGGATCGCGGCTGCGACGAGCCAGGTGACGAGCCCTTCGGGGACGGGCCCGAGGTGTCCGAGCGCCCAGCCGCCGGGATCGTGCGGGTGTTTGGCGTAGTCGACGTACGCGATGATCGAGTCGAGCTCGCGGTCATCGATCGTCTTCTTCGAGAAGCGGGGCATGACGTACGGCCCGATCCGCACCGCCTCGGCGATCTGGGCGTCCGTCGCCTTGTCCAGCGACGGTGCCACCGCTCCGTTGACGTAGCCGCCCTCGGCCGCGATCTGATGACAGCCCGCACAGTGCCGGGTGAACGAGCGCAGCCCGTCCGCGAGGTTCCCTCGAGACGGACGGGGCCGGGGGATCGCCGGCCCGCCGCCGAGCGAGGCGACGTACGCGGTGACCGCCTGGATCTGACCCTCGTCGAAGAGGACCCGGGAGCGGTGCGGCTGGACTCCGCGCTTGCGAAGCGGCATGTACCCGGTCCGCAGGTAGAAGTCCGCCGCCAGGGCGCCGACGCCGCGGAGCGACGGACCGGTGTGAGGAACGCCCGAGCCGTGGGGCCCGTGGCACGAGAGGCAGTGGCGACCGTAGAGATTCTCGCCGCGCTCGACCTTCGACGGCGACGCGGCGGCGGCCGCCGGAGACAGGAGGAGCAGGGCCGCGACCGCCGGGAGGGCCACCCGCGTCAAGCGTGCCCTCATGCCTGCCGACACCCGAGCTGGACGAGGGATGCGATTCCGTCGAGCAGGATGATCGCGAGGAAGATCGTGTTCGCCGCGATCGAGGCGGCGGCGAAGAAATGCAGGCGAGCACGGCGCAGGTCACCCGCCTCCTCTGCCGGCTCGTCGCCGAAACCCGCCTCGCGGGTACGCGCGAAGACAGTGACCGCGGAAGCGGCGGCGATCAGCACGAGCCCCGCCGCGCAGCCGGCGAGCGTCGCCTGCCAGAGGTCGTTCGAGATCCCCCACCCGGCGCCCCCGGCGCCGCACTGCGCCTGCGTGAGACCCGAGCCGACCACGTGCTGCGCCGCCCAGACGCCGGCTCCGAGCAGCAGCCCGACCCACTGGAGGATGCCGAGCGTCCGGATCGTCATGCGCGTGCGGAGAGGAGCGTTGCGAGGACGACGATCGTGAGCAGGTTGACGAAGTGCCAGTACCAGCTGATCGCCTGGGTTGCGTTCGCCCGGTAGAGGGTCAGGCCCCGCAGGAGCTTGAGCACGAGCCAGACGCTGAGCAGGATGCCGAGGAAGACGTGGGCGTGGTCGGCGCCGAGCAGCGTGTAGGAGATCGAGGTGTAGGCGTCGTGCGTGATCGGCGTGCGCTGGACCCGGTCGGCGAAGTCGTCGACCGCCCAGGCGAAGTAGACGACCTGGACGACCAGAGCACCGAGCAGGAGGAGCCGGGCCGGCCTGACGCGGCCGGCGCGGACCGACCGCCAGGCGAGGTGCACCGGGACGCTGGTCAGGGCGAGGAGCGCAGCCATGATCGAGGGAATCAGGGCATCCGGCTCGGGCACGCCGGGCGGCGGCCAGACCGGTGTCTGGAAGCGGAGGTAGAAGTAGGTGCCGATCAGCGCGGCGAAGAGCGTCGCCTCACTCGCGATCAGGATCGCCATCCCGAGGAGCGCGGAAGGCGGCCCGCTACGGCGCGCAAGCGCGTCGCGCACGCCCGCTCCGTTTGCCGAGTCGACGTACTCGCTCACGTCGACTCCCGTGGCTCGTGCCAGTGCCACCCGGCGAGGGCCGCGAGGCAGAGGGCGCCCATGACCGCTGCCGCGCCGTACTTCTGCACGACCAGCATCGTGAAGACGAGCGAGACCGCGACGGCGAGGACGACCGGCCACGGCGACTCGTGCGGCAAGTCGACGATCTCCGAGAGGTGCCCGTCGACGGGCGTGACGGCGACCTGGCGGTTGCCGTCGTCGAGGACGAGCGTCCCGGCAGCCAGCCGACGCCGGTCCTCCTCCCGGTCGGCGTCGTCCCAGTTCGCGTAGGCGCTGGAGACCTTCGGGAGGACGGCGAAGTTGTAGTCCGGAGGCGGCGAGCCGGTCGACCACTCGAGCGTCGGGCCGTGCCACGGGTCCGACCCTGCCTCGGGGCCCCTGAGCCAGCTGACGAGCAGGTTCCCGAGCAGGAGCAGGATGCCGGCGAGCGTGATGAACCCCCCGACCGTCTCGGCCAGGTTGTACGCGCCCCAGCCGAGCCCGCCGGGGTACGTGTACTGGCGGCGCGGCATTCCGAGCAGGCCGACGACATGCATCGGGAAGAAGAGGAGGTTCGTCCCGACGAAGATCGTCCAGAAGCTGATCTGGCCGGGACGCTCGAAGTACAGCTTCCCGGTGACCTTCGGGAACCAGTAGTACATCCCGGCGAAGATCGGGAAGACGGCGGCCCCGAAGATGATGTAGTGGAAGTGGGCGACGACGAAGTACGTGTCTGTCACCTGCTGGTCGAACGGGATCGCCACGAACATGATCCCGGTCAGGCCGCCGGTCACGAACATGAAGATGAAGCCGGCGATGAAGAGCAGCGGCGTCCGGAAGCGCCCGCCGCCCATCACCATCGTCCAGCACCACGCGAAGACCTGGATCGTCGACGGGATCACGACCATCGTCGAGGCAGCGGCGAAGAAGACCATGGTCGCGGTCGGCATCCCGGTCGAGAACATGTGGTGCGCCCAGACCCCGAAGCCGATGAAGACGACGAGGAGCTCGGCGATCGCGACCAGGGGGAAGGCCTGCATCCGCCGCTGGGTGAAGGCGGGGATGATCTCGGTCGCGATCCCGAACGCGGGGACGATCAGGATGTAGACCTCCGGGTGGCCGAAGAACCAGAAGAGGTGCTGCCAGAGGAGCGCAGATCCTCCGTGGGCGACGTCGAAGAAATGGGTCCCGACGTTGCGGTCCAGGAAGAGGAAGATCGTGTCAGCGGAGAGCACCGGGAGCGCGAACAGGAGACCGAACGACGCAGCGAGCATCGCGAAGCAGAAGAGCGGCATCCGGTTCAGCGACATGCCCGGCGCACGGCAGGTGAGGATCGTGACGATGAACTGCCCGGCCGTCAGCGTCGAGGCGACGCTGTTGAAGAGGATCCCGAGGCAGTAGAAGTCGATGTTCCGGCCCGGGTCGAACTCGGCGCCGGCGAGCGGTACGTAGTTGAACCAGCCCGCGTTCGGGGCGGTCCCCATGAACAGGCTCGTGTAGACGAAGATCCCGGAGGCGAGGAAGATCCAGTAGCTGAGGGCGTTCATGCGCGGGAACGCCAAGTCACGCGCGCCGATCATCAGCGGGAGCAGGTAGTTCCCGAACGCCCCGGTCGTCATCGGGATGATGAAGAAGAAGATCATCGTGATGCCGTGCATCGAGAACAGCTGGTCATAGGTGCCCGGCGACACGACGTCGTTGTTCGGCCGCTCGAGCTGGGTGCGCATGATCAGCGCCTCCACCCCGCCGGCCGCGAAAAACGCGAGCGTCGTCCAGAAGTAGAGGAGCCCGACCCTCTTGTGGTCCGTCGTCGTCAACCAGCCGAGGAGCCCGGGCCGGCTCCGCCAGACGTGCTCGAGCCGGACGACGCGCCGGGCGGCCTCGGCGCTCGGAGGCGCGACGACCGCCACTAGCGCAGGCCCTCGAGGTAGGCGACGATGTCGTCGAGGCCGCCGGGGCCGAGGACGAAGTTCGGCATGTCGTTCCCGGGCTTGACCTCCTGCGAGCCGGCGATCCAGCTCCGGAGGTACCGCGGCGTGTTGGGGAGCGTGAGCGCTCCGAGCGTGCGGCGGCCGGCCAGGTGGGTGAGGTCGGGCCCGACGTCGCCCCTCGCCGAGGTGCCGCGGATCGTGTGACAGCTCCGGCAGCCGGCGGTCGTGAAGATCCGCTCGCCCCGCCGGGCGGCGCTTGTCCCCGGCGGCGCGGCCGGCCTCGCCTGGTCCGACAGCCAGCGGCGGAAGGCCGCGGGCGTCTGCGCCACGACCTCGAGGGCCATGTGCGCGTGCTGGACGCCGCAGAACTCGGCGCACTGCCCCCGGTACCCGCCCGGTGCGTCCGCAGAAAGCTCGACGGCATTCGTCTGGTCCGGGATCGCGTCGATCTTCCGGTTCAGCTCCGGCACCCAGAAGCTGTGGATCACGTCGGCGGTGCGGACCTCCACCCGCACCCGCGTCCGCACCGGGATGTGCAGCTCGTTGGCGGTCACGACCTGCGTACCGGGGTAGCGGATCTCCCACCACCACTGGTGGCCGATCACGGTCACGGTGAGCCTCGAGGTGCCGGCGGCGGGAGCCTGCGTTGCCCGGATCACGAACACGTCCGAGATCACGAAGAGGACCGCGAGGATCGCGATCGGCAGGGCCATCCCGGCTCCGAGGACGACAAACCAGCCCCGCCGCTCTGCCGCCTGCTCGTCGACGCCGGGCCGGCCGACGCCTCCTCGGTCGCGCCGGCGCCAGGCGACGAGCAGCAGCCCGACGACGACGGCGAGACCGATCCAGGCGCCGCCCATCATCCACCAGAAGAGGCTCGCGATGTCCCGCGCCTGGTGGCTTGCGGGCGCGAGTGAGTTCTGCGTCTCCCCGCAGCCCGCGACGACCAGGATCGCCGTCGCGGCGACCGCGTATCTGCCTGCCCTCATTCGACGCCTGTGAGGGGCACTGCCCGCTCATTGCCCGATCAGGAGACGGGAAAACCTGGGCGGGTTACGAGGCTCCTGGGCGAGGTTTCCGGGTAGGCCAGCCGGGAACGAGGGGGGGATGGTCGAGCTCGGATACGCGCTCTCGTCCGAGGAGCTCGGGCCACTGGAGCTCGTCGAGAACGCATGTCGCGCTGAGCAGGCGGGGTTCGGCTTCGCACTCGTCTCCGACCACTTCCACCCGTGGCTCGACGCCCAGGGCGAGAGCCCGTTCGTGTGGAGCACGATCGGCGCGATCGCGCGGGCGACGGAGTCGCTCGCGCTCGGCACCGGGGTCACGTGCCCCCTGATCCGGATGCACCCGGCGATCGTCGCGCAGGCAGCGGCGACGTCGGCGGCACTGATGCCGGGCCGCTTCTTCCTCGGCGTCGGCACCGGGGAGAACCTGATCGAGCACGTCCTCGGCGACCGCTGGCCGGGCCACGAGGAGCGTCTGCAGATGCTGGCGGAGGCGATTGCGGTGATCCGTGAGCTCTGGCAGGGCGGCCTCGTCAACCACCGGGGCGACCACTACACGGTCGACCGCGCCCGGCTGTACACCGTCCCCGAGGAGCACCGCCACGCGATCGACGAATTCGAGCAGGCCGGCTTCGACCGCGTCTACGTCCACCAGGTCGGCCGTGGCCAGGAGTCCTTCTTCCGATTCTGCGAGCGGGAGATCCTCCCCTCCCTCGAGCGGGTGCCGTGAGCGGTCGGGTGGTCGTGGTCACCGGCGCATCGGCAGGTGTCGGGCGGGCGGCGGCACTCGCGTTCGCGCGGCGGGGTGATG
>JBLMYA010000114.1:0-6480 GCA_050258035.1 Verrucomicrobiota bacterium
ACCTCGGTCAGCCGCCGGTGCGCGAGATCCCTCCGGCCCTCGAACTCGTCCACGACCTGATCCGTGACCGTCTCTCTCCTTGCGTCGCTCATACGCGTCCTCTCGTCGTTGACGGCCCGAGGTTGCCCTCTCTGCCTGTTCTCAAACCTCTCCGCGGGAATCACGACCGAACCTCACCTGGCAGAGGGAGATCCCTGACTGCGGGCCACGCTGGCCGTGCTCGCAGCCCCAGGGCAACCCGGCCCGACGACGGCGACGCTGGAGGCGAAGTGCCCGGCCCGGACGCCGAAGCAGCGGGGACGGGCTAGACAGCCGTGCCGCCGTCGACGGTCTCGCGGGCGAGCGCGCTGCCTGGAAGTCGGCGGCGGACGTTCGGGGTCGCCACGGCCGCGGCGCCCACACTTCCGAGGATCAACAGCACGTTCCGGAGCCGACGGCGATTCCTGCGACGCAACCGATCGCTCGCGTTGTCCAGGTCGTCGAGGACGGCACGGATCTTCTTGCGGAGCTTGCGATCGTTCGCGAGGCGGGTCGCGATGCTGCCGCTCGTGACGTCCATCCTGATTCGATCCCGTGCCTCGACACCGTGACCGACGGCGGCTCTCAGGTCGGCGCGGAGTCGCTCGTCGCTCGCGATCTCGTCCACGTACGAGACGGCCTCGCGCACTGCCGTCCGCATCCGGTCCAGCTGACTCTGCTTCTTGGCACCCAGCACTGCTACCTCCTTCTCATGTGTCCCGAGGCATACCCTGCTTCGGGCCTCCGGGAAACGCACGCGGGATGTCTTCTCAGCCGAGCTGCGCGACGACGATCGTCACCTCGTCGCCGAACGCCGCCGACGTGCCGCCGGTCGGCGTCTGACGTAGGACGACGCCGTCCTCCGCGGGGTCGGAGGTCGGCTCGTACGTCACCGTCACGTCGAAGCCGGCGGCCTCGAGCTCCGCCCTCGCGGACTCCTCGTCGAGCCCCGTGACATCGACGACGACGACCTCGCGCGGGCCCGACGAGACCGTGAGCGACACTCGAGCCTTCTCGGACAGGCGCGTGCCGGCCCGCGGAGACTGGCGAAGGACGGTGCCTACGGGTTGCGGCGAGGGCAGGCGGACGACCGCGACGGTGAGACCGAGCCCCGCGAGGCGCTGACGAGCGTCAGTCGCGTCGAGCCCCACGAGGTCGGGCACCTCGATCTGCACGGGGATGCGTCGTGTCTTCGAGACGAGCAGGCGGACCGTGGAGCCTCGCTTCGCCGCTGCGGCACCGGCGGGCGCCTGCCTGACAACGATCCCGGGCCGCTCGGACGACGGCACGAGCCGAATCGCCACGCCGAAGCCCGCCTCGCGAATCGCGGCTGCGGCGTCCGCTGCCGAACGCCCGACGACGGAGGGCACGACGACGGAAGGCGCGACGACGGAAGGCACGGTCGTCTTGGCCTGGGTCTCCGGTGCACTTCCGCCCGACACCACCAGAGAGACGGCCGTACTCCGGGCGGCCCTCGTGCCTTCGGAGGGTCGTTGTCGGAGCACGGTCCCACGCGGCCTCGCGGACGGTGCGATCCGGATCACCGGTCGCAGACCGAGGCCTTTGAGAACGCCGCGGGCATCTGCGACTGCCATTCCCGTGAGGTCGGGCAGCTCGTTCCCCGGCGTCGCCGGAGCAGTCGTCGTCTGCTTCGACGGAGCTCTCGCGAAGGACGTGACCCCGGCGCTCGGCCGGGGCCCACCGTCGTCGCGCCGAGCGAGGAGAACGGCGGCGAGCAGCATGGCGCCGACGGCGAGAGCGACGGTCACGAGGGCGACCTCGAGACCGAGCAGACGTCGTCGTGGCGGCCCTGGTTCAGTCGGAGCCGCGAGCACCACCGTCCGGTCGCCTGCCCCGCGGGCCTCGTCCTCCGCGTCCACGCGGTAGAGCTCCGCTACGGGCCACTCCTCGTCTCGGGCTTCGTACCCGTAAGCGTCGACGACGATCGTGTCCTCGGCCGCAGACCTCCCGGGGTCGGACGCCATCGCCCCTCAGGCCGTTTCAGGCGTGCGCCTCGACCGGGGCACGGACCTCGAGCCGGCGTGCCTCGGCGAGCACGTCGCCGTAGGCGTCGAGGAAGCCCGCCTGGTCGGGCCCGATCTGGTGGACATATACGTGGTCGAAGCCCGCGTCCGCGAACGACCGGATCTCCTCGAGGTGCGAGTCGAGGTCGGGCCCGCAGGGGACGACCTCGGCAACCGCGTCCTCGGTCACCATCGCTGCGGCCTCCTCGAAGTGACTCGGCAGCGCGAGCTCCTGCGAGAGCGGCCCCTGCAAGCCCGCGTTCGGCCACCATTCGAGGGCGGTACGCCGGGCCTCGGCCTCCGTTCGCGCCCAGCAGACGGTGAGCTGCCCGTAGCGCGGGCCCCGCCCGCCCGCGGCGAGAAACGCGTCCACAGGCTCCTGCTTCGGCGCCGTGCTGACGAGGCCGTCCCCGATCTCCCCGGCCAGCGTTGCCGCCTCGGGACCGCTCGCGGCCACGACGACGGGCACGTCCTCGTCCGGGAGCGTGTAGATCCGTGCGCGGTCGACGGTGTAGTGGGCGCCGTCGAAGCTGAACAGGTCACCCTTCCAGAGGCCGCGGATGATCTCGACCGCCTCGGCGAGCATCTCCTGCCGTTCGTCCGGGCTCGGCCAGCGATCTCCGAGGATGTGCTCGTTGAGGTTCTCGCCGGTCCCGACGCCGAGGAAGAAGCGGCCGGGCATGAGCGCTCCCGCGGTCGCGGCGGCCTGCGCGACCAGCGCCGGATGGATTCGGATCATCGGGCACGTCACGCCCGTGCCGAGACGAAGCCGCTCCGTCGCGACGGCGATCGCGCCGATCACGCTCCAGACGAAGGGGCTGTGGCCCTGACGGTCGATCCACGGATGGAAGTGGTCGCTGACGAGCGCGAACTCGAATCCCGCCTCCTCGGCCCGACGTGCGTTCCGCACGAGGTCGAGAGGAGGATGCTCTTCGCTCGAGAGCGAGTACCCGATCTCCATGAGAGCTGCTTACCCCTGACCGGCGACGCCAAACGCGCGCGCGTGGCGAGACCGGCAGATGGGCGCGCTCGACCCCCCGCGAGGAGGGAGAGCTACGGGCGCGCGGCGCGGAGGCGCTCGCGGACGCCGACCCGGGCGCGGTCGAGGATCCCGGGATCGCCGAACAGCGGGTAGGCGAGATTCGCCGTCACCACGAGAGCGTTCGCCTCGAAGGCGAGCTGGGCGGCATCGACGTCGGGACGTAGCTCGCCGAGTGCTTGCGCCTCTTCGACCGCGGCCTCGATTGCGCCGACCCAGCGGCCGACGGACTCGGCGATGCGGTCGCGGAGCGGGCCGGGCCGGACGTTCATCTCCGACGACGCGGCGGTGAAGAAACAGCCGCCCGGAAACACGCCGCGCTCGACGTGCGAGAGGAACGCGTCGCAGAGCCCGACGACGCGGGCCGCTCCCGCCGGTGCCGACGAGCCCTTCGCGATCACCTCGCGCTCGAAGATCTCGTCCGCGGTCGCGATCGTGGCGAGCTGCAGCTCCAGCTTCGAGCGGAAGTGCGCGTAGAGCCCGCTCTTGCTCATTCCCACAGCGTCTGCGAGCCGGCCGATCGAGAGCCCTTCCAGGCCCTCGACGCTCGCCAGTCGCGCCGCCTCCTCGAGGATCGTCCGGCGTGTCCGCTCGCCCGTGGCCGCCATACTTGACTAATAGCACGATCGGTCGTATCGTCCTGCATCGGCAGTCGCACGAACGGTCGTGCTATCGAGGCAAAGGAGCGTGATGAGCGGAAAAGTGCTTGTCAACCTGGCGACGGGGCTCGAGGACGCGGAGCGCGTGCTCGTCGCGTTTCTCGTCGCGACGGCGGCGCTCGCTCAGGGCCGTGAGGTCGTGATCTGGGCGACGAAAGACGCGGTGCGGCTCGGGCTCCCGGGCGAGGCCGCCGGCGTCGCCTGTGAGGGCTGTCCGCCGCTCGAGCATCTCTTCACGCAATTCGCCGAAGGCGGCGGTCGACTCTGGCTGTGCCCCATCTGCGTCACCGCGCGCGGCCTCGACGACGCCGACCGGGCCCCGAACGTGTCGATCGCCGGCGCGACGCCGACGCTCGAGTGGGCGGGCGCCGACGCGCTCGTGCTCAGCTACTGAGGCGCGCCGGAACAGCGGTCGCCGCGTCCTCGCCGAGCGGCCCGGTCTGCGCTTCCGGGTGAGCGAGCGCTGGTCGGCGCCGGCACGGCGCACCGCGAGTTGTTCGTGCAGGCTGGGCGGCGGCGGCACGGCGGTTGGCTACGTGCCGGCGTCCAGTGACGCGTAGCCGGAAGCCTCAGCCGCATCCTGGTCGGCGACCGCAGCGTCGAACAGCGCGCGTGCCGACCAGCGCATCAGATCGGCGGCCTCTTCGCGGGAGAGCCCGGCGATGTCGGTGAGCCAGACGAGTGCCTCGATCCCGACTGCGGTTCTGATCGCGAGCGCGAGCCGGTGGAACTCCGCCTCGGGCACGCGCTCGCGCAGCGGCGCCAGCGCCTCCTCGATCCAGACCACGGCCTTCCCGGTGCGGAAGGGCAGCTCGCGGCGCTGGACGCCGCCGTCCTCGAGCGAGAGCCGCAGCTGCGCCCGAAGCTCCGGCTCGTGCTCGAGGATCTGGTTCGTCAGCGCCTCGGTGACGGCCTCGAGGCGATCGGCGGGGTCCTCGGGAGCAGGGTCGGGGAGCAGCGAGCCGGCAGTCACCTCGGGGAAGGTGGCGACGATCAGCGCGCGTTGATTCCGGAAGTAGCGGTAGGCGGTCGTTCGGGACACCTGGGCGGCGTCGGCTGCCTGTTCGACCGTCGGTGTCACCCCTTCGGCGAGCAGCCTGCGCGCGGCGTCGATCAGGGCGCCGCGCGTGCGGGCTTTCTGGTGCGTCCGGCCGACGCGCTCATATGGGATTGACATGTTCATGATGGTACTGTAGTTTCATGGTACATGAGTCCCACGAGTCGAGCGCGGAAGGAGGAGTGACGCGATGAGCAGCGCCACGGCGAGCATCAGCCCCGGGAAGGACACCTTCTGGTGGCAGGGGAGCCTCGTCCAGATCAAGGCGCGCGCCGAGGACACGGGCGGCGCGCTCGGCCTGGTCGAGGGGAGCTTCTACCGGGGCTTCGGCCCGCCCCTCCACGTCCACAGCCGCGAAGACGAGGCCTTCTACCTGCTCGACGGCGAGATCCGCTTCCGCCACGGGGACGACGAGTTCGTCGCCGGCCCCGGCGCCTGGGTCTGGGGACCGCGGGGCGTGCCGCACGCGTTCAGGGTCGAGTCCGAGCGGGCGCGCGCACTCGTCCTCGTCACCCCGGGCGGCTTCGAGCGAATGTTCGAAGAGGGCGGTGTGCCCGTCGCCGACTCATCAGAGCCGCCCGCCCAGGAGTACGACCCGCGAGCTGCAGCCGCGCTCGCCGAGAAGTTCGGGTTCGAGGTGGTCGGGCCGCCGCTCGCGTAGCTCCGTGCAGCAGCGACCGGTCGAGCGCGGACGCACAGACGAGGACGCGAGCTTTCTCCGCACCGTCACGGCCGAGGGGAGTTCGGGGTTTCGATAGGCGCTGACGCCTTCTCGAGCCCTCAGACCCGACCCTCCAGATCGAGGAGCCAGCACCTCGGCCGAAGCTCAGCTCCCCGCAAGCAAAGAGTCCCGTGCGTTCGGGGCGGTCAGAGCCAGTGCCCCCGGCAAGAATCGAACTTGCGCACGCGGTTTAGGAAACCGCTGCTCTATCCACTGAGCTACGGGGGCGCGGCGCAAGGGTATCCCCCGGCACCCGACACCCGTGGCCCGCGCCCGAGGGGAACGGCGTACGCGAACTCCCGGACGAACGAGGCGGGCATCCTGGCCTTTTCCCCGCCTGCCATCCGGCCCCCGCCTGCACTCCGGTCTGGCGCAGAGAGCTCACCAGCCTGCACCCGTCGGAGGGTGACGACGGCGGATAACCCACAGTCGACATCGGGTGCCGTACCGATGGCCGCGCCGCGGGCACGGGCGATGCTCGGTCCATGCCTGCGACACGGCAACGGAAACAGCGCACGCGCGGAAAGCGCTGGCAGGCGCGGCACGAGCGCTACCGGCAGGGAAGCCGGCACCGTCGCCGTCGAGACCGGTCGCGGCACGCGGACGGCTGATCCCCCGGCCCCGCAGGACAGCCTTCGAGCCGGGTACGTAGTTCCGGGCAGCGGCGTTACGGGCTGTCGGCGATGCGCCGGGCGCAGCATCTTCGGAGACTGGGCCGCATCGACTCGAACCACCCGAGGAGGCGCGCATGGCGACCGACACGCTTTCCGTCACCGACAACCGAACCGGTGCGGAGTACGAGATCCCGATCACGGAGGGCACGATCCACGCGACCGAGCTGAGGAAGATCAAGGTCTCGGACGACGACTTCGGGCTCATGAGCTACGACCCGGCGTTCCTCAACACCGCGTCGTGCCGGAGCGCGATCACCTTCATCGACGGCGACGCGGGCATCCTCCGCT
>JBLMYA010000115.1:0-5809 GCA_050258035.1 Verrucomicrobiota bacterium
AGATCAACGTTGCTCCCGACCTGCTGCGAAGGCCGGAGCGGAAGCGTGCGCGTTGGCGCCGCTTCCGCGCAGGCCCGCCGCGGCGCGCCGCCGCTCCTGCGCCGCAGGCGCACGAACGGCCGCGCCGCGAAGCCGGTGCTCCACAGGCCGGGGCGCAAGCATGCTCTTCCGCGCGCAGCACAGGGGAGACCACGCTCTCCCCTGTGCGAAGCCCCGCCCCCCAGCGAGCGAAGCGCCAGCTTCGCGAGCTCGGTTCAGCGCGGAGCGGGCCGGAGAGCGCACTCTCCGGCCCGCGTAGCACCTTCAGTCCGGGCGAAGAGCGCAGCTCTCCGCACGGAGCCCTAGATCTTGCCGCGCTTCTGCCACTTCTTGTAGATCCTGTTGATCTGCTTCACGGTCGCCGAGACGGAGTCGGCCGCGCTCATCTTGCCCTGGGACACCTGGGCGAACATCTGCGGGATCAGGAAGGTCGTGAAGACCTCGTCCATCGCCGCGTTCACCGTCCCCGGCCAGCCGATGTTGTGCGTGTACTTCTCGGCGATCGTCGTCAGCACCGTGTACTTCCCGTGCGGCTTGTTCGGGTCGTTCGCGGCGAACTTGTTGATCGCCTTGAACGGGAACGCGTTCGCGAAGGTCGGGAAGTTGTAGAGCTGCGACTGGATCGTCGCCGTCTTGCTCTGCAGCAACAGGTCGACGAGGAACTGCTGTGCGTTCTGCTTGTTCTGGGCGAACTTCCAGATCGACCAGCAGCCCATCAGGTGCTCCAGGCCGTAGCGGCCGTGCGGGCCGATCGGGATCGGCCAGATCCAGAGGTCGTTCGCGAACGGCAGCTTCAGCTGCTCCGGCGTCCGGGTCGCCGAGATCGCGTTGAGGATCATCGACAGGTTCCCGGAGAGCAGCCCCTGGTTGTTCGAGGCCGGGTTCCAGGCGAAGATCTCGGAGCTCTCGCCGTTCTTGTAGATGTCCGCCATGAACTTGACCGCCTGGACGGTGTTCTTGACGTTCATGGCCGGGCGGTTGCTGTCGTTCTGGACGAACGAGCCGAAGCACATCAGGAAGGCGTACAGGGCCATGTTCGAGTCCAGCTCCTGTGACTGGCCGATCCCGATCGGATGGCCGAGCGCCTTCAGCTTCGGTGCCGCCTTGCGCACGTGATCCCAGGTGTACGGAGCCTCTCCGATCCCGTTCCAGAGGTCGTGCCGCCAGACCACCGGATCGGGCACGTAGCTGTCGGAGACGGCGAAGTACTTCTTCGACTTCGGGTCGTACGTCGAGTTCTTCGCGATCGGCATGTAGGGGCCGAGCTTCTTCGACACCTCCTGGACGATCGGCGCGTGGTTGATCACCTGGTCCTCGTAGGAGGCCATCGGATGGAGGTTGAAGAAGAGGTCGTGCCCCTGCTGCGCGGCGACCTCGGCGGCGGCACGGGTGTCGAGGAGCGTGTTGTTGATGTGCTCGATCGTCACCTGGACGTCGTTCTTCTCGCCCCAGGCCTGCGCCCACGGGTCGAGCCACTGGTCGTAGGACGGGACGAAGTGCACCCAGGTGAGAGCGGTGAGGTTGCCCTTGAGCCAGCGGCCCTTGTACTTGAGCGGCCCTGCGAACGAGTAGGGCGCCGTCGCCCCGGCCGCACCCGCGGCAGCGGCACCCACCGCCGCCTTCTTCAGCAGGTCGCGCCTGCTGAGCTTCCCTTCCGACATCCGACCCTCCTTCCTAGCGGAACGCTCCGCCTGTGAACCCTGTGATGAACCGGTTGAGGAACACGTTGTAGACCAGCGCCAGCGGGATGCTCGGGATCAGGATCGCCGCCATGATCCCGGGCCAGTTGAAGAGATCGCCGCGGATCAGGTCCGTCGGGACACCGACCGTCAGCGTGCGATTGGCTGAGCTCGAGATGAAGGTGATCGCGTAGACGAACTCGTTGAGCACGAGCGAGAAGGTGAAGATGACGACCGTCAGGATCCCGGGGGCCGAGATCGGCATGACGATCCGGAAGATCGTCGAGAGACGCGAGCAGCCGTCGACGAGCGCGGCGTCCTCGAGCTCCTGCGGGATCGTCTTGAAGAAGCCCATCAGCAGCCAGACCGCGAACGGGATCGTGAACGACGGGTAGACGACCACGAGCGCCCAGAGCCGGTCGCTCAGGTGCAGGTACTGGGCGATCACGCGCGACAGCGGCAGGAAGAGCAGCGTCGGCGGCACGAGGTACGTGAGGAAGATGCCGACGCCGAGGCTGCGTCCGACGCCGCCCGAGAGCCGGGCCAGCGCGTAGCCCGCCGGCACGGCGACCACGAGCGTGATCGCGACGACGAGCACGCCGACCAGGCACGAGTTCTCGATCCAGCGGACGTAGTCCGTCTGGTGGAAGAGGAAGCCGTAGTTGGCGAGGGTCGGGTGGAAGCTCCAGGTCTTGGTCGGGTCGTAGACCTGCGCCTGCGGCTTCAGCGAGGTCACGGCCATCCAGACGAACGGGAACGCGAGCACGATCGCGAACGGCACCGCGATGCCGTAGGGGAAGAAGCCGTGGCGCAGCCGTCGCGTCACGTGACCTCCGCCCGTCGCGCGAAGAACAGCATCCCGACCACGACGAAGGCGAGCACCGGGACCATGAAGAGCGCGATCGCGGCGCCCTCGCCGACGTTGCCGGCGTTGATCCCCTGCTGGAAGGCGTAGGTCGTCAGCACCTGCGTCGAGTTGAAGGGGCCGCCGTTGGTGAGGATGTAGGGCACGACCATGTCGGTCGCCGTGAACACGATCCCGAACAGGACCGCGACGAGCGCGATCGGGAGCTGCAGCGGCAGCGACACGTACCAGAACTTCCGCAGGCCGGTCGCGCCGTCGATGGCGGCCGCGTCGTCCACCTCCTGCGGGATCGACGAGATGCCGGCGAGGAAGATCACCGTCGCGAACGGGATCGTCCGCCATGCCTGGACGGTGATGATCGAGGACATCGCCGCCCGCGGCGTTCCGAGCCAGTTCGGCTTGCTCGCCTGGCTGACGATGTGCAGGTGGATCAGGAACCAGTTGAAGATGCTGAACTGCGGGTCGTAGAACCAGAGGAAGCCGATCACCGTCAGCGAGATCGGCGCGGCCCACGGCAGGAGGATCAGCAGGCGGAGCAGCCAGCGGCCGCGGAACTTCCGCACGAGCGCGTGCGCGAGCAGCCCGGCGCAGACGATCACGACGGCCTGCGAGATCGCGGTGATCAGGAACGTGTGCCAGAGCGCCCCGCGGAAGATCGGGTCGTGCACCACGGTCGTGAAGTTCCGCAGCCCGACCCACGGGCCGGTGAGCGAGCCGGCGGTGGCGTCGGTCAGGCTCAGGTAGATCGCGAGCACCATCGGCGCGCCGACGAGCGCGCCGATGAAGAGCACCGCCGGCGAGATCAGCGACGCGGCGAGGAAGCCCTTGCTGTGGGTGAGATGGAGACGCCGAGGGCGTCCGGCGTCCGGGGTGGCCACCGAGGCCATAGCGGAATGTAACGACCTGCAGACCCCGATTTGCAACTGATGACGTGATTGTCATGTGAGGGCGGCGGCGAGCCGTTTATGGTTTCGCCGTGGCCGAGATCCGGCTCGAGCAGCTGACGAAGGTCTACGCCGACGGCACGCGGGCGGTGAGCGAGCTCGACCTCGAGGTCTCGGACGGCGAGTTCGTCGTCTTCGTCGGCCCCTCGGGCTGCGGCAAGACGAGCGCGCTGCGGAGGATCGCGGGGCTCGAGGACATCACCTCGGGCACCGTCCGCGTCGGCGGCGACGTCGTCAACGACCTGCCGCCGAAGTCGCGCGACATCGCGATGGTCTTCCAGAACTACGCGCTCTACCCGCACATGAACGTCTACGACAACATGGCGTTCGGCCTGAAGATGCGCGGCCTGGACAAGGGCGAGATCCGCACCCGGGTCGAGGAGGCGGCGCGGATCCTGGGGCTCGCCGAGGTGCTCCGCAAGCGGCCGCGCCACCTCTCGGGCGGGCAACGGCAGCGGGTCGCGATGGGCCGGGCGATCGTCCGCCACCCGCGTGCGTTCCTGATGGACGAGCCGCTCTCGAACCTCGACGCGAAGCTGCGGGTGCAGATGCGCGCGGAGATCGCCCGCATCCAGCGCGATCTCGGCGTGACGACGATCTACGTCACGCACGACCAGAGCGAGGCGATGACGCTCGGCGACCGCGTCTGCGTGATGCGCGGCGGCTTCCTGCAGCAGGTCGACCGGCCCCAGGTGCTCTACGGCCGCCCGGCGAACCTCTTCGTCGCGGGGTTCATCGGCTCGCCCGCGATGAACATGGCCGAGGCGCAGATCGCCGCCGAGGACGGTGGCCTCGTCGCCCGCTTCGGCCCGCACCGACTGCCGATCGGCGACGAGGTGCTCGCGGCGCGGCCGGCGCTCCGCGCCTACAGCGGGCGCAGTGTGGCGATCGGCATCCGCCCCGAGGACCTCGAGGACGCGGCGCTCGCCCCGGAGACGCCCGCCGACCGCAGGCTCTCCGTCCAGATCGACATCAAGGAGGACATGGGCTCCGAGGTCTTCGTCCACTTCGCCGCGGACGCACCGCCGCCGCGAACCGACGCGCTGCGCGAGATCGTCGGCGAGGAGGCGGTGGAGGCGGCCGACGAGCAGACCCACCACCACGGCGGCGCGTGGATCGCCCGGGTCGGCCGCCTGTCCGAGGTACGGGAGGGAGAGCGGGCCCAACTCGCGGTCGCAACCCAACACCTCCACTTCTTCGACCTCGACAGCGGGCGGGCGATCTACGGCGAGAGCGCGGTCGACGCCCAGCAGGCGGAGCCGGCCGCCGCGGTCTAGAGGCGCTCACTCCTCGCGGTGGATCCGGGCTCCCGAGGCCTGGTTCCTGGCCTTGACGACGATCTCGTCCACGTTGACGTGCCACGGCCGCGTCAGGGCCCAGAGCACGCAGTCGGCGACGTCCTCGGCCGTCATCGCGTCGACGCCCTCGTAGACCGCGGCCGCCTTCTCGGCGTCGCCCTTGAAGCGGACGAGCGAGAACTCGGTCTCGACGAGCCCCGCGTCGACGGTGGTGATCCGGATCGGCCGGCCGAGCAGGTCCTCGCGCAGGGCGTACGTGAAGCCGCGCTCGGCGAACTTCGCGGCGACGTAGGTCGCGCCGCCCGGATAGGCGGCACGCCCGGCGACGGAGCCCATGTTGACGATGTGGCCCCAGTCGCCGAAGTGCGGCAGGCAGAGCCGGGTCATCCGGACGAGGCCCGTGACGTTGACGCCGAACACCGTCGCCTCGTCCTCCTCGGTGGACTCGTCGAACGGCGCGCGGCCGAGCGCAAGACCGGCGTTGTTGAAGAGGACGTCGAGGCCGCCGAGCCGCTCGACCGCCTCTGCGACGAACCGGCGGCAGCTCTCCGGATCGGTGACGTCGAGCGCGAGCGCGATCTCGGTCTCGAGCCGCTCGACGCGCCGCGCCCCGCCCGCGACGCGAACGCCGGCCTCGGCGAGGGCGCGCGCGGTCGCGCGGCCGATACCCGACGAGGCGCCGGTCACGATCGCGGTCTTGCCCGAGAGGTCGAGCGCAGCCACTACCGCTCCAGCGCCGGCCAAGCCGGCGCCTCCGCTCTCTGGTCGCCTCCGTCGAGCCTACGGCTCATGGCGCCGACTCTACCGCCGCCGCAGCGAGCCGAGCTCGACGTCCTGCTCGCGCCGCGCGACGTGGTCGACCTGGAGCGTCGTGTGTCGCAGCTCGAAGCGCGAGGCGAGCAGCTGCTCCAGCCGCCGCCGCGCGGCGTGGCAGTCGGCGCCCGGCTCGACGAGGACGTGCGCGGCGAGGGCGGGGAAGCCGCT
>JBLMYA010000116.1:0-30402 GCA_050258035.1 Verrucomicrobiota bacterium
GTGGTCGAAGACGAGCACCTCCTTCGCGCCGTCCCGCTCGCGCGTGACGTACGCGAGCACGCGTTTCCTCACGTCTTGGTCTTCAGCGACGCCTTGTACGCGCGTTTGGCAGCCTGGTAGCGCTCGAGCGCGTCCGCCGAGTCGACGTCGCCGAGCGTCGGGTGGCCGGGGACGAGTCCCTGCGCCGCCTCGACGCCGAACCGCTTCGCCAGCACCGAGCCCAGCGCCTTCACCTTCATCTCGCCGAAGCCGGGGAGCTCCTCTATCCGGCGGCGAAGGTCGTCCGAGTCGGCGGCGGTCGTCCACAGACGCTCCGCTCGTCCGTCGTAGCGCTCGTCGACGAAGGCCGCGAGGTCCTGGACGCGCGCGGCCATCGTCCCGGGGAAGCGGTGGATCGCGGGCTTCTCGCGGAACGCCGCCTCCAGCGCGGCGGGATCGGTGCGGGCGATCCGGCCGGCGTCGAGGGTGCCGATCCGCTCCTTCAGCTTCAGGGGGCCTGTGAACGCGGTCGGGACGGGCACCTGCTGGTCGAGCGCGAACCCGATCAAGAGCGCCATCGGCTCCTGCGCCAGAAGCGTGTCCGCCTCGTCGTTGCCGGTGAAGTGCAGCCGGTCGGGCATGCCCCGATCCTAGATAACCTCGCCCCGTCCACCGAACGAAGAAGGGGGGCTTTCGTGAAAGGACGGATCGCCTTCGTGGTCCTGGTCGCAGCGGCGGCGACCGCGATCGCCGGGGTCGCGGCGGGCAAGAGCCCAGCGCCGGGCACGTCCACCGGCACCGGCACCGTGTTCCTGCCGAACCCTGTCGCCGACCTCCAGAACGAGTCGCTCACAGACCAGAAGGACGCGGACTATGCAGCGCTCCAGCCGGCCTACCACACTGTCGCGCTCACCGACCTGGACGGCAGCGGGACGCTCACCGGCCGCTGGGCGCAGATCGTCAGCGAGACGGGCGTCCCGGCCCGCTCGAGCACGAACACCTTCACCTACCACCGGAACGACGACCGGTTCGAGCAGGTGATGGCGTACTACTGGATCACGCGGGCGCAGAGGTACATCCAGAGCCTCGGCTTCGGCACCGGCGCGTTCCCGCCGGTGAACATGCGGTCGCAGCGCGTGCGGATCAACCAGTACGGACAGGACAACTCGTTCGCCACCGACCATCCGAAGGACGAGCTTCGCTTCGGCAAGGGCGGCGTCGACGACGCCGAGGACGCCGAGGTGATCCTCCACGAGTACGGCCACGCCATCCACTTCTCGCAGAACTTCTCGTTCGCGAGTGAGGAGGCGGGGGCGATCAGCGAGGGCTTCGGCGACTACTGGGCCGCCGACGTCTCGAGCATCGTCGCGCCGACACCGGATCCGGCCTGCGTCGCGGATTGGGACTCGGTCTCGTACACGTCGGCCGTCCCGCACTGCCTCAGGCGTGTCGACGCCGACCTGCACTACCCGGACGACCTGAGCGGCGAGGTGCATCACGACGGCCAGATCTGGTCGCGTGCGCTGTGGGACATCCGCGGCGCGCTCGGACACGTCGAGGCGGACACGATCATCCTGAACGGGCAGTTCGACTTCCCGGGGACGACGATGACCGACCTGGCGGCGCGCACGGTCGCGGCGGCGCAGTCGCTCTACGGCACGAGCGCGGCCAACGCGGTCACGGCGGCGTTCGAGGCGCGCGGGATCCTCTGATCGCTAGTAGTGCGAGAAGGTGCGCGGGGCGAGGTCGTGCCCGCGCACCTTCCGCGCGACTTCGAGCCGGAGGCCGCGCCGTACGCGGAGGAGATAGGCGGTCTCGCCCAGGGGGCTCGTCACGTCCACCGCGATCTGCGACCGCGCGAGTCCGTCTCGTCTGCCGGCGCGGAGCCAGCGAACCTGCGTGCCCGGCAGCTCGCGGATCCTCACGATCCGGGGAGGATCGAGTCGAGAGTCGACGACGTTGACGGTGATCGAGTGCGAGATCGAGTCACGGTTCACGACGATCCCCTCGACGACCGGTGTGCCGAGGACGTCTGCGACGCGCCAGGTGAGGTACGGACCGGCTACCGCCCGCTGGATCCAGGCGGGCGGCTGGGCCAGGGCGAGGGCGGCGAGCACGGCTACGAGGACGGACACGCGAGCGATCCTAGAGCGACCCGGAGCGAACACTTGTTCGGTGCGTCTGCGAGGGGTACGCTGGAGCGATGAGAGGTCGTGACGCCGAACGTGTCAGCGTGCTCGAGCTCTTCACGCCGGCGACGCGCCGGTGGTTCGAGCGCGCCTTCGAGGCGCCGACGCCGGCGCAGGAGTCGGGCTGGCCGGCGATCGCGTCCGGCGAGCACACGCTGATCCAGGCCCCGACCGGATCGGGGAAGACGCTCGCCGCCTTCCTCTACGGCATCGACCGCCTGAACGAGGCGCCCGGCGAGGGGCTTCGCCTCCTGTACGTCTCCCCGCTCAAGGCCCTGAACTACGACGTCGAGCGGAACCTGCGCGGGCCGCTCGCGGGGCTCGAGTCGGAACTGACCGTCGCCGTCCGCACCGGCGACACACCGCAGAAGGAACGGGCGGCGATGCTGCGCAAACCGCCGGACATCCTGATCACGACGCCCGAGTCGCTGTTCCTGCTCCTCACCTCGCAGGGGCGCGAGATGCTCGGCGGCGTTCGCACGCTGGTCCTCGACGAGGTGCATGCGGTGGCCGGCACGAAGCGCGGTGCGCACCTCGCAGTTTCGGTGGAGCGCCTGCAACGACTGGTGGGAGAGCCCCTCCAGCGCGTCGGGCTGTCCGCGACGCAGCGCCCGCTGGAGGAGATCGGTCGCTTCGTGTCGGGTGCTCGGCCCATCCGCCTCGTCGACGCCGGAACGCGCAAGGAGCTCGACCTGCGCGTCGTCGTCCCGGTCGAGGACATGCGCGAGCCCGGTGCCGGCGCGGTCCAGACCGACCCGCTGCTCGGCACCGGCAGCGAGGGAGTCGCCGCCACCTCGATCTGGCCGTCCATCTATCCCGAGCTTTTGAAGCTCGTCGAGGAGCACCGCTCGACGATCGTCTTCGTCAACAACCGCCGGCTGGCGGAGCGGCTTGCGCTGCGGCTCAACGAGCTCGCGGAGAAGGAGATCGCGCGCGCCCACCACGGGTCGCTCGCGCGGGAGCAGCGGGTGGAGGTCGAGGAGCTGCTGAAGCGCGGCCAAATCCCGTGTCTGGCCGCGACCTCCTCGCTCGAGCTGGGAATCGACATGGGCGCCGTCGACCTCGTCATCCAGGTGGAGAGCCCGAAGTCGGTCGCCCGGGGCCTCCAGCGGATCGGCCGCGCCGGCCACGAGCTGGGTGCGGTCTCGAAGGGCCGGATCTTCCCGAAGTTCCGCGCCGACCTGCTCGAGTCCGCGGTCGTCGCCGAGCGGATGCTCGCGGGCGAGATCGAGGAGACGGTCATCCCGAAGAACCCGCTCGACGTGCTGGCGCAGCAGATCGTCGCGGTCGCGGCGCAGGAGGAGATCGAGGTCGGCGAGCTGCACGACCTCGTGCGCGGCGCCTACCCGTTCGCCGACCTGTCGCGGGCGCAGCTCGAGAACGTTCTGGACATGCTCTCCGGCCGGTACCCGTCCGACGAGTTCGCGGAACTGCGGCCCCGAATCGTCTGGGACCGCACCGGCGGGACGATCCGCGGCCGTGACGGGGCCAGGCGGCTGGCGGTCACGAACGCCGGGACGATCCCCGACCGCGGCCTCTTCGGTGTCCATCTCGTCGACGGCGGGGGACGCGTCGGCGAGCTCGACGAGGAGATGGTCTACGAGGCCCGGGCCGGCCAGACGTTCCTGCTCGGCGCCTCCACCTGGCGGATCGAGGAGATCACCCGCGACCGGGTCCTCGTGTCTCCGGCACCGGGCGTGCCGGGAGCGGTCCCGTTCTGGAAGGGCGAGGGTGTCGGGAGGCCGTACGAGCTCGGCGAGCAGATCGGGCGGGCGTCGCGGGAGCTGTCGGCGCTCTCGGACGAGCAGGCGGTACAGCGGCTGACCGAGCGGCACTGCCTCGACGAGCGTGCCGCCGTCAACCTGCTCACGTTCCTGCGCGAGCAGGAGGCGGCGACGCGAGCGGTTCCGTCCGACCGGACGATCGTCGTCGAGCGCTTCCGCGACGAGATCGGCGACTGGCGCGTCTGCATTCTCACTCCGTTCGGGGCGCGCGTGCACGCACCGTGGGCGATGGCTGCGGGTGCGCGGCTCCGCGACGCCCTCGGGATCGAGGTCCAGTCGATCTGGTCCGACGACGGCATCGCGTTCCACCTCCCGGACGCGGACGTCCCGCCCCCCACCGAGGAGCTGATCCCCGACCCCGACGAGCTCGAGGAGCTGGTCGTCGCCGAGGTCGGGCAGACGGCCCTGTTCGGCTCCCGCTTTCGCGAGAACGCGGGCCGGGCGCTCCTGATCCCGCGCCGCCGGCCGGGGGAGCGGACGCCGCTGTGGCAGCAGCGGCTCAAGGCGCAGGCGCTGCTCCAGGTCGCCCGGCGCTACCCGGCGTTCCCGATCGTGCTCGAGACCTACCGCGAATGTCTCCAGGACGTCTTCGACCTGCCGGCCCTGAAGCAGCTGCTGCAGGGACTGTGCTCGCGGACGATCGACGTGGTCGACGTCGAGACGCACTCGGCCTCGCCCTACTCGGCCTCGCTCCTCTTCGACTACGTCGCGACGTACATGTACGAGGACGACACGCCTCCGGCGGAGCGGCGGGCGCAGGCGCTCTCCCTCGACCGCGACCTGCTCCGTGAGCTGCTCGGCCAGGAGGAGCTGCGCGACCTGATCGACCCGGCTGCGCTCGACGAGGTCGAACGCTACTTGCGTGGCGATCCACGGACTCCAGATGAACTGCATGATCTTCTGCGTAGACGTGGAGATTTGCGAGATTGCGAATTCGAGAGACAGTTTGCAGAAGTTCTAATAGAAGATAGAAGAGCTGCGGTCGTTCGAATAGCGTCGGAAGAGCGGCTGATCGCCGCCGAGGACGCCGGCCGCTACCGCGACGCGCTGGGCGCAATGCCGCCGGCAGGCCTGCCGGAGGTGTTCCTCGAGAGCGACGAGGAGCCCTTGCGCTCGCTGGTCGCCCGCTTCGCGCGCTCGCGTGGCCCGTTCACGACCGCCGAGGCGAACGAGCGCTTCGGCCGCGACGTCGAGACGGAGCTCAGGGCGCTCGAGCGGGAGGAGCGGCTCGTCCGCGGCGAGTTGCGGCCCGGCGGCAGCGAGCGCGAGTGGTGCGACCCGGACGTCCTGCGGCGGCTCAGGCGGGCGTCGCTCGCCGCACTGCGCAAGGAGGTGGAGCCCGCCGAGCAGGCGACGCTCGGACGGTTCCTGCCGAGCTGGCACGGGATCGACCGCCGGGCGACCCTCCGCGAGGCGCTCGTCCCCCTGCAGGCGCTCTCCCTGCCGGTCGCGCTCTGGGAATCGGACGTCCTGCCGCGTCGCGTCCCGGGCTACCGGCCCGAGCTGCTCGACCAGCTGTGCGCCACGGGCGAGGTGGTCTGGGTCGGCGCGGGCCTCGACCGGGTCGCCTTGTTCTTCCGCGAGGACGCGGCGGTGCTCGGGCGACCGTCCGCCGCGCCGGCGCCCGAAGGGGAGGAGCATGACCGGATCCGCGCCGCGCTCCTCTCCAGCGCCGAGTTCTGGTTCGACCTGCTGGCGGCGACGGGCCTCGAGGCCGAGCAGGTGCTGCCCGCGCTCTGGGACCTGGTCTGGGCCGGCGAGGTGACGAACGACTCCTGGCAGCCGCTCCGGTCGCGGCGTCGCAACGCAACGCCGCGACCGGAGCGCAGGCCGCGGCGGTTCTCGCGGTCCAGGGGTCTGGTCGACACGGGCACGCAGGGGAGGTGGTCGATTGCCGACCGGCTCTTCGCGGGCGAGCGGGACCGGCGCGCCCTCGCCGAGCTCTTGCTCGAGAGGCAGGGGATCGTCACCCGTGACGGCGTCCGCGGCGAGGGGATCGCGGGCGGGTACGGAGCCGTCTACGGCGAGCTGAAGGCGCTGGAGACGCTCGGCCTGTGCCGCCGTGGCTATTTCGTCGAGGGCCTCGGCGGCGCGCAGTTCGCGCTCGGTGGTGCGGTCGAGCGTCTGCGCGAGCTTCGGCCGCGCGGCGAGGACGAGCCCGGGCCCCTCGTGCTCGCGGCCGCGGACCCTGCCCAGCCCTACGGTTCCGTGCTGCCGTGGCCGAAGCGCGCCGGAGCGAGAGCGGCCCGCGTCGCGGGCGCGTACGTCGTGCTGCTAGGCGGGCGTCCCGCGCTGTTCGTCGAGCGCGGGGGGCGCTCGATGGTGCCGCTGGAGGAGCCCGACCCCGAGTGGCTCCGGGTCGCCCTCGCCGCCCTCGTCGGCCACGCGCGCCGCTTCGCGCGGAAGCGGCTGGCGGTCGAGCGCTTCGACGGCGAGCCGGTCGCCGAGAGCGAGGCGTTGCCGCTCCTGATCGAGGCAGGCTTTCTCGCCGGCCCGCGGCGGGCCGTCCTCAGGCCGTAGCACCCCCGGGTCCGGAACCGCGCGACGCCGACCGGCCCGATCCGCTGTCGGGCCGGCTGGCTCCCCTAGGGCTCGGCGATCGGACGGCCGACGACGAGCACCTCCAGGAGCTCGGGGTCGAGCTCGCGGTAGCTCGCGTCTGCCCGGACACCGAGCGAATCCAGCGTCTTCGTCCAGAAGCAGCGAACGGCGGCCGTCAGGACCACGTCCATGATCTCCGGGTCGGAGAGCCCCAGGTCGCGGAGCCGCTGCAGATCGGCGTCGTCGATCGACGTCGCGTCGTCGACCACCCGCTCGGCGAGGTCCATCACCGCGAGGTCGACCCCGTCGAGCCCGGCGGTCCTGCGGTCGGTCGCGATCTGGACCACGGGCTCGCCGAACTGCTGGACCAGCACCTGCCCGTGCGCGAGCGAGCAGTAGGTGGAGCGCAGGCGGCGGGCCGCCGCGAGGGTAGCCAGCTCGTAGCGGCGCGGATCCATGTTCGCCTTGATCGCTCCAAGCAGCGCGCCCCAGGCGGCGTAGACGTCCGGCCGCTCGTCGAACGCCCGCTCGTAGTTCGTCGGCACGGCGTCATTGTGCTGCAAGCGAGTCGTAGAGTGCCGAGGTGCGGTACGGACTCTGCCTCGCCAACGTCGGCACGTACTCCGATCCGCGGACCGTTGTCGCCGTTGCAGAGCAGGCTGAGGAGGCCGGCTGGGAGGCGCTGCTCGTGTGGGACCACCTCGGTTTCGTCTGGGGCCCGCCCGCGGCCGACCCGTGGGTGACGCTAGCCGCGGTCGCGGCGCGTACCACCTCGCTCGTGCTCGGTACGAACGTGACGCCCGTCCCGCGGCGGCGCCCGCACGTGCTCGCCCACCAGGTCGCGACGCTCGACGTGCTCAGCGGGGGCCGGGCGGTCCTCGGCGCGGGGATCGGCGGCGTCGCCTCGGAGTTCACATCCTTCGGCGAGGAGGGCGACGCGCGCGTCCGGGCGGAGATGCTGGACGAGGGACTCGAGGTGCTGCGGGCGCTGTGGTCCGGCGATCGGGTCGACCACCGCGGGCGTCACTACACGGTCGGCGGGGTGACGCTCGCGCCGGGTCCGGTACAGGCGCGGCTGCCGATCTGGATCGGCGGCAACAGCGTGCGGGCGCTCCGCCGGGCCGCCCGCCACGAGGGTTGGGCCGCGGACACGACCAACCCGGAGGGGATGACGCTGTCGGCCGAGGACGTCGCCCGCTCGGCCGAGACGGTCCGCGCGCTGCGCGGCGTTGCAGGCCCCTTCGACGTGGTCGTCATGGGGCACGTCGAGCGCGGCGACCGCGACACTCCGGCCGCGTACGCCGAGGCGGGAGCGACCTGGTGGCTGGAGAACGTCCACGACAGGCGTGGAGACCTCGACGAGATGCTCGCGCTCGTCCGTGCCGGCCCGCCGCGCTAGGCGAGGCGGCCGAGCACCCAGCCGAACAGCGCATGGCGCCAGGTCGCCTGCGCGAACGCGCGTGGGCTCGTCGAGAGCGGCGGGATGCCCTGCTCGCCGCGGGCGGGGTGGTACCGGTCGACGACGTACGAGAGCGGGTAGAGGGCAACGTGCTCGGCAAGTGCCAGGCCGACTGCGAGCCGCCCCGGCGCGACCGTCACGCGGCGCCTGACCGCGCCGTAGACGAGCCCGAACACCGCGCCGTTGACGGCGTGGACGGCGAAGCCGGCCGGACGCCAGTGGGTCCGGGAGACCGCCTTGCCGAGGAGCGCGACGTCGGAGTAGTCGCAGCGGAACACCCGCCGGTCGAGCGGTTCCTGCGCACCCCAGACGAGCGCGGCGCAGACCCCTGCCGCTGCATCACGGATCGACACGCTCCTATTCTGCGTCTTCGATGCCGGAGGGCGACGCACTCCACCGGGCCGCCGGACGACTCCAACCGCTCGTCGGCGAACGGCTCGAGGTGGAGACGCCCAACGCGCGCGCGCAGGTCGGCCGGATCGCCGAGCGTCTGGACGGCCGCCTGCTCCTCTCGGTCGAGGCGGCGGGGAAGAACCTGCTCCTCCGGTTCGAAGGCGGGTACGTCCTGCGCAGCCACCTGAGGATGAACGGCCGATGGTCGCTCGTCCCGCGCGGGTCGACGCGCCGCGGGCGGCCGTGGCTCGTCCTCCGCGGTTCGCGGTTCGAAGGAGTGCAGTGGAACGGCCCCGTGCTGGAGCTGCACGCCCGCGGGATCTCCCGCCTCGGCCCGGACATCCTGGAGCGTCCGGTGCGCCTCGACGCGGTGCTCGGCCGGCTCCGGCGGGACGACCAGGGCCGTGTGGTCGGCGACGCGATCCTCGACCAGCGGCTGGTCTCCGGCATCGGCAACAAGTGGCGCGCGGAAGCGCTCTGGGCGGCCGAGCTCTCGCCGTGGCGTCCGCTCGGGTCGACGACCGATGCCGAGCTACGGTCCGTCCTGGAGACGGCAGCGCGCCTGATGGCCGGCTCGCTCGAGGGGCACCGTCACGCGAACCGCGTCTACCGCCGCACCGGGCGTCCGTGTCCACGCTGCGGCGGACGGATCGTCTCCCGCGGCCAGGGCGACGCCAACCGGATCGCCTACTGGTGTCCCGGGTGCCAGCGCTAGTCCCTGCAGGCGCAGGTCGATCCGGCGGTGACGCTAGAACAACAGGGTGAAGGTTCGGTCGCCGCACCTCTACGTAGCCCTGCGCTCGTTCTGCTTGGCCGCATTCGCCGTGCTCGGACGCGAGGTAGAGCGGGCCGGCGAGATCCCGTTCGTGGTCGAGGAGCACGGGGGCCTCTACGAGTACCGGCCGCTCGTGCGCGACCGGGTCGAGATGCGCGCGCCGTCGCTCGAGCAGCTCGATGATGCGCGGATCGCGATCGCGGAGGTACGGAGCGAGCCGGCGGCCGCGATCTTCGCGCAGGGCGACGCTGCGGACGCGACGCTCTTCCGCGCCGTCCTCGTCCCCCTGCTCGTGGCGACGGCAGAGGCGTGCGGCGGCTTCGACTGGGAGGACGGCGCCTACAACCGGGCGTACCGGGAGCTCGAGCACTCGCTCTACGGGACGAGCCGCGCCTACGCCGCCGCGGCCCCGCTCGTCGGCCTCTCGGTTCCCGCGCCGATCGACCTCGGTCGGGGGATCCAGGTGCGGGCGTCCGGCGCCGCCGAGATCCTCCAGGGTCTGCCGGTCGGCGCCGCCGCGCTGCCGTCCCGCTTCGGTGAGGAGCCGGAGCGCAGTTGCGCGCTGACGTTCGATCGAGGGCTCCCGGGCGGCGTGACGAATCTGCCGGATGCGCCGGGAGAGCTGGCCGACGCCGTCACGGCGCTCCGGCTCGCGACGGGCGCGCCGGTCGCAGCCGGACCGCTCGCTTTCGAGCAGCTCGACGGGCGCCCGCTCGATCCCCGGCCGGTGCTCGGGATCGCCGCGATTGAGCCCGGCGGGGAAGCGACCCGGCTCGACGCCTGGCGGGGACGGCTGGGCGCGGATCTCCTCGAGCGGCTTGCCTCGTCCGAGGGGGACGCCGCGCTCGGCGAGGCGCTCGAACGCTGGGAGCTCGCTCTCTTCGAGTCGGAGCCGCTTCGCTCCGAACGCCTCCGCGAGTCGCTCGCAGCCCTCCTCGGAGGCGTCGACGGCCTCTGGGCGGCGACGATGAGGGCCGCGATCCTGGTCGGCGAGACCAGCCGCGACCGAGCTGCATCGATCGAAGGCCTCCGGGCGCTCGCGCGCGGAGAGCGGGCGGACGACGAGACCCTCGACACGATGCGGCGCGTGCTCGTCGAGGTACTCCTGCACGAGGACCGGGGTCGGCTCGTCGCAGCCCTCGACGACGCTCTGGTCGGTCTGCGTCCGAGGCCCGCCGGCTACTTCTCGGCGCAGGCGAGCGCCGCGTGACGAAGACGGCACGGCTGCGTCACGAAGGTCAGGCACACGACCCGCTACGGTCGCGGGATGGACGAGGCGCGGCGGGTGCTGGCCCGCCTGGAGCGGATCGAGTCGCTCGACCGGCGGCGAGCACACCCGGCCGAGCTGGTCGAGGAGGTGCGGGCGCTGCTCGCCGAGGCCGAGGCGTGGAGGCGTGCCGAGCGGACGGTTCCGGACGCAGCCGTGGAGGCCCTCGATCGGTGCCGGGCGCTGCTCGAAGAACCGGGCAGGACTCTGGTAGCCTGAGCCGAAAGACGGCCCGGCGACATGTCGGCCGTTCACGATATTGCACGCCCGCAGCTTCGGGCGGTCACCTCTAAAGGAGCAACCGTGGGAAGGGTCATCGCACTCGCCAACCAGAAGGGCGGAGTGGCGAAGACGACCTCGACGCTGAACCTCGCCGTGGCGTTCGCGGAGGAGGGCTACAAGGTGCTCGCGGTCGACCTCGACCCGCAGGGAAACCTGACGATGAGCCAGGGGTTGAACCCCGACACGATCGAGCGGTCGATGTACGACGTGCTCGTCCACAAGCTCCCGGTCGAGCAGGTCATCCACCACGGCGAGATCGACCTCGGGGTCGCGTCGATCGACCTCGCCGGAGCCGAGCTGGCGCTGTCGAGCATGATCGGCCGGGAGCGTGCGCTCGAGAAGGCGCTCCAGCCGGTTCATCCCGGCTACGACTTCGTCATCATCGACACCCCGCCCTCGCTCGGCCTGCTGACCATCAACGCCCTGGTCGCGTCGAGCGGCGTGATCGTGCCCGTCCAGTGCGAGTACCTGTCGCTCCGGGGCCTCGTCCAGCTCGAGAACACGCTGAGCATGATCCGGGAGAACCTGAACCCGGATGTCGGGATCGAGGGCATCCTCGCGACGATGTACGACAGCCGGACTCTCCACTCGCGCGAGGCGCTCGAGATCCTCGAGGAGAACTTCGGCGACCTCGTGTTCAAGACCCGCATCCGCAAGACGATCCGGTACGCCGAGGCGCCGGTGAAGGGGACGTCGGTGCTGAAGTACGACCCGACCGGGCCGGCCGCCCAGGCGTACCGCGACCTGGCGAAGGAGGTACTCAATGGCGCGAAAGCGCGCAAGTATGCGTGAGGGGCCGCTCGCGGAGCTGTTCCGCGCGACCGAGGCCGCTCAGCGCCAGGCCGAAGGCAAGGGCGAGCCGCACGAGGAGCCTGCGCCGGCACCCGAGCCGGTCGAGCCCGAGCCGGAGCTCCCGCCCGCGGCTTCCGCACCTGAGTCCGTGGTCGAGGAACCGCCTGCGCCGTCCCCCGTCGCTCCGCCCCCACCGGCTCCGGGGCCGGTACAGGAGGAGCGCCCCGCGGCGCGCTGGGTGGAGCCGCTGCCGGAGCAGCCGCCACGGCTCTGGCGCGTTCCGCGCGCCGACTCGCCGGCCTACCTCGCCGTCATCCGGGTCGTCGGCGTCGGCGGGGCCGGCCTGAACGCGCTCGACCGGATGATCGACGCCGGGATCACGGGCGTCGAGTTCGTCGCGATCAACACCGACATCCAGCAGCTGCAGATGAACGACGCGCCGATGAAGATCCACATCGGGCGGGAGCTGACCGAGGGGCTGGGCTCCGGAGCCGACCCGCAGATCGGACGTGCCGCGGCCGAGGAGGCACGCGACCAGATCAAGCGCGCCCTCAGGGGCTCCGACATGGTGTTCGTCGCAGCGGGCGAGGGCGGCGGCACCGGTTCGGGCGCCGCCCCCGTGGTCGCGGGCATCGCGCGGGAACTGGGCGCACTCACCGTCGGCATCGTCACGACGCCCTTCCGCTTCGAGGGGACCCGTCGCAGGGCGGCCGCCGACACCGGCGTGGAGGCGCTCCGGGACGCGTGCGACACGGTGATCGTGATCCCGAACGACCGCCTGCTCGAGGTACTCGAGAAGAACACGGCGATGCTGGACGCGTTCCGGATCGCCGACGACGTCCTCCGGCAGGGTGTGCAGGGCATCACCGACCTCATCACCATGCCCGGCCTGATCAACCTCGACTTCGCCGACGTGCGCACGATCATGCAGGACGGCGGCAACGCGTTGATGGGGATCGGCTTCTCGTCGGGCGAGAACCGCGCGCGCGAGGCCGCCGAGCGGGCGCTGCGCTCGCCGCTCATCGACACCGAGCTCAGCGGCGCACGAGGGATCCTGCTCTCGATCGCGGGCGGCGAGGACCTCTCGCTGTTCGAGGTGAACGAGGCGGCCGAGGTCGTCCGTCAGGGAGCGGTCGACGACACGAACCTGATCTTCGGGGCGACGATCGACGAACGTCTGAACGGGCAGATCTGGGTGACGGTGGTCGCCACCGGGCTCGGCGGCGAGCGGCGCCAACGCAGGCCGTTCGCCGTCCATCCGCACGACGCGCCTGCGGACGAGGCGCTCGAGCCGCCGAGTTTCCTCCGCGACCTCTAGCGCCCTAGGCTTGCCCCGATGAGGGGCGCGATCGCAGCCGGCCACCCCCTGACTGCCGAGGCGGGGGCGAGGATCCTGGACGAGGGCGGGAACGCCGTCGACGCCTGCATCGCGGCCGCGCTTGCATCGTGGGTAGCCGAGAGCCCGCTCACCGGGCCGGGAGCGGGTGGCTTCATGCTCGTCCACCGATCGAGCGACCGCAGCGACCGTCTCCTGGACTTCTTCGTCGCCGTTCCCGGCCTCGGCCGTCCTCGACGGCCGGCGGAGATGGAGTCGATCGACATCGACTTCGACGGCGGCACCAGCCAGGTCTTCCACATCGGCCCGGGCTCCTGCGCGGTTCCGGGGGCAGCGGCGGGGCTCGAGGCGGCGCATCGCGCCTACGGCTCGATGCCGTGGCCGCGCCTGTTCGGGCCGGCGCTCGAGCTCGCACGCGACGGCGTCGAGCTGACGAGGCCCCAGGCGTACCTGCACGCGATCCTCGACCTGATCCTGCGGCACACGCCGGAGGGAAGGCGGATCTACGGGCGCCGTTCCCGGCTCGTTGCCGGCGACCGGCTCGTGCTCGACGACCTCGGGACGACGCTGGAGGAGCTCGCTCGAAGCGGCGCAGCGGCGATCTACGGCGGTGTGCTCGGCAGGGAGATCGTCGGTCACCTGCGCGCGGAGGGCGGTGTGGTCACGACCGCCGATCTCGAGGCCTACCGGGTCGTACGCCGTCGGCCGGTGCGCGTGCGCTTCCGCCGCGACGAGTTCGTGTCCAATCCGCCGCCGTCGTCGGGCGGCGTGCTGATCGGCTACGGGCTGCGGCTGGTGGACGCGCTCGGGACGGGCGCCCCGGCGGGAAGCGCCGACGCGATCGCGGCGCTCGCGGAGGTGATGCGTGAGCAGGCGCACGTCCGTGCGGGCACCTTCGCGCGCGACCTCTACCGCGGCGGTCTCGCCGGTCGGCTCTACGCGACCGAGAACGTCCGCGCCGCGCTGAAGCGGATCCGTGCGGCCGCTCCCGCGCCGATGGAGGCGGCCGACCGCGGCACGACGCACATCTCGGTCGTCGACGTCGACGGGAACGCAGCGTCGATGACCGCTTCCACCGGCTCGGGCTCGGGAGTGATCGTGCCGGGTACGGGAATCCACCTGAACAACATGCTCGGCGAGTATGACCTGAACCCGGCGGGAGGGGCTGCCCGGCCGGGAGCACGGCTGACGAGCATGATGGCGCCGTCGATCGTCCTCCGGCGCGGCCGGCCGAGGCTGATCGTCGGCAGCGCCGGGTCGGTGCGGCTTCGCGGCGCGATTCTCCAGGCGGTCGTCAACGTCGTCGACCACGACCTCGGGGTGAAGGAGGCGATCGAGGCACCACGGGTCCACCTCGAGGGGCAGCACCTCCACTGCGAGGGCGGTGCCGAGCCGCACGAGCTCGACCGGCTCGAAGCTCGCGGCTACGACGTCGTCCGCTGGCGACGCCGGAATCTCTACTTCGGCGGCGTGGCGGCGGTCGAGGTCGGCGCGGACGGCTCGCTCGCCGCGGCGGGCGACCCACGCCGCGGCGGACACGGGATCGTGGTCGCGTGACCTTCAGGGTGCGCCGGGCCGAGCCGGGAGATGCGGTGGAGCTGGTCGCCCTCGCCGAGGCGGTCGGCTCGGAGCCGGAGGGCTGGCTGATCTCGGAGCGCCGCTGGCGCGCGGCGGGCGACGAGCGTCGCTACCTGAAGGCGGTGCGTCGCCACCCGGACGCCGCCGTGTTCGTCGCCGAGACCGACACCGGTCTCGTCGGCCGCCTGTCGATCTCCCGCGACCCTCATCCCGCCAGCAGGCACGTCGCCGACCTCGGCCTGATGGTCGCCAAGTCGGCCCGCCGAGGAGGCGTCGGCTGGGCTCTGCTCGAGCAGGCCGTCGCCTGGGCGCGCACGTCGGGCGTCCGCAAGCTCGAGCTGCACGTCTTCCCGCACAACCAGCCGGCAATCAGGCTCTACGAGAAGTTCGGCTTCGTCCGCGAGGGCTACCGCACCCGGCACTTCCGGCGTGCCGGCACCTACGTCGACGCGATCCTGATGGCGTATGAGGTTCGCGCGAGCGGTTAGTCGCGCGTGACCTTGCCGTTTCCGGACGCTCGCTCCCGTACCTCCTGCTCCCGTGCGAGCGCGGTCGCGGCGTGTCCGAGCAGGTCGACGAGTCGGTCGAGCCGCGCCCGCTCCGACCGGAGCTCGAGCAGCTCCTGCTTGAGCATCGTGCCGAAGTCGACGCGGGCGGCGAGCCGGAACGACAGCGGCTCCTCGCCGAAGGCCGCGATGTCGACCTCCTCGGCTTCCGCAACCGCTGCCAGCCGCCGGAAGGCCTCGAGCGTTCTCTCGGTCTCCGCCTCGGTCGGGACGTCCTCGTCCTCGTCCCCGAACGGCTCGACCTCGGCCGTGCGGTAGGAGCGGCCCTCCGTCAGCTCGACGACGCGAAAGCGGCTGCGGCCCTCGACCAGGATGTTCATGCGCCCGTCGTCGAAGGTGTGTACGAGCTCGAGGACACCCGTGCTCGTGCCGATCTGCCGGAGCCCGTCCGCGTCCTCGAGGAGAATGCCGAACTCCGTGCCGTTCGCCAGGCTCTCGCCGATCAGCTCCCGGTACCGGTCCTCGAAGACGTGGAGCGGCACGCGCTCGGTGGGCAGCAGCACGAGCTCGAGTGGGAACAACCCGATTTCCGGCACGGGTGAACACTAGTCCGCTGTGCCAACGGTCGGCCGTGCCCCTCCGGAGCACCGGCCGGCCAGGGGATACAGTCTTGGATGTGGCCGCCTCCGTCAGTCAGGTCGCCGAGGGCTTCTTCCGGCCGGCCGTCCAGGGGCTCGTACCCTACGAGCCGGGAAAGCCGGTCGAGGAGGTGCAGCGGGAGCTGGGCCTCGCCCGCTGTGTCAAGCTCGCTTCGAACGAGGGGCCGTTCGGGCCGTTCCCGGCTGCCCTGGAGGCGCTGACCCACTGCGCGGCGGAGCTGAACCGCTATCCGGACGGAGGTGCCTGGCGACTCCGCGCGGCGCTGGCGGAACGCCTCGGCGTCGCGTTCGAGGAGGTGGCCGTCGGCGCAGGCGCCGACGGGCTGATCGACTGCCTGTCGCAGTCCGCACTCGACCCCGGGCACGAGATGGTGTGCGGCTGGCCGTCGTTCGCCAGCTACCCCATCGACGCGGCGAAGCAGGGCGCGGTGGCCGTCAAGGTCCCGCTCCGCGAGGACCGCTACGACCTCGACGCGATGCTGGAGGCGATCACGCCGCGCACGCGGCTCGTCTTCCTCTGCCTGCCGAACAATCCCACTGGGACGACGAACACCCGCGGCGAGGTCGGGGCGTTTCTCGACTGCGTGCCCGCCCACGTGCTCGTCGTGGCCGATCAGGCGTACTTCGAGTACATCGACGACCCCGACTACCCGGATGTGATCGAGGAGCACTTCAAGGCGGGTCGGCCCGTCGCGGTACTTCGCACCTTCTCGAAGATCTACGGGCTGGCAGGCCTGCGGGTCGGCTACATGGTCGCTCCTTCGTCGGTGGTCACGGCCGTCAACAAGGTGAAGCGCGCGTTCGACGTCTCGACCGCGGCCCAGGAGGCGGCGCTCGCGAGCCTGGACGATCCGCAGGAGCTCGCCCGCCGCCGGACGCTGAACGCGGAGGCGAGGGAACAGCTCGCGGCCATCCTCGAATCGGCCGGGATCCCTCCGGCGCGGCCGGCGGTGGCGAACTTCCTGTACGCCGAGACCGGAGGGGACGCGAGGCCGCTGTTCGAGTCGCTCCTCGCCGAGGGCGTGATCGTCCGGCCCCTCCACGGGTTCGGAGCGCCGACCGCGATCCGGATCAGCTGCGGAACCTCCGACGAGAACGAGTTCTTCGCCGACGCACTCGCGCGGCTCCTGCGGCCGCCCGCCTGACCCGCTAACGTCGGCCATCGTGCCCAGCTTGCTCGCTCGACAGCGGGACGTCCTTCGCTCGTCTCCGAGCTTCAGGCTCCTCTTCGGCTCCTACCTGGTCTCCGGCCTGGGCACGTTCCTTGCGGTCATCGCGCTCAGCGTCGACGTCTGGGATCGCACGCATTCCGGTCTGTGGGTCAGCGCGCTGCTGATCGCCGACTTCCTGCCGGCCGTCGCCATCGGGCTCCTGTTCGGGCCGCTCGTCGACCGTCTCTCGCGGAAGCGCCTGCTCGTCGGGGCAGATCTCATCCGCCTGGCGATGTTCGTCCTCCTGGCCTTCACCGTCTCCGCGGGGCAGATCGTCGCGACTGCACTCGTCGCGGGCGTCGCGACGGGCGTGGCGCGTCCGGCCGCGTACGCCGGCCTGCCGAACCTCGTCGCCGCAGAGGATCTCCCCCGCGCGAACTCGCTCATCCGGCTTGCGGAGCAGCTGACGCTCACCTTCGGGACGTTCCTCGGCGGGCTCGTGGTCGCCGCTGCCGGGCCCGACCCCGCCTACCTCGTCAACGCAGTCAGCTTCGGGATCTCCGCGATCCTGTTGCTCCGGATCCCCGGCGCGCTCCTCCAGCAGGGCCGCGCCGAGAGCCACGGCTACTGGCGGGACCTCGGCGACGGTTTCAGGCTCGTCCTGCGCACGCGCCCGCTCCTGGCCGTGCTCCTCTCCTGGAACCTCGCGATGATCGCGGTCGGGTTGGTCAACGTGTCCGAGGTCGTGCTCGCGAAGGTGTCGTTCGACGCCGGCGACTTCGGGTTCGGGCTCCTCTTCGCCGCGAACGGCGTCGGCGCCGTGATCGGAGCCCTGCTCGCCTCGTCCTGGATCGAGCACCGCGGCATGACCGTCCTCTACGGCCTCGCGATCGGGGTGATGGCGGCGGCCTACATCGCCGCCGCCTGCTCACCGACCGTCTGGGTTGCGATCGGGTTCGTCGTCGTGGGGGGCATCGGCAACGCCACGGCGCTCGTCTGCAACACCCTGCTCGTCCAGCGGGGAGCGCCGGATCGGCTCCGCGGCCGCGCCTTCACACTGATCATGGGGACGAACTTCGCGGTGCTCGGGCTCGGGATGGTGATCGCCGGGCCGCTGGTCGACGCGCTCGGCGCGCGCTGGGTGTGGGGGATCGCCGGGGGGATCGGTCTCGCGTCGGCCGCGACGGGCTTCGCGATGCTCCGGCGCGAGCCCAGCGCCGCCGTGCCCGAGCCCCTGTCCGCGTGAGTTCGAGACGCCGGGACTGGACGCGCGAGACCCTCGTGGCGGGGGTGCGCTCGGGCGACCGACGCGCCCTCGCGCGCGCGATCACGCTCGTCGAGAGCTCGGACCCGCTCGCGCGCGAGCTCGTCCGCGACCTCTACCCCGAGACCGGCAACGCCTATGCGGTCGGAGTCACGGGACCGCCCGGGGTTGGCAAGTCGAGCCTGATCGCCGCGCTCCTCGGACACATCCGCGGGCTCGAGCGGACCGCCGGCGTCGTCTCGGTCGATCCCTCCAGCCCGTTCTCGCAGGGGGCGCTCCTCGGCGACAGGATCCGCCTGGCCGACCACTTCCTCGACCCGGGCGTGTTCATCCGGTCCATGGGCACGCGCGGCCACCTCGGCGGCCTCGCCGAGACGACCCTCCAGGCGCTCCTGATCCTCGACGCGTCGGGCAAGGACGTCGTCTTCGTCGAGACCGTGGGCACGGGCCAGAGCGAGATCGAGGTGATCGGCGTGGCCGACACGGTCGTCCTCGTGCTGATGCCGGGCTCGGGCGACTCGATCCAGGCGCTGAAGGCGGGGATCATGGAGATCCCCGACGTGATCGCGGTCAACAAGATGGATCACCCGGCGGCGAAGACGATGCTGTCGGAGGTCCGGTCGGTGCTCTCGCTCGACCGCGATCGCCCCTGGAAGGTGCCGATCGTGCTCACGGAAGCGCACCGCGGCGAGAACGTGCCGGAACTCTGGGAGAAGGTCGAGGAGCACCGTGCGTTCCTGGAGCGGGAGGGAGGGCTCGAGGAACGTCGCCGACGGAGTGTCGCGGCCGAGGTCTACGCGGTCGCCTCCGCCCGGGCCGCCCTCCACCTCCGCCGGGCGGTCCAAGACGATCCGGAGCTCCGGCGACTGCTCGACGAGGTCCAGGCCCGCACGCTCGACCCGCTCTCGGCCGTTTCCGAGATCATGTCCAGGGTGTTCAAGATCGACGGCGCGTAGCGCGGTGCGCTATCCACAACCCCTGCGCACGGGGTGCTTTTCGGGGTCAGACCCCATACGGACGTGTGACGATGCCGGCGCCCGCTGAGATCGATCGGGCGCGCGAGCGGCTCGCCGGCGTGGCCCGCGTGACGCCGGTCTTCCGCTCCGAGACCTTCTCCCGTCTCGTCGGGCGCGACGTCCACCTGAAGGCCGAGAACCTCCAGCGCACCGGCTCGTTCAAGATCCGCGGCGCGGTCAACAAGCTCGCCACCCTCGGCGAGGCGGAACGGGGAGCCGGCGTCGTCGCCGCCAGCGCCGGGAACCACGCGCAGGCGGTCGCCTGGGCGTCACGGGAGGCGGGGCTCCGCGCCACGATCTTCGTCCCCCGGGACGCTGCGATGGCGAAGGTCGAGGCGGCGAAGGGCTACGGAGCCGACGTCCGTATGGTCGGCGAGACCCTGGAGGCTGCGGTCGAGGAGGCGCAGCGCCACGTCGAGCAGACGGGAGCGACGTTCGTGCACCCCTTCGAGGACGAGGCGGTCGTCGCCGGCCAGGGGACGGTGGGCCTCGAGCTCGCGGAGCAGGTGCCGGACGCGGAGGCCGTGGTCGTGCCGATCGGTGGCGGCGGCCTCGCAGCCGGGATCGCCCTGGCGCTCCGCGCTGCGCTCCCGGACGCACGGGTGGTCGGCGTCCGCTCGAGGCCCGACGGGTTCGCCCTCGCCGACGGCATCGCCGTCAAGCAGCCCGGAGCGTTGACGGGGCCCCTCCTGGACGACCTGGTGGACGACGTGGTCGAGGTCTCGGGCGTCGACATCGCCCAGGCGATCGTGCTCCTGCTGGAACGCACGAAGCTGGTCGTGGAGGGGGCCGCGGCCGTCGGGGTGGCCGCGCTGATGGACGGGAAGGTTCCCGGACGCGGCCCGGCGGTCGCCGTCCTCTCGGGCGGCAACATCGACGCGAGCACGCTGATCACGGTCATGCGGTACGGCGTCACCGCCGCCGGCCGCCACCTGGTCGTGCGCACGGCGGTGCCGGACCGGCCGGGTGAGCTGCTCCGCCTGCTGGAGCTCGTCGCCCAGGAGCGGGTGAACGTCCTCTCGGTCGAGCACCGGCGCGAGGGCGTGGACATCCCGTTCGGCGCGACCGGCATCGATCTGACCCTGCTCACACGGGACGAGGAGCACTGCGAGGCGCTGCTCGCCCAGGTGCGCGGATGGGGCTACGAGGTCGAGCGGCTGCGATAGCGCTCGCCGCGCTCGCCGCCGCCGGCTGTGGATCCGGTAGCGGCACCACGGCCGGCAGCTCGGCCGGCCGGGCGTCGCCGTTCCGGTACGACGTCTCCGCTCCGCTCGACTACCGCAACGCCGGCCGGGTCAACGGCCCGTACCCGATCGCCGTCGACGACGTCTCGTACGCGGTTCCCGGCGGGCGCGTGGAGGGCTATCTCGCGCTCCCGCCCGGGAAGGAGCGCGTGCCGGCGGTGATCTACCTCCACGGCTCGGGTGAGAGCCGCGGGCGGTTCCTCCTGCCGGCGGTCTGGGCCGCGGGCCGGCGCGCGGTCGGGATGACGATCACGCTCCCCTCCAGCAGCGCCGGCGCCGCGCCGGGCGGCTCGACGCCCGGCGAGTTGCTCGCGCGCGACCGGCGGATCTTTGCAGCCGACGCGGTCGCGGTCCGGCGCGCGGTCGACCTCCTGGCCCGCCTGCCTCAGGTCGACCCGAAGCGGATCGGGCTGGTCGGCTGGAGCCTCGGCGCGCGGGTCGCCGCGGTGACCGCCGGAGCCGAGCCGCGGATTCGCGCCACCGTGCTGATGTCCGGTGGATCGCTGCCCGTGTCGGCCTACGTCGCCCAGGCACCGGCGTCGCTCCGGTCGCAGGTGCGCAGCTCGCTGACCGAGATCGACCCGCTGCGCTGGATCGCCCGCGCGCATCCCGGGTCGGTCCTGCTCCAGGACGGCCGCCGGGACGAGATCGTCCCGCGGGCGGCGCTCGTCGCGCTCGCCGATGCAGCCCCGCGCGGGTCGGTCGTGCGCTGGTATCCGGCCGGACACGAGCTGAACGCCCAGGCGTATTTCGACCAGTTGGCGTTCCTGGCGAAGAAGCTGCCGATCCGGGGACCCGCAGTGCCGGGGGCGCGAACAGGCCCGTAATAGACTCGCCCGATGTCGGAGGGCCGTCGGGAGCGGAAGGTGGTGACGGTTCTGTTCGCCGATCTCGTCGACTCCACCTCCCGAGCGGAGGCGCTCGACCCGGAGGATGTCGCCGCCGAGCTCGGCCGTTACCACGAGCGCGTGCGCACCGAGCTGGTCCGCTACGGCGGGACGGTCGAGAAGTTCATCGGCGACGCGGTGATGGCGCTCTTCGGAGCGCCGACGACCCACGAAGACGACGCCGAGCGCGCGGTTCGCGCCGCCTTCGCCATCAGGGACTGGGCGGTGGACGGCGGGATCGAGGTGCGGATCGGGATCAACACCGGCGAGGCGCTCGTGCGCGTCGACGCCCGACCCGAGGCGGGCGAGACGATGGCCGCCGGCGACGTCATCAACACGGGCGCGCGGCTGCAGAGCGCGGCGGCCGTCAACTCGATCGTCGTCGGCGAGCAGACGCTGCGTGCGACCGAGCAGGCGGTCGAGTACCGGAAGCTCGTGCCGGTCGAGGCCAAGGGGAAGTCGCAGCCGGTGAAGGCGTGGGAGGCGGTTCAGGCCCGCTCCCGGATCGCCGTCGAGCGCGTGCACGGGGCCACGCTCGTCGGCAGGAGCCGTGAGGTCGCCCTGGTCGAGGACGCGCTCGCGCGCGTGCTCGCCGAGCGGGCCTCGCAGCTGGTCACGATCGTCGGCGTCCCCGGAATCGGCAAGAGCCGGCTCGTGCTCGAGCTCTACGAGGCGATCGAGCGTCTGCCGGAGCTCATCTCGTGGCGCCACGGCCGCTGCTTGCCCTACGGCGAGGGGATCACCTTCTGGGCGCTCGGCGAGATGGTGAAGGCCCAGCTCGGGATCCTCGAAGGCGACGCCGCCGCCGCCGCGGAGGAGAAGCTGGCAGCGGCCGTCGTCGACCCGTGGGTGCAATCGCACCTGCGACCGCTCGTCGGGCTCGCCGGCGGCACCGAGGGTGGGGGTGACATGCGGGACGAGGCCTTCGCCGCGTGGCGTCGCTTCTTCGAGGAGCTCGCGGAAGAGCGGCCGCTCGTGCTCGTCTTCGAGGACCTGCACTGGGCCGACGACAACCTGCTGGAGTTCGTCGACCATCTCGTCGACTGGGCCGCCACCGTGCCCCTGCTGGTCGTTTGCACGGCCCGCCCCGAGCTGCTCGCGCGGCGGCCCGACTGGGGAGGGGGCAAGCCGAACTCGCTGACGATCTCGCTCTCCGCCCTGTCGGACGAGGACACGGCTCGGCTGCTCGCCGAACTACTGGGTGCGGTGCTACCGGCCGAGACGCAGGTGGAGCTGATCGCCCGCGCAGGCGGCAACCCGCTCTATGCCGAGGAGTTCGCGCGGATGCTGCGCGACCGCGGCCTCGTCGGGGAGCTGCCCGAGACGGTCCAGGGGCTGATCGCGGCGCGGCTCGACCTCCTTGATCCCGCGCAGAAGTTGCTGCTCCAGGACGCCGCCGTGATCGGCAGGCGTTTCTGGACCGGGGCGCTCGAGGCGCTCGACGAGCGCGGAGAGCTCGAGGCGAGCCTGCACTCGCTCGAGCGAAAGGAGTTCGTCCGTCGTGAGCGTGCGAGCACGGTCGCCGAGGACCGGGAATACGCGTTCCGCCACCTGCTCGTTCGCGACGTCGCCTACGCGCAGATCCCGCGCGCGGATCGGGCTGCGAAGCACCTGCTGGCCGCCCGGTGGATCGAGCAGCTCGGTCGACGCGAGGACCACGCCGAGATGCTGGCGCACCACTACCTCCAGGCCCTCGAGCTGACCGAGGCGGCGGGAGGGAGCGCGGAGACGTTCGCGGACGATGCCCGGGAGGCGCTGACGGACGCCGGCGACCGCGCGCTCGCGCTGAACGCCTACGAGGCCGCCGCCCGCTTCTTCCGGGTGGCGCTCGAGCTCGCGGGGCAAGACGACCGCCGGCGCGGGCTGCTGCTCTTCCGGCTCGGGCGTGCGCTGGCACTGCTCGGCGAGACCGACTTCGACCTGCTCCTGGAGGCGCGGGACGAGTTGCTGGCGGCCGGCGATGTGGAGGGAGCTGCCGACGCCGAGACCCAGATGGTCGAGGAGCATTGGATCCATGGAGACCGTGACGCGGCCATGACCCACCTGGGCCAGGCCCGCCGGCTGGTCGAGCCACTTCCACCGTCCAAGGCAAAGGCGCGCGCGATCGCGACCGCGTCGAGGTTGCTGATGCTCGCAGCCCACGAGGAGGACGCGATCCGCGTCGGCGAGCAGGCGCTGGCGATGGCGACCGACCTAGGTCTCGACGAGATCAGGGGGGCTGCTTTGATCAATATCGGCGCTGCCCGCGGCGCGCTCGGGGACGCGCGGGGCTTGGCCGAGATCGCCGAGGGGGTGGAGATCGCCAGGTCGGCCAACGCCGTGTTCGAGATGTGCCGTGGAATCGGCAATCTCGCGGCCCGGCGGTGGTCGCGCGGGGAGCTCGTCGAAGCGGTCGAGGGGTGGCGGGAGGCAGGGCGGGAGGCCGAGCAGTACGGCCAGAGGGGCTTCGCCCGCTGGTTCCGCGGCGTCCTGGCGCGGTGGGAGTACGAACTCGGCGGCTGGGACGCGGCCGCCGAGCGCGCGGACGCCTTCCTCGACGAGGTCGAGCAGGGCTCGCCTCATTACCTGGCCTCGCAGTGCTATTCCTGCCGGGCCGTGATCCGGCTGGCCCGCGGCGACGGCAAAGGTGCGATCGCCGACGCCGAGCTTGCACTCGAGCTCGGGCATCGGGCCAGAGACCCTCAGGCGCTGTACCCGGCATGTGCCGAAGCCGCGCACGTGATGCTCGAGCTCGGCGAGCGCGAGCGTGCCCTCGCCGCGGCCGAGGAGTTCCTCGCGGGACTCGCCGGAGGGGCCGACGTCGGCTTCGCCGATGTGTTCCTCCACGTCCTGTCCTGGACGCTGACCGGAGTGGGCCGAGGCGAGGAGTGCGCGGCGACCCTGGAGAGTTACACGAGCGTCCCCTGGGCCCGGATCGGGATCGCCTTCGGTCGCGGCGACTCGGTCGGAGCTGCCGACCAGTGCGCCGAGATCGGCGCCCTCACCTCGGAGGCCTTCTGCCGTCTCGCCGCCGCCCGGGCGGGAGACCTCGGCCAGCTCGAGCCGGCACTCGCCTTCTACCGCTCGGTCGGGGCGACGAGGTACGTCCGCGAGGGCGAGTCGCTGCTCGCGGCCTCGGCCTGACTCCTCCGCATCTCTCAAGTAACACAGTGTTACAAGCTCCGGACGCGGCTCAACCACGCGCCGTCTCGAAGTAGTGGCACTGTGTTACGAGGACTCAGCTGCCGCAGCGGCGGAACTCGACGGTGTGCCCTCCGCTCCGCTCCCAGTCGGCGACGCCGCCGTTGATAACGGCTCGTGCGTTCACTCCGGCGGCGGCGAGCACGCTGGCGGCCACGGCTGCCCTGGCCCCGCTCTCGCAGATCGTCACCACGGGCTTCCCGTCCCCGACCGCCGCGCCGTAGGCGCGGAGCAGGCGATAGGGGATGTGTTTGCTGCCGGGGATGAACCCCGAGTCGCGCTCGTCGAGCTCGCGCACGTCGATCACGTCCACTTCCCCACCACGGAGCAGTGCGGCCAGCTCCTCCATCCGGACGGGCTCCAGCGGCACGAGCTCCTGCGGACCGTCCAGGTAGCCCTCCAGCTCGAGAAGGCCGACGGCACGCAGCCGGCGTGCGGCCAGCTCCACCTCCGCCGGGGAGGAAGCATGGAGGACGATCGGCTCGCCCCGCCGCAGCACGAACCCCGCTCTCGTTCCGAACCCGCGGACGGACGCCGGCACGTTCAGCGCCCCCAGCACGTGCCCGGCTGCGTATTCGTCGGCACTCCGGACGTCGAGGACGGTGGCGTCGCCGGGTGTGCCAACGGGCCCGGGCGAGGGACAGGCGGCGAGGAACGGCCCGCGGTTGATCTCGACGATCCGCTCCATGTTGGGTGGCCGCGGTGTCGCCGACCCCGCTGTCTCGTCCACGAAATCGGCAACGGTGGCGATCGCGAGCAGCGGGTTGCCCCGCCGCTCGGCGCCGATCGTGGTCGAGGGATCGGAGCTCATGTGCGTGCCGCACAGGGACCCGGCGACGTGTCCGGGAAACACCCGGACGTCGTCGGACAGCTCGAGCAGGCGGTGCAGGCTGTGGAACAGGCCCTCCGCGCCCTCCCGGGCCTCGACCGCCAGGTCCGGGCGCGCCGCGGACCCGACGAAGAGCGAGTCGCCCGTGAACAGGGCGTTGCCCCCGCCGCGTCCGACAGAGGCGATGAAGCAGCTGTGCTCCGGGCGGTGGCCGGGAGTGTGGATCGTACGGACCGTGACCGCTCCGACGGCGAGCTCGTCGCCGTCGTCCAGGCCGTCGTGGGGGTACTCGGCGCCGGCGTCACGGTGCACCGAGATGGGGATGCCGTGCTCCAGCGCCAGCCGACCGTGTCCCGAGACGTGGTCGGCGTGGGTGTGGGTCTCCAGCACGCGGACGATGCGCACTCCGTGTTCGGCGGCGGCCCCGAGGTACGGCTCGATCGCATACGACGGATCGATCACGACCGCCTCTCCCGCCCCCTCGTCGCCGACGAGGTAGGAAGCGCAACCCAGATCCTCGTCCACGAACTGGCGAAGCAGCATGGCCCGCTGACGCTACCAGCGCGCCTCGCTGTCTTTCCGATAGTGACGCCGATCGTGACTCGCACGCCCCGAGAATGGGCCGGTCGGCCCATGCGCCGGCGGGGCAGACGCGATAGACATGGCAGGAGGAGAGGGTCGGTGCGCCGCTCTTCGGGGTCACGAGGGCGGCGGCGGCGAGCGGAACCGCCGTCGCCCTCTGGTTCCGGCTGTGGCGCACCGGTCGAATCGGGTGTCCCGGCGCCGCCCCGTCCGTCTTCGGGGCTCGTGCTCTACGAGGCCGGCAGGCCCAGGTGGCGCGCGATCACCATCCGCTGCACCTCGTTCGTGCCCTCGCCGATCTCGAGGATCTTCTGGTCGCGATACAGCCGCGAGATCGGGAACTCGTCCATGAAGCCGTAGCCGCCGTGGATCTGGAGGGCGACGTTCACGGCCCGGTTGGAGAGCAGGCCGGTGTAGAGCTTGGCCTGCGCCGCCGCGAGTGCGAACGACCGCTCCTCGTCCTTCAGCCACGCGGCCCGGTGGACGAGGGCCCGGCCGGCCTCGATGTCCGTCGCCAGGTCGGCGAGCTGGAACTGGACCGCCTGGAAGGACGCGATCGGCCTGCCGAACTGCTGCCGCTCGAGCGCGTACCCGTACGCGAGGTCGTACGCGCCCTGCGCGAGGCCGACGCCCATCGCCGCGACGGAGATGCGGCCGCCGTCGAGGATCTCGAGGAACTGCTTGAACCCGTCCCCGCGCGGCCCGAGCAGGTTTCCCTCGGGCACGGCGCAGCTCTGGAACGAGAGCTCCCGGGTGTCGGATGCCTGCCAGCCGAGCTTCCTCATCGGCGGGGAGATCTCGTAGCCCGGCGTCCCGTTCGGGACGATCAGGTTCGAGATCTCGTCCTCGCCGGTGCGCGCGGTGATGGTCACGCAGGCCGTGATGTCGGTGCCGGCGTTGGTGATGAACATCTTGGCACCGTCGATCACCCAGCGTCCGTCGCGGAGCTCCGCGGTGGTCGCGGTCGACCCGGCGTCGGAGCCGGCGCCGGGTTCCGTCAGGCCGAACGCGGCCAGGCGCTTGCCGGACGCGAGGTCGGGCAGCCACTCGCGCCTCTGCTCCTCGGAGCCGAACAGGAAGATCGGCATCGTCCCGAGCGAGGTGTGGGCCGCGACCGTGATCGCCACCGACGAGTCGATCCTGGTCAGCTCCTCGATCGCGATCGCGTACGAGAGCGTGTCGCCGCCGCCGCCTCCGTACTCCTCGGGAATCGGGATGCCCATCAGGCCGAGCTCGGCCAGCTCGGCGACGAGGTCGTACGGGAAGCGGTGCTCCCGGTCGAGCTCCTCGGCCACCGGCGCGACCTTCTCGAGGGCGAAGGAGCGTACGGTGTCGCGGATCAGCTCGTGCTCGGGCGAGAGGTCGAAGTTCATGCCGCGAGGCGGCCCGCGAGCTCGGCGATCAGCCGCACGCCGTAGCCGGTACCGCCGAGCTGCGTCAGGTAATCCTCGCGCGAGTAGCGCAGGAACGCAGGTCCGGCCATGTCGATGTGCGCCCACGGCCCGTCGCCGACGAACTCCTCGAGAAAGGTCGCGGCGTAGGCGGGGATCGCCTGCCGACGGACGGACGAGTTCTTGAGGTCGGCGAATCTGGAGTCGTGGTAGCGCCTGAAGCGGCGGTGGATCGGCATCGCCCAGGCGTGGTCGCCGCTCGCCTCGCCCGCCTCCACGACCTGCTCGCGCCAGCCGTCGTCGTTCCCGAACACGCCTGCGTAGAGGTCGCCGAGGGCGCGCTCCATCGCCCCCGTGAGCGTGGCGAAGTCGACCATGTGGGTCGCCCCCTCCTGCCGCGCGTACCAGAGCGCGTCGGCCAGGACGAGCCGCCCCTCGGCGTCGGTGTTCGTGATCTCGATCGTCTTGCCGTTCATCGCCGTGAGGATGTCCCCCGGGCGGAAGGCCCCGCCGCCGATCGCGTTCTCGGTGGCGCCGACGACGGCGATCATCCGCAGTGGCAGTCCGAGCTCGGCGATCGCCCCGGTGCCTTCGAGCACGGCCGCGCCGCCCGACATGTCCCCCTTCATCTCCTCCATGTAGTCGGCCGGCTTCAGCGAGATGCCTCCTGTGTCGAAGGTGACCGCCTTGCCGACCAGGCCGAGCACGAGGTCGTCGCGGGCTCCCGGCGGCTCGTACCGGAGGACGACCAGCCGTGGCTCGTTGTGCGAGCCGCGGGCGACGGCGGCGAAGGCACCCATGCCCATCGCCTCGATCTGGCCGCGGTCGAACGACCGGTACGACAGGGCATCCGAGCCCTGTGCGATCTCGGCTGCCCGGTCGGCGAGCCGCTCGGGGGTGAGGTCGTTCGGCGGCCGGTTGGCGAGGTCGCGCGCGCGGTTCGTCCACCGGGCGACGAGCTCCGCGCGCTGCGCCGTCGCGACGACCTCCTCGCCGACGTCCGGGAAGATCACGCGCTCGACCTGCCTGCGCCGCGGCGGGGAGGTCTTCCACGCGCCTTGGTCGTAGCCGCCAAGGACGAGCCCGTCGACCGCCGCCCGCGCCTGGGCGGCGGCGTCGAGCCGGAACGTGTCGTCGAGGAGCCACGCCACGGTGCCGCCGAGCCCGAGTCGTGCGACCCCGGCGGCGGCAGCCCGGATCGAGTCGGCGTCGAGCTGGTCGCGCGGGCCTGCGCCGGAGGCGACGATGCGGCCGCGGTCGGCGTGCAGCACGCACGTCGAGCCCGCCTCGCCGGTGATCTCGCCCGACTCGACCAGGCCCCGGAGGCGGGGGTCGAGCTCCGGGAGCGCCTCGACCGGGTCGGGCACCGCGAAGGCGGTGACGTCTACCGCGGCCGTGCCGGAGCTGGCGGCGATCTCCATGGCGGCGCGATGCTATCCGACGCCGCCGTCCGGATAGGCTGGTTCGCATGCGGGACCGGATCGACCGGCGGGCGATGGCCCTGCTCTCGACCGGCCACGCGTCGGTCGACTTCTCGGGCGGTGCCCTGCCTGCGCTGCTCCCCTTCCTTCGGTCCGAGTTCGGCCTCTCGTACACGCTCGTTGCGGTGCTGATGCTGGCGTCAGCCCTCTCGTCGTCGATCGTGCAGCCCGCGTTCGGGCTCTGGTCGGACGTCCGCGGCGCCGTCTGGCTCCTCCCGGCCGGCATCGCGATCGGCGGAATCGGGATGGCGCTCGCCTCCGACGCGCCCCAGTACTGGCTCGTCGTTCTGCTGGTGGTCGTCTCCGGTCTCGGTACCGCCGCCTACCACCCCGAAGGATCCAAGTTCGCCGCCTATACGAGCGGGCGCAATCGCGCCAGCGGGATGTCGCTCTTCTCGGTCGGCGGCAACGTCGGCTACGGGCTCGGCGCGCTGGTCGTGACGCCGATCATCGTGTGGCTCGGACTGCGCGGGGGCCTGCTGCTCGCCGTGCCCGCGCTCGCGGTCGCGGCGCTGCTCCTGGCGTCGACCCGCTACCTGCTCTCGTTCGTGCCCGAGGCGGGGTCGGACGGCAGGTCGCGTTCCGGCGAGAACGACCTGCGCTCGCTGGCGGTCCTGCTCACGGTGATCACCTTCCGCAGCCTCGCCTGGTTCGGGCTGATCACCTTCGTGCCCCTCTACGAGGTCTCCCAGGGCCACTCGGAGTCGTACGGCAACTACGTCTTCGCGGGCATGTTGCTCGTCGGGGCACTCGGGACGCTGGCCGCGGGGCCGCTCGCCGACCGGCTCGGGCTCCGCACGGTGCTCCGCGGCAGCTTCGTGATCAGCACGCCGCTGATCCTCGTCTTCCTGCTCGTGGGCGGCATTCCCGGCGCGATCGCACTCGCCGGCGTCGGGGCGGCGATCGTGGGCACCTTCGGGGTCACGATGGTGATGGCGCAGCAGTACCTGCCGCGGAACATCGGCATGGCCTCGGGCCTGGCGATCGGCTTTGCGATCGGGCTCGGCGGTGTCGCCGCCGTCATTCTCGGCGCAATCGCCGACTCGATCGACCTGCGTACCTCGCTCTTCGTCTCGGCGGCCGCGCCGCTCGTCGCGCTGGCGCTGACGGCGCTCCTGCCTCCGACGGGGGCTCGCCGACGGCTGGAGCCGGAGGTCGCGGTTCCCTAGGTGGCGAGGTCAGCTAGGCTCGCCCAGAACCCGACAAGGAGCAGCGCAGTGTCTGTCGTCAGCGAATTCTTCGAACAGCTTCCGTCCCGCGTCGAGCCGGGCAGGACCGCGGGGATGAACAACTCCTACGTCTTCGACATCGACGGGGCGGGCACATGGACGGTGCGGGTCTCCGACGGCGGAGTCACCGTCGAGGAGGGGAACACGGGCGGCGACTGCACGATCGCTGCCTCCGCCGAGACGTTCGAGAAGGTGGTGAAGGGCGAGCAGAACCCGACCGCGGCCTACATGTCCGGCAAGCTGAAGATCAAGGGCGACATGGGCGCGGCGATGAAGCTCCAGAAGCTCTTCTAACCCTGTGGACGACGCGTCACACCTTCGGCGCAACCGAGCTCTTGACAGATTTGGTGTCTGACACCGCCTGAGACGCGTCGGCGCTTGGCGGGCCCGGCGGTGTCAGACACCGGTGTTGTCGGCCGGGAGCTCGGCTCTGCGGAACGCCACCATCGCCGACTCCGCGACCCGCACGTAGCCGATCCGCTCGTAGATCGCATTCGACGTGGCGTTGGCGAGGTCGGTGTAGAGGAAGCAGAAGCGGCGACCGGCGTCGAGGAGGGACTGCGAGAGTCCGGCGACGAGCGACGTGGCGTAGCCGCGGCCACGCGCCT
>JBLMYA010000117.1:0-42591 GCA_050258035.1 Verrucomicrobiota bacterium
ACTGTGTTACTTGCTTTCGATGCCGCGCAACCGCGCATCGCAACGGGCTTGTAACACTGTGTTACGTGCTGGTTCGGGCTTGCGCTCACATCCGTCGGAGACAGGGTGATCAAGCGCTGACCAGCTCGCCGCGCTTCTCGCGGATCCCGTCGAGCAGCTCCGCGAAGGAGTCGGAGAACTTCTGGACGCCTTCCTCCTCGAGCACGCGGGTGACGTCGTCGATCGAGACGCCCGCCGCCTCGACGTCCTCGAACACCCGACGGGCCTCGTCGACCCCCTGCTCGAGCGTCAGCGCCACCTCGCCGTGATCCTGGAACGCCTCGATCGTCTCCTCGGGCATCGTGTTCACCGTGTCGCGACCGATCAGCTCCTCGACGTACCGGACGTCGCGGTACGCGGGGTTCTTCGTCGACGTGGACGCCCACAGGCACCACTGCTTCGAGGCCCCCTTCGCCTCGAGCGCCTCCCAGCGATCCCCGGCGAAGACCTCCTTCCAGCTCTCGTACGCGAGCTTCGCGTTGGCGACCGCGAGCTTGCCCTGAAGCTCCGGATGGCCCTCCAGGCGCCTGTCCGCCTCGGTGTCGACCCGTGAGACGAAGTAGCTCGCGACCGAGCCGACGGTGCGTGGATCGCCGCCCGCCTCGATGAGCCGCTCGAGGCCGCGCATGTAGGACTCCATCACCTCGCGATGCCGCTGGATCGAGAAGATCAGCGTGACGTTGATCGAGTGCCCCCCGGCGATCATCTCCTCGATTGCCGGCAGGCCCGGCTTGGTCGCCGGGATCTTGATGTAGAGGTTCGGCTTGCTCACGAGCGACGCCAGGCGCTTCGCCTCGGCGACGGTCGCCTCTGTGTCGTTCGCGAGCGTCGGGTCGACCTCGAACGAGACCCAACCGCGCAGGCCCCTGCCGTCGTCCCACGCCCTGCGCATGAGGTCGCAGGCCTCGCCGACGTCCCGGCCGGCCAGGGCGATGAAGATCTCCTTGACGTCCTCCTCGTGCTCGAGCAGGTCGCGCATCTGGTCGTCGTACGCCGAGCCTCCCGAGATCGCCTTCTGGAAGATCGTCGGGTTCGAGGTGACCCCGGTGACCGCGGCCTCCTCCATCATCCGCGCGAGCCCTCCCGAGTGCAGCAGGTCGCGGGAGAGGTAGTCGATCCAGACGCTCTGGCCGAGCGCCGACAGCCGGTGGAGACGCGAATCAGGCATAGGTCTTCCTTTCCAGGTCCTCGATCTTCTGAAGCCGTTGCACGTAGCGCTCGCCGCCGGCGAAGGTCGCGGCGAGGAACGTCCGGACGAGGTCGGCGGCCAGTTCGGCGCCGACGACCTCGGAGCCCAGGCAGAGCACGTTCATGTCGTCGTGCTCGACGCCCTGGTGGGCGGAGTAGACGTCGTGGCAGATCGCGGCGCGGATGCCGTCGAGCTTGCTCGCCGCCACGGAAGCGCCGACGCCGGAGCCGCAGACGAGCACGCCGCGCTCCGCCTCTCCGGCCCGAATCGCCTCTCCGACCTCCCGGGCCTTGTCCGGGTAGTCGATGCGCACGGCGTCGGTGTCGGTGCCGAGGTCGACCGCCTCGTGGCCGAGGGTCGTCAACTCCTCGAGCACCCGCTCGCGGAGCTTCACGCCGCGGTGGTCGAACGCGACCGCCACCCTCATGCGACAAGCCTAGCGACCCGCAGGTTCGCGCTTGCGGAGCGCGTCGGTGCTGAGGCGCTGGTAGAAGAAGCCGCCGAGGAGCGGCACGGCGCCCACGGCAAGGAACGAGAGGGCCCGCGCCACCGAGCTGAGCGTCGCGAGGTCGAATTACAGGGCCACGATGCCTGCGACGGCGAACAGCAGGGCTCGGGAGCCGCCGAGCCGCGGCGGGACGAGCGCTACACGGCCGAGGGCGAACGCCAGCACTGCCGCTGCCGCGACGGCGCCCGCACCCGAGGCGGGATGGGCGTTCGACTCGAAGAACTGGGTCGGCGGAGCGTCGAGGACGACCGCGTGGAGCACGGCGAGCACGAGACACACTCCTGCGCCGACCTGGAACCGCTCCTCTTCGAGCCACACGCTGATCTCGACGAGGACGAGGCCCAGCACGACGAACGCGATCACGGTCCACGTTCCGTCGAACAGGAACGCCGCGACGCAGACGGCACGAGCAGCGCCTCTGCCCAGAGCACCGTGGCGAAGTCGCGCAGGCGGCCGAGCGGGAGGACGAGCGCGCAGAGGCCGCCATAGAGCGCAGCGGGAACGACGAGAGCGGGCCCGGTTCGGCTGATCCCGTGCCAATCGCCGCTCAGCAGATCGATCGGTGCGGCGATCGCGTAGACGACCGTCCCAGACGCGACCCCCGATGCGAGCTTGCCCGAGCGGGGATCCGGGACAGCGAATCGCAGGAAGAGGAAGCCGGCGGCAAGCAGAGCGGCGCCGACCACGATCATCGTCCACGACCGCTGCGGCGCGTCGAGACGAGGGAGGTCGTAGCCGAGGTTCTTGACCAGCGCGAGACCCAGGCCGAGCGCCGCCGCGAGCTGCAGCTGGCGAGACGGCAGCAGCAGTCCGAGGACGTGTACCCCAGCGGTACGAAGGCAAGCAGCGCAGTGACGGCCACCTGGTGCCAGTCCCAGCTCCCGGGAAGCTGCAGCACCCCGAGGCACGCCGCGTACACCGCGCCGAGGCCTGCGAGCCAGCCGGTGCCAAAGCGAAGCTCTACCTGCCCGGTTCGCATCGACCGGAGCAAGGGACCGATCGACGCGTAGATGCCACCGGGACGGCGCCCTGACCGTCACCGCGCCAGAGCGCGAAGAGGGCATATGCAGCCGAAGCCAATGCTCCGCTGCCAGCGCCAGCACCTGCGGAACAACCAGGATCGTGGACGCGCTGGGCAGCATCTGCCATCGCTTGTAGACGGACACCACGGCCGACGCCGCGAACATCAGCGCGACGAAGCCGGTCCCGGTGGTCGTGACTCCGTCACCCCAGGCGATCGGCACGGGCACCGCCAGGGCGCCGACGACGCCGATTCCCGCGATGAGCTCCGAGGACCAGGCGAGCGAGAGCGCGCACGCGACCGCGGCCACGCATCCGGCCAGGATCAGAGCCGCCCAGTCCGGAATCAGGTCGTAGTAGGGACCGGCGGCGAGCAGGGTCGCATAGGCGCCGCCGATACCGGCTCCGACCGCAGCAACGGCGGCGTGCGTCTCGCCGAACCACCGTCGCAGCAGGAGCCCACCGCCGAAGACGATCGCCGAGGCGCACGCTCCGAGGACGACCCGTGCTCCCTCTCCGATCCAGCCGCGGTCAACGGCCAGCGCGAAGAAGAGAACGATCCCGAACAGCCTCACGATGCCGCCGGTCCACGCCAACGCGCGTGCGCCGAGGAGATCGGACAGGCGCAGGTCCCCGCCCGGCTCCCAGCTGCGCTCGTACCAGCGTTCGGCGAGCGGCGTCTCCTCCCGGGTCGACTCCGGCTCGACGTCCGGCGAAACCTCGGGCGGCCGCGCCGACTGCGGCCCGACGACCTCCGCTGGAGCAGCCTCCTGCTCGACTATCGCCGTCGCCGTGGCCGCGATCCGCCTCAGCTCGGCGAGTTCCGTCTCGAGCCTTCGCAGGCGGCGCTCGAAATCATCGATGCGGTCCTTGGCGCTCAAGCTCCTACCGCCATTGCGCACAGTCTCATCCGTGCGTCGAGCAGCGGCGCCGCCCATGGGGTAGCGGTTACGTTACGAGCGGATGGACGACGTTCAGCTCTGGCGCGAGCTCGGGCAGCAGTTCCGTGTCGACTCGGTGCGGTGCGCTGCTGCGGCGAAGTCCGGTCATCCGACGTCCGGCATGTCAGCCGCCGACCTGATGGCGGTGCTCCTCGCCAAGTACCTGCACTACGACTTCGACGCCCCGGACTCCCCGACGAACGACCGGCTGATCTTCTCCAAGGGCCACGCCTCGACGCTGCTCTACGCGATGTACCGCGCCGCGGGCGCGATCACGGACGAGGAGCTGCTCACGTACCGGCAGTTCGGGTCGATGCTGGAGGGGCATCCGACGCCGCTGATCCCGTGGGTGGACGTCGCCACCGGCTCCCTCGGCCAGGGACTGCCGCTCGGCGTGGGGATGGCGATCGCCGGCAAGTACCTCGACCGGCTCCCGTACCGCGTCTGGGTGCTGTGCGGCGACAGCGAGACCGCCGAGGGATCGGTCTGGGAAGCGTTCCAGCACGCGTCCCACTACGAGCTCGACAACCTGACGGCGGTCTTCGACGTCAACCGGCTCGGCCAGCGTGGTCCGACGATGGACGAGTGGCAGCTCGACCATTACCGCGCCCGCGCCGAGGCGTTCGGCTGGCACACGATCGAGGTGGACGGCCACGATGTCGAGGCGGTGGACGCCGCGTACGCGGAGGCCGTGGGGACGCCCGGCGCGCCGACGGTCGTCATTGCGCACACGGTCAAGGGGAAGGGCGTCAAGGCGGTCGAGAATCAGGAAGGATGGCACGGCAAGCCGCTCGACGACCCCGACGCCGCGATCGAGGAGCTCGGTGGGCTACGGAACATCGTCGTCGAGGTCGCGAAGCCGGAGCCCGGTGAGCCGCACGTGTTCGAGACGGGCGCGCTCGAGTTGCCCGAGTACGAGCTCGGCTCCGAGGTGGCGACGCGAAAGGCCTACGGTGAAGCGCTCGCCGCGATCGGCTCGGCGCGCGGCGACGTCGTCGCGATCGACGGTGAGGTCTCGAACTCGACCTTCGCCGAGATCTTCAAGGAGGCGCACCCCGACCGCTTCTTCGAGATGTACATCGCGGAGCAGCAGATGGCCGCGGCCGCCGTCGGTCTCCAGGCCCGCGGTTACCGCGTGTTCGCGTCGTCGTTCGCCGCGTTCCACTCTCGCGCCTACGACTTCGTCCGGATGGCGGCGATCTCGCGCGCGACCATTTCCCTCTCGGGATCGCACGCCGGGATCTCGATCGGCGAGGACGGCCCGTCACAGATGGCGCTCGAGGACATCGCCTCGATGCGCGCAGTCCACGGCTCGACGGTCCTGCACCCCTGCGACGGCAACCAGACCGTCCACCTGGTCGCTGCGATGGCGAACCTCGACGGGATCTCCTACATCCGCACGCTTCGCCCGAACACGCCGGTGCTCTACCGGCCCGACGAGGACTTCCCGATCGGCGGAAGCCGCGTTGTACGCAACGGCGACGACGTGACGATCGTGGGGTGCGGAATCACGGTGCACGAGGCGCTGAAGGCTGCGGAGGTACTGGCGGGAGACGGAATCTCGGCGCGCGTGATCGACTGCTACTCGCTGAAGCCGATCGATGGCGGCACGCTTGCCGCCGCCGCCACGGAGACGGGCCGGATGGTCACGGTCGAGGACCACTGGCCGGAAGGCGGGCTCGGCGAGGCCGTGCTCGCAGCGCTCGCCGAGCGGGGCGCGTCGGCGCGGGTGACGCGGTTGGCGGTGACGGCCATGCCGCGCTCGGGCAAGCCGGAAGAGCTGCTCGCGGCTTTCGGGATCGACGGGACGGCGATCGCCAACGCCGCCCGCGCGCTCGTGCGCGACTAGGGCCTACCCTGTGCGGCGGCATGGCCGTCGTGATCGGCACCAACCTGCGCAAGGAGCTCGCCGGCGGGCTGCTCTTCGAGGGGGTCTCGTTCAAGGTCGAGCGCCGCGAGCGGCTCGCCCTCTCCGGCCCGAACGGCGCGGGCAAGACGACGCTGCTTCGGATGCTGGCCGGGGAGACCGGGATCGAGGGCGGCCAGCTCGTCCTCGACAAGGGGACGCGCGTCGCGCTGCACGACCAGCGTCCGCCGCTGAATCTCGGCCTGAGCCTGCGCGAGTACGCGCTCTCGGGCGCGCGAGACCTGATCGAGCTGGAGGAGGAGCTTCGGCTGCTCGAGGGAGCCATGGCCGCCGGCGACCACGGTCCCGACACGCTGAGCCGGTACTCGGCCGCCCAGGCCCGGCTCGAGCATGCCGGGGGCTACGGGTGGCGTGAGAACTCGCTCTCGGCTCTGCGCGGTCTCGGCTTCTCCGAGGAAGAGCTCGACCGTCCGCTTCAGACGTTCTCGGGCGGGGAACTGACGCGTGCGTCCCTGGCGCGCTCGCTTGCCGGCGATCCGGACCTGCTGCTCCTCGACGAGCCGACGAACCACCTGGACGTCCAGCGCCTCGAGTGGCTCGAGAAGACGTTGATCGGAATGGACGCCGCCGTCGTGCTCGTCGCGCACGACCGGTGGTTCCTCGAGGCGGTGGCGACGGCGGTCCTCGAGCTCGACGCCGGCCGCTCGACGTACTTTCCGGGCGAATGGCACCACTGGCGGCGCGAGAAGGCGGCTCGGCTGCTCGACGCGTCGAAGTCGATCGAACGCTACAACGCCGACATCGCACGGCTCCAGCGCTTCGTCGACCGGTTCCGCTACAAGAAGTCGAAGGCGAAGCAGGCGCAGGCCAAGCTCACCCACATCGGGCGGCTGCAGAAGGAGAAGGCGGTCGCCTCCGACCAGCTCGGGCTGCTGACGCGGCGGTCCCGGCGACTCGGCTTCGAGTTCCTGAACCCGCCCCGGAGCGGGCGGATCGTGGTCGAGGTCGAGGGGCTTTCGTTGTCCGCCGGCGACAAGCGGCTGATGAGCGGCGTCTCGCTCGCGGTCGAACGGGGAGAGCACGCCGCGCTGGTCGGGCCGAATGGGTCCGGGAAGACGACACTGCTCGAGACGCTGCTCGGGGGGCGCGAGCCCGAATCGGGCACCGTGCGCCTCGGCCACGGCGTCGTCCCGGCGTACTTCTCGCAGCACGAGGCGGAGCTCGACGAGCGCGGATCGGTCCTGGAGTGCGTCCAGTCGATGACGGGGCTGCGACGGCCGGAGGCGCAGAACCTTCTGGGCCGGTTCCTGTTCTCTGGCTGGGAGTCGCACGAGAAGCCGGTCTCCGTGCTGTCCGGCGGCGAGCGCCGGCGGCTCGCGCTGGCGATCGTGGTCGCTTCGGGAGCGAACTTCCTCGTCCTCGACGAGCCGACGAACCACCTCGACCTGGAGAGCCGCGAGGCGCTCGAGGCGGCGCTCGAGAACTTCCCGGCGACGGTGCTGCTCGTCTCCCACGATCGCGCCCTCCTGGACGCAGTGGCCGAGCGGACGCTCGCGATCGAAGAGTGCTCCATCCGCACGTACGACGGCGGCTGGGCCGACTACGTTCGCGCGCGGGACGCGCGCGAGCTTCGTGACGCTTCCGTCGGGGGTCTGACCCCGAAAACCGCCCGACGTGCAGGGATTGTGGAAAGCTCGCGCGGGCCACGGCCGCCCACGGCGAGCCCCAAGCGGCCGAGCGAACTCGAGCAGGTCGAGGCGCGGATCGCACAGCAGGAGCAGGCGGTCGCGGATCTCGAGCGTAAGCTCGCGGAGGACTGGAGCGACGTGGAGCTCCTCAACGCCCATCGCTCGGCGCGGGACGAGCTGCAGTCGCTGCTCGATCGCTGGGAGACGCTCTTCGAGCAGACGCAGGCCTCCTCGTAGGGCTGTCCCCGGAAGCGGGACGCCCCAGACTTGCGGGAGCCGACCTCGATCGGGGTCAGACCGCTGGTAGTAGGCTCGCCGGGTGAGCGAGACCGCTGAGTTCCTCCGCTCGATCGGGCTTCCGAGCGGCGATGCACACGACCTGCGGACGTCGGAGAAGCGCTTTCCCGACGGCGCGCAGTACCGAGTCGAGATCCCGAGCACGGAGGGGCCTCGCTGCCTCGATGCGGTGCTCGCGGAAGCCGAGCGGCTCGACGTGCGCGTGCACCGGATCTCGCAGGGAAGCGGCGTCTTCATGCTCACCGACGCGGAGCTCGACGAGATGGCTGCGACGGCCGCTGCTGCGCGGGTCGAGGTCAGCCTGTTCGCCCGCCCGAACGCGGCCTGGGGTGTCTCGGCGATGGCCCGCTCGCCCGCCGGAGCGGTCGTCTCACCGGTCGCCCACGGCCAGGAGCAAATCGTCGCAGGACTGGACGACGCGCGCCGCGCGGCCGACCACGGCCTCCGCAGCGTCCTGATCGCCGACCTCGGTCTCCTCTCCGTCTTCGACCAGGCCCGTCGAGCAGGGCTCCTGCCCGGCGACATGCAGGCGAAGATCTCGGTGATGCTCCCGGCGGCGAACCCCGCAGCCGCCCGCGTCCTCGAGCAGCTCGGCGCGAACACGATCAACCTGCCCGCCGACCTCTCGCTGGCGCAGATCGCGGCGATCCGCGCGGCCGTGGACGTCCCGCTCGACGTCTACGTCGAGGCTCCCGACAACATCGGCGGCTTCGTCCGCCTGCACGAGCTCCCCGAGCTGATCCGCGTCGCCGCACCGGTCTACGTCAAGTTCGGGCTGCGGAACGCCCCCGACGTCTACCCGGCCGGAACTCACCTCGACTCGACAACCGTCGCCCTGTCCCGCGAGCGCGTCCGCCGCGGCCGCCTCGGGCTGGAGCTGCTCGCGCGCTCCGGCTACGAGGCCACCACCTCCGAGCTCGGTGCCGACGGTCTCGCCGTTCCCGTGCCGTGATCGTCCGCCTCCTGCTCTGGAACCTGTCCGACTCGATGACGACGCTCGACGAGCTGCGCGCGCAGCTCCCCCAGGCTGCGAATCGCACGTGGATCTCGGACGAGATAACGGAGCGGTTCGGCGTCATCGAGACCTGGGACGACACGGCGGGTGACTTCCCGGACGAGATCCGCGAGCTGATCGGCAAGGACCCCGAGATCGCCGAGGAGTTCGAGGTCGAAGAGGCTTAGGCCGACTCGAACGTCGCGATCAGCGCATCGGAGACGACCTTCAGCGGCCGTCCGGCCAGCTGCGACGCCCGCCGCAGCCGCTCGAACGCCTCCTGCTCCGTCAGCCCCTCCTTCGCCATCAGAAGGCCCTTCGCACGCTCGATCGACTTGCGTGCGGCCAGGGCCTCGGAGAGCGACTCTGCCTCCTCGCGCAACGTGACGAGCTCCTGGTGTCGGGCCCGGGCGGTGCTGATCGCCGGCAGGAGGTCGGCCTCGCGGAACGGCTTGACCAGGTAGCCGAACACCCCCGCCTCGACCGCACGGGACACGAGCTCGTCCTGGCCGTAGGCGGTGAGCATCACGATCGGGATCGGCCGCTCCTCGAGGATCCGCCTGGCGGCGTCGATCCCGTCGAGCCTCGGCATCTTCACGTCGAGGATCGCCAGCTCGGGCTCCGTCGAGGCCGCCAGCTCGACCGCCTCGATCCCGTCCCTGGCCTCCGCGCAGACCTCGAACCCTGCGTGCTCGAGCATCGCGCGCAGGTCGAGGCGGATGATCGTCTCGTCCTCGGCGATCAGGATCCTCATGCGGGGAACACCACCTCCGCCCTCAGGCCGCCGTCGTCCTCGAGGGACAGGGTCCCGCCGAGCTCGTCGCGCACGAGCGCCTCGACGATCGAGAGACCGGTTCCCTGCGACGCACCGTCGATCCCGCCGCCGTCGTCGGCGATCGCGAGCACGACGTCGCCGTCCCGCTCGGTGAGCTCGATCCGCACGGAGCCGCCTCCGTGCTCGAGCGCGTTCTGGAAGAGCTCCGAGAAGACGAGGGCGAGCGCGGTTGCGCGATTCCCGGCCAGCGAGACTGACGCGAGCGACGACGCGACCTGCTTGTCGCCGCCGAGCCCCTGCACGAGCATGGCCCGCAGCCGCTCGAGCAGGTCGCCGAGATCGACGCTCTCGTCCCGGCGCTCCGTGAGAACCTCGTGGACGGCCGCGATCGCCAGGATCCGGTTCACCGAGTCCTCGAGCGCGCGACGCGCGTCCACCTGGTCGCCGCGCGCCTGGAGGCGCAGCAGCGACGCGACCGTCTGGAGGTTGTTCTTCACGCGGTGGTGAATCTCCTGGGCGAGGACGCCGCGCATGACCGCCCGCCCGTGCTCGAGGGCGACCGCCGCGTGGTGTGCGATGGAGGCGAGCAGCTGCCGCTCCTCGTCGGTGAACGGCGAGTCGCGGTCGGCGACCAGCTCGCCGATCTGGCGACGCTTCCAGCGCAGGGGCGTTCGAACGGCGAACTCGCCCGCCCTCCCCTCCGGCCAGGCGATCTTCCCGTCTTCGAGCACCAGCGCCGCACCGGTCGCCGAGACGGCGTCCATCGTCGTCTCGACGATCGCCTCCAGCGACTCCTCCAGGTAGAGCGACTCGGAGACGGCCTCGGAGATCCGGGCGAGCGCCTCGAGCTCGTCGACCCGCCGTTGCGCCTGCGCGTAGAGCTTCGCGTGCTCGATCGACTGGGCGACCTGCGCGGCAATGGCCAGCAGCAGGTCGATCTCGGCCGCGGAGAACTCCCGCGGCTCCCTCGTGCGCACGTTCAGCGCGCCCTCGAGCTTCTCGCGCGCGAGGATGGGCACGGCGAGGATGGACTCGTACTCCTCCTCGTGGAGATTCGGGAAGCCCTTGAAACGCGGATCGAGGTGCGCCTGGGCAGGGATCATCACGGGCCGCCGCTCCTCGGCGGCGACCCCCGTGATCCCTTCTCCGGGCCGCATCCTCGGCCGGCGCGTCATCTCCTCGACCGACGTCCCGTGCGTGGCGCGGAGGACGAGCTCGTCGGCCCGCTCGTCGTAGAGGTAGACGAAGCAGGCGTCGGTGTCGAGCGCGTCCGCGACGTTGGTGGCGACGAGCTCGAGCACTTCCTGCAGATCGAGCGTGGAGTTGACCGCGGCGATCGTCTCCGTCAGCAGACGCAGATGCCGCTCGCGGACGTCCACCCGACCGATTGTAGGCCGGTGCGCTCCCTAAGCTACGCGGCCGTGTCGACCTACGACTGGCTGCTCGTCCTCCACCTCCTGGCCGCGTTCTGCTTCGTCTCCGGCAGCGTCGTCGCCGGGATCCTGCACTGGCTGGCGATGCGCCGCGATCGCCCGAGCGAGATCGCGCTGCTGCTCGGGCTGGTGCGGCCGATGGTGGTCGTGATCGGCGTCGGATCCCTCGCCGCCCTCGGGTTCGGCATCTGGCTCACACAGGACGACCCGGACGGGATCGCGCTCGGAGACGGGTGGGTGATCGCAGCGATCGTCCTCTGGCTCGCCGCCGGCGCGCTCGCCGGCCCCGGCGGCAAGCGACTCCGCCAGGCGCGCGAGCTGGCCGAGCGGCTGGCGGCCGACGGGGACCGCCCGAGCGAGGCGCTCCACGAGGCGGTCGCCGACCGTTCGGCGCTCGTCCTCAACTACGCGAGCTTCGCGATGGTGCTCGCCATCCTCGTCCTGATGGTCTTCAAGCCGGGAGCCGGGTAGTGCTCGCGGCCGTTCGCCCGACCGACTGGAACTGGCTGCTCTTCGGCCACCTGCTCGCCGCGTTCGCGCTCGTCGCCGGCGTGATCGTCGTCACCCTGACGTCGGTGGCCGCCACCCGGTCGGGCCGCCCCGACCAGACGCCGCTCCTGCGGGCGATCGGCTTCCGCACGAACCTCGTCGTCGTCATTCCGGCCTTCGTCGCCATTCACGTGCTCGGGGGCATCCTCGCCGGGCGGGAGTTCCCGGACGGCACGACGGAGCCGGGCTGGCTCGGTGCCTCGTTCGCGATCACGACGATCGCGACGGTGGTCGCCGCCGTCCTGGCGGTCTTCCAGTACTGGGCGCTCCGCCGCGCCCGTGCCGGGAGCACCGGCGGCTGGCAGGTGACGACCGCGACGTACGTCCCGCCGGTGGTGCTCGCCGGGCTCGTCGCCGTGATCGTGCTGATGACGGGCAAGCCGTAGGAGTCGCATGGGCGCCGTCGAATGCGAAGAGACCCGGCCATGGCCCTTAACGCAATCCTTACGCATCCCGTTTTTTTCGCTCGCAACCGGGGAATAGCGTTCCGACCGTGAGCTCCGCAGCCGCAGCGATCGACCTGACCTCGACGACCGGGTACCTGGTCGCAGATGCCCGCGGCCGCGTGATCGGCCGGGTCGAGGCACCGATGTACGGGACGTCCCCGGACGTGCCCGACGCGCTCGCCGTCCGGTCCGGCTTCCTGCGGCGCCGGCGGCTCGTGCCGGCAGACGCGATCAGCGCGATCGACGGACGGAGCGGCGTCATCGGCCTGCGCCTCGTGCGCGAGTCGATCCAGAGGTTCGGCTAGTAGTCGCGCCCGGAAGCCCGTGGTTCCCCCGCGAGCCCCCTCCTTCCGCTCGCCCGCCTCGCCACTCTGACGGCGAACGGTGACGAAGGGCGACTCCTTACCTCGAAAGTGCGCGGCACTTTCGGGGTCTCAAACGACCACGAGCTGCGGATGAGCGCAGCTCGCAGTCGGCCGTCAGTCAGCCTCGCCGCCGCAGGCGGGCGAGGCGTCGACTCATTCTAGAACGTTCGCGGCAACCGGAGCGTCCTCTTCGCTAGAGCGCGTGGAGATACCGCTCGAGCTCCCACTCGGTGAGCTGGACGCGGTACTCGTCCCACTCCTTGCGCTTGATCTCGACGTAGCGGTCGAAGATGTGAGGTCCCAGCGCGTTCTTCGCCACCTCCGACTGGGCGAGCTCGTCGATCGCCTCGCCGAGCGTCTCCGGCAGCGCGACGATCCCCCGTTCGCGCCGCTGCTCGGCGGTCAGGTGGTAGAGGTTCGTCTCCATCGGGTCGGGGAGCTCGTAGCCCTTCTCGATTCCCTCGAGGCCGGCGTGCAGGAGCGCCGCGAAGGTGAGGTACGGGTTGCATGCCGGATCGGGGCAGCGGATCTCCGCCCGCGTGGCCTGCTCGTTGCCCGGCTTGTACAGCGGGATCCGGATCAGGGCGGAGCGGTTCCGCTGCGACCAGGCGACGTAGACCGGCGCCTCGTAGCCCGGAACGAGCCGCTTGTACGAGTTCACCCACTGTGCGAAAACGGCCGCGATCTCGCGCGCATGGTGGAGCTGACCGGCGATGAACGCCTTGCCGACGTCCGACAGGTGCCACGTGTCGTCCCCGTCGAAGAAGGCGTTCCGGCCGTCGGTGAACAGCGACTGGTGGGTGTGCATGCCCGAGCCGTTCTCGCCGAAGATCGGCTTCGGCATGAAGGTCGCGTAGACGCCGTTCTTCGCCGCGATCTCCTTGACCACGAGGCGGTAGGTGAGCGTGTAGTCGGCCATGTCGAGCGCGCTCGCGAACCGCATGTCGATCTCGTGCTGGGACGGCCCGACCTCGTGGTGGTGGTACTCGATCGGGATGCCGACCTTCTCGAGCGCCTGGATCGTCTCGTTGCGGAGCTCGGTGGCGGCGTCCTGCGTCGTCATGGCGAAGTAGCCGCCCTCGTCCAGGGTCTCGGTGCCGCTCGAATCCCTGAACAGGAAGTACTCGAGCTCGGGGCTGACGTTGAAGGTGTCGAAGCCGAGGCTCTTCATCCGCTCCAGCGCGCGGCGCAGGACGTACCGCGGGTCGCCCTCGTAGGGCTCGCCGCTCGGCGTGACGATGTCGCAGATCATCCTGCCGACCTTCGACTCGCCGGAGCGCCACGGCATGACCACGAAGGTGTCCGGGTCGGGAATCGCGACCATGTCCGACTCCTCGATCGCGTTGAAGCCGGTGATCGACGAACCGTCGAAGCCCATCCCGTCGTCGAGCGCCCCCTCGAACTCGTCGGGGGTGATCGCGAAGCTCTTCAGGTGTCCCTCGAGATCGGTGAACCAGAGGAGCATCGACTCGATGCCCTCCGTCTTGCACTTGGCGAGCACCGCCGCCCGGGCGTCCTCGCTCGACGTCGCCCGGTTCTTCGACTCTACTTGCGCCATCTGATTCCCTCCCAGCTCGGTTGGCCGACCAAACAAAAAAGCCCCGAACGCGGCGACGGCCCGCGTCCGAGGCATCATCGCCTACGAACCGGGCAAGCATACCGCAGTAGGCTGTCGCCGTGAGCCCGGAACTCGAGGCTGCGGAGCGTGCCGCATACGCCGACGCCTTTCGCGCCGCTCCCGAGCTCTGCGAGGTCGCCGAGATCGACGGCGCGACGTGCATGGCGCTGCGCAAGATCCCGGAGCGAAACTTCTGCCGGGTCATGGGTCTCGCCTCGACCGCCTCGCTCGACGAGATCGCGGCGTTCTTCGGCGATACGCCCTGGTGGATCTCCGACTCCCACGGCCTCGGGCCCGAGCTCGAGGGACAGGGCTTCACCCGGGACTACGGCTGGATGAAGTTCTCGCGCGGCGTCGGACCCCGGGAGGCGCGGAGCGACCTCTCGGTGGTGAAAGTGGGCCCGGAGCGCGCCGACGACTTCGCCGCCGTCGTCACCGGTGGCTTCGAGATGCCCGAGTGGGCCAAGCCGCTCGCCGCGAACCTGGTCGGACGTCCCGGCTGGTCGTGCTACGTCGCCTACGACGGCGAGGCGCCGGCCGGTGCGGGAGCCCTCTACGTCCACGAACGGGTCGGCTGGCTGGGGCTGGGCGCGACCTTGCCGCAGTTCCGGGGACGCGGGGCCCAGAGCGCGATACTCGCGACCCGGATCGAGGAGGCACGACGCATCGGCTGCACCGTCGTCACGACCGAGACCGGTGAGCTCGAGAACGGCCGGCCGTCCAACTCGTACCGGAACATCGCCCGCGCAGGGTTCCGGGAGGAGGGGGTCCGGGAAAACTACCGGGCCCCATGACCCGGATTCTCGCCCTCCTCACGGCGACGCTCGTCGCCGTCGGCACTGCATGTGCGGCCGCGTCACCGACGACGACCCGCGCGACCGTGACCACCCGCGCGCCGCTCCGGATCGGCGCGGTCGTGCCCGAGCTGCTCGACCCGAGCCTGCAGGCGTCGACCGTGGCGCTGATGACGAGCGCGAATCTCGCCGACTCGGCCCGGGTGACGGTCACCTGGGAGCGGACCCAGACGGCGATCGACGACGGGCTGCTGTCGGACCTGCGAAACGGCGTCGACACGGCTCGTGCAGCCGGGATCGACGTCTACCTCGACGCCTACCCGGCCGACAGTTCCCAGACGCCGAGGACGGCCGCCGAGCAGGCGCGCTTCGCGACCTGGCTGGCCGGCGTGGTCACGGGGATCCCCGGTCTCGAGCACGTGATCGTCGGCAACGAGCCGAACCTCAACCTGTTCTGGTCGCCGCAGTTCGGCCCGGCGGGACAGGACGCCGCCGCCGCCGGCTACGAGCGCCTGCTCGCCCGGACGTACGACGCGGTCAAGCGCGTGGCGCCGCAGGTCGAGATCGTCGGCGGCACGCTCGCCCACTCCGGGACGAACAAGCGCGGAACCGGCCGCGACACCCACTCACCGTCCCGGTTCATCCTCGACATGGGTGCCGCGTACCGGGCCTCACGCCGGATCAGGCCGATCATGGATGCGTTCTCCTACCACCCGTACATGGAGCGCTCCGACCTGCCGCCGACGTTCCGCCACAACCCGGTCGCGAACACGGTGACGATCGCCGACTACGGCAAGCTGATCTCGTTGCTCGAGCGGGCGTTCGGGGGGACGAGACAGAAAGGAGAGACCTTGCCGCTCGTCTACGACGAGTTCGGGGTCGAGGCGAAGATTCCCGCGGCGTACGCCTCCCACTACACCGGGAGCGAGCCGGCGACGACACACCCGGTCAGCGAGGCGACGCAGGCGCGGTACTACGCGGACGGGATGCACCTGGCCGCCTGCCAGCCGACGGTGCGCACCTTCATGGTGTTCCGGCTGATCGACCAGCCGGCGCTCGCCGACTGGCAGTCCGGCGTCTACTACGCCGATCGGAAGACGCCGAAGTCGAGCCGTGCCGCGGTGGCCGCCGCCGCCGGGCGCTACCGGTCGAGAAGGGTGGCCGGCTGCGCCGCCTTGCTCGCTCCGAAGCCGCTCGTCGACTGGAAGCGGCGCGTGCTCACCTGCGACGCCGATTGCGCCTACACCGAGACCTTCCGACGGGTCGGCACAGGCGGGCCGGTGGCGACGATCCGTGATCGGACCCGGGCCTCGATCCCGACGAGGCTGCCGCGGGCGAGGCTGAAGCCGGGCCGCTACCGCATCGTCCTGCGGGTGACTGCCACGGCGTACAAGGCGAACGCGTTCACCGCCGTGAGCCCGGTCTTCGGCTAGAGCTCGCGCTCGACAACGATCGGGCCGAGACGCTCGGCGTAGCCGAGCTTCGTGTTCACCCGCCGCATCGGGAGATTCGCCGTGTCCGTGAACGTGACCAGCTCGGTGTAGCCGTGGCTCGCAGCCCAGGCGATCTGTGCGCGCTTCAACCTCGTCGCGACCCCGCGGCCGCGCTGACTGCGCAGGACGGCCGTCAGTCCGTGCTCGAGCCGGTGCGGCATGCCGTGCAGGTGCTCGAGGGTCGCGTAGCCGACGACGCAGCCGCCGCCGTCGAGCGCGACGAACGTGACGGCGTGCTGCGCGATCAGCTCGTGCCAGCGCACGAAGGGCAACGCCAGCATGGGAGTCGTCGCGGGCACGTCCGGCACGCATTCCACCTCGACCGCGTAGGCGCCGCGCAAGTGCTCTGCTCGCATGGGGACGATGCCTTCGGCGATCTCCCCGTCGCCCGGACGAAGCGGGCGCAGGAGCTCGACGTCCCGCCGCGTCTCGCGGAATCCGCATGCCTTCGCCCATGCGCGCGACCCGGCGTCGTCGGGATCGACGACGCGGCCCACCAGACCCACGTTGCCGTCGGAGCCGGCGGCGGCGACCGCCGCGCCGAGAAGCGCCGTCCCGATGCCGTGCCGCCGAGCATCCGGCTGCACGCGGACCATCGTGTACTGCCGGCCGGGGATGCTCGAGCTCGAGAGGTACGCATAGCCGCCCCCGGGGTGGAGCAGGAAGAAGCCCTTGCTGCTCCTGAAGTCCTGGAGGGCGATCCTGTCCTCGGCATGCGCGGCGTTGAAGATCTCGACGCAGCGCTCGAGGTCGGCCTCGGTCTCGGCGCGCCTGATCACGGCGGGCGGCGCGGTCATCCCGACCGCTTCAGCTTGCCGTGCCGCTTCGCGTACTGCTCGCCGCGGCGGAACACCCACAACCCGAGCGGGATCGCGACCACGCCGATCAGGAGCAGGGGCCAGATGTCGCCCCAGACGTCCGCGGGTGTCGCGCCCTCGAGGATCGCCGCCCTGATTCCGCGCAGCGCGTACGTCGCCGGCGAGATCGTCGAGATGACCTGCATCCACTGCGGAAGCACCGACACCGGGTAGTAGACGCCCGAGACGACCAGCATGATCCCCTGCGCCATGAAGCCCAGCTGCGTCCCCTTCTCGGGCGAGATCAGCGGCAGGACCGCGGTCATCATCCCGATCCCGATGAACGAGACCGAGGCGATCCCGAGCAGGAGCAGCGCCGTGGCGAAGTTGGCGTCCGGCATGTGCAGGCCGAACATCGCCGCGACGACGGCGAAGATGAGCGTGGCCCGGACGAGCCCGTACGCGATTGCGAACAGCCCCATGCCGATGAGGTGAACCGGGCGCGACAGGGGCGCCATGAACGTGTACTCGATCGTCCCTTCCCAGCGCTCCCACGCGACCGTCTCCGTGAGGATCTCGAAGATGATCCCGAGGTAGGCCCAGATCACCGCGCCGATCAGGAGCACGGTGGTCAGCCGATTCTCCTTGTCGGGCGGGAGGCCGGCGGCCTTCGAGATGAAGACGATCGAGAGCGTGTTCGCGATCGTCCAGACGAAGAACGCGAGCTCCCACATCGCGTAGCGCTTGACCAGGTACCAGTTGCGCTCGACCACGCCGAGCAGGCCGATCAACTCGTGGCGCGCCCGGGCGGCTATCGCGGTCATACGTTCACCTCCTCTTCCTCCTCGTGCCACTCGTCCTCGAACGTGCGGCCGGCAGCCGCGAAGAACGCCTCCTCGAGCGTCTCGACGCCGTATCGATGCTTGATCTCCTCAGCCGGCTCCAGGCAGAGGAGCTGCCCGTCGTCCAGGATCCCGATCCGCTCGGCGAGGACCTCGGCCTCGGCGAGATCGTGGGTGCAGAGCAGGATCGTGGTGTCGTGGATCGCCCGCACCTCGCGGATGAAGTCCTGCACCTCGAGCTTCGAGCGCGGATCGAGCCCGGTCGTCGGCTCGTCGAGCAGGAGCAGGACCGGCGAAGTGAGGAGCGCGCGGGCGAGCGCCACCTTCTGCTGCGTCCCGCGAGAGAGGTGCTCCATCGCGTGGGTGCGCCGCGAGATCGGGAAACCGACCCGGTCGAGGATGACGGGGATCCGCTCCCGCGTCTCGCGCGGCGTCAGACCGTAGAACCGCGCCGCATACGCGAGGTTCTCGGTCGCGGACATCTTCTTGAAGAACGAGGCCTCCACCGAGACGCGGTTGACCAGGGTGCGGACCGCCCGCGTCTCGGAGATGTCGTGGCCGAAGATCCTCGCGCTGCCGCCGTCCGGCAGGAGCAGGGTCGAGAGCAGCCTGACGAGAGTCGACTTCCCGGAGCCGTTCTGGCCCAGGATCGCGATGCACTCGCCGCGGCCGACCTCGAACGTGATCCCTCGTAAGGCGTCGACGCGGATGCGCTTACGCCCGTCCTTCCGGACGAACTCCTTGCGCAAGTCGTGAACTGATACTGCGTGAACTTCATTACCGGCGTACATCGGTTACTCCTCAGACTCTTGGAAAGCGGGACACGGACGCAGCCACCACCGGCCGAACCGGTGGCGCGCGGGGTGACGTGTCAGCCGAAGAGCAACATCGAGTCGCCGAGGCTAGCAGACGTCTCGGCGGAGGCGCAAACGCGGCGAGGCCGAGGACCTACAGGTGCCGGTCTGGATCCCTTCGCTTCATCGATCAGCGCCTCCCTGGTCGGGAGCCCGGATCATACAGCCGGGAGGGGCCGCTCGGCCCCTCCCGGCATCTCGTCACGAGACGAACGGCTTGCGCGCTAGACCTCCAGCCGCGCCTTCAGGCTGTCGAGCATGACCTGCGCCTCGAGCTCGTTCCGCTTGACCAGGTACTGCTCGAACGTCGGCTCCAGGCCGACCGGCAGCTTGTAGTCGGCCTCGAAGGCGAGCTTCGTGAACCCGTTCTCGCCCTGGAACTTCCAGATGAACGTGCTCTCGATATCGCCCTCCGCCTTCTCGACGATCCGCTCGTCCACGACGTGCTCGATCGTCTTCGTCTTGCCGGCGAAGTGCTTGCCCGCGAGGTTGTACAGCCAGTCGAACTTCCGGACCGGCTTCGCCTCGACGGCCTTCACCTCGTACAGGCTCGGCCAGATCTCGGGCAGGTGCATCGGCTCGTCGACGTACTCGAACACCTCGTGCACAGGCTTGCGGACGGTGACCGCCTTCATCACCTTCGGCATCGTGACTCCTTTCTCACCGAATCTGCCTCTCGCCGCGCCAACCGTCCTCCGATGCCCCCGGGCGCGCATGACCCGATTTGACCGCGTCCGCCATTGCTTCTATTGTTGAAGCGTGTCGCCGCCGGAGGCGACGCGGAAGGCGATACCAGCCTTCGAGGCGATGGCGCCTCAGGACTCGCGGAGTCCTGGGGCTTTTTTTGTTGGTCCGACGATGCCGGCTTTCGACCCGACGGTGGTGGAGATCAGAGCGATGCAGCCTCACGACTGGCCCGCGGTGCGGAAGATCTACGAGCAGGGGATCGCCACCGGGCAGGCGACCTTCGAGACGGCTGCGCCGTCCTGGGACGAGTGGGACTCGAGCCACTTCGTCGACCTCCGGCTCGTCGCCGACGAGGACAGCGGGGTGATCGGCTGGGCCGCACTGTCGCCGGTATCCCACCGTGCCTGCTACGCGGGCGTCGCAGAGGGAAGCGTCTACGTCGCCGAGGGGGCACGCCGTCGGGGGGTCGGCACGGGCCTGCTCGACCGACTCCTCGCCGACGCGGACGAGGCGGGCTTCTGGACGATCCAGACGTCGATCTTCCCGGAGAACGACGCCAGCATCGCCTTGCATACACGTTGCGGCTTTCGGGTCGTCGGGACACGAGAGCGAATCGCCCGCCTCGACGGAACGTGGCGGGACACCGTCCTACTGGAGAGGAGGGTCTCTTGAGCTTCGTGAAGGTCGAGGCGGTCGTGATCAGGGAGCGCGTCGAGACCGTGATCGACGCCGTCGAGGACGCCACCGGTCACGTCGGCGTCACCGTCGTCGAGGCGATCGGCCACGGGCGCCAGCGCGGGGTCACACACGAGTACCGCGGCCGGGTGTTCGAGTCGCGCTTTCTGCCGAAGGCGCTGCTCGTCTTCGTGGTCGCGGAGGACAGTGCCGACACGGTCGTGTCGGCGATCGTCGACGCGGCCCGCAGCGGCAACGAGTCGGGCGACGGGATCGTCTGGACGAGCCCCGTCGCGAACGTGACCCACAACAGAACGGGTCGGAAGCTCGAGGAGGTGGATGTCGGTGCCTAAGAATCACGACTTGCTGATCGCGGCGAGCACGATCTGGGTCGTCGTGACCGCAGTGCTGGTGATGTTCATGCAGGCGGGCTTCGCGTTCCTCGAAGCCGGCCTGACCCGGATGAAGAACGCCGGGCACATCGCCGGAAAGAACGTGCTCATCTTCGCGATCTGCTCGATCGTCTACTGGATGGTCGGGTTCGGTATGGCGTTCGGCGACGGCGGGGGATTCGTGGGAACGGCCGGATTCTTCCCGTCGGTGGACGAGCTGACCGCAGTCGGGAAGGCGCCGTTCGACTGGTTCTCGGAGATCCCGGGTGCCGCCGGGTACCTGTTCGAGGTCGTGTTCGCGGGTGTCTCGCTCGCGATCGTCTGGGGTGCGATGGCCGAGCGGGCGAAGCTCTGGGTCTATTTCGTCTTCGGCGTCTACTTCACGCTCGTCTACTCGATCGTCTCCCACTGGATCTGGAGCCCGCACGGTTGGCTCTTCGCCAAGGGGATGCAGGACTTCGCCGGCTCGACGGTCGTGCACTACCAGGGCGCGCTCGCCGCGCTGGCCGGTGCGCTCCTCCTCGGTCCGCGCATCGGCAAGTTCGGGACGGACGGCCGAGCCAACCCGATCCCGGGACACAACATCCCCTACGCGGTCCTCGGCACGCTCATCCTCTGGTTCGGCTGGTTCGGCTTCAATCCCGGATCGACTCTCTCGGTCGACTTCGGCGGATTCGGCTACTTCGCCTACGTGGCGTTGACGACCAATCTCGCGGCCGCGTCGGGCGCGCTCGGCGGCGTCGTCACCGCCTGGGTCGTCCTGAAGAAGCCGGACATCTCGATGATGCTGAACGGCGTCCTGGCAGCGCTGGTCGCGATCACCGCGGCTTCCGGCTTCGTCGCGCCGTGGGCGGCGGTCGTGATCGGCCTCGTCTCGGGATTCATCGCCGTCGTCGGTGTGATCGCGGTCGAGCGGATCGGGATCGACGACCCGATCGGCGCCGTTGCGGTCCACGGAATGAGCGGTGTCTGGGGCACGCTCGCCACGGGCCTCTTCGCGGTCCCGGCGCTGGCGAAGAATCTCGCCACCGGCACCGGCGGCCTCGTCTATACCGGCTCGTTCCACCAGATCGGCGTCCAGGCGCTCGGCCTCGTCGCAGTCGGCACGTTCACGTTCTCGGCGTCCTTCGCGGGTCTCTGGGTGCTGAAGAAGCTCTTCGGAATCCGCGTCGAGGCGGAGACGGAGAGCGCAGGCCTCGACGTCTCCGAGCACGGCATGTGGGGCTACCCGGAGTTCTACATCCCGGTTCCCGGCGGGTACGACGCCTGGGTGACGCCGCCGTGGGAGCGGCAGCGACACGCGCCCCCGGCAGTCGCAGCCCAACCGGCTCCTCAACCGTCGGGGTAGGAAGCGAACAGCGGCGGGGACGGGCCTGCCTGTCCCCGCCGCCGGCTCAGCGGACTCTGCGCACGAGCTCGTCCTCGACCGCGGCGGGATCGAGACCTCGGGCGGCCAGCAGGACGTAGCTGTGGAACCAGAGGTCGGCGAGCTCCGCGACGAGACGCTCGTCGCTCTCGCCCACACCCGCGAGCGCGGCCTCGACCCCTTCCTCTCCGACCTTCCGCGCGGCGGCGGCGGGCCCGTCGGCGAGGAGACCGGTGACATATGACCCCTCGGGACGCTCACGTGCGCGCTCGGCGATGCGGCGCCAGAGCCAGGGCGCGAAGCAGGAGAGCGAGCCCGTGTGGCAGACCGCCCCCGCCGGCCGAACGCGGAGGAGGATCGCGTCGCCGTCGCAGTCGTCTCGGAGCTCGACGACCGCGAGCGTGTTGCCCGAGGTGGCGCCCTTGTGCCAGAGCTCTGCCCGCGAGCGGCTCCAGAACCACGCCTCACCCGTCTCCCGCGTCCGGCGGAGCGCTTCGTCGTCCATCCACGCGAGCATCAGGACGCGGCCGTCGTCGGCATCCTGGACGATCGCGGGAATCAGGTCCGGCCGTGTCAGCTCCTGATCGGCCAACCCGCCTCCTTCAGCTCGCGCTTCAGCTCAGGGAGCCGCTCCGGGCGCTCGTGGACGATCGAGGCGACGAGCGCTGCCTCCGCGCCCACCTCGAATACCTCCGCCAGGTGCTCGGCGCCGCCGGCGCCGCCCGAGGCGATCACCGGGACCGGCACACCCTCCGCAACGCGCCTCGTCAGCTCGAGGTCGTACCCGGCCCGCGTCCCGTCCGCGTCGATCGACGTCAGCAGGATCTCGCCCGCTCCCCGGTCGACCGCCTCCTGCGCCCACGCGACCGCGCCGCGGCCGCGCGGCTTGCGACCGGCGTGGGTGACGACCTCGCCGCCGCGCGCGTCGATCGCACAGACGACCGCCTGGGCCCCGAACTCGTCGGCCAGGGCGCCGAGCAGCTCGGGACGATCGACGGCGGCCCTGTTCAGCGAGAGCTTGTCCGCGCCTGCACGCAGCAACGCCCGGGCTTCCTCGAGCTCGGTGATCCCGCCGCCGACGGTGAAGGGAATCTCCAGCTCCCCGGCCGCACGCTCGACCAGCCGGAGCAACGGTCCGCGATCCTCCAGCGTCGCGGTGATGTCGAGGAAGACGAGCTCGTCGGCGCCGAGCTCCGAGTAGCGCGTGGCCAGCTCGACGGGGTCGCCGACGTCGCGCAGCTGCTCGAAGCGGACGCCCTTGACGACCCGCCCGCCGGCGACGTCGAGGCACGGGATCACACGCTTCTTGACCATGCGAGCGCGTTGCGGAGGACACGTGCGCCAACCGGTCCGCTTCGTTCGGGGTGGAACTGGACGCCGGCGACCGGACCGTGCTCGATCGCGGCGACGACCGCCCGCCCATCGTGCGCGACCTCCGCGACCGTGATCGTCGCCTCCGGAGAGCAGGCGTACGAGTGGGCGAAGTAGACGTCCTCGCCGTCGAGGCCGTCGAGGAGGAGGGTGGGCGCCGTCACCCGAAGCTCGTTCCAGCCCATGTGCGGTACGCGGGTGGCGCGCAGGCGCCCGACCCGGCCCGGCAGGATGGCGAGACCGGCACCGCCCTCCTCCGACTCGCCGAAGAGGAGCTGCATCCCGACGCAGATGCCGAGCAGCGGTCGCCCCGAGCGGACGCGATCGAGCAGCGCGGAGGCGAGCCCGCGCTCCTCCAGCCCCCGCGCCGCGGCGCCGGTGTTGCCGACGCCCGCGATCACCGTCAGCGGTGCGACCTCGACCACCCGGGGATCCTCCGTGACCGACGGCCTGGCGCCGGCGCGCTCGAGGGCCGAACACACGCTCCGCAGATTCCCGGCACCGTAGTCGGCAAGGACGACGTCGACGCCTGCCGCGTCACGACGCCTCACAGGGACCCTTTCGTCGACCCGGTCGGAGCGCCGTCTCTCGAGCAGGCCTCGCGGAGCGCGCGCCCGAGCGCCTTGAACGCCGCCTCGGCGACGTGGTGGTCGTCCTCGCCGACAGCGTCGACGTGGAGGGTCAACCCCGCCTGCATCGCGAACCGCTCCAGCGCGTGCGGCAGCAGCGTCACCGCGAGCCCGCCGACGCGGTCGCCCGTGAACGCGAGCGCGATCAAGGCGTGCGGCCGGCGCACCAGGTCGACGGCGGCGGTCGCCCGTGCTTCGTCCATCGGCACCGTCGCGGACCCGTAGCGGGTGACGCCGGTGCGGCCGTTCAGGGCTTCTGCGACGCCGTCGCCCAGCGCGGCCAGGACGTCCTCGACCGTGTGGTGCTCGTCGACGTCGAGATCGCCGCCCGCGAGAAGGTCGAGGTCGAGACCGCCGTGGAACGCGAACAGCGTGAGCAGGTGGTCGAGGAAGCCGACCCCGGTGGCCACGCGCGCGCGACCGCGGCCGTCGAGATCGAGCGAGACCCGGAGGGCGGTCTCCGCCGTCGTCCGGAGCACGATGGCCGACCGGGCCTGCGCCGGCACGGGAGCCGCGCCGAGCGCGGCCAGGATCCGGTCGTTCTCGGCAGGCAGGCGGACGGTGATCCGGATCGCATGCGGGAAGCGACGGACGACGAGACCGTCGGCCTCGAGCCGGTCGGCAATGAGCTCGTCCGTGCGCACGAAGACGAAGTTCGCATGGGACTCGGGAACGTCCCAGCCGGCGGCGGCCAGCGCGCTCCGCATCCGCTCTCGCTCGGCGACCGTCTCCTCGACGTCGAGCCGAGGGTCGCGCAGGGCGGCCGCCCCGATCCGCGCCGCCGGCGCGGCGACGGGGCCGGGATCGCGCCGCCGGTCGAGCTCCCGCGCGATCTCGAGCGAGGCGATTGCGTAGCCGATCCGGAGAGCAGCGAGACCGAAGGCCTTCGAGAGCGTCCGGATCGCGACGAGGTTGGGTGTCGTCTCGATCAACGGCACGACGCTGGCGCCGCCGTACTCGAAGTAGGCCTCGTCGACGACCACGACGGCGTCCGGACACGAGCGCGCCAGCGCGGCGATCTCCTCGGGGTCGGTCAGCTCGCCGGTCGGATTGTTCGGGTTGCAGGTCCAGATCAGATCCGCGCCTTCGGGCTCGGCGCCCACTTCCGCCCCTTCGATCCCGGATGCGATCGCGTAGAGGGGATAGGTGGGCCCCGTCACGCACGCCCGGCGGCCGGGGCCGAGGAAGGTGCGCGCGGCGAGGCCGATCAGCCCGTCGGCACCGGCGCCGGGGACGATCAGTGCCACGTCGACGCCCGCGTACGACGCGGCTGCTTCGCGCAGCTCTCGGTACGTGCCTTCCGGGTACTCGTTCAGCCTGGCGAAGCTCTCGCCGAGCGGGACCTGCGGCACGCCGGGCAGCGGGGGAACGTTCCCGTCGAACCGCAGCACCTGCGCGAGGGGGATCCCGTTGCGTGCGGCGATGTCCTGAGCGGTCGGCGCCCACACGTAGGGCTCGAACCAGTCCGGCAGGGGCCTGGCGCTCATCGCCGACGCCCGCGGTCCCGCCCAAGTAACACAGTGTTACTAGCTCCCCGCGCGCCCTGACCATGCGGAGAGGCGCCCATGTAACACGGTGTTACAAGGTCGTCTCGCGGACAGAAGCTCACGTTCGGACCGCCAGGGACTCGGCGTGCAGGGGCAGGGCTTCGAGGGTCGCGAAGGCTTCGACGGTCGGGCGCATCGACACCACTGCCTCGGGCGTGGCGCTGACGAACTGGACGGGCTTCAGGAACGCCTCCAGCCCGAGACCGCCGACGCCACGGGCCAGGCCGCCGGTCGGGAGGACGTGGTTCGAGCCTGCCGCGTAGTCGCCGAGGACGGCCGACGTCCCGAGAAACACGGCGCCAGCGTTCCGCACTCCGGCTGCGAGCGCAGCGGGGTCGCCCACCAGAAGCTCGAGGTGCTCGGGGGCGATCTCGTTCGCGCGGCGGAGCGCCTCGTCCAGGGAGCCGAGCAGCTCGATCTGCGCGCGGCCCTCCGCACGGGCGGCGACGGCTGCCGCCAGCTCGGGACTCGTGGTCAGGAGGATCGACTTGCCGTCGGGGCCGTGTTCCGCCTGGGCGAGCAGGTCGGAGGCGCAATCGGCCGGGTCGGCGGTCTCGTCGGCGATCACCAGCACCTCGCTCGGGCCTGCGGGGAGGTCGACGGCGACCCGCGAGGAGACGAGGAGCTTCGCCTCCGTCACCCAGCGGTTTCCGGGCCCGACGATCTTGGCGACGGGAGCAACCGTCTCGGTGCCGTACGCGAGCGCGGCGATCGCCTGTGCGCCGCCCATCGAATAGAGCTCCTCGATCCCGAGCTCGTAGGCCGTGGCGAGCATCGCCTCCGACGGCCGCGGCGTCGCGACTGCGATCCGTTCCACGCCGGCGAGTCGAGCGGGCACGGCCGTCATCACGAGCGACGAGGGCAGCCCCGAGGGCACGTAGATCCCCACCGAGTCGATCGGCAGCCAGCGGCGGGTGACCTCGAGCCCGGGAAGCGGCGCCACGGCCGTGTCCGTCGGGCGCTGGACGGCATGGACGATCTCGACCGCTGTGACGAGCGACCGCAGCGCCTGCAGCATCTCCGGGTCCAGGTCGCCCCGGGGGTCCACCCGTCCCGGCACACCGTCGCCGAGGCGCTCCGACCATTCCCGAAGCGCCACGTCCCCACGCTCGCGGACGTCGGCAACGATCTCCGCAACGCCGGCGGCGCGGACGTCTTGGTACTCGGCTTCGTCTCTCACGGGACGAGCCTCTCGACCGGGATCACGAGTATCGACGAGGCACCGGCCGCCTTCAGCGGCGGAAGCAGGTCCCAGATGTCGTCCGCGGCGACGGCCGCGTGCACGGCGATCTGACCAGGCTCCGCGAGCGGGAGCACGGACGGCGCGCCCATCCCGGGCAGGAGCTCGCGGATCGCCGGCAGGTCTTCTTCCGGCGCGTTGAGCATCACGTACCGGCGGCTGCGGGCGGCAACGACGCCGCGGAGCATGAGCTCGAGCCGCTCGACCAGGTCCCGGCGGTCGTCCAGAGCCCGCCGGTTGGCGATCAGCACCGCCTCGGAGCTGAGCAGCCGGCCGATTCGCCGCAGGCCGTTGACGCTGGCCGTCGACCCGGTGGAGACGAGATCGACGACGGCGTCCGAGAGACCGAGCCGCGGCGCAGCCTCGACCGAGCCCGAGATCGTGACCAGCTCCGCCTCGACGCCGATCTGCTCGAGCACGGCACGGGTGGACACGGGATACGCGGTGGCGACTCGCAAACCGGTGAGGTCGGCAAGCTCCCGCTGCGGGGCGGCCGTCGGCACGGCCGCCTCGAGCGTGCAGCGGGCGAAGCCGAGCTCCGCCAGTTCCGCGACGTCGGCCCGGGCCTCGGCGACGAGGTTCGCCCCGGTGATGCCGACGTGGACGACGCCGTCCTGAACGTACTCCGGGATGTCGTGCGGGCGGACGAGGAGGAGGTCGACCGGCGCGTTGGCGCACGGCACGTGCAGGGCACGCTCGCCGAGCTCGAACCGGAGACCCGCTGCGTCGAGCAGGTCGAGGGCAGGCTGCGCCATGCGCCCCTTCGACGGCACGGCGACGAGCAGCCGATCTGCGCACCCGGCGCTCAGGTCGTCTCCCTAGACGGTGCGCTCGAGGGCGAGCCGGTACCCGCCGGTGCCGTGGCGCAGCCACTGGGCGACGCGGGTGACCGTCGCCGTGCTGGTGTGCACCCGCTCCGCGATCTCGAGGTACGGGATGCCCTCGTCGAGCAGGCGGACGATCTGCCAGCGGTGCGCGAGCGCCTCCAGCTCGCCGAGCGTGCAGAGGTCGCGGAGGAAGCGCCTCGCCTCGCCCCCGGTCCGCAGGCAGAGGAACGCTGCGGCCAGATCGTCGAGGCCGGGGATCTCGTCGAGCTCATGTCGCGCGTCGCCCGCGGTCGTGCTCATCGAGCATCATGTTAGCATGCTACTACGCTGCCATGGCAACTTTCGAGGTCCTTCCCGCGATCGACGTCCTCGAAGGACGTTGCGTCCGCCTGCGTGAAGGCAAGCGCGAACAGGTGACGATCGAGGGCGGCGATCCCGAGCAGGCTGCGGCGCACTTCGCCGCGGAGGGGGCGGGCCGCCTCCACGTCGTCGACCTCGACGGCGCATTCTCGGGCCGCCCGACCCCGGGACTGGTCGAGCGGGTGGCGTCCGCGGGCGTGCCCGTGCAGGTCGGCGGCGGCCTCCGTGACGCCGATGCGATCCAGGCCGCACTCGACGCCGGTGCTGCCCGAGCGATCGTCGGAACGGCGGCCCTGGAGGACGTGGAGACCCTGGCGAAGCGCTTCGGCGACCGGCTCGTGGTCGCGATCGACGCCCGCGACGGCCTCGTGGCCGCCGACGGCTGGGTGAACGAGACCGGTGTCACCGCCGCGGAGCTGGCCCGACGGTGTGCCGACGCCGCAGTCCAGCGTCTCCTCGTGACGAGCATCCGACGGGACGGCTCGCTCCGCGGGCCGGACACGGCGCTGCTGTCGGAGATGCTGGAGGCCGGTCTGCCCGTGCTCGCCGCCGGCGGGATCACATCGCTCGACGACCTCCGCATGCTGCGCGGCCTGGGCTGCGAGGGCGCCGTCGTCGGCAGCGCCCTCTGGTCCGGCCGGTTCACGCTGGGCGAGGCCATTGCCCTGGGGTCTGACCCCGAAGGGGTCTGACCCCCGAGGAGGGCGCTCGTTGGGGACAGTCCCCTTCGGGGGAGTCCCTACGAGAAACGCCTGCGGGCTTCTGCGACGGCGGCGCGCACGTCGCCGAGCCGTGCCGCGACGCTCTCGATCGCGGTCGAGTCCGGGTCGAACGCTCCCTCGCGCACCGCGCGGGCGACCTGCTCGTGCGCGTCGCGGAACGGGACGCCCTCCACGACGAGCGCCTCCGCCGCGTCCGTCGCGAGGAGACCCGGATCCGCGGCGGCCGCGTCCATCCGCTCCTCCTCGAACCGGAGCTCACGGACGAGCACGGTCAGCGCCGCCAGCACCCGGCGCACGTCGCGCCGCGCCGCGAACGCGGCCGGCTTGTCCTCGCCGAGGTCCGAGTTGTACGCGAGCGGAAGTCCCTTGACGGTGGAGAGCAGCCCGGTCAGCCGGCCGATCGCCGTGCCCGCCTTCCCGCGCGCGAGCTCCGCGACGTCGGGGTTGAGCTTCTGCGGCATCATCGACGACCCGGTCGCGGCCGAGTCAGGCAGGCGGACGAAACCGAACTCCGCCGTCGCCCACAGGGCCAGCTCTTCCCCGATGCGGGACAGGTGGACGAAGAGGCCGGCGCAGGCGTACAGGTAGTCGAGCGCGAAGTCGCGGTCGGCGACCGAATCGAGCGAGTTGCGGACGCCCGGCAGCGGCAAGGTCGTTCCCGCCAGGGCTCCGGCACCGAGCGGCGACGGCTCCGCGTGCGCGGCGGCGAGCGCGAACCGGTCGCGGTCGCGGTCGAGCATCTCGACCCAGGCGAGGAGGTGGTGGCCGAGGGTGACCGGCTGCGCCCGCTGGAGATGTGTGTAGCCGGGCAGGAGCGTCTCCGCCCTCTCCTCGGCGCGATCGACGACGGCGAGGGCGAGCGCCTCGATCCCGTCCTTCGCCTCGACGCACGCGTCGCGGGTCCAGAGCCGGAAGGCGGTGACGACCTGATCGTTCCGCGACCGACCCGCGTGGATCTTGCGTCCGACGGGGCCGAGCAGCCGCTCGATCGCCGAGTGCACGTCCTCGTCGGTCTCCTCGATCATCGACGCGTCGAGCTCGGACAGGCGCCCCTCGACCTCGGCGAGCTCTCCGGCCGTGAGGATCCCCGCCTCGGCCAGCCGCCGCGCGTGGATCCGCGTCCCCTCACAGTCGTAGGGGAAGAGCTCCGCGTCGTCGGCCTTGACGAGCTCCCAGATCTCGGGCGCGAGCCGCCCTTCGACCCTGCCCTGCCAGAGCGTCACACCCGCACCGTCCGGGCGCGCGCCGCGGCCAGCTCCGCCTCGAGCGACGCGAGCCGGATGAAGCCTTCGGCCGCCTCGTGCGGAAACGTCTCGCCGGTCGCGTACGACGCGAGCGTCTCGGCGTAGAGCGCGTTCTCCGAGCGCCGGCCGTTGACGACCGCCGTCGCCGGCCTGAGCTGCACCCGCACCTCGCCGGTGACGAGCTCCTGCGTCTTGGCGACGAAGGCGTCGAGCGCCTCGCGCAACGGCGAGAACCAGAGCCCGTCGTAGACGGCCCGCGCCCACGTGTCCTCGATCCCCCGCTTCGCGTTCAGCTCGGCCTTCGTCAGGACGATGTCCTCGAGCGCCCGGTGCGCGGCGATCAAGGTCATCGCCGCCGGCGCCTCGTACACCTCGCGGCTCTTGATCCCGATCGCGCGGTTCTCGATCATGTCGATCCGCCCGATGCCGTACGCGCCTGCCTGCCGGTTCAGCGTCGCGATCAGCTCGGTCATCCCCAGCGGCTCGCCTTCGAGGGAGACGGGCAGCCCGGCCTCGAACCCGATCACGATCTCGGCCGGCTCCGGGGCGGTGTCGGGGTCGGACGTGAGCAGGTACGGCTCCTCCGGTGGCGCCTCCCACGGGTCCTCGAGGACGCCGGCCTCGATCGAGCGGCCGAACAGGTTCTCGTCGAACGAGAAGGGCGAGCTCTGCGTGACCGTCACGGGAATGCCGCGTGCCAGCGCGTATTCGATCTCCTCGTCTCGGGTCCAGACCTTGTCCCGCAGCGGGGCGATCACCTGCACTCCGGGGTAGTTGGCCCGAAAGGCGAGCTCGAAGCGGAGCTGGTCGTTGCCCTTGCCGGTGCAGCCGTGGACGGCCGCCTCCGCACCGAGCTCGAGCGCGAGCTCGGCGACCGACTGCGCGATCACCGGTCGCGACAGGGCGGAGACCAGCGGGTACTTGCCCTCGTAGAGCGCGTTCGTCTGGATCGCCTTCGCCACCTGATCGTTCGCGAACGCCTCGCGCCGGTCGACCAGGAGGACGTCGTCGGCGCCCGCCGCGTAGCCGCGCTCCTGGGACTGCTCCAGGTCGAACTCCTGGCCGACGTCGCAGAGGACCGCGACGACCTCGTCGTAGTCGTAGAACTCCTTCAGCCAGGCGATGATGCAGGTGGTGTCCAGCCCGCCCGAGTAGGCGAGGACCGCGGTCTTGCTCATGCCGCTCCTTCCAGAAGATGTCTGCTCAGCTCGTCGCGCAGGTCGGCGGCGGCGATGCCCGCAGCCGGCACGACGAGGATGGTGTTCTCGCCGGAGACCGTGGCGAGCACGTGCGGGTGGTTCGAGTCGTCGATAGCGTCCGCGAGCGCGGCTGCGAAGCCGCGCGGGGTGAACACGACGACCATGCTGTCGCCGGCCTCGATCGAAAGGGCCCAGCGGCGGAACGCCGCCACCAGCTCGCGCAGGCGGTCGAAGTCGGCCGCGCCGGGCGGCGCGTAGGCGAGCTTGCCGTTCGCGGCGCGCACCTTCACGAGGCCGAGCTCGGCGATGTCACGCGAGACGGTCGTCTGGACGGCCTCGTAGCCGGCCTCGTGGAGCGCGGCCGACAGCTCGGCCTGGGTCGAGATCTGACGGTCGCGGATCAGCCGGAGGATCGCGCCCTGGCGCTCTCGGCGGTGTGCGGTCACGGAATGACCTCCTGGAGGATCGAGACCGCCTGCGCGACCTCGTCGGCGGAGACGGTCAACGGGGGAGAGAGACGAAGCGTGGTCGGGCCGGCCGAGGTGACGAGCAGACCGGAGTCGAGGCAAGCGGCGACGACGTCGGACGCGGCACCGTCCGTCTCCAGGCCGAGCAGCAGGCCGGCGCCCCGGATGGGCAGCGCCTTCGCGAGCTGCGCGCTCCGCTCACGGACGTTCGCGAGCAATTCGTCGTCGACCGCCTCGACGACGGCGCAGGCGGCCGCGCAGACGACCGGGTTGCCGCCGAACGTGGACGCGTGGTCGCCCGGCTCGAAGGCGTCGCCGTTGGCGAGCAGGGCGCCGATGGGCAGTCCATTGGCGAGCCCTTTCGCGAGCGTGACGAGATGCGGCCTCACGCCGCTCTGCTCGAAGGCGAAGAACGTGCCCGTGCGGCCGACACCGGTCTGCACCTCGTCGAAGCACAGGAGCGCTCCGTGCTCCTCGGCGAGGGCCGCTGCGGCGACGAGAAAATCGGCCGCGGCCGGATTCACGCCGCCTTCGCCCTGGACCGGCTCGAGCAGGATCAGGCCGGTGTCGGGACCGACGGCGGCCTCGAGCGACGCGACGTCGTTCAGGTGCGCGAAGGTCACTCCGGGAAGGAGCGGCTCGAAGCTCCCGCGCTTCGCCGGTTGCCCCGTCGCCGCCAGCGCACCCGTGGTCCGGCCGTGGAACGAGCCTTCGAGCGCGACGATGCCCGGCTTCCCCGTGGCCTTGCGCGCGTACTTGATCGCCGCCTCGATCGCCTCGGCGCCGGAGTTGCAGAAGAACGCCTGCGCCCCGCCGAAGCGGTCGGACAGGAGGTCGGCGAGCCGGGCCATGGGCGCGGTCCAGTACAGGTTCGAGACGTGCCAGAGACGGTCGATCTGCGCCTGCGCGGCCGCCAGCGGCCCCGGATGACGGTGGCCGAGCGCGACGACGGCAATGCCGGCGGCGAAGTCGAGGTAGCGGCGGCCGTGCGCGTCGGTCACCCAGGAGCCCTCGCCCTCGACGAACGTCACGTCTGCGCGAGCGTAGGTCGGCATGACGCTGCTCCGCGTGGCGAGCATCACGCGACCACCATCGTCTCGCCGATCTCGGCCCGGACCCCCTCGCGGGCGGCGACGACGGCTGCCTGGAGCTTCGGCAGGATGCCGCCTGCGAACTCGCCGGTCTCGACCTCGTGCGCCGCGACCTCGGCGAGAACCTGCTCGTCGCGGAGAACGCCGGGGACGTCGGTGAGGAAGAGGATCCGCTCGGCGCCGAGGCCGACGGCGAGCGCCGCCGCCATGTCGTCGGCGTTCACGTTCAACGGCCCCTCGGCGAGCGGGGCGACGACCGGGATCCTCCCGGCCGCGAGCGCTTCGAGGACCGCCTGCGGTCGCGAGGGGAGCGGAGCGCCGACGTGGCCGAGCTCCGGGACGGGGGTCGCCTTCAGCCCGATCTCGTCGCCGGCGAGGCCGACCGCGCGTGGGCCGATCGCTTCGCAGACCTCGCCGTTGACCTGGATCAGCGCCTCGCGCACGACCGCGATCGCGGCGTCGCCGGTCACGCGCCTGCCGCCGATCCACGAGACCCCGAGGCCCGCCGCGGCCATCGCCTCGGTGATCTGCTTCCCGCCACCGTGGACGACGACGGCGTTCTCGAGCTCACCGAGCTCGGTGCCGACCACCGCGCCGCCGACCTTGACGACGATCACGTCGTGTACTCCGCGTTGATCTTCACGTAGTCGTAGGTCAGATCGGAGGCGAGATACGAAGCGGCGGACTGGCCAAGGGCGAGGTCGAGGCCGATCGTGCAGACCGGCCCGTCGAGCGGGACGTCGGCACCGGTCGGCTCGCCATCGGCGAAGAGGACGACCCCGTTCATGCTCAACGTCAGCCGGTCGACGTCGACCTGCGCGAACGCGCCCGAGACGAACGCCGAGCCGGCGGCCATCAGGATGCGGCCCCAGTTCGGGTCGCGGCCGAAGGCAGCGGTCTTCACGAGAGGCGACGTCGCTATCCGCTTCGCGATCGCGTTCGCCTCGCCGTCGCTCGCCGCACCGGTGACCTCGATCTCCAGGATCACCGTCGCCCCCTCGCCGTCCGCGACGATCTGCCGTGACAGGGCGGCGCACACCTCGCTCAGCGCGGCGGCGAACTCGCGGTCGGTCTGCCGGGTGCGCTCCACGCCGCTCGCACCGTTCGCGAGGAGGATCACGGCGTCGTTCGTCGAGCACTCGCCGTCGACCGAGATGCGGTTGAAGCTCTCGTTGACCGCCCGCTTGAGGAACCCGTGCGCCTCCCCGGGCTCGAGCGGGTAGTCGGTGGTGACGACCGCGAGCATGGTCGCCAGGCAGGGGTGGATCATCCCGGCGCCCTTCGCCATGCCCCCGACGGTGAAGCCGTCGCGGACCGCCACCGCCTCCTTCGCGAAGGTGTCGGTGGTGAGGATCGCCTCGGCGGCCTCGCCCCCGCCGTCCGCCGAGAGCTCGAGCTCGGCCAGGCCGCCGAGGAGCTTCGGCATCGGCAGCTTGACCCCGATCACCCCGGTGGAGAGGACGAGCACCTGCTCGGGCTCGAGCCCGAGCAGCGAGCCCGTTTCGGCGGCAGTCGCGAGCGCGTCGAGCTTGCCCTGCTCACCGGTCGCCGCGTTCGCGACACCGGAGTTGATCACGACCGCCTGCGGCTCCGCCTGCGCCATGTGCGCCTTCGAGACGAGCACAGGCGCAGCCTGCACGCGGTTCGCCGTCCACATGGCGGCGCCGACGGCAGGCACGGTCGAGCGGACGACGGCGAGGTCGAGCTTCGAGCGGCGGATGCCCGCATGAACGGCACCGGCGGCAAAGCCTCTCGGCGCGGTGATCGCGCCGGTGACGGCGTTCTCGCGCTCGACCGCGACGGCCATCAGTGCCCCTTCCGGTGCACTAGACGAGGACCCCCGAAAGGCGGAGCCCCGCGGTCTCCTCCAGCCCGAGTGCGAGGTTCGCGTTCTGCACCGCCTGGCCGGCGGCACCCTTGCCGAGGTTGTCGATCGCGCAGATCACGATCCAGCGGCCGGTGGCAGCGTCCTCGAACGCGGCGACCTCGGCGGCGTCGGATCCCTGGAGCCGGGCGATGTCGGGAGGTCCGTCGACCATCTCGACGACGTGGGACGTCGCGTATGCCGCCTCGAGCAGCGGGCGCGGATCCTCGGACGCGCTCGCGTAGCACGTGCAGACGAGACCGCGGCGGAGCGGAACGACGTGCGGCACGAACGCGACCGGGAAGCCGAGCAGCTGCGCGATCTCCGGCGCGTGCCGGTGCGTGCCGACCGCATAGGGCGTCACGTTGTCGAGAACTGCGGCGGCGTGCGACCGGTCCTTCGGCGTGCGTCCCGCCCCGGAGATGCCGGACTTGCCGTCGACGACGACGCCCTCCGGGTCGACGATCCCCGCCAGCGGGGCCAACGCGAGCAGCGCCGCGGTCGCGTAGCAGCCCGGGTTCGCGATCAGCTTTCCCGTCGGGGGTGCGAGCTCCGGGAGCGCGTAGCACCAGCCGTCGCTGCCGATCCGATGGGCGCCCGAGAGGTCGACGACGACGGCGTCGGTGGGCGGCTCGAGCTCGGCTGCTGCCTCGTCGTCGAGGCAGCAGAAGACCAGTTCTGCTCCACTGGCGAGCGCCTCCGCGTTCGGCACGAACTGCGGAACCGCGCCGTGCCCGTTCCGGGCGAGGCGCGGATCGAGCGCACCTGCGGGCTCCCCGGCGAGCGAGTCGGAGCCGAGAGCGACGAGCTCGAGCCCGGGATGCGCGAGCACGCGGTCGAGCGTCTCCTGTCCGGAGAACCCGGCGGCACCGACGACGGCCGTGGCGACCACCGAAACATAGTATGCAATCTTGATGCATTTATGCAACTGGCTCCGAGGCAAACCCACCTGGAGGTCCACAGACGGACGTCGGGCCGTCTCGCGGGCCCGACGCGCCTCCGACTTCCTCTCCCCGGCTCGGACGGACGGTCGTGCTCGATCGCGGCGAGCTCGCCCGGCGCGCATACTCCCCGGCGCTCGACCGCGCGCAGCGGGCACGTCGGGCCCGAGCGTCAGCCCGCGGTCGCCTCCTCGGCCTCCTCGGCCGCCCGGCCGCCCGTGCCCTCGTGCTCGTCCTCGATCGCCGCGACGTCCGAGCGCGGGCGGACATGCCAGAAATCCCCTACCGCCTCGTTCCACACCCCCAGCAACGCCGCGGCCAGCTCGGACCCCGTGTGGCGGGCGTGGCGCTCCACCAGCCGGCGAAGCTCGGAGTCGGCGGAGACGCGGCCCAGCCCGACGAGGTCGTCGTTCAGCCGCAGCGGCAGCTCCCCGGCGGGGTCGTAGACGTACGCCTCGCCGCCGCTCATCCCGGCCCCGAAGTTGCGGCCGAGGGGGCCGAGCACGACGACGGTGCCGTTGGTCATGTACTCGCAGCCGTGGGCTCCGATTCCCTCGACGACCGCGACTGCGCCGGAGTTGCGGACGGCGAAGCGCTCGCCGGCGCGGCCCGCGCAGTAGAGCTCTCCGCCGGTCGCCCCGTAGAGCACCGTGTTGCCGGCCAGCACCGGGCTCCCGGCGTCGCCGTCGGGCGGCCGGATGACGATCCGGCCGCCACCCATCCCCTTGCCGACGTAGTCGTTCGCCTCGCCGACGAGGCCGAGCTCCACGCCTGCGGCCAGGAAGGCACCGAAGCTCTGGCCGGCCGAGCCCTCGAAGCGGGCGCGCACGCGACCCGGCGGCGGCTGCGAGCCGAAGCGCCGGCCGATGATGCCGCCCAGCCGGGCGCCCACCGCCCGGTCCCGGGTCGAGATCGGATACGTCGGCTCGACGAGCGCCGGCCCCTCGAGGGCGGGCTCGGCGTCGGCTGCGAGCCGCTCGCCCAAACCGCCTCCACCCGCCACCGGCATCGGCTCGCCCGCATACCGGCCGTGCGGGGCATCGAGCAGCGGCGTGAGGTCGAGCGCCTCCGCGCGGGGATCGTCGGTCACGCGCCGGCGCAGCAGGTCGGTCCGACCGACCGCCGCCTCGAACGAGCGCAGCCCGAGGGACGCCAGCAGCCGTCGTGCGTCCTCGGCCACGAACAGCAGGTACGCCTCGACCTGCTCGGGCGTCGCCGCATATTTCGCACGCAGCTCCGGCCGCTGGGTGGCGATTCCGACGGGGCACGTGTCGAGGTGGCACGAGCGCACCATCAAGCACCCCTCGGCGAGCAGGAGCGCCGTGCCGAAGCTGAGCTCGTCGGCGCCGAGCAGCGCCGCGACGACGACGCCGCGCCCGGTCTTCACACCGCCGTCGGCTCGGAGCCGCACGCGTTCCCGCAGACCGTTCGTCACCAGCGAGCGCTGCGTCTCGGCAAGGCCGAGCTCCCACGGCAGGCCGGCGTTCTTGATCGACGAGAGCGGGCTCGCACCGGTTCCCCCGTCTGCGCCCGCGATGTGGACGACGTCGGAGAGGGCCTTGACCACGCCGCTCGCGACGAGCCCGACACCCGTCTCGGCGACGAGCTTCACCGAGATGGCTGCGTCGGGGTTCACCTGGCGCAGGTCGAAGATCAGCTGGGCGAGATCCTCGATCGAGTAGATGTCGTGGTGCGGCGGCGGCGAGATCAGCGCCACGCCCGGGGTGGTGTGCCGGAGGCGGGCGATCTCGACGGAGACCTTGTGGCCCGGTAGCTGGCCGCCCTCGCCCGGCTTCGACCCCTGCGCGATCTTGATCTGGAGCTCGTCGGCAAACGCGGCGTACTCGGGCGTGACCCCGAAGCGACCGGAGGCGACCTGCTTGATCCTCGAGTTCCGCTCGGTGCGGAAGCGGTCGGGGTCCTCCCCGCCCTCGCCGCAGTTCGAGCGCGCGTGGAGACGGTTGAACGCGGCCGCGATCGTCTGGTGCGCCTCTGCCGAGAGCGCCCCGTGCGACATCCCGCCGGCGGAGAAGCGGCGGACGATCGACTCCGCGGGCTCGACCTCGTCGAGTGGGACCTGCTCGGCCGGGGCGAGCTCCAGCAGGTCGCGCAGCTCCATCGGCGGACGGCCGTCGACGAGCGACGCAAAACGGTCGTAGGCGTCCTGCCGGTCCTTGCGCACGGCGAGGCGGAGCGCGTGCGCGGCGTCGACGACGTCGGCGTCGGTCTCGTGCGGCTCCCCGCCCTTGCGGAACTTGACGTAGCCGGGGTTCTCGAGACGGGTGGAGTCGAAGCGGGCGAGCGCCTCCCGCTCGAGCTCCGCGAACCCGATGCCCCCGACCGGCGAGGGCGTGCCGGCGAAGCAGAGGTCGACGACCTCCTGCGAGAGGCCGAGCACGTCGAACACCTGCGCGCCGCAGTACGCGGCCACGTCGGCGATGCCCATCTTGGACATGATCTTCAGCACTCCGTCCTCGATCGCCTTCCGGAAGCGCTCCTGGGCCTCCGTCGGCGAGGGCCGGTCGCCGCCGACCTTGTCCGCCGCCGCCAGCGCCGCGACCGTCTCGAGCGCAAGCCGGGGGCAGACCGTCTCGGCGCCGTAGCCGATCAGACAGGCGAAGTGGTGCGCCTCGCGCGCCTCGTCGGTCTCGACCACGATCGTCGCCAGCGAGCGCAGGCCGCGCGCGACCAGCCGGTGGTGGACGGCGCCGACGGCGAGGAGCATCGGGATCGGCGCACGCCCCGGTGCCGTGTCCGACACGAGCAGCGCAGTCCGGCCCGAGCGGACGAAGGTCTCGGCATCGTCGGCCAGGCGCCGGCAGGCGCCCTCGAGGTCGGACTCGAACGTCGCGTCCAGCCGGTTGAGGCGGTCGTCGATGAAGTCCGGATAGATGAAGAAGCTCTCGAGCTCCATTCCGCGAGCGGTCTCGGGCCCCTCCCTCAGGAGAGGGGCCCGGCCGCCGAGGATGCAGCGGAGGGAGAACGTGTGCCGTTCGCGCAGGTGGTCGATCGGGGGGTTCGTCACCTGCGCGAAGCGCTGGCGGAAGTAGGCGTAGACGGGGCGGGCACGACCGGCGAGCAGCGGCAGCGCCGTGTCGTCGCCCATCGACGAGGTCGGCTCGTGCCCCCGGCCTGCGACCGGTCTGAGGATGACGTTCATGTCCTCCCGCGTGTAGCCGAACGCGGCCTGCCTGCGGGTGAGGTCGCCTTCGGGGGGCTCGACCGGCGTTCCGTTCGACCCCACGCGCAGGCCGTCCGCGAGCCAGCGGCCGTACGGCTGTCGCGCGGCGAGGCGTTCCTTGACGGCATCGTTCTCCTCGAAGCCGCGCTCCGGGTCGACGGCGATCATCTGGCCGGGGCCGAGACGCCCGCGGCGAACCGCTCCTCGGCCGGAGAGGTCGACCGCGCCGGCCTCCGAGCTGCACACGACCAGGCCGTCGGCGCAGACCGCATAGCGCAGTGGGCGCAATCCGTTGCGGTCGAGGGTGGCGCCGACGACCCGGCCGTCGGTGAAGACGAGCCCGGCAGGGCCGTCCCACGGCTCGACGAGGAGGGAGTGGTAGCGGTAGTAGTCGCGCAGCTGCGGATCGAGCTCCGGGTTCGCCTCCCACGCCTCGGGGACGAGCATCGTCAGCGCATGGCGGACGTCACGCCCGTGGCGGACGAGGAGCTCGAGCGCGTTGTCGAGCATCGCCGAGTCGGAGCCCGACTCGTCGACGACGGGATGGAGCAGCTCGTCGTCCTCGGAGCCGAAGTTCCCCTCGCGCGCGCGCATCCAGTTGACGTTCCCCTGGATCGCGTTGATCTCGCCGTTGTGGCAGAGCAGGCGGAACGGCTGCGCGCGCTCCCACGACGGCTCGGTGTTGGTCGAGAAGCGCTGGTGGAAGATCCCGAACGGCACCGCGAGCGACGGGTCGCGCAGGTCCGGGTAGAAGCGGGCCAGCTCCTCGGCGGCGCAGAGCGCCTTGTAGGTGACCGTGCGGAACGACAGCGAGGCGACGTACGCACCGGGTGTCCGCTCGGCGCGGCGGCGGGCCCGGTACGCGCGCCGCTCATCCCCCTCGCCCCCGAGCAGGAGCTGCTCGATCCGAGGCATCGTCGCGAGCGCGCTCTCACCGAGGGCCGACGTGTCGACCGGCACCTCCCGCCAGCCGAGCGGCTCGATCCCCTCGGTCCGGCACGCCTCCTCGATCGCCCCGCGAGCCGCATCGTCACGGAGGAAGACCATTGCCATCCCCGGCTTCCCCTCCGGAAGCGGCAGGAGGACACCCGCGCCGTCCCCCGTCTTGCGGTCGGCGGCGGTCGCCCCCCGGTGGCGCACGTTGTGCAGCCCCTCGAGCAGAGCGTCGACGATCTCGCGCGAGGGACGGCCGGTGGAGTCGGCGACGAAGCCGATCCCGCAGGCGTCACGCTCCTGGGTTGGGCCGAACGGAGGTCGCATACGGCGCACCTCGATTGGTTGAAGGAGGATCCGCCTCTGGAGTGCTAGCTAGCCGGCGGTGGCGGGAGGGACGGGACGCCGACTAGCACGCAGGCTTGCGCGCACCGAGAAAGAGAATCGAAAAGTGCCGGTGCGCGGCAGAAGCCATGTGCGAGCAGAGTAGGGAACGTCGTCCGAGAGGTCAAGGCGGATCGCGAAATTGCCGATCACTTGACAGAGCCGAACGACACCGGCAACCTAGGGGACCCGACACGATGACCGCCGCGTACGACACCCGTTCAGCAGCCCGCCTCTCGGAGGCTGCGCGCGGCCGGATTCTCCTTCTCGTCGTCTCGATTCTCCCCCTCTAGGGGGAGTACGCGACCACGCGCCTCGTAGCGCACACACCGACCGCTCCACACCACCGGTACGTCCCCGGACCGGACGAGACGAGGAGGAACACCGTTGTCCAACCGCAGGATCACGATCTTCGACACCACCCTTCGCGACGGCGAGCAGTCGCCGGGCATCGCGCTCCAGCCTGACGAGAAGGCGGAGATCGCCGCGCAGCTCGAGCGGCTCGGCGTGGACGTGATCGAGGCCGGATTCCCGATCTCGTCGCCGGGTGACTTCGAGGGCGTGCGCGCGGTCGCCCAGGCCGTGGGCGGCGCCACCGTCGCCGCGCTCGCGAGGACGGACCCCGACGACGTCGAGGCAGCCGGCGAGGCCGTGGCCGGAGCACGGCGCTCGAGGATCCACGTGTTCGTCGCGACGAGCGCGCTGCACATGGCGCGCAAGCTCCAGCTCGAGCCCGCCGAGGTGGTCGAGCGCGTCCGGACGAGCGTGCGGACGGCGACCTCTCTCGCGGACGAGGTGGAGTTCTCGGCCGAGGACGCCACCCGGTCGGATCCGGCGTTCCTCGCCGAGGTCTGCCGCGAGGCGGTGGCGGCCGGCGCCACCACCGTCAACCTCCCGGACACGGTCGGCTACTGCCTACCCGACGAGCACGAAGCCTTTCTCCGACGCATGCAGGAGCTCTGCCCCGAGCTTCGCGAGGTCGTCCTCTCCGTCCACTGCCACAACGACCTCGGCCTCGCGGTCGCGAACACGCTCTCCGGCATCCGCGCCGGCGCCACCCAGGTCGAGTGCACGGTGAACGGCATCGGCGAACGCGCGGGCAACGCGGCTCTCGAAGAGGTCGTCATGGCGCTCCGCGTCCGGGCCGACGAGCTCCGCGCCGAGACCGCCGTGAACGTCGGCGAGATCGGTTCGGCGTCGGCGCTGGTCTCCCGGCTCACCGGCTACGCCGTGCAGCGGAACAAGGCGATCGTCGGCGCGAACGCCTTCGCCCACGAGGCCGGGATCCACCAGGACGGGATGCTCAAGGACGCCGCCACCTACCAGATCATGGATCCCGAGGAGCTGGGGCTGACGATGACGCTGCCGCTCGGGAAGCACTCCGGCCGGCACGCGTTTGCACGCGCGTGCGCCGACGCCGGGATCGATCTGCCCGCGGACGAGCTCCGTGCGGCGTTCGCGCGGTTCAAGAGGCTCGCCGACGAGCGCAAGGCGGTCACCCTCTACGACGTCTTCGAGGAGGTGCCGGTGCAATGAGAGCGCAGAAGACGCTCACGGTCGCCTGCCTGAGCGGGGACGGCATCGGCCCGGAGCTCATGGCGGAAGCCAGCCGCGCGCTCGCCGAGGCGGGGCACCTGCACCGGTTCCGGGTCGAGGAGGTCCACGTGCCGTTCGCCGGCGAGGCGGTCAGCCGCTACGGACACCCCCTGCCGGCGGAGACCCGTGCCGCCTGCCTCCGGTCGGACGCCGTTCTCGTCGCGCTGACGAGGGAGCCGGCACTCGAGGGCATCAAGACGGAGCTCGACCTCAGCTGGCGCGTCCAGCGGGTGCGCCTCCCGGACGGCGACATCGCCGTCGTCAGCCCGCTGGACGACCAGATGGAGCCGTTCGTCGTCCGGCGTGCCTTCGACCTCGCCCGCTCGCGCAAGGCGAAGGTCGCCGCGGTCGGCGACGGGCCGACCTGGAGCACCTTCGTCTCGTGGGAGGCCGACCGCCATCCCGGCGTGGAGGTCGAGCGGCTCTCCCTGAACGAGGCACTGCCGCGGCTGATGAACGCGCCGGACGGCTTCTGCGTCGTCGTCACGCAGAGGGCTTACGCCGAGCTCGTCTCCGACCAGGCCGCCACCAGCCGGAACGGATCGCGCATCGTCGCCTCGGGGCGTCTGTCCCGGACCGGGCCTGGGGTCTTCGGCCCGACGCACGGGTCCGCCCCGGACATCGCCGGCCAGGGCGTGGCGAACCCGAGCGGCATGCTCCTCGCCGCGTCTCTGATGCTCTCCGAAGGGCTCGGGCAACACGCCGCCGGCCGCACGCTGGAGCGCGCGGTCTCGACCGCGCTGGCATCCGGCGTGCGCACTGCCGACCTCGCGGGGCGCGGCCCCGCGGCCACGACCCGCGACTTCATGGACGCGGTGCTGGAGCTGATGCCGACCACACGCACGGACGTGGAGTTCGCAGCGTGAACGGGGCAGACGCCGTCCTCCGCTCGCTCGAGGCCGAGGGCGTCGAGGTCGCCTTCGGCATCCCCGGCGGGGCGATCCTGCCGGTGTACGACGCAATCGCCCGCGGAACGACGGTGCGGCACGTGCTCGCCCGCCACGAGCAGGGCGCCGGCCACATGGCCGAGGGCTACGCGCGCGCCTCCGGGCGTGTCGGCGTCGCAATGGCGACCTCCGGTCCCGGCGCGACGAACCTCGTCACCCCGATCGCCGACGCGTGGATGGACTCGACGCCGATGGTCTGCATCACGGGGCAGGTGCGCTCGAACCTGATCGGGACGGACGCCTTCCAGGAGTGCGACATCACCGGCATCACGATGCCGATCGTCAAGCACTCCTGGCTCGTCCGGGAGGTCGAGGAGATCCCGCGCACGATGAAGGCGGCGTTCCACGTCGCCCGCACCGGCCGCTGCGGGCCCGTCCTCGTCGACGTGCCGCGCGACGTGCAGGAGGCGGAGATGGAC
>JBLMYA010000118.1:0-8035 GCA_050258035.1 Verrucomicrobiota bacterium
CGGTTCCCTCGCCGACCACGAAGAAGCCGACGCCGCTCTCGCCTTCGGTGAGGATCACTTCCTCCGCGGAGAAGTTCCGCTCCTTCAACTCTTCCGCCAGCCGATTGATGTCACGGTCGGACAAGCTCTCGAACAACCCGACCTTGCGCAGGATCTCCGGAGGAGCAGGCACGAGGGATGAGCTTAGCCGTTGGGGCGCGCGGCCCGGGCGGGGCCGGGGCCGCCCAGCTTCGCGGAAGGTCAAGAGCCTGCCGATCGGACACGGGGTCGGCAGTCTCGCGGTCTACCGGCCGGCCGACCACTCTCCGCCAGCAACCGGACGCCGCGCCCCGGCGGGCTACGGCTCCATCCTGTCAGGAGGGTCTGGCGAAACTCGGAAATCCGTGCACACAGGGACAATCTGAGGACTGCGGCAGAGCGGTTACCCCACTCTCGGCTGCGCTTTACTCCATGCTTGGGTCGCTTAGGGCGAAGCGCCGCCCAAGAGCGTTGGCTCCGACGATGCGATAGCTCCAGGCCAGGAGACGAAGGACAGTGGCTTTGAAACCGGACGGGAATAGAAGGGGGGGATCAGCAGCTCTAGCCTTGGCGCTGAGAGAGGCCGAGCGCCAGGGAATGATTACGCCGCTGGGGACCTTCCCGCTCAAGTTGTCGCTGGGTACTCGAACGAGGAGATCGACCGATGAGCACGCCGCCACGCTCGTTGCGTGACCGAGCCTCGTCAGCGGGGAAGAGCGCGGGCGCCAATGCCCGAAATGCGGGCGGGGCGCTCGTTGAGACCGTCGGCAGGCTTGCCGACAAGGCGATTGACCGCGTGCTGCTCACCGACGAGCGCATTACCTCGGCCGCCGACGGCAAGCGGCTGCTCGCGGGCGAAGCGGACGTGGAGGCGCTTGCGGGCGACATCCAACGGGTCGTCGTGCTCGCCGTGCCCGTCGTCCGCAGACTGGCTCGCGGCGCACGCCTGACGAGGGTGCCGTGGGTGATGGTTGCCTCGAGTGCCGTCTCGATCGGGGTCGCCGTTCGCACGGGTGTGCGGGAGCTGCAAGTGCTCGCTTCGTTCGTGGCTTACCGGCTCGAGCAGGCCACTGGCGCGCCCAGCGAACCGGCACTCGTCAAGAAGCTGGCGATCGATCTCTACCTCGATCCGAAACGCACTCTTCACCTGGCCGACGAGAGGCTGCGCCTCCTTCGGCTCACCCGGAAGTGGGTGTTGGGCGGCGTCTTCGGCCGGAAGACATCGAAGCGAGCGACGAGGGCGCTCGATGCCGCGGAACGACTCGACGTAACCGCGCTCCTCGGGCACTGGGACGAGGTGCGTCGGCGCCCGGACGAGTCAGCGAGCGGCAGTTACGAGCCAGGCCCGAGTCGCTGAGAGATTGAGGGCACCATAGACTCCCCTCAGTTACTCCGAAGGGCAGTCGTGCCCCGTGGATGAAGTGCGACCGCGGGCGTCACGCCAAGCCTTTTGAGAAAGGCGTCTCGAAGACCGGCGGGTCGCCTTGCGGCCATGCCTGGTTCCACCAGCGGGGTGGTTTCACCAGCAGACCGATGATCGCGCCCGCCAGGACAAGTTGAACATCCGCACGGATGCCCCCGGAGCGATGCCAGCCACGCCCGCCGTGAAAGAGCTTGCGGCCGCGCGGACGCAACGGCGAAAAGACGTGCTCGAGATCGGGTGCGGAGGCCGCGGCGGCGCCCAGCGTGGCTGGGTCGAGCGGGCCACGCGAGAGCGCGAGCAGCGCAAGAGCAAACAGGCCGCTCCGGATTTCGAAGCGACGGCTGACGATGTCCTCGTGGGGCACGCGATCACAGGCGAGATGGAGTGGCGGACCCACTGCCAGGGCGGCAAGCCGCGAGCCAGCGAGCGCGCCCACCGCCGCACCCGTCGCAACATGGAGAGACACGATCACGAGCGTCCAGGAGGTGGACTTGCGCGCACTCGTTGCTGTTTGTGGTGCGCAGGCGGCGTCGGCCCGGCGAGCTCAAACCGCGTCCCGTCTGAACCGCCGCAGATTGCCCAGTGCACAGCCGGCTGGACTACCTGTCCGGCCACGCAGAGACGCATCGGACGCGGCCTACTTGCCGCGCGAGGTCTTTTTCGGCCGTTTCGCCTTCGCCGGTGCCTTCTTCTCGGTCTGGGCGAGCGACTTCGGACGCTTCTTCCCGGCCACGTCGCGCTCCTTCCGCTTGATCGGATGTTGGGATCGAGTGACTCTACCTCCGCATGGACTGCTCGATCCGTGAGGGCCGAGATCGACGCAGACTTTTCGATCCGGGCGCCCCGACAGAAGGCCTGCTGAAGCGAGAAGCGGACTGAATCAGTGGCGCGGAGCACCATTCGGGCAGCCAGGCATCCGAGAGGGATGCAGGCGTGGGCAGTGATCGGTCCGGCCGCCATGAGCCGCTTGGCGGACCGCGTGAGCGGCATCGGTTCAGACCCAGACGACAGGCAGGGTTTCTCCGGCCCCGGCCGAATCCGCTCGCGTGAGCGATGTTCCGGATACTCCCACCGGAGACCCACGTCATGTGATCGTCGGAGAGGATGCTTCACAGAGCCACTTCCGCCGCGGGACGGTCGAGAAGCTGCTCGCCGAGGGCCGTTTCTTCTGGCTCGACATCCACCGCCCCGATCCCGACGACTTCGACGTCCTGCGCGACGTCTTCAAGTTCCACCCGCTGGCACTCGAGGACTCCGAGCACTTCGGCCAGCGGGCCAAGCTCGACCAGTACGAGGACTCCGTCTTCCTCGTCGTCTACGGCGCCGTACCCGACGAAGACCGTCTCGTCGAGGTGCATTGCTTCTACTCGGCGAACTACCTCGTCACCATCCACCGTGACGACTGCCCGGCCTTCCTCGAGATCCGGGAGCGGTACTCGAAACGGGCGAAGCCGATCGAGCGGCCGGCGCTCCTGCTGTACCGGATCGTGAACGGGCTGGTGGACAGCTTCTTTCCGATCCTCGCCGACTTCGACGACCGCATCGACACGCTGGAGGACGACATCTTCCTGCGGGCGACCGACGAGCAACTGCAGGAGATCTTCGGGCTCAAGCGGCTGCTGGTCGGCCTGCGCAGGGCGATCGGCCCCGAACGCGACCTCTTCGCCAGTCTGATGGGCGGCGTCGCCGACCTGCCCGGAATGGAGGAGGACGACGAACGCTACTTCCGCGACGTGTACGACCACCTGATCCGAATCAGCGACATGATCGACACCTACCGGGACCTTCTGACGAGCTCGATGGACGTCTACCTGTCCACGGTGTCGAACCGGATGAACATCGTCATGAAACAGCTGACGATCATCGCCACGATCTTCCTGCCACTCGCCTGGGTGACAGGCTTCTTCGGCCAGAACTTCGGCTTCCTCGTTCGCCACATCGCCGGGTGGGAAGCCTTCCTCGTCTACGGCATCGGCTTCGAAGCGATCGCCGTGGCGCTGCTCCTCACCTACTTCAAGCGGCAACACTGGTTTTAGCGCGCGGGAGACGGACGCCTTCTCGGCGGCGCAACTCGACCCGCCGGCTCTACTCCTTCCACGACCGACCGATCGATCAGCCTCGAACCATGCTTGTGCGCGCCCGTGGTCGCTGTCTGCCGACTCTCGGGCCGTTCGCTGCGGCCGTGGTCGCGGGGCGCGGCGCTCTCGCCCCTTGGCATAGCGCGCGCCGCTCTCGTCGCCTTTTTGGTCCTGGTCGTATCGCAGTGGCTCGTCAGCGCATGGAACCGTTGCCGGCTCCGGCACGCTCATCGGCGCCTCTCCGCGCTCCGTACTCATCGCCCGAGGCCGAAATCGCCTCGGTTGCAGCGGTCTTGTAGATGCCCCCAGCCGGAAGCCCCTGACAGGCTGGACCAGGGCACCCTCGACGAGGCGAGGCGGGCGCTCGCCGAATAGAGACCCTGCTGCGGCCGCGGGAGGCGGTCGCCTAGCGGGGGTCGCGGCGGCAGCGGCTTGATCGGCTGGCAGGGGGTGGTAATTGACGACGCCGGTATCGGCTTCTTCCAGTCGGTCGGTACTTGGTGCGGCGATGCGGTGGTTCTAGGCTTAGGTCGTGGCTGTGTGCGCGAACTGCGGCGAGGAGAATCCTGCCGGGCAGAGGTTCTGCAGCCAGTGCGGGAGCGGCCTTGCTGCGGTCTGTCCCTCGTGTGGAAGCTCGCGACGGCCGGGAGAGAGGTTCTGTGGCGATTGTGGCGCGCCTCTCCGCGCGAGCGTCGCGACATCTGCTGTTCCTTCTGGCCCACCCGCCGAGGCGCCCGTGGCGGAGCGGCGATTGGTGTCGGTCTTGTTTGCCGATTTGGTTGGTTTCACGTCGTTGTCGGAGGTGCGGGATGCGGAGGAGGTACGAGAGCTCCTGTCGCGCTACTTCGATTCCTGCCGGCGGCTGGTGGAGCTGTACGGCGGTACGGTGGAGAAGTTCATTGGCGATGCGGTGATGGCGGTCTGGGGGACGCCGGTTGCGCAGGAGGACGATGCGGAGCGGGCCGTGCGGACGGCGCTCGACCTGGTGGCCGCGGTGTCGGCGCTGGGGGACGAGGTCGGTGCTCCGGAGCTGCGTGCGCGGGCCGGCGTGCTTACCGGCGAGGCTGCGGTGAACCTGGCGGCGGTCGGCGAGGGGATGGTTGCCGGCGATCTGGTGAATACGGCGGCGCGGATCCAGGCGGCGGCGGAGCCGGGGACGGTGTTGGTCGGAGAGGCGACCCGGAGGGCGTCGGAGCAGGCGATCGCGTTCGAGCCGGCCGGCGAGCACATGCTGAAGGGGAAGACCGAGCCGATGATGTTGTGGCGGGCAGTGCGGGTTACCGCGGCCCGTGGCGGCGCGTTGCGTTCGGAGGGGTTGGAGGCGCCGTTTGTCGGCCGCCAGCGGGAGCTGCGACTGGTGAAGGAGCTGTTCCATGCCTCGGCGGAGCAGTCGCGGGCGCAGCTGGTGCAGGTGATCGGGATCGCCGGGATCGGCAAGTCGCGCCTGTCGTGGGAGTTCTTCAAGTACTTGGACGGCCTGGCGGAGACGGCATGGTGGCATCGTGGCCGCTGTCTTGCCTATGGGGAGGGGGTGGCGTACTGGGCGTTGGCGGAGATGGTGCGGACGCGGGCGCAGATCGTGGAGGGAGAGGAGCAGGCGAGTGCTCGGGAAAAGTTGACCGCCTGCCTGGCCGAGCACGTGACCGATGCGGAGGAACGAGCCTGGATAGGACCACGTCTGGCGAACCTGCTCGGGTTGGAGGAGCGGGTCGACTCGGATCGACAGGATTTGTTTGCGGCCTGGCGGTTGTTCTTCGAACGGCTGGCGGACGAGAGCCCGGTGGTACTCGTGTTCGAGGACTTGCAGTGGGCGGACGAGGCGCTACTTGCGTTCGTCGAGTACCTGCTCGAGTGGTCGGCCTCGCAGCGGCTGTATGTGCTGGCGCTCTCTCGTCCGGAGCTGGCGGAACGACAGCCTGAGTTCGGCCGCGCGGTGCGGAACGCAGCGACGTTGGCGCTGGAGCCGCTCTCCGATGCCGAGATGATGCAACTCCTGGATGGGTATGTGCCCGGCCTGCCGGAGGAGCTGAAGGGGCAGATTCTCGCGCGGGCTCAGGGGGTGCCCCTGTATGCCGTCGAGACGGTGCGGATGCTGCTCGATCGCGGCCTGCTCGCCCAGGAGGGCCCGGTCTACCGGCCGACCGGCGAGATCGCCGCGTTGGAGGTGCCGGAGACCCTACATGCGCTGGTCGCCGCCCGACTGGACGGGCTTCCAGCAGAGGAGCGACGGCTGGTACAGGACGCGTGTGTACTCGGCAAGAGCTTCAGCAAGCAGGTACTGGCGGCGCTGAACGACCTGCCTGAGGCAGAGCTGGACAGGCTGCTGAACGCGCTCGTCCGCAAGGAGGTCTTCTCGCTGCAGGCTGATCCGCGGATGCCGGAGCGGGGACAGTACGCCTTCCTGCAGGAGTTGTTGCGCCAGGTTGCTTACGAGACGCTCGCGCGCAGGGACCGCAAGGCCCGTCACCTCGCCGCAGTGATCGCGCTGGAGCAAGGCGTTTCGGGAGTGGAGCAGGACGCACCAGAGGTGATCGCCTCTCACCTGCTTGCCGCCGCCGACGCCGTCCCCGACGATCCGGACGCTCCCGAGATTCGCCTCCGCGCTCGAACCGCGTTGGCGCAGGCGGGCGAGCGGGCAGCCGCCCTTGCAGCCCCTGAGGAAGGGCAGCGCTACCTCGACCAGGCGGCTGCCCTCGCAGCCGAGGAGCCCCGGCTGCAGGCCGAGCTGCTCGAGCGGTCGGGAGTGCTCGCTTTCGTCGCCGGCAATACCCTCGGCGCCCGGGAGCGGCTGGAGCGGGCGATCGGGCTCTACCAGCACGAGGGCGATACCCAGGCGGCTGCCCGGGCGGGCATCTCCCTCGCCGACGTCGACGCCGCCGAAGGACACCTCGTGGAGGCGATCCGTCGCCTTGGGGCCGCGCTCCCCGCACTCGAGGAGGTCGGCCCGAGCGCCGAGCTCGCCGCCACCCTCGCCTCTCTCGGTCTCATGCATGCGCTGCGCGGCGAGCGTGAGCCGGCTGCGGCCGCGCTCGAACAGGCGCTTCGCCTCGCCGAGACGCTCGCGCTCGAGGAGGTGCTCATCCAAGCGCTGAACAGCAAGTCGATCGTGCTCATCTACGAGGGACGTCACATCGAGGCGCAGTTGCTGCTCGAAGGTGCGCTCGCGCGCGCCCGCGCCCGCGAGTTCCACACCGCTTGGCTGAGGGCGGCGAACAACCTCACTGTCCTACTCCAGGACTCCGACCAGCATCGGGACGGACTCGCGCTGGCCGCCGAAATGGAGGCGCAGGCTCTCCAGCGCGGCGACCGGGAACGGCTCGTCCAGATGCGGCTCGGTGCGATCAGACTGCTCGTCGAGCTCGGCCGCTGGCAAGAGGCGATCGCCCGCACCGCCGAGGCAGACCAGATGCATGCCAGCCGCTTTGCGCGCGCCGAACTCGTCGCCGCCGCACCCGTCCTCTGCGAGCAAGGCAAGCCCGACGCCGCCCAGGCGCTCCTCGCCGAGCACGAATGGGCACGTGACGCTCAACAACACGAGTTGGCAGCCGGCTTTGCGGCCGCCGAGGCCCGACTGCTCCGCGCCCGGAACCGACCTGCGGATGCGCTCGCGGCCGCCGACCGCGGCCTCAGCCACCGGAGCGTCGCCATCACGAGCACCCCGATGAAAGGCTGTCTGGTCGAGGCCCTCGAAGCCGCCCTCGACCTCGACGACCTCACCAGGGCCGACGAGCTACTCGCGAGCATCGACAACCTTCAACCCGGCCAGCTCACCTCCTCCCTCGAAGGGCACCGGGCCCGCTTCCACGCACGTCTCGACGCCCGACGCGGCGACCACGACCATGTCGACGACAACTACCGAGCCGCCGAGACCCTCTTCGCCGAGCTCGACCTCGCCTTCCACCACGCGGTCACCCAACTCGAGCACGCCGAGTGGCTCACCAGCCAAGGACGAGCCGGCGACGCAGAACCGCTCCTCGCGCAGGCGCGCGAAACCTTCGAGAGGCTCGAAGCAAAGCCGTGGCTGGAACGGCTCGACGCAGTCCAAACCGACATTCCGGCGGAGATCCCGGCCTGACCCTGGCCGGCCGGAGTGCGCAGTGCGCGGCTGCTGCTCAGCTGATCCGATTTGAGCCCCTGCAGAGCCCCAGTCGATAGGCGCCGAAAGGGCTGGAGGTGGTACGAGGCGGTAGAACCTAGGCGACCAGCCGATCGTCCCGACTTGCGGCGACTCTCTCGCGACTCCGCTCCGGTAGGCGGAATGCCCCCGGCCGGAATCGAACCAGCGCACGCGGTTTAGGAACGCGCGTGCGCGTTCGGCGAAGTGCCTGCTAATTGCAAGGCTTTTACTGCTTGTCGGCGGCCGCGCGAGTGCGTGCGCCACTTCTGGAGAACAGGCCGTCGGGCGGCTAGGAGGGTTCTGCGAAATCGCATGATCCCGCGCGGCGCTGACCTCGAACGCGCTCGGCATGGCAGTCGGGCAGCGCGACGCTCAGCGAGGCGAGACGGTGATCCATTC